>NZ_JAKFCM010000085.1:0-21099 GCF_036676645.1 Ramlibacter sp.
AGAGCATGGCTGCGCGTGATCTGGCGCGCCTGGCAGGACCACAAACCCTACGATCCGGCACGCCACGGCGGGGCCAAACTGCTGCTTCAAACAGCGGGGGGTTGACACAGGGTGTCTCATGCGGGGTCCTTTCCACCCTCGGGCGCGGCAAAGCGCGGGTCCTGGTCGGCCGCCGGCTGCTCCTGCGCCCGGCGCGCGTGCAGGTGCTGGTACACGGCCTGCACCAGTTCCTCGCAACCCTCGCGCGTGAGCGCCGAGATACGGAACACCGGGCCCTTGTAGCGCAGGCGGCGCACGAATGCCTTCACGAGCGCGTCGCGCTCGCCGGCCGGCACCATGTCGATCTTGTTCAGCACCAGCCAGCGCGGCTTGTCGTACAGCGACTTGTCGTACTTCTTCAGTTCGGCGGCGATCGCCCGGGCCTGGGCCACCGGATCGACGGCCTCGTCGAAGGGCGCCACGTCCACCAGGTGGAGCAGCAGCCGGGTGCGCTGCAGATGGCGCAGGAACTGGTGGCCCAGGCCGGCGCCTTCCGAGGCACCCTCGATCAGCCCCGGCACGTCGGCTACCACGAAGCTCTGCTCCGGCCCGACCCGCACCACGCCCAGGTTGGGGTGCAGGGTGGTGAAGGGATAGTCGGCGATCTTGGGCCGCGCATTGGAGACCGCGGCGATCAGGGTGGACTTGCCCGCGTTGGGCATGCCGAGCAGGCCGACGTCGGCCAGCACCTTGAGCTCGAGCTTCAGGCTCTTCTTCTCGCCCGGCCAGCCCGGCGTCTTCTGCCGCGGCGCCCGGTTGATCGAGCTCTTGAAGCGCATGTTGCCGAAGCCGCCGTCGCCGCCCTTGGCCAGGACGATGGTTTCGCCCGGCACCAGCAACTCGTGCAGCACTTCGCCGGTTCCGGCGTCGCTGATGATGGTGCCCACGGGCATCTTCAGCGTGACGTCGGCCCCGGCGGCGCCGAACATGTCCGAACCCATGCCGTGCTCGCCGCGCCTGGCTTCGTGGCGGCGCGAGAACCGGTAATCCACCAGCGTGTTGAGGTTGGGGTCCGCCACCGCGTACACGTGGCCGCCGCGGCCGCCGTCGCCGCCGTTGGGGCCGCCGAACTCCTTGTACTTCTCGTGCCGGAAGGAGACGCAGCCGTTCCCCCCGTCGCCGGCGGCGACGTCGATGAAGGCTTCGTCCACGAATTTCATGCCGGGATCCCAGGAGCTGGTTCTTGACGAAAAAGGCCCTGCGCTTGCGACGCAGGGCCTTCGTTGCGGAAAGCCTGGCGGCTTACGCCGGAACCACGTTTACGGTCTGCTTGTTCAGCGCGCCCTTGGTGGCGAACTGGACGTGGCCGTCGACCAGCGCGAACAGCGTGTGGTCGCGGCCGACGCCGACGTTGGTGCCCGGGTGGAACCGGGTGCCGCGCTGGCGCACGATGATGGAGCCGGCGCTGATCAGCTCGCCGCCGAACGCCTTGACGCCGAGCATCTTGGGCTGGGAATCCCGCCCGTTGCGCGTGGAGCCGCCGCCTTTTTTCTGTGCCATTTCAACCTCTATTCAGTCGGGGACGAAGGCGGCCTCAGGCCGCGATGGCGCCGATCTGCAGCTCGGTGAACTGCTGGCGGTGGCCCTGGCGCTTCTGGTAGTGCTTGCGGCGACGCATCTTGAAGATGCGCACCTTGTCGTGCTTGCCATGGGCGACGACCGTGGCCTTGACGGTGGCGCCGGACACCAGGGGCGTGCCGATCTTCAGGTCGCTGCCGTCGCCGACGGCCAGCACTTGGTCGATCACGATTTCCTGGCCTACGTCCGCAGCAATCTGTTCTACTTTGATCTTTTCGCCGGAGGCAACGCGATACTGCTTGCCGCCGGTTTTTATGACCGCGTACATGTGAGACCTCTCGAGAAAGGGAGTCTCCGCCAGGACGGATTTCCCGGGGAGCCTGCGACTATACCATGGTTTGCGGCCACTAACACGGCGCGCCGGGCATGGCGGGGCCACTTCCTATAATCGCGCGCCAACTGCCGTACCCGCCTTGACTGCCCCTGCCGCCAGCACCGCCTCGGTGCTCTCCCTGATCGCCGATGACATGCTCGAGGTCGATGCAGTCATCGCCCGGCGCCTCGACTCGGGCGTTCCGCTGGTGGGGCAGGTCTCCCGCTACATCATCTCGGCCGGCGGCAAGCGCCTGCGCCCGGCCCTGCTGCTGCTGGTGAGCGCGGCGCTGGACTGCCGGGGGCCGCAACGCTCCAACCTGGCGGCCGTCGTCGAGTTCATCCACACCGCCACGCTGCTGCACGACGACGTGGTCGACGAGTCCACCCTGCGCCGCGGCCGGGCCACCGCCAACGAGAGCTTCGGTAATCCCGCCAGCGTGCTGGTGGGCGACTTCCTCTACTCCCGTGCCTTCCAGATGATGCTGGAGGCCGGCGACATGCGGGTGATGGCGATCCTGGCCGATGCCACCAACGTGATCGCCGAGGGCGAGGTGCTGCAGCTGATGAACATGCACGACGCCTCGCTCGACGAGGCCGCCTACCTGCGCGTGATCCGCTCCAAGACCGCCAAGCTGTTCGAGGCCAGCGCCCGCCTGGGCGCCGTGCTGGCCGGCGCGGGCGCCGACCTGGAAGAAGCCAGCGCGGAATACGGGCAGGCCCTCGGCACCGCCTTCCAGGTGATCGACGACGTGCTCGACTACGACGGCGACACCCACGAGATGGGCAAGAACCTCGGTGACGACCTGCGCGAGGGCAAGGCCACGCTGCCGCTGATCGCCGCCATGGAGCGCGGCACCCCGCGCCAGAGCGAGCTGATCCGGCATGCGATCGAGAACGGTGCCACGCGCGAGCTGGACGCCATCATTGCGGTGGTGCGCGAAACCGGCGCGCTGGACGTGACGCGCGCCGCAGCCGCCGCCGAAGCCAGGCGCGCGATCGCGTGCGCGCAGCGCCTGCCGCGCAATGACTACTCCGAGGGTTTGGTACAATTGGCGGCTCAGCTGCTCGAGCGTCGCAACTGATCCGCCGGATCAGGCCGCGGCGCCCGCGAGCGGCCATCGGGGTGTAGCTTAGCCTGGTAGAGCGCTACGTTCGGGACGTAGAGGCCGGAGGTTCGAATCCTCTCACCCCGACCAGATTCCTTTCCAATCCACTTGGCGCCGCGAAGGGCGTTTTCGCGGCGCGGCGCGGCTCGGAAGGAGCCTGCGCCAGATCCAACGAATGCTGGCGGTGTTCATGGCGGGCAAGTGGAGCCCCCGACCCCCTCCTGCACTGCTCAGAAAAGCTTGCCCGCGTTCAACAGGGTAAGCACCCCCAGTACGCCGAAAATGGCCGCGCTGATGGCGTGCACCAGTCGCATGGACACCTTCTTTGCGATCCTGTCACCCAGGAACACGGCCGGCACGTTCGCCAGCATCATGCCCAAAGTGGTTCCAATCACCACCTGAACGATGTCCGTGTAACGGGCCGCCAGGGCCACCGTCGCAATCTGGGTCTTGTCGCCCATCTCGGCCAGGAAGAACGCGACCAGGGTGGTACCGAACACGCCAAACCGGGGCTTCTCCCTGGTGACCTCGTCTTCGTCAATCTTGTCCGGGATGAGCATCCAGGCTGCCATGGCCAGGAACGATGCTCCGATGACCCAGCGCAGCACGTCCGGTCCGAGCGCGGCTGCCACCCAGCCGCCAGCCGCACCTGCGGCCGCGTGGTTCAGCAATGTCGCGGCCAGGATGCCAAGCACTATCGGCACGGGCTTGCGGAACATCGCAGCCAGCACGATCGCCAGCAACTGGGTCTTGTCGCCCATTTCACCGAGCGCGACGACGCCGGTGGAGACGAGAAAGGCTTCCATGAAACGAGGAGTCCCCAGGGGCCGGCGAAAACCATGGACCGCACGGCGTCCCCGGCCCAATCCGGAGGCAGTGCGGTCAAAGGTCTTGCCAGGCGTGGAGCTGCTCGCGCCATGGTCATGAAGACCAAGTCTGTTGACGCGAACCCCTGCAGGCGCAGGGCGGCTACTCCCCAATGACGAGTGCGGGCGCGATTGTAGCGAACGCAGCCCGGCCGCCGCCGACAACTGCGCCTTCCAGTGGCCCCGGTGGCAGCGATGAAGGAGACTCCCGGTTACCCGCGGTTACCTGCTCGGTCGCACCGCCCAGAACCCGGAAGGCTCCCGGTTCCTGCGCGTGACATCCTGCGCGAGTGCGCCGTCCCGCGTCGACTGTCTTTGCGCCCGGCGCCACACGCAAGATTTACACCGGTTGGGCTTTAGGCGATGATCAGCTGGATGCCCTTCGCCCCAGCGGGGGCGCCTGATCCCACCACCCAACGATGGCCGCCGTCGACCCCGCACTCACCGATGCTCCCGCCCTGGCGCTGCCCGGGCTGGCACGGGCGCTGGTGTCGGCCGGCAAGCTCGGGCAGAAATCGGCCGAGGAGCTGTACCGCAAGGCGCAGGCCAACCGCAGCAGCTTCATCGCCGAGCTGACCGGCTCCGGGGCGGTGTCGCCCTCCGACCTGGCGCACACCATGTCGACCGCCTACGGCGCTCCGCTGCTGGACCTGGACGCGGTCGACGTGCAGCGGCTGCCGAAGAACCTGCTGGATACCAAGCTGTGCCAGGCCATCCGCGTGGTGGTGCTGTCCAAGCGCAACAACCGGCTCATCGTCGCCACCGCCGACCCCTCCGACCAGCAGGCCGCCGACAAGATCAAGTTCGCCACGCAGATGGGCGTGGACTGGGTCATCGCCGAATACGACAAGCTGACCCGGATGGTGGAGGCCCACGCGACCAGCACCACCCAGGCGATGGAGAACATCGTCGGCGAGGACTTCGAGTTCGACGAGTCGACGATGGAGGACTCGGTCGTCGACGAGGACGAGAAGTCGGCGGGCTCGGAGGTCGACGACGCCCCCGTCGTCAAGTTCCTGCACAAGATGCTGCTGGACGCGTTCAGCATGCGCGCGTCCGACCTGCATTTCGAACCCTACGAGCACACCTACCGGGTGCGCTTCCGCATCGACGGCGAGCTGCGCGAGATCGCCTCCCCGCCGATCGCGATCAAGGACAAGCTGGCCTCGCGCATCAAGGTCATCTCGCGGATGGACATTTCCGAGAAGCGGGTGCCCCAGGACGGCCGCATGAAGCTCAAGGTCGGCCCCGACCGGGTGATCGACTTCCGCGTCAGCACGCTGCCCACGCTGTTCGGCGAGAAGATCGTGATCCGGATCCTGGACCCGAGCAGCGCCAAGCTGGGCATCGACGCGCTCGGCTACGAGGCCGAGGAGAAGGAGCGCCTGCTCAATGCCGTCAGCCGGCCCTACGGCATGGTGCTGGTCACGGGCCCCACCGGCTCGGGCAAGACGGTGTCGCTCTACACCTGCCTGAACATCCTGAACAAGCCCGGGGTGAACATCTCCACCGCCGAAGACCCGTCCGAAATCAACCTGCCGGGCGTCAACCAGGTCAACGTCAACGACAAGGCCGGGCTCACCTTCGCCGCCGCGCTCAAGTCGTTCCTGCGCCAGGACCCGGACGTGATCATGGTCGGCGAGATCCGCGACCTGGAGACCGCCGACATCGCCATCAAGGCGGCGCAGACCGGCCACCTGGTGCTCTCCACGCTGCACACCAACGACGCTCCGACCACGCTCACGCGCATGCGCAACATGGGCATCGCGCCGTTCAACATCGCCTCCAGCGTGATCCTGATCACCGCGCAGCGGCTGGCGCGGCGCCTCTGCGTCAACTGCAAGCAGCCGGCTGACATCCCGCACGAGACCCTGATCGAAGCCGGCTTCACCGAGGAGGAGGTCGACGGCACCTGGACCCCGTACCGGCCGGTCGGCTGCAACATGTGCAACAACGGCTACAAGGGCCGCGTCGGCATCTACCAGGTCATGCCGATCAGCGAGGAGATCCAGCGCATCATCCTGCGCGACGGCAGTTCCATGGAAATCGCCGCCCAGGCCCGCAGCGAGGGCGTCAAGAGCCTGCGCCAATCCGGGCTGCACAAGGTCCGTACGGGCATGACCTCGCTCGAGGAAGTGCTCGGCTGCACGAACGAATAGACCGCAGGCAGGAAAAAAAGAGGAGTACTTCATGGCGACGGCAACCGCAACGAAGGTCACGGAGTTCGTCTTCGAATGGGAGGGCCGCGACCGCAACGGCAAGCAGGTCCGCGGCGAGACCCGCGCCGCCGGCGAGAACCAGGTCCAGGCCGCCCTGCGCCGCCAGGGCATCACGCCCAGCAAGATCAGGAAGCGCCGCATGCGCGCGGGCCAGAAGATCAGGCCCAAGGACATCGCGATCTTCACCCGCCAGCTGGCCACCATGATGAAGGCGGGCGTGCCGCTGCTGCAGGCCTTCGACATCGTCGGCCGCGGCAACGCCAATGCCAGCGTCGCCAAGCTGCTCAACGACATCCGCACCGACGTGGAGACCGGCACCTCGCTGTCGGCCGCCTTCCGCAAGTACCCGCTGTACTTCGACAACCTGTACTGCAACCTGGTCGAGGCCGGAGAGGCCGCGGGCATCCTGGAGACGCTGCTGGACCGGCTGGCGGTCTACATGGAGAAGACCGAGGGCATCAAGTCCAAGATCAAGTCGGCCCTGATGTACCCGATCTCGGTGGTGGTGGTGGCCTTCGTGGTGGTGGCGGTGATCATGATCTTCGTGATCCCGGCCTTCAAGGAGGTGTTCACCTCGTTCGGCGCCGACCTGCCGGCGCCCACGCTGTTCGTGATGGCCGTCAGCGAGTATTTCGTCCAGTACTGGTGGCTGATCTTCGGTGGCGTCGGCGGCGGCGTCTACTTCTTCATGCAGGCCTGGAAGCGCAACGAGAAGGTGCAGGCGTTCATGGACCGGCTGATGCTCAAGCTGCCGGTATTCGGCGACCTGGTCTACAAGTCGGTGATCGCCCGCTGGACGCGCACCCTGGCCACCATGTTCGCCGCCGGGGTGCCCCTGGTGGAGGCGCTCGATTCGGTCGGCGGCGCGGCCGGCAACACGGTCTACCAGGCGGCCACCGGGAAGATCCAGCAGGAGGTGTCCACCGGCACCAGCCTGACCGCGGCCATGACCAACGCCAACGTGTTCCCGACCATGGTGCTGCAGATGTGCGCCATCGGCGAGGAGTCCGGCTCCATCGACCACATGCTGGGCAAGGCGGCCGATTTCTACGAGGCCGAGGTCGACGACATGGTCGCCGGCCTGTCCAGCCTGATGGAGCCGATCATCATCGTGTTCCTGGGCGGCCTGATCGGCGGCATCGTGGTGTCGATGTACCTGCCTATCTTCAAGCTCGGCCAGGTCGTCTGATGCTGACTGCGGGCCTGGGCGCCGCGCTGGCCGGCGTCCTCGGGCTGCTGGTAGGCAGCTTCCTGAACGTGGTCATCTACCGGCTGCCGAAGATGCTGGAGCGCCAGTGGGCGGCCGAATGCGCCGAGCTGGCCGGGCAGGAGCCCGCGGCCGGCGAACCGTTCGACCTGGCGCGGCCGCGCTCGCGCTGCCGCAACTGCGGCCACGCGATCCGCTGGTACGAGAACATTCCGGTCCTGAGCTACCTGGCCCTGCGCGGCAGGTGTTCCTCCTGCGGCACGCCGATCGGCGTGCGCTACCCGCTGGTGGAGCTCGCCACGGCGGGGCTGTTCGCCTTCTGCGCCTGGAAGTGGGGAATCAGCTGGACAGCCGCGGCCTGGTGCGGCTTTGCCGCCGCCCTGCTGGCGCTGGCCCTGATCGACTGGGACACCACCCTGCTGCCGGACGACATCACGCTGCCGCTGGTGTGGGCCGGCCTGATCGCGGCCGCGCTGCGCTGGAACGGCCTGACCCTGCAGCAGTCGCTCTGGGGCGCCGTGGCGGGCTACCTGTCGCTGTGGCTGGTCTACAAGGGCTTCAAGCTGCTCACCGGCAAGGAGGGCATGGGCTACGGCGACTTCAAGCTGTTCGCCGCGCTGGGGGCGTGGTTCGGATGGCAGGCGCTGGTGCCCATGGTGCTGATGGCATCGGTGATCGGCGCGATCATCGGCATCGCCATGAAGCTCTCAGACAACCTGCGCGAGGGCGGCGCCATCCCCTTCGGTCCCTTCCTCGCCGGCGCGGGCCTGACCGCACTGGTGTTCGGGCCTTCGGCCATCCTGCGCGTGATCGGCCTGTAGCCATGGCCGCGATGCGCATCGGCCTGACCGGCGGCATCGGCAGCGGCAAGAGCACGGTGCTGCGGATGCTGGCCGGGCTGGGCGCCGCCGCCATCGACGCCGACGCCATCTCGCGCGCCAGCACCGCGCCGGGCGGCGCGGCCATCCCGGCGATCGCCGCCCGCTTTGGCCCGGCGTTCATCACCGCCGAGGGCGCGCTCGACCGCGAGCGCATGCGCGAGCACGTGTACGCGCAGCCACAGGCCCGGCGCGAGCTGGAGGCCATCGTCCATCCGCTGGTGGGCGTCGAGACCGAGCGCCAGGTGCAGGCAGCGCTGATGGCCGGTGCCCCGTGCATCGTGTTCGACATTCCGCTGCTGGTGGAGTCGGGCCGCTGGCGCCGGCAGGTGGACCGGGTGCTGGTGGTCGACTGCACGCCCGCGACGCAGGTGGCCCGCGTGGTGGCGCGCAGCGCGCTCGAGCCCGCGCAGGTGGAGGCGATCATCGCGGCGCAGGCGCCGCGCGCGCTGCGGCTGGCGGCAGCCGACGCCGTGATCTTCAACGACGGCGGGCTTTCGCTCGGCGGACTCGAGGCCCAGGTGCGGCAGGCAGGCAGGGGCTTCGGGCTATGATGGGGCGTCAGCGCATGCCTCCCACATTGCCGCCCGCGTGATCCTCTACGAGTACCCGTTCAACGAACGAATCCGGACCTACCTGCGGCTGGAGCACCTGTTCCGCCGCCTCGGCGAACTGGTCCCGCGCGAGCACCCGCTCGACCACCACTACGCGCTGGCCACGCTGTTCGAGGTGATGGACGTGGCCGCGCGCGCCGACCTGAAGTCCGACGTGATGAAGGACCTGGAGAAGCAGAAGTCGGTCCTCAACGGCTACCGCGGCAACCCGGCCATCGCGGAAGGGGTGCTCGACGAAGTGGTGGGCCAGCTCGATGCCTGCTTCGCGGCGCTCAACGGCCAGCCCGGCAAGGCCGGCCAGTCGCTGACCGAGAACGAATGGCTGATGAGCATCCGCAGCCGCATCGGCATCCCCGGCGGCACCTGCGAGTTCGACCTGCCCGGCTACTTCGCCTGGCAGCAGCTCGACGCGCCGACCCGCCAGGCCGACCTGGGCCGCTGGGCGCGCTGCCTCGGCCCGCTGGCCGAATCGGTGCACCTGCTGCTCAAGATGCTGCGCGACTCGGGGACGGCGCAGAAGGTGATGGCGACCGACGGGCACTTCCAGCAGACGCTGCCGCAGGGCCGCAGTTTCCAGCTGCTGCGCCTGCGCATAGCCCCGGCGATGCAGCTGGTGCCCGAGATCAGCGGCAACCGGCTGATGGTTTCGGTGCGCCTGATGCGCCAGGAGGGCAGCGACCGGCTGCAGCCCAGCCACGAGAATGCAGGTTTCGAACTGACCCTGTGTTCCTGAGCATGGCAAGCGAGAGCGGCAAGGCGGCGCCGCAGCGGGTGGTGAAGTGCCCGCAGTGCGGCGGCATCAGCATCTATGCGCCCGCCAACCCCTACCGGCCCTTCTGCAGCAAGCGCTGCAAGGGCCTGGACCTGGGGGCCTGGGCGAGCGAGAGCTTCCGGGTGCCGGACCAAACGCCCCCGGACGACCAGCCCTTCGGCGATCCGAAGCTGCAGTGATCCTCAGCCGCCCGCATGGGTGGCGCCCGAAAAGCCGCGCTCCCGGGCGAACCAATGCAGCACCGGCACCGTGCCGGGCAGCACCGGCCGCACCCGCACCGGCAGCGTTTCCCAGGAACCGCTCTGGCCCTCGTGCATGTGCAGCTCGCCGGCCCAGTCGAACACCTTGCAGAAATTCAGGCGCACCAGCGCATGCGGGTAATCGACCCTCTCGACGCGCCATGGGTGCACGGCGCCGATCACCACGCCGATCTCCTCGACCAGCTCGCGCCGCAACGCGGTCTCGATGGTCTCGCCCGGTTCGACCTTGCCGCCGGGGAATTCCCAGTAGCCCGCATAGACCTTGCCCTCGGGCCGGCTGGTGAGCAGGAAGCGGCCGTCCGGGCGCACCAGCACGCCGACGGCGACCTCCACCTGCTTGCGGTCGGGGCCGCCTTCGCGCGGCCGGTCGGCGTCGGCGACCAGGACCCCCGTCATGCCGGGTGCCGGCCGGCCCAGTCGCGCGCGAACTGATAAGCCACGCGGCCGCTGCGCGAGCCGCGCTCGAGCGCCCAGACCAGCGCCTCCGCGCGGGCCGGGTCGACGGCCCCCGGCGGCACGCCGAAGGACCTCAGCCACTGCGCCGTGATGGCGAGGTACTCCTCCTGGGTGAAGGGATAGAAGCTCACCCAGAGACCGAAGCGCTCGGACAGCGAGATCTTCTCCTCGACCACTTCGCCGGGATGCACTTCGCCATCGTCGGTGTGGGTGTAACTGAGGTTCTCCTTCATGTACTCGGGCAGCAGGTGGCGCCGGTTGCTGGTGGCATAGACCAGCAGGTTGGGCGTGGCGGCCGCAACCGAGCCGTCGAGGATGGACTTCAGGGCCTTGTAGCCGGGTTCGCCCTCCTCGAAGCTGAGGTCGTCGCAGAACACGATGAACTTCTCGGGCCGGCCGCCGACGATCTCGACGATGTCCGGCAGGTCGGTCATGTCGGCCTTGTCCACTTCGATCAGGCGCAGGCCCTGCGGCGCGTATTCGTTCAGGCAGGCCTTGATCAGGGAGGACTTGCCGGTGCCGCGCGCGCCGGTCAGCAGCACGTTGTTGGCGGGCTGGCCGGCCACGAATTGCTGCGTGTTGCGCTGGACGCGCTCCTTCTGCGGGTCGATCTCCTTGAGATCGTCCAGCCGGATCGCTGCGACATGGCGCACCGGATCCAGCGAGCCCAGCCCCGAGGCGCGCTTGCGGTAGCGCCAGGCGATGGCGGCATCCCAATCCGGCGCCGCCAGCGGCTGCGGCAGGATCGCTTCCAGGCGATCGAGCAGCCGGTCGGCACGCACCAGCAGCAGGTCGAGGCGCTCGCTCATGAGCGGTAGTCCGCGTTGATGCTCACGTACTCGTGGCTGAGGTCGCAGGTCCAGACCGTGTCCGCCGCCTGCCCCCGGCCCAGGCCCACGCGCACCGTGATCTCGGACTGCCTCATCACCCGCTGGCCGTCCTCCTCGCGGTAGGCCGGGTTGCGTCCACCCCGGTGCGCGACGTGCACGTCGTCCAGCCACAGGTCGATGGTGGCCGGGTCGAGGTCGGCGATGCCGGCATAGCCGACGGCCGCCAGGATGCGCCCGAGGTTCGGATCGCTGGCGAAGAACGCCGTCTTGACCAGCGGCGAATGCGCGATCGCGTAGGCGACCTGCCGGCACTCGGCCGCGCTGCGGCCGCCCTCGACCTGCACCGTGATGAACTTGGTCGCTCCTTCGCCGTCGCGCACGATGGCCTGCGCGAGCCGGCGCGAGACCTGCAGCATCGCGTCCTTCAGCGCCTGCCCCTCGGGGCTGTCCAGGGAAGTGACGGGTGCATGGCCGGCCTTGCCGGTGGCCATGACGATGAAGGAGTCGTTGGTGGACGTGTCGCCGTCCACCGTCACGCGGTTGAAGGACCCGTCGGCCAGTTGCTGCGCAAGCTGCTGCAGCAGCGGCTGAGCGATGCGGGCGTCGGTGGCCAGGAACCCCAGCATGGTCGCCATGTTGGGCCGGATCATGCCGGCGCCCTTGCTGATGCCGGTGACCGTGACCTCGGCGGCGCCGATGCGGACCATGGCGCTGGCGGCCTTCGCCACGGTGTCGGTGGTCATGATGCCTTCGGCCGCCCGCAGCCAGTTGTCGGCCCGCGCGTCGGCCAGTGCTGCCGGCAGCCCGGCTTCGATCCGATCGAGCGGCAGCGGCTCCATGATCACGCCGGTGGAAAACGGCAGCACCTGGTCGGCCGCGATGCCGAGCTGCCTTGCCAGCGCGTCGCAGGTGGCGCGTGCGCGGGCAAGGCCCTCCTCCCCCGTGCCCGCATTGGCGTTGCCGGTGTTGACCACCAGCGCGCGGATGTGGCCGCCCGGAAGGTGTTCACGGCATACCTGCACCGGGGCGGCGCAGAAACGGTTGCCGGTGAATACGCCGGCCACGGCAGCGCCCGGCTCCAGCAGGAATACCGTCAGGTCCTTGCGGTTGGCCTTGCGCACGCCCGCTTCGGCCACGCCGATGGAAAGCCCGGGAACGGGCCGGAGATCGCCCGCGCGCGGGGCGGAAAGGTTCACTGGCATTGCTTCGTCCGCAAGAAAGGAAAGGCCATCAGTTCTGGCGCCAGGGCAGGCCGCGATGGCGCCAGCCGCCCTTGAGGCCGCGGTGTCCGTTCTCGTCGGCATCGCCTTCGAAGCCTTCGAGGATGTTGTAGGCCTCCAGCCCCAGCTCGGTGGCGCGCCGCGCGGCGGCGACCGAGCGCACGCCGCTGCGGCACAGCATCACGGCCTTCTTGCCGGGCGGCACGGCGGCTCGCAGGCCGGCATCGAATGCGGGGTTCTGCGCCATGCCGGGCCACTGCTTCCAGGGCAGCGCGACCGCGCCCGGGATGAAGCCGACCCATTCGCGTTCGGCGTCGCTGCGCACGTCCACCAGCACCGCTTCGCCGCTGCGCCACCAGTCGCAGGCCAGCGCGGGCGTCACGTCGCCGGCATAGCCCCGGGCCGGGCGGGGGGCTTGCACATCGTCCGGGGATGCCGGGGGCTCCCGGCCGGCCAAGGGGGATCGCTTCGACTCTGCCATGGTGTCAGACCCGATTCTGCCAGTGCCTGCAACGCTCGCCGGGTCGCTCACGGGCGGACCCGAAGCTGGCAACAGGCTGACGAGGCGAGCCTCGCACGCGGTTGAGCACGTCCATCCGTAGGGCATAAGTATGAAGCGCAAGCATTGGTCGCACGCGCCCTCCGTGTAAACCCTCTCAAGCCGTGCGTCCGCCTACTTCAAAGATAGACCTGTTAACCAACCAGACAGACTGGACAGGAGACTTCATCATGACGATTCCCAGCACCCCCCGCCGAAGCCTGCTCAAGGGCGCGGCGATTGCCGCCGGCGCCGGCGTGGCCGCGCCGATGGTCATGGCGCAAACCGCGCCGGCCTTGTTCCGCTTCCAGAGCACCTGGCCCTCGAAGGACATCTTCCACGAGTACGCGCAGGACTTCGCCAAGAAGATCAACGACATGGCCGGGGGCAAGCTGAAGATCGAGGTGCTGCCCGCCGGCGCGGTGGTCCCCGCCTTCCAGCTGCTCGAAGCAGTCAACAAGGGCACGCTCGACGGTGGCCATGGCGTGGTCGCCTACCACTATGGCAAGAACTCGGCGCTGGCCCTGTGGGGCTCCGGCCCGGCCTTCGGCATGGACCCCAACATGGTGCTGGCCTGGCACTACTACGGCGGCGGCAAGGCGCTGCTGGAGGAGATCTACAAGTCCATCAACATGGACGTGGTTTCCTACCTGTACGGCCCGATGCCGGTGCAGCCGCTCGGCTGGTTCCGCAAGCCGGTCTCGAACGTGTCGCAACTCAAGGGCCTGAAGTTCCGCACGGTCGGCCTGGCGGTGGACGTGTTCAATGAACTGGGCGTGGCCGTCAACCCGCTGCCCGGTGGCGAGATCGTGCCGGCGCTCGACCGCGGCCTGCTCGACGCGGCGGAGTTCAACAACTCCTCGTCCGACCGCGTGCTGGGCTTCCCCGACGTCGCCAAGAACTGCATGCTGCAAAGCTTCCACCAGTCCGGCGAGCAGTTCGAGATCCTGTTCAACAAGGCCAAGTACAACGCCCTGCCGGCCGAGCTCAAGTCGATCATCGATTACGGCGTGCAGGCCGCCAGCGCCGACATGAGCTGGAAGGCGATCGACCGCAATTCGAAGGACTACATCGAGCTCAAGACCAAGGACAAGGTCAACTTCTACAAGACGCCCGACTCCATCCTGCGGGCCCAGCTCGATGCGTGGGACAAGGTCACGGCCAAGAAGGCCGCCGAGAACCCGCACTTCAAGAAGGTGCTGGACTCGCAGAGGGCGTTCGCTTCGCGCGCCGGCCAGTGGCAGAACGACTACACGGTCGATTTCCGCATGGCCTACAACCGCTACTTCGGCAAGGGCGCCAAGAAGAGCTGATCGCCCCTTCCCGGGCCAGTCCAGAGGGCGGCTGCGACACAGCCGCCCTTTGCGTGTCTGGGCTCCAGAGAGGGGTCCAAGGGACCACCATGCAGAAACTACTTCTGGCGATCGACCGCCTGTCCACGTGGCTGGGCAAGCTGTTCGCCTGGCTCATCGTCTCGCTGACGTTGATGATCTCCTGGGAGGTCTTCTCCCGCTACGCGCTGGGCGAGCCGCACGGCTGGATGCTGGACGCGCAGATCATGCAGTACGGCGTGCTGTTCATGATGGCCGGCGCCTACACCCTGGCCAAGGACGGCCACGTCCGCGGCGACGTGCTGTACGGCTTCTTCCGCCCACGCACCCAGGCCACGCTGGACCTGATCCTCTACATCATCTTCTTCCTGCCCGGCGTGGTCGCCCTGACCTGGGCCGGCTGGATCTATTTCTCCGAGTCGCTCGCCATCCGCGAGCAGACCTTCAACGCGGACCCGCTGCCGGTGTACCCCTTCAAGTTCTTCATCTCGTTCGCCGGCGCCATCCTGCTGCTCCAGGGCTTCGTCGAGATCGCCCGCTGCGTGATCTGCCTGCGGGACGGCGAATGGCCGTCGCGCGGCGAGGACGTGGAGGAAGTGGACGTCGAAAAGCTCAAGGCCATGGTCCATGCCGACGATGCGGTCGTCAACCCGGACGAGCGTGGCGGCGTCGTGGCGTCGCCCCCGGCCGAAAGGGGGTCGCTGTGAAGATCCGCAAGGAACTCTGGTTCGGCTTCGGCCTGATGGGGGTGATCGTCGCGGCGGCACTCTACATGCTGGTCAGCGTCGACCAGATCGAGCGCGGCCACATCGGCCTGCTGATGCTGTCGCTGGTGGTCGTGGCCATCATGCTCGGCTTCCCCACGGCGTTCACGCTGATGGGCATGGGCATGATCTTCACCTGGCTGGCCTACGGGAAGAACACCACCCACACGCTGGACCTGATGGTGCAGGCCGCCTACAAGACGATGGCGAACGACGTGCTGATCGCAGTGCCGCTGTTCGTCTTCATGGGCTACCTGGTCGAGCGCGCCAACCTGATCGAGAAGCTGTTCCGCAGCATCCACCTGATGCTGGTGCGCGTGCCGGGGGCGCTGTCGGTGGCGACGATCGTCACCTGCGCCATCTTTGCCACGGCCACCGGCATCGTCGGCGCGGTGGTGACGCTGATGGGCCTGCTGGCGATGCCGGCCATGCTGCGCGCCGGCTACAGCATCCAGCTCACGGCGGGTTCGATCACCGCCGGTGGCTGCCTGGGCATCCTGATCCCGCCGTCGGTGCTGCTGATCGTGTACGGCGCCACGGCCGGCGTGTCCGTGGTGCAGCTGTATGCGGGCGCATTCTTCCCCGGGATCATGCTGGCCGGCCTGTACGTCGTCTACGTGGTGATCCTGGCCAAGCTCAAGCCCTCGCTGGCGCCGCCGCTGTCGGCTGCCGAACGGGTGGTGCCGCTGCCGCCGCTGACGCAGGAGATCACGCTGGCCGACGGCAGCCGCCATGCGATCTCGGGCCTTCTGGCGGCGCTGAAGGGCAGCCGCAACCGGAACGTGCCCACCGGCTACCTGCTGCGCCAGCTGTTCATGGCCTTGCTGCCGGCCCTGCTCTTCGCGCTGGTCGCCATCTGGACCTACCGCATCGTGACCGAGCCGGTCGCAGTGGACGCCGGCGTGTCCGGGCTGACCCAGATGGGCGAGTCGCCGGCGGCGGAGCGCGGCGCCGGCGGCTTGCAGGAACCCCCCGGGACCAGCGGGGTACAGGAGCCTCCCGCCGCCGATGAAGGCGTGCAGGCGCCGCCCGGGTCCGACGGCGTGCAGGAGCCTCCTGCCGCCGAGACCGCGCCGGAGGCCGGTGACGAAGGCGTGCAGGCTCCCCCCGGCGCCGAGGACGCTCGTGCCGGCGGGGATGTCCAGGAACCGCCGGGCGCCGAAGGCGTGCAGGAGCCCCCGGGCGCCGGCGCGGCCGCGACCGCCCCAGCCAACGGCGGCGCGGTGCCGGCACCGCAGGCCCCGCTGGGCTACTGGATCGGCCTGGGCGTGGGCGCCGCCATGCTGGCGCTGTACTACGCGCTGCTGAGCTTCGCGCGGCTGGAAATCTTCAAGATGCTGCTGACCAGCTTCTTCCCGCTGGTCATCCTGATCCTGGCCGTGCTGGGCTCCATCGTGCTGGGCCTGGCGACTCCGACGGAGGCGGCGGCCGTGGGCGCACTGGGCGGCATGCTGCTGGCAGTCGCGTACCGCCAGTTCTCGCTTCCGATGCTCAAGGAAAGCGTCTTCCTGACGGCCAAGACCTCGGCGATGGTGTGCTGGCTGTTCGTCGGCTCGGCGATCTTCTCCGCGGCCTTCGCGCTGCTGGGCGGCCAGGAGCTGGTGGAGCGCTGGGTGCTGTCGATGGACCTGAGCAAGACCCAGTTCCTGGTGCTCACCCAGGTGATCATCTTCGTGCTGGGCTGGCCGCTGGAGTGGACCGAGATCATCGTGATCTTCATGCCGATCTTCATTCCGCTGCTGGACAACTTCGGCGTCGACCCCCTGTTCTTCGGGCTGCTGGTGGCACTGAACCTGCAGACGGCCTTCCTGTCGCCGCCGGTGGCCATGTCGGCCTTCTACCTGAAGGGCGTCTCGCCGCCGCACGTCACCCTGAACCAGATCTTCCTGGGCATGCTGCCCTTCATGGGCCTGCAGGTCATCGCGATCGTGCTGCTCTACATCTGGCCCGAGATCGGCCTCTGGCTGCCGTCCGTGCTCTACGCCCGCTGACCCCCGAACGGGCACGCCTGGCGTGCCCGCCTGGCGGACCGCGCGGAACAACGTGCAGCGCGGCCCCTCCTGCGAGGAGGATCCGGCTTCGCCGGCCCTCCTCGCACTGATCAGGACACCGGGAAATCGTGCAGCGATTTCCCGGTGAATCAATTGACGTTGACGTAAACGTCAATTAGGCTCGGGGGTTCCTGGAGATCCCCATGACCGACCTGTCCGCCGAATTCAAGGCGCTGGCCAGCTATCGCCCCACCCACAAGGTCCGCTTCGTGACGGCGGCCAGCCTGTTCGACGGGCACGACGCCGCCATCAACATCATGCGCCGCATCCTGCAGGGCATGGGCGCCGAGGTGATCCACCTCGGCCACAACCGCAGCGTGGACGAAGTCGTCACCGCGGCGCTGCAGGAGGACGTGCAGGGCATCGCCGTCAGCTCGTACCAGGGCGGCCACGTCGAATACTTCAAGTACATGGTCGACCTGCTGCAGCAGCGCGGCGGCGCCCACATCCAGGTGTTCGGCGGCGGTGGCGGCGTGATCGTGCCGGCCGAGATCCGCGAACTGCAGGCCTACGGCGTCACCCGCATCTACAGCCCGGAGGACGGCCAGCGCATGGGGCTGCAGGGAATGATCGGCGAGATGGTCATGCGCTGCGACCAGGACCTCACGTCGCACGCACCGAAGGACGCCGCCGCCATCCGGGGCCACCAGGACGCCGGCTGGCGCGCGCTGGCGCAGCTGATCACGGCCCTGGAGAACGGGACCGCCGACGCCCGGCTGATGGAGTCGCTGCGCACGGAGGCTGCACGGCACAAGGTGCCGGTCCTCGGCATCACCGGCACCGGCGGCGCCGGCAAGTCTTCGCTGACCGATGAGCTGATCCGGCGCCTGCGCCTGGACCAGGGCGACCGCCTGCGGGTGGCCGTGATCTCGATCGACCCCTCGCGGCGCAAGAGCGGCGGCGCGCTGCTGGGCGACCGTATCCGCATGAACGCCATCGGACCGTGGGGGCAGGGGCCGCGGGTCTTCATGCGCTCGCTGGCCACCCGGGACTTCGGCAGCGAGATCTCGGCCGCACTCCCGGACGTGGTCACCGCCTGCAAGGCCGCCGGCTTCGACCTGGTGGTCGTGGAGACCTCCGGCATCGGCCAGGGCGACGCCGCCATCGTGCCGCTGGTCGACCTGCCCATGTACGTGATGACGCCCGAGTTCGGCGCGGCCAGCCAGCTCGAGAAGATCGACATGCTGGACTTCGCCGAGTTCGTGGCGATCAACAAGTTCGACCGCAAGGGCGCGCAGGACGCCTTGCGCGACGTCGCCAAGCAGGTCCAGCGCAACCGCGAGGCCTTCGGCAAGCGGCCTGAGGAGATGCCGGTGTTCGGCACCATGGCGGCGCGTTTCAACGACGACGGCGTCACGGCGCTGTACCAGGCCCTCAAGCCGCGCCTGCAGGCGCTCGGGCTGCCGCTCCAGGAAGGCCGGCTGCCCGCGGCGGGGGTGCGCCACAGCACCAACCAGACGCCCATCATCCCGGCCGCGCGCACGCGCTACCTGGCCGAGATCGGCGACACCGTGCGCGGCTACAAGAAGCGCGCGCGCGAGCAGGCGAAGCTGGCGCGCGAGATCCAGCAGCTGGAAGCAGCCGCGCGCATGCTGCAGGTGGACAAGCCCGACCGCGCGCCGGCCGCCGAGGCCGCGACCGACCTGGCGCGCAGCCGCCGGGAGCGGCAGGACCGGGACGCGCAGCAACTGCTGCAGCAGTGGCCCGCCATGCGCAAGGCCTACGCTGGCGACGAGTACGTGGTGAAGATCCGCGACAAGGAGATCCGCACGGCGCTGACCACGAAGTCGCTGTCCGGCACCACCATCCGCAAGGTGGCGCTGCCGTCCTTCGAGGACCAGGGCGAGATCCTGCAGTGGCTGATGCTGGACAACGTGCCGGGCAGCTACCCCTACACCGCCGGCACCTTCGCCTTCAAGCGCGAGAACGAGGACCCCACGCGCATGTTCGCCGGCGAAGGTGACGCCTTCCGCACCAACCGGCGCTTCAAGCTGCTGTCCGAGGGCATGCCAGCCAAGCGGCTGTCCACCGCGTTCGATTCCGTCACGCTGTACGGCAACGACCCGGACGAGCGGCCGGACATCTACGGCAAGGTCGGCAACTCCGGCGTGTCGATCGCGACGCTGGACGACATGAAGGTGCTCTATTCGGGCTTCGACCTGTGCAGCCCCAGCACCTCGGTATCGATGACCATCAACGGCCCGGCCCCGACCATCCTGGCGATGTTCATGAACACCGCCATCGACCAGCAACTGGAAAAGTTCCAGGCCGACAACGGGCGCGAGCCGACGCCCACCGAGGCCGCCAAGATCCGCGAATGGGTGCTGGCGAACGTGCGCGGCACCGTGCAGGCCGACATCCTGAAGGAGGACCAGGGCCAGAACACCTGCATCTTCTCCACCGAATTCAGCCTGAAGGTGATGGGCGACATCGCCGAGTACTTCGTGCACCACAACGTGCGCAACTTCTATTCGGTGTCGATCTCCGGCTACCACATCGCGGAGGCCGGCGCCAACCCGATCAGCCAGCTGGCGTTCACGCTGTCCAACGGCTTCACGCTGGTGGAGGCCTACCTGGCGCGCGGCATGCACATCGACGACTTCGCGCCCAACCTGTCGTTCTTCTTCTCCAACGGCATGGACCCGGAGTACACCGTGATGGGCCGGGTGGCGCGGCGCATCTGGGCGGTGGCCATGAAGGAGAGGTACGGCGCCAACGAGCGCAGCCAGAAGCTCAAGTACCACATCCAGACCTCCGGCCGCAGCCTGCACGCGCAGGAGATCCAGTTCAACGACATCCGCACCACGCTGCAGGCGCTGATCGCGATCTACGACAACTGCAACTCGCTGCACACCAACGCCTTCGACGAGGCGATCACCACGCCCACCGAGGACAGCGTGCGGCGGGCGATGGCGATCCAGTTGATCATCAACCGCGAGTGGGGCCTGGCGAAGAACGAGAACCCCAACCAGGGCAGCTTCATCGTCGAGGAGCTGACCGAACTGGTGGAAGAGGCGGTGCTGGCCGAGTTCGAGCGCATCGCCGAGCGTGGCGGCGTGCTCGGCGCCATGGAAACCGGTTACCAGCGCGGCCGCATCCAGGACGAGAGCCTGCACTACGAGATGCTCAAGCACACCGGCGAGCTGCCGATCATCGGGGTCAACACCTTCCGCAACCCGCATGGCGACACCATCCCCGAGAAGCTGGAGCTGGCCCGCTCGACCGAAGACGAAAAGCGCAGTCAGCTTGCGCGGCTGCAGGAATTCCACGCCGCGCACGCGGCCGACGCGCCGGCCCTGCTGCGCCGGCTGCAGCAGGCGGTGATCGAGAACCGCAACGTGTTCGAGGTGCTGATGGACGCGGTGCGGGTGTGCTCGCTCGGCCAGATCACCGGCGCGCTGTTCGAGGTCGGGGGCCAGTACCGGCGGAACATGTAGCGGACTGGCACAGCGGCGGATCGCGGGCGCCTCGGCGCGCGCCGCTCTGAACTCATCACCACGCAAAACTACTTAAGGTTTTCCCCGCTACCCCCGACCCCCCCGGCTCCCTAGCATCAGCCTCTTGCCACCGGCTGGGGCCGGCTGGCGATGGAGGAGCTTGTTTTGCCGGGTGAGATCATTCTCGAGACCAAGGGCCTGACCAAGGAGTTCAAGGGCTTCGTGGCCGTCGACAACGTCGACCTCCAGGTCCGTCGCGGCGACATCCATGCCCTGATCGGCCCCAATGGCGCGGGCAAGACCACGTTCTTCAACCTGCTGACCAAGTTCCTGCCGCCCACGCGCGGCACGATCACCTACCTGGGCAAGGACATCACTCACGAGAAGCCGGCGCAAACGGCGCGCCGCGGCATCGTGCGCTCGTTCCAGATCTCCGCGGTGTTCCCGCACATGACCGTGCTGGAGAACGTGCGCGCCGCCCTGCAGCGCAACCTGGGCATCTCCCTGCATTTCTGGAAGCCCGAGAAGTCGCTGTTCCGCCTGCACGACCGTGCACTGCAGCTGTTGGCCGAAGTCGACCTCCAGGAATTCGCCGGCGAGATGACGGTCAACCTGCCC
>NZ_JAKFCM010000086.1:0-1800 GCF_036676645.1 Ramlibacter sp.
TCGGTCGATTCATGGTGCATACCCCAAAACAAAGTAGGACTCGGACGCTCAGAAGCCGATGGCGTCCGCGAGCAGCGCGTTGCGGTTGATGGAGATGGACAGGTCGGTGATGGCGGTGGTGCGGGCCGCGAATTCGTTGTGCGTGGCCTGCGCGTCCACCAGCGAGTCCACGGACAGCCCCATGGCGACGCCCGCGGCAATGCCGCCCGCCACCGCCGCGGCGATCCCGATCGCGGCCAGGCCGATCTGGAACGATCGTGCGCCCGCGCTCATGGTGGTGTCGGCGGTGGCCGAGAGCATCGCCTGGGCGGCGTCGGCCCCGCCGGCGATGGCGCTGGTCACGCCCGCCGTGGCGGCCGCGACGTCCGCCTCCGCCAGCTTGACCATCACGTACAGCTGGTCCCGGTAGTCGTACAGAGCCCGTTCCAGCACGAAGGCCCCGGTGGCGGCGTTGAAGTGGGCGTGCTCGGCCACCGACAGGCCGGTCTCGCAGCCCAGCAGGGCAAACAGCTCGGCGTGGCTGGCGGCGAGCACGGCGTCGTCATAGGCGTGGGTCGCGCGGGTGTTGGACGACTCGAAGGTGGGCGACGCGTCGCTGGCCGTGGCGTTGGCGCCGTCGAAGGCCTGGCCGTTGCCGTCGGCGTCGAGCAGGCCCGGCGCGGCGATGGCGAAGGCGGCCGGGCGGCGCACGCCGGCGGACATCACACCGAGTGAGCCGGCGGGTGCGGTGGCGGCGTCCGAGGCGGTGTTCAGCGCCAGGCACACGTCCACCTGGTTGACCGAGGCCGCGCCGCCCAGGCTGCAGGGCGGCGCGTTGGCCGCATTGCACGCGCTGTTGAGCGGCGCCGCCACGTCGCCGGACTGGGTGGCGCCCAGCAGCCCCGCCGTGGCCACAGGCAGGGGCGGCGCGTTGCCGTTGGGGGCGTTGCCGTTCTGCGGGCGCGGGTTGGGCGTGCGCACACGCAGGGGGTTCATGCGGTCCTGCGCCACGGCCAGGTCGCGGTCCAGATGGGCCGTGGCCGAGGCCTCGCGGAACACGCCGTAGCGCAGCCGGCCAGCCTCGGGCCGCGGCAAAGCCAGCGTCTGCCAGGGCACGTAGCCGACCTGGCGCAGGCCCCCGCCCGCGAGTGAACACGACTCCACGCCGTTGGCGTCGGCCGCTGGGCACGGCAGGCGGTGGCGGGCGTACAGGAAGCCCAGCACCGACTGGTGGGCCTGCTGCTGCGCGTCCAGCTGCACGGCCGACACGCGCTGGCCCGCGGACTGCTGCCAGAACGCCACCGCCCCCCACACGATGAGGCCCAGCGCCAGCAGCGCCACCGAGATCTCCACCAGCGTGAACCCTTTCATGCGCTGTCTCATGGGTTCAGTCCTTTCGTGTCGAGGGCGATGGATTGGCTCAGCGCGTCGGCCAGCGCGCCATAAACGCCAGCAGCGTAGGTGCTGGTGGCCACGAGCTTGGCCCGGGAGTCCACCAGGGCCTGCTGGGCGTCCACCAGGTCCTGCGCCGCCAGCACGGTTTCCGTGACGGCCACGGCCATGTTGACGGCCGCGATGGCCACGGCGTAGACGGTCAGGCCTTCGGTGTTGGCGGCCGAGGCCAGCCCCACCAGGGTGCTGGTGGTGGAAATGGCCAGGCCCATGGCCGCCATGGCCACGCCGGTCTCGGCGCCGCTCACGCCGTCTTCGGCCGTGGTCACGTCGAATTCGCGCAGCGACCAGTACTCCTGCATCACGCGGGTGGTGTCGTACTGGGCGAAGGCCGCCTGGGCCGAGGCCTGGGCGGCGCTCAGTCGCGCC
>NZ_JAKFCM010000087.1:0-156782 GCF_036676645.1 Ramlibacter sp.
GACCCCTGCCGTGTGAAGGCAGTGCTCTACCGCTGAGCTAATCACCCTCTTCTCGCCAGCGGACCGCGTGTGTCAACTGCCGGAAAGCGCAGGATTATGCCACAGGCGCAAAGCCGCCTTCGCGCGTCTGGATGCGCCAGAGCGTCTTGCCGCCGCTGGCCTTGTCCAACTGGGCCAGCACTTCCTCGTGGGCGGCGGCTTCCTGGTCGTTGGCCCGCAGCACGGGCAGCGTGAAGGCGCGCAGGTCGACGCGGGTCTGGATCGTGGCGATGGCGTCGGCCGGGCCGGCGTCGATCAGCAGGACCTCCTGGCCGCGCGTGAGATTGATGTAGACGTCGGCCAGCAGCTCGGCGTCCAGCAGCGCGCCGTGCAGGGTGCGGCCGGAGTTGTCGACGCCCAGGCGGTCGCACAGCGCGTCCAGGCTGTTGCGCTTGCCGGGGTACATCTCCTTGGCCATCGAGAGCGTGTCGATGACGCTGTCCACGTGCGAGCGGAAGGCGGGCCTGCCGGCCAGTTCCAGCTCCTTGTCCAGGAAGCCGAGGTCGAACGCGGCGTTGTGGATGATGATCTCGGCGCCCTGCACGTACGCCAGCAGTTCCTCGACGATCTGCGGGAAGCGCGGCTTGTCGCGCAGGAATTCGCTGGTGATGCCGTGGACCTTGAGCGCGTCCTCGTGGCTGTCGCGGTCGGGGTTCAGGTACCAGTGCTTGTTGTGGCCCGTGAGCTTGCGCGCCACCAGTTCCACGCAGCCGATCTCGATGATGCGGTCGCCGGTTTCGGCGGACAGGCCCGTGGTTTCGGTGTCGAGGACGATCTGGCGCATGAGGGAATTATGGCTCTGCCATGGCGCCCACCGGGCCCATTCCCCTTGCGAAACCCTCAGTGGTTCTCTTTCGCGTGGTTGATCGAGTACTTCGGGATCTCGACCACCAGGTCCTGCTGCGCCACGATGGCCTGGCAGGACAGCCGCGAGTTCGGCTCCAGCCCCCAGGCGCGGTCGAGCATGTCTTCCTCGTTCTCGTCCATCTCGCCCAGTGAATTGAATCCCTCGCGCACGATGACGTGGCAGGTGGTGCAGGCGCAGCTCATGTCGCAGGCATGCTCGATGCGGATGCCGTTGTCCAGCAAGGCCTCGCAGATCGACGTGCCGGCCGGCGCCTGCAGTTGCGCGCCCTCGGGGCAGTACTCGGGGTGCGGCAGGATGCGGATGACGGGCATGCCTACAGGCTCTCCACCTTGCGGCCGGCCAGCGCCTGCCGGATGCTCTGGTTCATGCGCCGGGCTGCGAAAGCCTCGGTCCCCTTGGCCAGGGCTTCGGTGGCCGCCTCGATGGCGGCCGCCTCGGTGCCGGCCGCCGACTGGCGCTGCAGGTCGTCCATCAGCGTGCCGATCGCGGCCCGTTCGGCCGGCTTCAGCAGGCCGCCGTCGGCCTGCAGCGCGCTGGCCGTCGCCAGCAGCAGGCGTTCCGCATCGATCTTGGCCTCGGCCAGCGCGCGCGCCTGCACGTCCTGCTGCGCGGTGGCGAAGCTCTCCTGCAGCATGGCGGCGATCTGCTCGTCGGTCAGGCCATAGGAGGGCTTGACGTCGATCTTCGCTTCCACCCCGCTGGTTTGCTCGCGCGCGCCGACGCTCAGCAGGCCGTCGGCGTCGACGGTGAAGGTGACGCGGATGCGCGCGGCGCCGGCCGCCATCGGCGGGATGCCGCGCAGCTCGAACCGCGCCAGGCTGCGGCAGTCCTGCACCCGGTCGCGCTCGCCTTGCACCACGTGCAGCGCCAGTGCGGTCTGGCCGTCCCTGAAGGTGGTGAAATCCTGCGCCTTGGCGGTGGGGATGGTCTCGTTGCGCGGGACGATGCGCTCGACCAGCCCACCCATGGTCTCCAGGCCCAGCGACAGCGGGATCACGTCCAGCAGCAGCAGTTCGCCGGCCGCGTCGTTGCCGGCGAGCTGGTTGGCCTGCACGGCGGCGCCCAGCGCGACGACCTGGTCGGGGTCCAGGTTGACCAACGGCTCTCGGCCGAAGAACTCCGCCACCGCACGCCGCACCTGCGGCATGCGGGTGGAGCCGCCGACCAGCACCACGCCCTTGACGTCGTCGCGCGCGAGCTTGGCGTCGCGCAGCGCCTGGCGCACGGCCGACAAGGTGCGCTGGGTCAGGGGCGCGGTCAGGCGGTCGAAGTCGGCTCGCGTCACGGTTACCCGCGCTTGCCCGCCGGACAGTGGCAGCACGGCTTCGGCTTGCTCCTCGTCGGTCAGCCGCTCCTTGGCCGCGCGCGCCGCCAATGCCGCCGTCGCCTTGTCGGCGGGCGACGGCTCCTGCACGCCGGCGACCGCCAGCAAGTGCCCGGCCAGCGCGCGGTCGTAGTCGTCACCGCCCAGGGCCGAGTCGCCGCCCGTGGCGACGACCTCGAACACGCCGCGGGCCAGCCGCAGGATGGAGATGTCGAAGGTGCCGCCGCCCAGGTCGTAGATCGCGTACAGGCCTTCGCTGCCGTTGTCCAGGCCGTAGGCGATGGCCGCCGCCGTCGGCTCGTTGATCAGGCGCAGCACCTTCAGGCCGGCGAGCTGCGCGGCATCCTTGGTGGCCTGGCGCTGCGCCTCGTCGAAGTAGGCAGGCACGGTGATCACCGCGCCGTACAGGTCGCCCCCGAAGGTGTCCTCGGCCCGCCGGCGCAGCGTGGCGAGGACTTCGGCGCTGATCTCCACCGGCGACTTCTCGCCGGCACGGGTGCGCAGCGCCAGCATGCCGGGCTGGTCGACGAAGTCGTAGGGCAGCTGCCCGCGGCCGGCGATGTCGGCCAGGCCGCGCCCCATGAAGCGCTTGGCCGATGCGACGGTGTTCTGCGGGTCGGTGCCCTGTGCCGATTGGGCGTCGTGGCCGACCTGGCGGCCGCCGTTCTCCAGATAGCGCACCACCGAGGGCAGCAGCACCCGGCCCTGCTCGTCCGGCAGGCACTCGGGCACGCCATGGCGCACGGCGGCCACCAGCGAATGGGTGGTGCCGAGGTCGATGCCGACGGCGACGCGGCGCCGGTGCGGGTCGGGCGCCTGGCCCGGCTCGGAGATCTGGAGAAGCGCCATGCACTTATTGTCCCAGCTGGTCGAAGCGCTTTTCCACCTCGCTGGCGAAACGCTCGAGGAACATCAGCGCCCGCACCTGCTGCGCAGCCGCGCGGGGATCGCCCTCGTGGTCGAGCAGCCGCTCGATTTCGGCCAGCACGCCGGCGCGCGTGCGCCCCAGCCGTTCGGCCAAGGCATCCAGCTCGGCTTCCGAATGCGCCTCCTCCAGCGCTTCGCGCCACTCGATCTGCTCGTGCAGGAACTGCGCCGGCATGGCCGTGTTGCGCTCGGCGTCGATCGGCGCCCCGCGCAGCTCGCACAGGTAGGCGGCGCGGCGCAGCGGGTCCTTCAGGCGGTGGTGGGCCTCGTTGATGCGCACCGACCATTGCATGGCCACGCGCTGGGCCGCGGCGCCCTGCGCGGCAAAACGGTCGGGATGGGCTTCGCGCTGCAGATCCTTCCAGCGCGCGTCGATGGCGGCGCGATCCTGGGCGAACCGCTCCGGCACTCCGAACAGTGCGAAATCCGAGTCTGCGAGGTTCACACCCGGAACGATTCGCCGCAACCGCAGCGGTCGCGCTCGTTCGGGTTGTTGAAGCGGAAGCCTTCGTTCAGGCCTTCGCGCACGAAGTCGAGTTCGGTGCCGTCCATGTACGCCAGGCTCTTGGGGTCGACCATCACCTTGACGCCGTGCTGCTCGAACACCACGTCTTCCGGCGCCGCTTCGTCCACGTACTCGAGCTTGTAGGCCAGCCCCGAGCAGCCGGTGGTCTTCACCCCCAGCCGCACGCCCAGGCCCTTGCCGCGCTTGTCCAGGTAACGCTGCACGTGCCGCGCAGCCGCTTCGGTCAGTGTCACTGTCATGGTCTTGCTCGTGTTGGCACGCCCGGATCGCTCAGTGCGCGTGCTTCTTGCGGTAGTCCTCGACCGCGGCCTTGATCGCGTCCTCGGCCAGGATCGAGCAATGGATCTTCACCGGCGGCAGCGCCAGCTCCTCGGCGATCTGGCTGTTCTTCAGCGCCGCCGCCTGGTCCAGCGTCTTGCCCTTGACCCATTCGGTCACCAGCGAGCTGGACGCGATGGCCGAACCGCAGCCGTAGGTCTTGAAGCGCGCGTCCTCGATCACGCCGGTGGACGAGTTGACCTTGATCTGCAGCTTCATCACGTCGCCGCAGGCGGGTGCGCCCACCATGCCCGTGCCCACCGACTGGTCGCCCTTGTCGAAGGACCCCACGTTGCGCGGGTTCTCGTAGTGGTCGACGACCTTGTCCGAATAAGCCATTGCCGTTCCTCTCTTCGATTTATCAACTGCTTCAGTGGGCAGCCCACTGGATGGTGCTCAGGTCCACGCCGTCCTGGTACATCTCCCAGAGCGGGCTCAACTCGCGCAGCCGGGCGACGTTCTTGCGGATGGTGTCCACCGCGTAGTCGATCTCTTCCTCGGTCGTGAAGCGGCCTATGGTCATGCGCAGGCTGCTGTGCGCCAGCTCGTCGCTGCGGCCCAGGGCGCGCAGAACGTAGCTGGGCTCCAGCGAGGCCGACGTGCAGGCCGAGCCCGAGGACACCGCCAGCCCCTTGATGCCCATCATCAGCGACTCGCCCTCGACGAAGTTGAAGCTCATGTTCAGGTTATGCGGCACGCGCCGGCCCGTCGCCAGGCTGCCGTTGATGAACACCTGCTCGATGTCCTTCAGGCCATCGAGCATGCGCTGGTGCAGCGCGCCGGCCTTGGCGTTGTCCTGCGCCATCTCTTCCCTGGCGATGCGGAAGGCCTCGCCCATGCCCACGATCTGGTGGGTGGGCAGCGTGCCGGAGCGCAGGCCGCGCTCGTGGCCGCCGCCGTGCATCTGGGCCTCCAGCCGCACCCGGGGCTTGCGGCGCACGTACAGCGCGCCTATGCCCTTGGGGCCGTAGGTCTTGTGCGAGGCCAGGCTCATCAGGTCGACCGGCAGGTTCGCGATGTCGATCTCCACCTTGCCGGTCGCCTGGGCGGCGTCGACGTGGAAGACGATGTCCTTGTCGCGGCAGATGGCGCCGATCGCCGGGATGTCCTGGATCACGCCGATCTCGTTGTTGACCAGCATGACGCTGGCCAGGATGGTGTCGGGCCGCAGCGCCGCCTTGAACGCTTCCAGGTCGAGCAGGCCGTCTTCCCGCACGTCCAGGTAGGTCACCTCGAAACCCTGGCGCTCCAGCTCGCGCATGGGATCCAGCACGGCCTTGTGCTCGGTTTTCACGGTCACCAGGTGCTTGCCGCGCGTCTTGTAGAACTGCGCGGCGCCCTTGATCGCCAGGTTGTCCGACTCGGTGGCGCCCGAAGTCCAGACGATCTCGCGGGGGTCGGCACCGATCAGGGCGGCCACCTGCTCGCGGGCCTTCTCCACCGCCGCCTCCGCCTCCCAGCCCCAGGCGTGGCTGCGCGAGGCCGGATTGCCGAAGTGCTCGCGCAGCCAGGGAATCATGGCGTCCACCACGCGCGGGTCGACCGGCGTGGTGGCGCCGTAGTCCATGTAGATCGGAAGGTGCGGGGTCATGTCCATCGGAAATCGTCACTCCCGCGAAGGCGGGCTGCTGGCGTTTCTACCCTACTTGGCCTTATTTCGCCGGCGACATGCTGCCCAGCGCGAACACCGAGTTCGGCGCGTTCACGCGGATCGGCTTGACGACCGGGGCGCTGGAAATGGCACGCTTGACGGCCGGCTTGTCCTCGATCTGGATGCCCTTGGCCAGCTGCTCGTCCACCAGCTTCTGCAGGGTGACGGAGTCCAGGAACTCGACCATGCGCTGGTTCAGCTGCGACCACAGCTCGTGCGTCATGCAGCGGCTGCCGTCGTTGCAGTTCTCCTTGCCGCCGCACTGGGTGGCGTCGATCGGCTCGTCGACCGACACGATGATGTCCGCCACGGTGATGTCGGACGCCTTGCGCCCCAGCGTGTAGCCGCCGCCCGGGCCGCGGGTGGATTCCACCAGCTCGTGCCGGCGCAGCTTTCCGAACAGCTGCTCGAGGTACGACAGCGAGATCTGCTGGCGCTGGCTGATCGCCGCCAGCGTGACGGGGCCGTTGTTCTGGCGCAGGGCCAGGTCGATCATGGCGGTGACCGCAAAACGGCCTTTGGTGGTGAGACGCATGGAAATCTCCTTCGTGCGTGTCCTGTCTGGCGCCGGCACCCGGCGCGGGTCTCCGGCGCCTCGACGGGCCGGCTCGCTCTCTTTCCCGAGCAATTCCGTCAAGTATACCCTAAAACCTGATATCCCGCTGGGGTTTAAGGGCAGAAGGTGGCTGAGCGGGGGGCGCGGCCTGGCACAGGGCCACGCGTGCGCAGGCGGCGGGAGATGGATGGCGGCTCAAGGCCGCAACGAGGCCCGCGTCACTCTCGATGCCGGGCGCCCTGAAGCGGGACCACGTTGTCGTCGTGCCCGCCGGCCCCGAATGCTTGCTGCTTGAGCAGGGCCAGCTGGTCGCGAACGCGGGCCGCCTTCTCGAACTCCAGGTTGCGGGCGTGCTCGAGCATCTGCTTTTCCAGCCGCTTGATCTCCTTGGCCATGTCCTTCTCGGACATGTCCTCGGCCAGGGCCCGCTGCAGCTCCTGCCTTTCCTGCTCCCTGGCGGCCTTCTCGCTGTAGACACCGTCAATCAGGTCGCGCACCTGCTTCCTGATGCTGCGCGGCGTGATGCCGTGCGCCAGGTTGTGGGCGATCTGCCGGGCCCGGCGCCGCTCGGTCTCGCCGATCGCCTTCTTCATCGACTCGGTCATCACGTCGGCGTACAGGATGGCCTTGCCGTGCAGGTTGCGCGCCGCCCGGCCGATGGTCTGGATCAGCGAGCGCTCGGCGCGCAGGAAGCCTTCCTTGTCGGCGTCCAGGATCGCCACCAGCGACACCTCGGGGATGTCCAGCCCCTCGCGAAGCAGGTTGATGCCGACCAGCACGTCGAAGGCGCCCAGCCGCAGGTCGCGCAGGATCTCCACCCGCTCGACGGTGTCGATGTCGCTGTGCATGTAGCGCACCTTGACGCCGTTGTCGGCCAGGTAGTCGGTCAGCTGCTCGGCCATGCGCTTGGTCAGCGTCGTGATCAGCACCCGCTCGTGCTTGTCCGAGCGGATGCGGATCTCCTGCAGCACGTCGTCGACCTGGTGGGTGGCCGGGCGCACCTCCACTTCCGGGTCGACCAGCCCGGTGGGCCGCACCAGCTGCTCGACCACCTGCCCGGCATGCTCGTTCTCGTAGTTGGCCGGCGTGGCCGACACGAAGATCACCTGGTGCATGCGCGCCTCGAACTCCTCGAACTTCAGCGGCCGGTTGTCCAGCGCCGAGGGCAGGCGGAAGCCGTACTCCACCAGCGTGGTCTTGCGCTGGCGGTCGCCGTTGTACATGGCGCCGAGCTGGCCGATCATCTGGTGGCTCTCGTCCAGGAACATCAGCGCGTCCTTGGGCAGGTAGTCGGTCAGCGTGGACGGCGGCGCGCCCGGCGGCGACCCGGACAGGTGCCGGGTGTAGTTCTCGATGCCCTTGCAGTGGCCGACCTCGCTGAGCATCTCCAGGTCGAAGCGGGTGCGCTGCTCCAGGCGCTGTGCCTCCACCAGCTTGCCCATGTCCACCAGTTCGCGCAGGCGCTGCTCCAGCTCGACCTTGATCGACTCCACCGCGGACACCACCTTCTCGCGCGGCGTCACGTAGTGGCTGGACGGGTAGATGGTGAAGCGCGGCACCTTCTGGCGGATGCGGCCCGTGAGCGGGTCGAACAGCTGCAGCGACTCGATCTCGTCGTCGAACAGCTCCAGCCGCACGGCCAGCTCGCTGTGCTCGGCCGGGAACACGTCGATGGTGTCGCCGCGCACCCGGAAGGTGCCGCGCGCGAAGTCGTGCTCGTTGCGCGTGTACTGCATGCGGATCAGCTGGCTGATCACGTCGCGCTGGCCGATCCGGTCGCCCACGCGGCAGATGAAGCGCATCTGGGTGTAGTCCTCCGGCGCGCCGATGCCGTAGATGGCGCTCACCGTGGCCACGATCACCGTGTCGCGCCGCTCCAGCACGCTCTTGGTGGCCGACAGCCGCATCTGCTCGATGTGCTCGTTGATCGAGCTGTCCTTCTCGATGAACAGGTCGCGCTGCGGAACGTACGCTTCCGGCTGGTAGTAGTCGTAGTAGCTGACGAAGTACTCCACCGCGTTCTTCGGGAAGAACTCGCGGAACTCCGAATACAGCTGCGCCGCCAGGGTCTTGTTCGGCGCGAACACGATCGCCGGGCGCCCCAGCCGGGCGATCACGTTGGCCATGGTGAAGGTCTTGCCCGAGCCGGTGACGCCCAGCAGGGTCTGGAACACCTCGCCGTCGCGCACGCCTTCCACCAGCTTTTCGATCGCCTGCGGCTGGTCGCCCGCCGGCGGGTAGGGCTGGAACAGCTCGAACGGGGAATCGGGGAAGCGGATGAACTCGCCGTGTTGCTGCTGGGGGCTGGCTTCGATGGCTTCAGGCATGGACTCGTGCTGGGCTGGCGCCTGGGCAGGCGCATAAAATCGCGGGCAGCCTGGCAGCGTAACGCAAGCCCAGGCGCCGCGCCCACCCCCACCCGCTCAAGGATCCCACCGCATGTCTTTGTTCCAGTCCGTCGAAATGGCCCCGCGCGACCCCATCCTGGGTCTCAACGAGCAGTTCAACGCCGATCCCAACCCGAACAAGGTCAACCTCGGTGTCGGGGTCTACTACGACGACGACGGCAAGCTCCCCCTGCTGCAGTGCGTGCAACAGGCCGAACGGCAGATGATGGAAGCGCCCAAGGCGCGCGGCTACCTGCCCATCGACGGCATCGCCGCGTACGACTCGGCCGTCAAGAGCCTGGTATTTGGGGCCGACAGCGAGCCGGTCAAGAGCCACCGGGTGGCCACCGTGCAGGCCCTGGGGGGCACCGGCGGCCTGAAGATCGGCGCCGACTTCCTGCGCAAGGTGAATCCCGGTGCCAAGGTCCTGATCAGCGATCCGAGCTGGGAGAACCACCGCGCCCTCTTCAGCCAGGCCGGTTTCACGGTCGAAGCCTACCCCTACTACAACGCCGCCCGGCGCGGCATCGACTTCGAGGGCATGCTGGCCGTCCTGAATGCCGCCGCCGCGGGCACCATCGTCGTGCTGCACGCCTGCTGCCACAACCCGACCGGCTACGACATCACGCCCGCGCAGTGGGACCAGGTGATCGCCGCCACCCAGGCCCGCGGCCTGGTGCCCTTCCTGGACATGGCTTACCAGGGCTTCGGCCAAGGCATCGCCGAAGACGGCGCCGTGATCGGCAAGTTCGTCGCCTCCGGCCAGGACTTCTTCGTCTCGACCTCGTTCTCCAAGAGCTTCAGCCTGTACGGCGAGCGGGTCGGCGCCCTGTCCGTGCTGTGCCAGGACAAGGACCAGGCCGCGCGCGTGCTCAGCCAGCTGAAGATCATGATCCGCACCAACTACAGCAACCCGCCCACGCATGGCGCCACCGTGGTCGCCACGGTGCTCAATACGCCGGCGCTGCGGGCGCTGTGGGAAAAGGAACTCGGCGAGATGCGCCAGCGCATCAAGCAGATGCGGGTGGCGCTGGTCGACAAGCTCAAGGCCGCCGGCGTGAAGCAGGACATGGGCTTCATCGCCCAGCAGGTGGGCATGTTCAGCTACTCGGGGCTGAGCAAGGAGCAGATGGTGCGCCTGCGCAACGAGTTCGGCGTCTACGGCACCGACACGGGCCGCATGTGCGTCGCGGCGCTCAACAGCCGCAACCTCGACTACGTCTGCCAGTCGATCGCGCGCGTCGTCCAGTAGCGCCCTCCTGGCGGCGTTCCAGCCGCGACCGGCGTTGTCCGAGCCGCAATCCATCTCCCCGCGCACCATTCGACCCGGGAGATGGATTCCGGCTTTCGCCGGAATGACACTGTAGGGCGCCACTGGGGCATCCCCCCATGAGCGCTTGTTCTACAGCAATTCGGCCGCAATTCCGTCGTGTGGTGCACCGCACCAGCGCAAAGCTGTGCGGAAATGGACAGTTGTGCCTCCGGGCTCGCCTAAGGTAATCACGGATGAGCACGGTGCTGGCTCGGCTGTTATATTGCATTGCACAAATCGGGGGTTCGAATGCTTTACCAGATCTATGAAGCCCAGCGCGCGGTGATGGAACCCTTTGCCGATTTCGCGCAGGCGGCGGCCAAGCTCTACAGCGACCCGCTCACCCCCTTCGGCCAGACGCCGCTGGCCCATCGCGTTTCCGCGAGCTACGAGCTGATGCACCGCCTCTGGAAGGACTACGAGAAGCCCGAGTTCGGCATCCAGACCGTCCAGGTCGGCGGCACCGAGGTGGTCGTGCACGAAGCCGTGGAAATCGACAAGCCCTTCTGCGAGCTGCGCCGCTTCAAGCGCTTCTCCGACGACCCCGCCACGCTGGCCGGGATGAAGGCGCAGCCCACGGTCCTGGTGGTGGCGCCCCTGTCGGGCCACTACGCCACCCTGCTGCGCGACACGGTGCGCAGCCTGCTGGCCGACCACAAGGTCTACATCACCGACTGGAAGAACGCGCGAATGGTCCCGCTGGACCAGGGCGTGTTCCACCTCGACGACTACGTCGCCTACGTGCAGGAGTTCATCCGCTACGTACAGGGCATCTACGGCAACTGCCACGTCATCAGCGTCTGCCAGCCCACGGTGCCGGTGCTGGCCGCGGTGTCGCTGATGGCCTCGCGCGGCGAAGTCACGCCGCTGACCATGACCATGATGGGGGGCCCCATCGACGCCCGCAAGTCGCCCACGGCGGTGAACAACCTGGCGATGAACAAGAGCTACGAGTGGTTCGAGAACAACGTGATCCACCGCGTGCCCACCAGCTTCCCGGGAGCGGGGCGCGAGGTCTACCCCGGCTTCCTGCAGCATACCGGCTTCGTGGCCATGAACCCCGACCGGCACCTGTTGAGCCATTACGACTTCTTCAAGCACCTGGTCGCCGGGGATGACGCGGGCGCGGAAGCGCACCGCAAGTTCTACGACGAGTACAACGCGGTGCTCGACATGGACGCCGCCTATTACCTGGACACCATCCGCACCGTGTTCCAGGAGTACGCCCTGGTCAACGGCAGCTGGGACGTGATCAGCGAAGACGGTGAGCTGGAGCGGGTGCGCCCGGAGGACATCACCACCACCGCGCAACTGACCATCGAAGGCGAACTGGACGACATCTCCGGCGCCGGCCAGACCGCCGCCGCACACGACCTGTGCGTGAACGTGCCCAAATCGCGCCAGAAGCACTTCGAGGTCAAGGGCGCCGGCCACTACGGCATCTTCTCCGGCCGGCGCTGGCGCGAACTCGTCTACCCGGAGGTGCGCGAGTTCATCGCACGCTTCAACGACGGCCCGGTGCTGCCCAACGCCAAGCGCAGCGCGCCGGCCAAGGCGGCGGCACGCAGGACGGCGGCCGAACCAGCGGCATGAACGACCTCGCGGCGCGGCTGCACGCCGCGCTGCCGCAGACGCAGTGCACGCGCTGCGGCTACCCCGATTGCGAGTCCTACGCCCGCGCCATCGCCGCGGGGGAGGCGGGCATCAACCATTGCCCGCCGGGCGGCGCCGAGGGCATCGCAAGGCTGGCGGAGATCACCGGGCGGCCGCCCTTGCCGCTCGATCCGGTTCATGGCGTGGAGGGGCCGCGCACCGTGGCGGTGATCGACGAGGACTGGTGCATAGGCTGCACGCTCTGCGCCCGGGTCTGCCCGACCGATGCCATCCTGGGCCTGAACAAGCGCATGCACACCGTGGTGGAACCGTACTGCACCGGCTGCGAGCTGTGCGTCCCGGCCTGTCCCGTGGACTGCATCTCGCTGGAAAACGTCACCGGCGAGCGCACCGGCTGGCAGGCCTGGAGCGCTGGCCAAGCCGACGAGGCGCTCGAGCGCTACCGGTTGCGCCAGCAGCGGCTGGCGCGCGAAGCGCTGGAGCAGGAAGAGCGGCTGGAACGCAAGGCACGCGCCAAGCTGGCCGACCTGCCGGGCCAGACGCACGGCGCGGAAGGCGCGCAAGCCGATCGAAAGCGCGCCATCATCGAAGCGGCCCTGGCGCGCGCACGGGCCCGCAGGCAGGGGGGCTGAGCCGCTCAGCCTCCGCCGGCGTCATTCACCTGTTCATTGAATTCCGCGATCCCCATCGCCGTGCCGATCTCGCGCGGCAGCGCGTCGCGGGCCGCGAACACGCCCATCACGCGGGAGCCGCTGACCACCGGCAGGTGCCGGAAGCCCCGCTCCAGCATGATGACGACGGCTTCGGACACCGGCATCTCGGGCGGCACGCTGATCGGCTTGGCCGTCATCACGTCGCGCGCGGTGGTGCGCGCCGGGTCCAGCGAACGGGCCAGCACGCGGGTGGTCAGGTCGCGCTCGGTGACGATGCCCAGCAGCACGTCCGGCGGCTCCATCACCAGCACGCTGCTGCTGCCCGTGCGCGTCATGGCACAGGCGGTGTCATAGACGCTGGCCGTGGGACCGACCCGGACGACGTGCCGGTTGGACATGGACTGGAAAACGGTGCGCTCGCCCATGGTGCGCCTCCTCGATGGTGCTGCGCCGCGCGGGCCCCTACCTCAGCGCGGCATTGAGCCTCTCCAGCGCCGCCGGCCCCGGGCACAGCCCGGCTTCGTCGAGCGCATTGAGCGGTTGCGCGCTGGTGTTCAGCGCGGTGTGCAGGTCGGTGGCCAGCGGGTCCACGTACAGCAGCCCGGTGGCGATCTCGCCGCGGGCCTGGTACTCCTGCATGCAGGCCATCGCCTTGTGGCGGTCGGTGGGGTCGTACCCGGCATGCAGGCTGCGCAGGCGCAGCAGCGTGCCGTCGTGCTGGCGCACGTCGACCACCTCGCCCGGACCGGCCTCGGCGGTGACCTCCGCGCCCGGCGAGATGAAGTCGATGCGGCTGACGGCCTCGTTGTGCTCGCGGACGTAGTCGTAGCTCTTGGTGCTGCCCGGGTGGTTGTTGAAGGCCACGCAGGGGCTGACCACGTCGATGAACGCGGCGCCCCCGTGCTGGATCGCGCCCTTGATCAGTGGCACCAGCTGCGCCTTGTTGCCGGAAAAGCCCCGCGCCACGTAGGTGGCGCCCAGCTGCAGCGCCATGCCGACCAGGTCCACCGGGCTGTCGCTGTTCACCGCCCCCTTCTTGCTCCTGGACCCCTGGTCGGCGGTGGCCGAGAACTGCCCCTTGGTCAGCCCGTACACGCCGTTGTTCTCGACGATGTAGGCCATGCGCACGCCGCGCCGCATGGCATGGGCGAACTGGCCCAGTCCGATCGAGGCCGAGTCGCCGTCGCCGGACACGCCCAGGTACAGCAGGTCGCGGTTGGCCAGGTTGGCACCGGTCAGCACGCTGGGCATGCGGCCATGCACGGTGTTGAAGCCGTGCGAGGCGCCCAGGAAGTAGTCCGGCGTCTTGGAACTGCAGCCGATGCCCGACAGCTTGGCGACGCGGTGTGGCTCGATGTCCAGCTCCCAGCAGGCCTGCACGATGGCGGCGGAGATCGAGTCGTGGCCGCAGCCGGCGCACAGCGTGGAGATCTTGCCTTCGTAGTCGCGCCGGGTGTAGCCGACCCGGTTCTTCTCCAGCGTCGGGTGGTGCAGCGGCGGCTTGGCGAGGTAGGTCATTTCAGCAACTCCTGCGCAGCCGCGCGCGGCCGGGCCCTGGGCGCCATCGCCTCGACCTGCTTGAGGATGGCGGCGGTGATGAAGCGGGCGGTGATCGGCGTGCCGTCGAAGTGCAGCACCTTGACCAGCCGGGCCGGATCGACTTCCAGCTCGTTGACCAGCAGGTTGCGCATCTGGGCGTCGCGGTTCTGCTCGACCACGAACACCTTGTCGTGGGCGGCGATGAACTGCGCCACGCTGTCCGGGAACGGGAAGGCGCGCAGGCGCATGGCGTCCAGGTGGATGCCCTCTTCCTCCAGGGCCACCAGCGCCTCGGCCATGGCCGGGCTGGTGGAGCCGAAGTACAGGACGCCCAGTCGGGTCGGCTGCGACGCGATCCGCAACAGCGGCTGCGGCACCAGCGTGGCGGCGGTCCTGAACTTGCGCAGCAGCCGTTCGACGTTGTAGATGTAGTCGGGGCCGCGCTCGGAGTAGCGGGCATAGGGGTCGCGCGTGGTGCCGCGGGTGAAGTAGCTGCCCTTGGTCGGGTGCGTGCCCGGCAGCGTGCGCCAGGGGATGCCGTCGCCGTCCACGTCCTTGTAGCGGCCGAAATCCCTGCCGGCCTCGAGTTCCTGTGCCGTCATCACCTTGCCGCGGTCGTAGCGGCGCCCCTCCTCCCACGCGAACGGCTTGCACAGGCGCTGGTTCATGCCGATGTCCAGGTCGGTCATCACGAACACCGGCGTCTGCAGCCGGTCGGCCAGGTCCAGTGCCGCCGCGGCGTGCTCGAAGCACTCGTGCGGGTCTTCCGGCAGCAGCAGCACGTGTTTGGTGTCGCCGTGCGAGGCATAGGCGCAGGCCAGCAGGTCGGCCTGCTGGGTGCGCGTGGGCATGCCCGTGGACGGGCCGCCGCGCTGCACGTCGATGATGGTGACCGGAATTTCGGCGAAGTAGGCCAGCCCGATGAATTCGGTCATCAGCGACACGCCGGGCCCGGAGGTGGCGGTGAAGGCCCGGGCGCCGTTCCAGCCCGCGCCCACCACCATGCCGATGGAGGCGATCTCGTCCTCGGCCTGCACGATCGCGAAGCGGTTCTGCCCGGTGGCCGGATCGACCCGGTATTTGCCGCAGTACTTCTGGAACGCCTCGGCCACGGAGGAGGACGGCGTGATGGGGTACCAGGCGGCCACCGTGGCGCCCCCGTAGACGCAGCCCAGCGCCGCCGCGCTATTGCCGTCGATGAAGATGCGGTCGCCCACCTGGTCGGCGCGGCGCACGCGGATGCCCAGCGGCCACTTCAGGTGCTCGCGGGCGAAGTCGCGGCCCAGGTGCAGGGCCTGCACGTTGGAGGCCAGCAGCTTTTCCTTGCCGCGGTACTGCTCGCCGAACAGCTTTTCGATCACCTGGGGATCGATCTCCAGCAGCACCGACAGCGCGCCGACGTAGACGATGTTCTTGAAGAGCTGGCGCTGGCGCGGGTCGTTGTAGACCGCATTGCAGATCTCCGTGAGCGGCATGCCGATCACGTGGATGTCGGGGCGGAACTTCGAGGGCGGCAGCGGCCGCGTGCTGTCGTGGAACAGGTAGCCGCCGGGCTCGATCTCGGCCACGTCGGCATCCCAGGTCTGCGGGTTCATCGCCACCATCATGTCGATGCCGCCGCGCCGGCCCAGCCAGCCGGCTTCGCTGACCCGCACCTCGTACCAGGTGGGCAGGCCCTGGATGTTGCTGGGGAAGATGTTGCGCGGGCTGACCGGCACGCCCATGCGCAGGATGGCCTTGGCGAACAGCTCGTTGGCCGAAGCCGAACCCGAGCCGTTGACGTTGGCGAACTTGACGACGAAGTCGTTGATGGCTTCGATGGCCTTCATGCGGCGACCCTCTCCTTCGTGGTGCCGCGCGCGCGTGGCCCGGCCTGCGTGGTGTTGAGCAGGAACTTCTGCATGTCCCAGGCCCCGGTGGGGCAGCGCTCGGCGCACAGGCCGCAGTGCAGGCAGACGTCCTCGTCCTTGACCATGATGCGGCCGGTCTTGAGCGGCCCGCCGACGTAGAGGTCCTGGGCGAGGTTCAGCGCGGGAGCCTTCAGGCGCGACCTCAGGTCCGCCTCCTCGCCGTCTTCCGTGAAGGTGATGCAGTCCATCGGGCAGATGTCGACGCAGGCGTCGCACTCGATGCAGGCGCTTTCGGTGAACACGGTCTGCACGTCGCAGTTGAGGCAGCGCTGCGCCTCCTTGAACGCCGTGGCGGCATCGAAGCCCAGCTCCACCTCCACCTTGATGCTGGCCAGCGCCTGCGCGGCCTTGGCCCACGGCACCTTGTAGCGCTTGTCGAGCGAGGTGTCGTTGTCGTAGCTCCACTCGTGGATGCCCATCTTCTGCGACATCAGGTTCGTCATGGGCGCCGGCCGCGCCGCCGTGTCCAGCCCGTTGAGGAAGCGGTCGATCGACACCGCGGCTTCGTGCCCGTGCGCGACCGCGGTGATGATGTTCTTCGGCCCGAAGGCCGCGTCGCCGCCGAAGAAGACCCTGGGCAGCGTGGACTGGAAGCTGTCCTTGGCCAGCCTGGGCAGCCCCCGCTCGTCGAACTGGATGCCGCAATCGCGCTCGATCCAGGGGAAGGCGTTCTCCTGGCCCACGGCCACCAGGACCTCGTCGCATTCGAAGAAGGCGTCGGGCTCGCCGGTGGGCACCAGGCTGCGCCGGCCCTGGGCGTCGTAGACCGCCTCCACGAGCTCGAAGGTCATGCCCTTCAGGCGCCCGCCTTCGTGCACGAAGGCCTTGGGCACGTGGTAATTGAGGATGGGGATGCCCTCGTGCATGGCGTCTTCCTTCTCCCACGGCGAGGCCTTCATCTCCTCGAAGCCGCTGCGCACGATGACCTTGACGTCCTCGCCGCCGAGCCGCCGCGCGGAGCGGCAGCAGTCCATGGCCGTGTTGCCGCCGCCCAGCACGATCACGCGCCGGCCGATCTTCGTGACATGACCGAAGGACACCGAAGCCAGCCACTCGATGCCGATGTGGATGTGCGCGGCGGCTTCGCGGCGGCCGGGGATGACCAGGTCGCGCCCGCGCGGGGCGCCGCAGCCGACGAAGATGGCGTCGTGGTCCTGCGCGAGCAGGGCCTTCATGGATTCGATGCGCCGGCTCGCCTGGAACTGCACCCCCATGTCGAGGATGTAGCCGGTCTCCTCGGCGATGACCGACTCCGGCAGCCGGAAGCGCGGGATCTGGGTCCACATGAAGCCGCCCGCCTTGGCCTCGCCGTCGAAGACGGTGACCTCGTAGCCCAGCGGCGCCAGGTCACGCGCGACGGTCAGCGAGGCCGGCCCCGCGCCCACGCACGCAATGCGCTTTCCGTTGGGCGCGGCCGGCTTCGGCATGCGGCCGCGCACGTCGTCCTTGAGGTCGGCCGTGACGCGCTTGAGCCGGCAGATCGCGACCGGCTCCGGTTGCTGGGCATTGGCCTGTTCGACCCGGCCCCGCCGGCAGGCCGGCTCGCACGGCCGGTCGCAGGTGCGCCCGAGGATGCCCGGGAACACGTTGGACACCCAGTTGACCATGTAGGCATCGCTGTAGCGGCCCTGGGCGATCAGCCGGATGTATTCGGGGACGGGGGTGTGGGCGGGACAGGCGTACTGGCAATCGACGACCTTGTGGAAATAGGCCGGATTCGCGGTGTCGGTTCGCTGCAAGGCTGGGCCTCCTTTGCGATGCCCGCCAGCGCCCTGCAGCCCTGCCGGGAAGGGGCCGCCGGCCCCCTTCCCGGACTATTGCTCGCGGTCGCGGTGCAGCGGCTCCGGGGTAACCCCAAGCCCCGCCCACCGCGGTTCAGTCGGCCGGCGGCTCTTCGCCCAGCACCACCCGCTCGTAGGCGTGCAGCGAAGGCAGCCCGCCGGTGTGCAGGAACAGCACGTTCTCGTCGGGCTGGAAGAAGCCCTTGCGCGCCAGCCCGATCAGCCCGGCCATGATCTTGCCGGTGTAGACCGGGTCCAGCGGGATCCCTTCGGTGCGGGCCAGCATCTGCACGGCCTCGACCATGGCCGCGTTGGGCACCGAGTACTTGGGCTGCCAGTAGCTGCCGATGCTCTGCACCGCCTCGCGCGGCACCTTCAGCCCCGTGCCCAGCAGGTCCAGCACGGCCTGCGCTTCCTTGAACACCAGCGGCTCCTGGTCGGCCGGGTCGCGGCTGACGCCGATGCCGACGATGGGGATGCGGATGTTGTTGCCCAGGAAGCCGGCCACCAGCCCGCCGTGCGTGCCGGAGCTGCCGGAGCCGACCACCAGCCGGTCGATGCGCAGGCCCTGCTCGAACAGCTGTTGCTGCAACTCCTGCGCGCAGGCCACGTAGCCCAGTCCGCCGAGCGCGTTGGAGCCGCCGCCCGGGATGACGTAGCCCTTGCGGCCCTCGGCCGCCAGCGTGTCGGCCACCTTCCGCATGGCGGCCGCCATGTCGCTGCCGCCGGGCACGACGGTGATCGCCTCGACGCCCAGCAGCCGGAACATGAAGTTGTTGCCGCTGGCCTGCCTGTCGTAGCTGCCGGGCACCCGCTCCTCGATCACGAAGCGGCACTTCAGGCCTTCCTTCACGGCCGCCGCCAGCGTGATGCGGCAGTGGTTGGACTGCGGCGCGCCGCAGGTGATCAGGGTGTCGGCGCCCTGTTCCAGCGCATCGGCGACCAGGAACTCCAGCTTGCGCGTCTTGTTGCCGCCCGGGAACAGGCCCAGCATGTCGTCGCGCTTGATCCAGATGCGGGGGCCCTTGCCGCCCGGACAGGACTGCGCCAGGGCGGCGCTGAAGTGGGGGAGGAACTCGATCGGGGTGGCGAACGGCGTGTAGCGCCGGCGGGGGAATCTAGCCAGGTCCATGGACCGATTGTCGCGCAAGGGCCGCAAAGGCCTGCACCACCTCGGGTGGTGCCTGCACCAGCTCGATCAGTACGCCTTCCCCGCCGATCGGGAACTGCTCGTTGCCCTTGGGATGGATGAAGCAGATGTCGAAGCCGGCGGCGCCGCGGCGGATGCCGCCGGGAGCGAAGCGCACGCCCTGCCCTTCCAGCCACTGCGCCGCGGCCGGGAGGTCGTCGATCCACAGGCCGACGTGGTTCAGGGGCGTGGCGTGCACGGCCGGCTTCCTGTCCGGGTCGAGCGGCTGCATGAGGTCGACCTCGACCTTGAACGGGCCGGTGCCGAGGTTGCAGATGTCCTCGTCCACGTTCTCGCGGTCGCTGCGGTAGGTGCCGGCGACTTCCAGGCCGAAGACGTCGACCCACAGCTTGCGCAGGCGCTGCTTGTCGGGGCCGCCGATGGCGATCTGCTGGACACCCAGGACCTTGAAGGGACGCATTTCCATTCCTCTTCCTTGAAATGTCATTGCGGCCTTGAGCCGCAATCCACCACCTGCCGGCTGAACACGCGCCGCGGCACGCCAGCGACAGGCGATGGCTCCAGGCTTTCGCCGGAATGACAGGCCGTCATTCGAACTCCACGATCGGCTGGTCCACCGACAGCGACTCGCCCTTGCCGGCCAGCACCTTGGCGACCACGCCGTCGGCGCTGGCGAACAGCACGTTCTCCATCTTCATGGCCTCGATCACGGCCACCCGCTCGCCGGCCTGCACCTTCTGGCCGGGCTGCACGGCCACGTCCACCAGCAGGCCGGGCATGGGCGAGAGCACGTAGCGGCTCATGTCCGGCGGCGCCTTGTAGGGCATGAGGGCCTGCAGTTCCGCGGCGCGCGGCGTGAAGACCATGGCGGCCAGCCGCGTGCCGTCGTGGCTGATGGCGACGGCCAGCGGGTTCTTGGGCAGCCCGCGCTCGACCTGGGCCGTGAACGGCTTGCCATCCACGGTGCCGCGGATGCGGGCGCCGCCCAGGTGCCAACCCGAGCAGATCTCGTAGCGCCGCCCGTTGGTCTCGACCACGCTGGAGCCGGACACGGCCTTGAAGTCGGTCACCCGGGCCGACTGGCGCCGGCCTTCGCCGCCCTCGCCCAGCGTGACCGCCACGAAATCCTCGCCGACCCGGAACTCGTGGCCCCGCATCTGGCCGCTGATGCCGGCCGAGCGCTGCAGGATGCGGCGGTTCACGTAGGCCACCAGTGCCACCAGGAAGTCCGGATCGGCGTGCCGCACGTCCTCGGCCCGGAAGCCCCTGGCGTAGTGCTCGGCGATGAAGCCCGTGTTGAAGCGGCCGGCGACGAACTCCGGGTGCGCCAGCAGCGCGGCCTGGAAGGGCACGTTGCTGGAAATGCCACGGATCACGAAGGCATTGAGCGCCTCGCGCATCTTCGCGATCGCGTCCTGGCGGTCCGTCCCGTGCACGATCAGCTTGGCGATCATGGAGTCGTAGTACATCGGGATCTCGCCGCCCTCCATCACCCCGGTGTCCACGCGCACGCCGTGCAGGTGTTCGGGGTCGGCCGCCCACATGGTTTCGCGCGGCGGCTGGAAGCGCACCAGCCGGCCGGTGGAGGGCAGGAAGCTGCGGAACGGGTCTTCCGCGTTGATGCGGCACTCGATGGCCCAGCCCTCGCGCTTCACGTCGGCCTGGGCGATGGGCAGCTTCTCGCCGGCCGCCACGCGGATCATCAACTCGACCAGGTCCAGGCCGGTGATGCACTCGGTGACCGGGTGCTCCACCTGCAGCCGGGTGTTCATCTCCAGGAAATAGAACGACTGGTCCTTGCCGACCACGAACTCCACGGTGCCGGCGCTCTGGTACTTCACCGCCTTGGCCAGCGCCACCGCCTGCTCGCCCATGGCCTTGCGCGTGGCCTCGCTGATGAAGGGCGACGGCGCTTCCTCGATCACCTTCTGGTGGCGGCGCTGGATCGAGCACTCCCGCTCGTTCAGGTAGACCACGTTGCCGTGCGCGTCGCCCAGCACCTGGATCTCGATGTGGCGGGGTTCCTCGACGAACTTCTCGATGAACACCCGGTCGTCGCCGAAGCTGTTGCGCGCCTCGTTGCGGCAGGAGGCGAAGCCTTCCAGCGCCTCCTTGTCGTCGTACGCCACCCGCAGGCCCTTGCCGCCGCCGCCGGCGCTGGCCTTGATCATCACGGGGTAGCCGACGTCGCGGGCGATCTCGACCGCCCGCTCGGCCGATTCGATCGCATCGTTCCAGCCCGGGATGGTGTTGACCTTGGCTTCCTTGGCCAGCTTCTTGGAGGCGATCTTGTCGCCCATGGCCGCGATCGAATGGTGCTTGGGCCCGATGAAGGTGATGCCTTCTTCCTCCACCTGCCGGGCGAAGGCTTCGTTCTCCGACAGGAAGCCGTAGCCGGGGTGCACCGCCTGCGCGCCGGTCCGCTTGCAGGCTTCGATGATTCGGTCGGCCTGCAGGTAGCTCTCGCGGCTGGGGGCGGCGCCGATGTGCACCGCCTCGTCCGCCATCTGCACATGGCGCGCGTCGCGGTCCGCGTCGGAGTAGACCGCGACGGTCTTGATGCCCATCTTGCGGGCCGTCTTGATCACGCGGCAGGCGATCTCGCCGCGGTTCGCGATAAGGATCTTGTCGAACATGTTCTCGTCCTTGCCGTCCATCAGAGCGGGATGTTCCCGTGCTTCCTCCACGGGTTCTCGAGCTTCTTGTCCCGCAGCATCACCAGCGAGCGGCAGATGCGCTTGCGGGTCTCGTGCGGCAGGATCACGTCGTCGATGAAGCCGCGGGCGCCGGCGACGAAGGGGTTGGCGAAGCGGGCCTTGTACTCGGCCTCGCGCGCGGCCAGCTTGGCCGGGTCGTTCTTGTCCTCGCGGAAGATGATCTCCACCGCGCCCTTGGCGCCCATCACCGCGATCTCGGCGTTCGGCCAGGCGAAGTTGACGTCGCCGCGCAGGTGCTTGGAGCTCATCACGTCGTAGGCGCCGCCGTAGGCCTTGCGGGTGATCACCGTCACCTTCGGCACCGTGCATTCGGCATAGGCGAACAGCAGCTTGGCGCCGTGCTTGATGATGCCGCCGTATTCCTGGCTGGTGCCGGGCATGAAGCCGGGCACGTCGACGAAGGTGATCACCGGGATGTTGAAGGCGTCGCAGAAGCGCACGAAGCGCGCCGCCTTGATCGAGCTCTTGATGTCCAGGCAGCCGGCCAGCACCAGCGGCTGGTTGGCGACGATGCCCACCGTCTGCCCCTCCATCCGCGCGAAGCCGATCACGATGTTCTTCGCGTACTCCGGCTGCAGCTCGAAGAAGTCGCCGTCGTCCACCGTCTTGACGATCAGCTCCTTCATGTCGTAGGGCTTGTTGGGGTTGTCCGGCACCAGCGTGTCGAGCGAGTAGTCCATCCGGTCGACCGGATCGTTGCTGGGGCGGGTGGGCGGCTTCTCGCGGTTGTTCAGCGGCAGGTAGCTGTACAGGCGGCGCAGCATCTCCAGCGCTTCGACGTCGTTCTCGAAGGCCAGGTCGGCCACGCCGCTGCGGGTGGTGTGGGTGCCGGCGCCGCCCAGCTCCTCGGCCGTCACCTCCTCGTGCGTCACCGTCTTCACCACCTCGGGGCCGGTGACGAACATGTAGGAGCTGTCGCGCACCATGAAGATGAAGTCGGTCATGGCCGGCGAATACACCGCGCCGCCCGCGCAGGGGCCCATGATCAGGCTGATCTGCGGGATCACGCCGGAGGCCATCACGTTGCGCTGGAACACGTCGGCATAACCGCCCAGCGAAGCGACGCCTTCCTGGATGCGGGCGCCGCCCGAGTCGTTCAGCCCGATCACCGGCGCGCCGACCTTCATGGCCTGGTCCATCACCTTGCAGATCTTCTCGGCATGCGCCTCCGACAGCGCGCCGCCGAACACGGTGAAGTCCTGGCTGAACACGAACACCAGCCGGCCGTTGATCATCCCGTAGCCGGTGACCACGCCGTCGCCCGGGATCTTGTTGTCCTGCATGCCGAAGTCGTGGCAGCGGTGCTCGACGAACATGTCCCATTCCTCGAACGTGCCCTCGTCCAGCAACAGCTCCAGCCGCTCGCGCGCGGTCAGCTTGCCCTTCTTGTGCTGCGCCTCGATGCGCTTGGTGCCGCCGCCCAGGCGCGCGGCCGCCCGCTTCTTCTCCAGTTGGTCCAGGATGTCCTGCATCGCTCTTCTCCGGGGTGTTCCGTCGTCGTGTGTCAGTCTTGTGCGCGCCAGCTCGCCAGCAGGCGCCGGGCGGCGGTGGAGGCGGGCAGCTGGCCGCCCTCGACCTCGGCGGTCAGCTCGGGCAGCAGGGCCTGCACCTGCGGGTGCTGCCGGAAGTCCTGCCGCAGCCCGCTTTCGATGCGCTCCCACATCCACGCGCGGGCCTGGTGGCGGCGCCGGCCGGCCAGTTCGCCGCTGGACTGGCGCAACTCGCGGAAGCGGCTGACGGCCGCCCAGAAGCGGTCCACGCCCTCGCCCTTCAGGGCACTGAGTTGCAGCACCTGCGGCTGCCAGGCGCCGCGCTCGCGGCCCTGCTGCGTGAACAGGCGCATCGCGCTGGTGATCTGGGCCTGCGCCCGGGTGGCGGCCGCCGCGTCGATGTCGGCCTTGTTGATCACCACCAGGTCGGCCAGCTCCATCACGCCCTTCTTGATCGCCTGCAGGTCGTCGCCGGCGTTGGGCAGTTGCAGCAGCACGAACATGTCCGTCATCCCGGACACGGCGGTTTCGCTCTGGCCGACGCCGACCGTCTCGACGATGACCACGTCGTAGCCCGCGGCCTCGCACACCAGCATCGCCTCGCGCGTCTTCTCGGCCACCCCGCCCAGCGTGCCGCCGGAAGGGCTGGGCCGGATGTAGGCGTGCTCGTGAACGGAGAGCTTCTCCATCCGGGTCTTGTCGCCCAGGATGGAGCCGCCCGACACGCTGCTGGACGGGTCGATGGTCAGCACCGCGACGCGGTGTCCCTGCCCGATGAGGTGCAGGCCGAGGGTCTCGATGAAGGTGCTCTTGCCCACGCCGGGCACGCCGGAGATGCCCAGCCGGAAGGACCGGCCGGTGTGCGGCAGCAGTGCGGTCAGGAGGCCATCGGCCCGCGCGCGATGGTCGGCGCGCGTGGACTCCAGCAGCGTGATGGCCTTGGCGACCGCCCGCCGCTCGCCGCGCAGGATCGGCGCGATGAAATTGGAATCGGACCCCAATTAGGCGGCCGCTTTCTTGATCTGCTCCAGCACATCCTTGGCGCTGGCCGGGATGGGCGTGCCCGGGCCGTAGATGCCCTTGACGCCCGCCTCGTACAGGTAGTCGTAGTCCTGCTGCGGCACCACGCCGCCGACGAACACGATGATGTCGTCGGCACCCTGCTTCTTCAGTTCCGCCAGGATGGCCGGCACCAGCGTCTTGTGGCCGGCCGCCAGCGTGGACACGCCGACCGCGTGCACGTCGTTCTCGATCGCCTGGCGGGCGCACTCCTCGGGGGTCTGGAACAGCGGCCCGATGTCCACGTCGAAGCCCAGGTCGGCGAAGGCGGTGGCCACCACCTTGGAGCCGCGGTCGTGCCCGTCCTGCCCCAGCTTGGCGATCATGACCCGCGGGCGCCGGCCCTGTTCGCGGGCGAACTGGTCGATCTCGCCCTTCAGCTTGTCCCAGCCCTCGGCCGAGTCGTAGGCAGCTGCATACACGCCGGTCACCTTTTGCGTATCGGCGCGGTGGCGCCCGTAGACCTTCTCCAGTGCGTCCGAGACCTCGCCGACCGTCGCGCGCAACCGGATCGCCCGGATGCTCAGGTCGAGCAGGTTGCCTTCGCCGCTCTTGGCGGCGGCGGTGAGCGCCTCCAGCGCCGCCTGCACCGCCGCGGTGTCGCGCGTGGCGCGGATCTTCTGCAGGCCCGCGACCTGCTGCTCGCGCACCTTGTGGTTGTCCACCTCCAGGATCTCGACCGGGTCTTCCTTGGGCAGCCGGTATTTGTTGACCCCGACGATCACGTCCTTGCCCGAATCGATGCGGGCCTGCTTCTCGGCGGCCGCCGCCTCGATCTTCAGCTTGGCCCAGCCCGAGTCCACGGCGCGCGTCATGCCGCCCATGGCCTCGACCTCCTCGATGATGGCCCAGGCGGCGTCGGCCATGTCCTGGGTCAGCTTTTCCATCATGTAGCTGCCGGCCCAGGGATCGATCACGTCGGTGACGTGGCTTTCCTCCTGGATGATCAGCTGGGTGTTGCGCGCGATGCGCGAGGAGAACTCCGAGGGCAGCGCGATCGCCTCGTCGAAGCTGTTGGTGTGCAGCGACTGGGTGCCGCCGAACACCGCCGCCATCGCCTCGATGGTGGTGCGCACCACGTTGTTGTAGGGGTCCTGCTCGGTCAGCGACCAGCCCGAGGTCTGGCAGTGCGTGCGCAGCATCAGGCTGCGGGGGTTCTTCGCGCCGAAGCCCTTCATGATGCGGCACCACAGCAGGCGGGCGGCGCGCATCTTGGCGATCTCCAGGTAGAAGTTCATGCCGATCGCCCAGAAGAACGACAGGCGCCCGGCGAAGGCGTCCACGTCCAGACCCTTGGCCATGGCGGTCTTCACGTACTCCTTGCCGTCGGCCAGCGTGAAGGCCAGTTCCAGCGCCTGGTTGGCTCCGGCCTCCTGCATGTGGTAGCCGGAGATCGAGATCGAGTTGAACTTCGGCATCTTCGCCGCCGTGTAGGCGATGATGTCGCCGACGATCCGCATGCTCGGCTCGGGCGGGTAGATGTAGGTGTTGCGGACCATGAACTCCTTGAGGATGTCGTTCTGGATGGTCCCGGACAACTGGTCCTGCGCCACGCCCTGCTCCTCGGCCGCCACCACGTAGCCGGCCAGCACCGGCAGCACGGCGCCGTTCATGGTCATGGACACGCTCACCTTGTCCAGCGGGATGCCGTCGAACAGGATCTTCATGTCCTCCACCGAGTCGATCGCCACGCCGGCCTTGCCGACGTCGCCGGTGACGCGCGGGTGGTCGCTGTCGTAGCCGCGGTGGGTGGCCAGGTCGAAGGCCACCGACACGCCCTGCCCGCCGCGGTCCAGGCCCTGGCGGTAGAAGGCGTTGGACTCCTCCGCGGTGGAAAAGCCCGCGTACTGGCGGATGGTCCAGGGCCGCGAGGCGTACATGGTGGCCTGCGGACCGCGGATGTAGGGCTCGAAGCCGGGCAGGCTGTCGGTGTGCGGCAGGCCTTGCAGGTCGGCCGCGGTGTACAGCGGCTTGACGGTGATGCCGTCGGGCGTGACCCAGTTCAGCGCGGCGGGGTCGCCGCCGGGCGCGGACTTGGCGGCGGCCTTGGCCCAATCCTGCAGGCTGGCTTGCTTGAATTCGGGGGCAGAGCTCATGGGAGGGTTCTTCCGGAGATCCCGGGATCTTACCTGATTCATAATTATTGATGCAAAATGCGTGAGCGACGCGCTTCCGGCCAGTCGCGCCCCTCGACCTGCACCCACCGCCTCCCATGTCCGCCGTTTCGCTCGCCCCTCGCGCCCTCTACGAAGAGGTGGCGGAACTGCTGCGCCAGCGCATCTTCCGGCGCGAACTGGAGCCGGGCGCCTGGATCGACGAGGTGAAGATCGCACAGGAGTACGGCATCAGCCGCACGCCCATGCGCGAGGCGCTCAAGGTGCTGGCCGCCGAGGGCCTGGTGACCATGAAGGTGCGGCGCGGCGCCTATGTCACCGAGGTGTCGGAGCAGGACCTGGCCGAGGTCTACCACCTGCTCTCGCTGCTGGAGAGCGACGCCGCTGCCGTCGCAGCGACGCGCGCCAGCGAGGCCGAACTGCGCGAGCTGCAGGCCCTGCACAAGGAACTGGAAGGGGCCGTGCGCCAGCGCGAGAAGTTCTTCGCCATCAACGAGCGCTTCCACATGCGGCTGCTGGAGATCGCCGGCAACCGCTGGCGCAACCAGATGGTGGCCGACCTGCGCAAGGTGATGAAGCTGCACCGGCACAACTCGCTGTTCAAGTCCGGCCGCATCGACGAGAGCCTGGCCGAGCACCGGCTCGTGATGAATGCGCTGGAGAAGCGTGACGCCGCCGCCGCGCAGCAGCGCATGCAGGAGCACTTCAGGAACGGACTGGAAGCGGCGGGTTGAGGCTCAGGCCCGCTGCAGCAGCACGACGGCGCGCGCCTCGATGCTCTGGCCCTGCCCGACCGGGCCGAGCCGCTCGGCCGTCTTGGCCTTCACGTTCACCTGCTCCGGCGGCAGGCCCAGCGCGCCCGCGATGCGCGCGCGCATGGCTTCGATGTGGGGCGCCAGCTTCGGCGCCTGCGCGACCACGGTGCTGTCGACATTGGCGATGGTCCAGCCCGCAGCCGCCACCCGCGCGGCAGCTTCCTTCAGCAGCAGCACCGAGTCCGCGCCCTTGAACCGGTCGTCGGTGTCCGGGAAGTGCCGACCGATGTCGCCCAGGCCCGCGCCGCCCAGCAACGCATCGGTGATCGCGTGCAGCAGCACGTCGGCATCCGAGTGGCCGAGCAGGCCCCGCTCGTACGGCACCACCACCCCGCCGATCACCAGCGCGCGCCCCGGCACCAGCGCATGCACGTCCCAGCCTTCGCCGATGCGGATCGCCTTCATGCCGCCCGGCTCCTGAGTACCGCCTCGGCCAGCGCGAAATCCTCCGGCCAGGTCACCTTGAAGTTGTCGAGGCTGCCGGGCACCAGCAGCGGCTTGAGTCCCAGGCCCTCGACGGCGGAGGCCTCGTCCGTGACGCTGCCGGCGTGGTCCAGCGCGCGGCGCAGCAGGCCGAGCCGGAACATCTGCGGCGTCTGCGCCAGCCACTTGTGCTGGCGCGGCAGGGTCCGGGTCACGCGGCCATCCTCCTCTTCCTTCAGCGTGTCGGCCAGCGGCTGGGCCAGCAGCCCGCCGACCTCGTCGCCGATGCAGGCATCGATCAGGCGCTCGACCTGCACAGCCCGCAGCAGGCAGCGTGCGGCATCGTGCACCAGCACCCAGTCCTCGTCCTGGGCGCCGCGCGCCTCCAGTTCGGCCAGCCCGTTGGCGACGGTCTGCGCGCGCGTCTCGCCGCCGCAGCGCGCCACGTGCCAGCCCTGGCCCTGGGGCATGCGCTCGTCGCCGGGCGCGACAACCACGACCACGGAGCCGATGCGCGGCACGCACAGGAAGACGTCCAGGGTGTGCAGCACCAGCATGCGGCCGGCCAGCAGTTCGTACTGCTTGGGACCGGCCGTACCGGCGCGGCTGCCGGAGCCCCCGGCGGGGATGAGGACGTGGCAGGTCGGGGGGCGGTTCACGGAAGTCCTTGGGCACCGGCGCGGATGGCCATGACGGCCTGCGCGGGGACGGGGCATTCTAGAATCCCTGCACACCCCTCACCTTCGCCGTGCGGGGTGTTCGCGTTTGTTCCGCACTTCCTGATGGACCTCCCCAAGCTTTCCCCCGGCAAGCGATTCGCCTTGCCGCGCCCGCCCGGCTCGGCCGACGCCCTGCTGCTGGCGCGCCTGGCCGAGCGCGAGCACGCCGCCGGCCGCCCGGTGGCGATCGTCACCGCCACCGCCACCGACGCGCGCCGCCTGCTGGACGAACTGGCCTTCTTCGCGCCGGACCTGCGCTGCTGCCTGTTCCCCGACTGGGAAACCCTGCCCTACGACAGCTTCTCGCCGCACCAGGACCTGATCAGCGAACGCCTGGCCACGCTCTGGCGCATCTCGCAGGGCGAGGCCGACGTGGTGATCGTGCCCGCCACCACGGCGCTCTACCGGCTGGCACCGCCGGCGTTCCTGGCGCGCTACACCTTCCACTTCAAGGACAAGCAGAAGCTCCAGGAAGCCAGGCTCAAGGCCCAGCTCACCCTGGCCGGCTACAACCACGTGACGCAGGTGGTCAGCCCGGGCGAGTACGCGGTGCGCGGCGGCCTGATCGACCTGTTCCCCATGGGCTCGGCGGTGCCCTACCGCATCGACCTGTTCGACGACGAGATCGACTCGATCCGCGCCTTCGACCCCGACACCCAGCGCAGCCTGTACCCGGTGCCCGAGGTGCGACTGCTGCCCGGCCGCGAGTTCCCCATGGACGAGGACGCGCGGGCGAAATTCCGGCACCGCTGGCGCGAGCTGCTGGAGGGCGACCCGACCCGCAGCCGCATCTACAAGGACATGGGCAACGGCGTGGCCACCGCCGGCATCGAGTACTACCTGCCGCTGTTCTTCGACCAGACCGCGACGGTGTTCGACTACCTGGGCGCGCAGGCCACGCTGGTGCTGCATGGCGAGCTGGAGCCGGCTTTCCAGCAGTTCTGGCAGGACACGAAGGACCGCCATCGCCTGCTGCAGGGCGACCCGGACCGCCCCATCCTGCCGCCCGAGGCGCTGTTCCTGTCGATCGAGCAGTTCTACGGCAAGGCCAACGAACAGGCGCAACTGGCGATCCGCCCGGGCGTGCAGGACGTGGAAGACAGCGCCCGGTTCCGGAAGCTGCCGGAGCTGTCGGTGGTTCGCGGCGCCGAAGAGCCCCTGGCGCGCTTCAAGCAGCACGTTTGCGCCACTTCGCACCGGGTGCTGGTGCTGGCCGAGAGCGCCGGCCGGCGCGAGAGCCTGCTGGACTTCCTGCGCGCCAGCCAGCTTTCCGTGCCGGCCTTCGACTCGCTGGAGGAATTCCAGGGCAGCGACGAGAAGCTGGGCATCGCCACGGCCGCCCTGGTGGAAGGCTTCGCCTGGCCGGAAGCCGCGATCGACTTCGTCACCGAGACCGAGCTGTTCGCCGCCGGCCCGACCACGCGCCGGCGCCGCAGGCAGGAGCAGGTCAGCGACGTCGAGTCCCTGATCAAGGACCTGTCGGAGCTGAACGTGGGCGACCCGGTGGTGCACGCGCAGCACGGCATCGGCCGCTACAAGGGCCTGGTCAACATGGACCTGGGCCAGGGCAGCACCGAGTTCCTGCACCTGGAATACGCCGACAAGGCCACGCTGTACGTGCCGGTCAGCCAATTGCACCAGATCAGCCGCTACACCGGCGTATCGGCGGAGGAAGCGCCGCTGCACAAGCTCGGCTCCGGCCAGTGGGAGAAGGCCCGGCGCAAGGCCGCCGAGCAGGTGCGCGACACCGCCGCCGAGCTGCTGAACATCTACGCCCGCCGCGCCGCCCGTGAGGGCCACGCCTTCCGCTTCTCGCCGCAGGACTACGAGGTGTTCGCCAACGATTTCGGCTTCGAGGAAACGGCCGACCAGAACGCGGCCATCCACGCCGTGATCCAGGACATGATTTCGCCGCGGCCGATGGACCGGCTGGTGTGCGGCGACGTGGGCTTCGGCAAGACCGAAGTGGCGCTGCGGGCCGCCTTCATCGCCGTCACGGGCGGCAGGCAGGTCGCCTTCCTCGCGCCCACCACGCTGCTGGCCGAGCAGCACTACCAGACGCTGGTGGACCGCTTCTCGCGCTGGCCGGTGAAGGTGGCGGAGATGAGCCGCTTCCGCTCGCAAAAGGAGATCACGGCGGCGGCCAAGGGCCTGGCCGACGGCAGCGTGGACATCGTGGTGGGCACCCACAAGCTGCTGTCGCCGACGATCGGGTTCAAGAACCTGGGCCTGCTGATCATCGACGAGGAGCACCGCTTCGGCGTGCGCCACAAGGAGGCGATGAAGGCGATGCGCGCCGAGGTGGACGTGCTGACGCTGACCGCCACGCCGATCCCGCGCACGCTGGGCATGGCGCTGGAGGGCCTGCGCGACCTGTCGGTGATCGCCACCGCGCCGCAGCGCCGGCTGGCGATCAAGACCTTCGTGCGCAACGAGGGCAGCGGCGTGATCCGCGAGGCCATCCTGCGCGAGTTGAAGCGCGGCGGCCAGGCCTATTTCCTGCACAACGAGGTCGAGACCATCGAGAACCGGCGCGAGCGGCTGCAGCAACTGCTGCCCGAAGCGCGCATCGCCGTGGCGCACGGCCAGATGCCCGAGCGCGAGCTGGAGCGGGTGATGCGCGACTTCGTGGCGCAGCGCTTCAACGTGCTGCTGTGCTCGACCATCATCGAGACCGGCATCGACGTCCCCACCGCCAACACCATCGTCATCGCGCGCGCCGACAAGTTCGGGCTGGCGCAGCTGCACCAACTGCGCGGCCGCGTCGGCCGCAGCCACCACCAGGCCTATGCCTACCTGATGGTCCCGGACACGCAAAGCCTGACCCGGCACGCGAGCCAGCGGCTGGACGCGATCCAGCAGATGGAGGAGCTGGGCTCGGGCTTCTACCTGGCCATGCACGACCTGGAGATCCGCGGCGTCGGCGAGGTGCTGGGCGAGAACCAGAGCGGCAACATGCTGGAGGTCGGCTTCCAGCTGTACAACGAGATGCTGGCCGAGGCCGTCACGTCGCTCAAGGCCGGCAAGGAGCCGGACCTGCTGGCCCCGCTGTCGGTCACCACCGAGATCAACCTGCACGCGCCGGCCCTGCTGCCCGTCGACTACTGCGGCGACGTGCACCTGCGGCTGTCGTTCTACAAGAAGCTGGCCACAGCCAAGACCAGCGACCAGATCGACACGCTGATGGAGGAACTGGTCGACCGCTTCGGCAAGCTGCCGCCGCAGGCCCAGACGCTGGTCGACGTGCACCGGCTGCGGGTGCTGGCGCGCCCCTATGGCGTGGCCAAGGTGGATGCGGCGCCGGGCGTGACCCACATCACCTTCCGCGCCAACCCCCCCGTGGACGCGATGCGCATCATCGAGCTGGTCCAGAAGAACCGCCACATCAAGCTGGCCGGCAACGAGAAGCTGCGCATCGAGCGCGAACTGAAGGAGCCCAGGGACCGGGCGCTGATGGTGCGCGACGTGCTGCGGTCGCTCGGCGCGCCGAAGGCGATGGAGCCGGCGTAAGCCACTGCGCCGGCCCCGCGAACGCGGGGAACGACGCGCGCGCTCTGCGGAAGGCCCGCAGCTCGGCCATGCGCCCGCGCCGCCGCAAATGGACGAGCTTGCGAAATCGCTGACGTGTGTCGAGACTGGCCCCATGAGCCGCGCCGTCCGCCTGCTCTGCCTGCTGGCCCTGTGGTTCACCGGACCCTGGGCGGCTGCGAACGACATCGCCCGGTCCGACGTGGTGGTGCTGCAGGTCGATGGCGCCGTCGGTCCCGCGAGCGCGGACTACCTGCGCCGCGGACTGGCTGTGGCGCAGAAGCGGCAGGCGCAACTGCTGGTGCTGCAGATCGACACGCCGGGTGGCCTGGACAGCTCGATGCGCATGATGATCAAGGACATCCTGTCCTCGCCGGTGCCGGTAGCCTCCTTCGTCGCGCCCGGCGGCGCCCGGGCGGCGAGCGCCGGCACCTTCATCCTGTATGCCAGCCACATCGCCGCCATGACGCCGGCCAGCACGCTGGGCGCGGCGACGCCGGTGGCCATTGGCATGCCCGGCGGTCCGTCGCCGAACAACCCCGCTCCGGCGGCGGGCCAGCCGGCTCCCGGGGCCAGCGCGCCCGCGCCGGCCGACACCGGCGATGCGCTCTCGGCCAAGCGCGTCTCCGATGCCGCCGCCTACATCCGCGGCCTGGCGCAACTGCGCGGACGCAATGCGGAATGGGCCGAGAAGGCGGTGCGCGAGGCCGTCAGCCTCTCGGCGCCGGAGGCGCTGCAGCTCAAGGTGGTGGACGTGGTCGCCACCGACCTGCCCGACCTGCTGGACAAGCTCGAGGGCCGCGAACTGCGCATGGGCGCCAGCGTGCGCCGCCTGAGCACCCGCGAGGCACCGGTGGTGACCTTCGACGAGGACTGGCGCAGCCGCCTGCTGTCGGTGATCACCAACCCCAGCCTGGCGCTGCTGCTGATGATGGCCGGCGTGTACGGTCTGATCTTCGAGTTCAGCAACCCCGGCATGGTGGCGCCGGGCGTGGTCGGCGCCATTTGCCTGGTGCTGGCGCTGTTCGCGCTGCAGATGCTGCCGGTCGACTACGCGGGGCTCGCACTCATCCTGCTGGGTATCGCCTTCCTGGTCGCCGAAGCCTTCCTGCCGAGTTTCGGCGTGCTGGGCCTGGGCGGTCTCGCGGCCTTCGCGTTCGGCTGCGTGATGCTGATCGACAGCGACTCGCCGGGCTGGGGCATCCCGCTGCCCCTGGTGGGCGGGCTGGCGCTGGTGACCGCCGCCTTCGTGCTGCTGGTCGCCGGCATGGCCGCGAAGGCCAGGCGCCGCCCCGTCGTGACCGGCCTGCAGGGGCTGGTGGGCGCCGCCGGCGAACTGGTGGAGTTCTCGGGCGGCCAGGGCTGGGCGCTGGTGCAGGGCGAGCACTGGAAGGTGCGCGGCCCCGTGCAGCTGCGGGTGGGCGACCGGGTGCGGGTGAGCCGCCTGCAGGACGGCGTGCTGGAAGTGGTGGCAGCCTGAGGCCCCCGGCTTCGGGCCACGGGAGAACGAGATGATCGCTGGCGGCATCGGTTTGGGCTTCGTGGTGCTCCTGCTCGCGGTGTTCCTGGGGACCGCGCTGCGGATCCTGCGCGAGTACGAGCGCGGCGTGGTGTTCCAGCTCGGGCGCTTCTGGAAGGTGAAGGGGCCCGGCCTGGTGATCCTGGTGCCGGTCATCCAGCAGCTGGTGCGCGTGGACCTGCGCGTGGTGGTGATGGACATCCCCAGCCAGGACGTGATCACGCGCGACAACGTGTCGGTCAAGGTGAGCGCCGTGCTGTACTTCCGCGTGGTCGACCCGGCCCGCGCCATCATCCAGGTGGAGCGCTACCTCGAGGCCACCAGCCAGCTGGCGCAGACCACGCTGCGGGCCGTGCTGGGCAAGCACGAGCTGGACGACCTGCTGTCCGAGCGCGAGCGCCTCAACCTGGACATCCAGAAGATCCTGGACGCGCAGACCGACACCTGGGGCATCAAGGTCACCAACGTGGAGATCAAGCACGTGGACCTGGACGACACCATGGTCCGCGCCATCGCGCGCCAGGCCGAGGCCGAGCGCGAGCGGCGCGCCAAGGTCATCCACGCCGAAGGCGAGCTGCAGGCCTCGCACAAGCTGGCCGAGGCCGCCGCGGTGCTGGCGACGCAGCCGCAGGCGCTGCAACTGCGCTACCTGGAGACGCTGACGGTGATCGCCGCCGACAAGAACTCCACCATCGTCTTCCCGCTGCCGGTGGAGATGCTCGGGCCGATGCTGCGGGGAATCGCCGGCGCGCCCGAACGCTGAGGCGTCCGCCTGAGGGCCCAGGCCCTCAGGCCGGCCCGTTCCAGGCCGCGTGGAACCCGAACGGCACCACCTGCGGCAGTTCCAGCGTGGCCAGGCACTGCATCGAAGCCGGGTCGAGCACGGCCAGCTGCGTGCCGGCGTCGCCGTCGGCCAGGGTCGGCACCAGCAGCACGCCGTCCTCCTCGTCCTGCGACCCCGGCCGGTCCACCATCAGGGGCTCCATCTGCACCGCGCCTTCCGGGCGCTGCCAGCTCCCGGCGACCGCCCTGGCATCCAGGTCCAGCTTCAGGGTGCGATCGAACATCGGCGCCTGCCCGGCCGGGTCCACCCCGGCACACCAGGCGAGCCGGGCCCGCTGCCGGCCCCAACGGGAGCCGTGCACCACCGGCAGTTCGGCCCCCTCGGCCAGCCGCTGCGGCGAGGCCGCGCCGGCACCGGGCGCCAGTCGGTACCGCAGGACCTCCATCGGCAGGCCGGTGGGCCGGCCCGCGCGCAGGCGATCCAGGCGCAGGGCCTCGAAGATGCCGTCGCCCCAGGTGCACAGGTCCAGCACGGTGTCCTGGCCGTCCTCCCAGGCCTGCACGGCATGGAAGGCCATCATCGGCGGCACCGCCCAGGTCTGCACGCCGCCGTCGGCGCGCGAGACGCGGTGGATGCGCGAGCCGCCCTCCGGCTCCCAGCCGAACTTGTCCATGTACGGCGAGCCGCTGAACATGAACCTGAACATGTGCGCGCGCAGCGCGGGCTCCCACACCAGCACGTGCTCCGGCGTCAGCGCGAAGGCATGCAGGTAGCCCGGCTTGCCCACCGGGATGCGGGCCAGCACCTCGCGGCGGCGGCTGCCCGGCCGCACGCGGAACACCTTGTAGCTGCAGTGCGGGCCGAACTCGGCGCCCACGTTCCACCAGGTGCCGTCGGTCTCGGTGATGCCGTGCGCGGCCATCAGGTGCAGCGGCTCGTGGTCGTCGAACGCGAAGCGGCCGACGGTTGCCAGCGTGTCCGGATCGAATTCGGTCAGCAGGGGCGTTTCGGTCTGGGCCACCCAGCGCCCGTCGACGCGCGACATCACCACGGCGCCGTTGTCGGTGACGCGGGGCTGGCGCAACTGCCGCAGGCGCTGCCACCAGGGCTGCGGCTCGGGCGAGCCGAACCCGCCGTACGCGGGCCGCCCTGATTCGATGCTCTCGAGGTAGTCGCGGCTGCGCAGGAAGCGGCTGCGGTAGCTGGCGCCGCCCGGGGCGATGCGCACCCGGTGCAGCATGGCCAGGCCGTCGAACCAGTGCGCGTAGCTGCCGCCGGGCAGGTCCCACAGGGCCGGGCCGTTCAGCAGCAGGTCGCCGCGCAGCCACTCGGGCAGCGCGCCGCGCACCGCCACGCCGGCTTCGTCGATCTCGCGGGCGCCGCTGGCCAGGCCCCGGAGCCTTCCGGCCAGTGCGACGGCGCGGGCTTCGGCGGGATGGTGGGCAGTCATGGCAGATCCTTGCGGGCCGGCGAAGGCGGCCCCCGGGCGGCAGCATCATGCGCCTGCCCGCGACGCGCGCCAAGGCCGGTTTCAACCCGACAACGGATGACCTCGCGCTGGCCGTGGCCGGCTCGGCCGCCAGCCGGGGAGGCTGCCGCACAGATGGGACAATCGACCCATCATGAGCACCCGCGCATTCGCACCCGGCCTTGCCATCCAGGGCTTCATGCCCCCCCTGAAGCTCAGCGACTTCAAGCTCGCCGTCTTCGACATGGATTCCACGCTGATCAACATCGAATGCGTGGACGAGATCGCCGACGCGGTTGGCCTCAAGGAGGAAGTGGCGGCGATCACCGAGGCGGCCATGCGCGGCGAGATCGCCGACTACAAGGAAAGCCTGCGCCGGCGCGTGAAGCTGCTGCGGGGCGTGACCATCGCCGACATGGAGCTGGTCTATACCGGGCGGCTGCAGCTCAACCCGGGGGCGGAACGCCTGGTGCAGGCCTGCAAGGCGGCCGGCCTGAAGACGCTGCTGGTGTCGGGCGGCTTCACCTTCTTCACCGACCGCATCCGGGAGCGGCTGGGCATCGACTTCAGCCGCTCCAACGTGCTGGAGATCGAATCCGGCCCCAACTGCGGCCAGCTCACCGGCCGCATGGTCGACCAGCCCTGGGGCGACATCTGCGACGGCGCCGAAAAGCGCAAGATGCTGCTGGAGACCTGCGCGCAGCTGGGCATCGGCCCGCGCCAGGCGATTGCCATCGGCGACGGCGCGAACGACCTGCCGATGATGCGCGAGGCGGGCCTCTCCGTGGCCTACCACGCCAAGCCCAAGGTGCGCGAGCAGGCGATGGTGCAGATCAACGAGGGCGGGCTCGACCGCCTGCTGGAAGTCTTCGGCTGACCGCGCCGCGGCGCGAGCGCGCCGCTAGGCCGCCGGATCCTCGCCGCAACGCACCTCCACCCGGGCCGGGGCATCCGGATGCTGCGCCGTGGCCTCCTGCGCCAGTTCGCGGCACAGCGCCTGCAGGTCCAGTTCGCCGGGCTGCGGCGCCAGCAGGCCGGCGTCGGCGCGCGCCAGCACGCCCACCCGGTCGAGCAGGCGCGCCATGCGCTGGGTCGCCGTGCCGATCTCGTCCAGGGCCTGCAGCCGCCCGGCATCGGCCGGTGCCGCGCCCCGGCGCAGACGCTCCGCGGACGCCCGGATGGCCGCCAGCGGGGTGTGGAACTCGCGGCAGGCGACCGCCACCACCCGCGCCCGCAGTTCATTGAGCGCCTTCTGCTGCTCCAGCGCGCTGCGCATCCCGGCCTCGGAGGCCTTGCGCCCGGTGACGTCCAGGAAGGTCCAGATCACCCCGGCGTCGGGGTCGTGCGGGCGGATGCAGCTGCCGCCCATCTCCACCCAGAACAGCTCGCCGCTGCGCCGGCGCAGCTGCCGCTCGCTGGAATAGCTGTTGGACGCGATCAGCGAAGCGCGCGCTTCGGCACCGAAACGCTGCCAGCTCTCGTCGTCCGGATGGATGTAGGAGGACGGCTGGCCGATCAGCACCTGCCGCGGGTAGCCCATCATGCTGGCGAACTTCTCGTTCACCCACTCGTGCTGCCGGTTGACCGACAGCACGATGCCGACCACGGCATTGTTCAGGATCGCCTCGCGCTCCGACATGGTCACGCGCAGCTGCTGCTCGAGCTGCTTGCGCCGGCTGATGTCCATGATCACCCAGACCGTGCCCCCGCTGAGGTCGCGCCCGTTCACCGCCTTGCCCGACAGGTGGATCCAGATGCGCGTGCCGTCGAAGCGCTGCACCTGCAGCTCGCGCTCGAAGGTCTCGCCCCGCGCCACCGCGCGCGCCGAGTCGCCGCCCACCTCCAGGTACTGCTCGCGCGAGAGGTAGAACGGCTCCATCGAGGACACCGGCCGCTTGCCGGCGCCGAACATGTCCAGCATGGCCCTGTTGGCCCACTTGAGGCGTCCCGCGGCGGTGAGGAACGCGATGCCCACGATCGAGTTCTGCAGCACGATCTCGCGTTCCTGCAGCACCTCCTTGATGCGCGCCTCCGACTGCCTCAACGCCTCCACCATCGCGTGCTCGGCAGCGATGCGCGCCTGCGCCAGCTCCTTGAAGCGGCGCGCCACGTTGATGCGGTCGCCCAGCGCGAAGGACAGCAGCACCATCTCCAGCGCCGAGCCGATCAGCAGCGAGTTGGAGGTGAGCGCATTGGACGGCAGCACGCCGGTGTCGTGCAGCGCCAGCGTGCCCACGCCCAGCAGCAGCAGCGCCCAGGCCGTGAAGAACCAGCGCGCGCCGGCGTACTCGCGCCGGATGCTGACGACGCCGACCAGCGCCATCGTCACCACGCTGACGACGGCCAGCACGATCACCATCCGCGCCGAGACGACGTAGGGCAAGGCCAGCGCTGCCAGCAGGGCCAGCCCCCAGCCCGCCATCTGCGCGAGCAGCACGCGGTCCAGCCGCGGCAGCCGCGCCGCGCTGGACAGGAAGTCGCGCGCGAACAGCAGCCCGAACACCGCGGCGGCCGACAGGCCCACCGGCACCGACACGTTGTTCCACCAGCCGGCCTGCGGCCACAGGAACTGCGCGCCCAGGCCGCTGAGCGAGGCCTGCGCCAGGCCCATGGCGGCCGCGAAGGCCACGTAGTACGCGTAGCCGGGCTCTCGCACCGAGACGAACAGCAGCGCGTTGTACAGCAGCAGGCCCAGCAGCAGGCCGAAGTACAGGCTGAGCAGCGCATAGCTGGCCTGGTCGTCCCGCGCCATCGCCTCCGGCTGCCACAGGCGCACGGGCGCCACCACGGTCCCCTCCGACTGCACGCGCATGTACAGCGTGCTGCGGGCGCCGGGCGGCAGGCGCACCGGGAAGACGTGGTTGCGGTGCGCGGCCGCGCGGCTCGCAAAGGGCAGGCGGTCGCCGCCGGCCTGGTGCTCGAAGCCGAACGCACGATCGGGCGACCAGACGTCCACGCGGTCCAGCGGCGGATAGGCCACCTCCAGCAGCCAGTCGCGCGGACCGCCGGACGGAAGATCCAGCTCCACCCGGAGCCAGATGGCCGACTGCGTCAGGCCGAAATTGGCGGCGGCGCCGGCCCGCACCGGCTGCCAGCGGGCTTGCGGCGCGAGGACGTCGTCGAAGCGAAGTTCGCCCGCCGGATCTTCCAGGTAGTGGAAGGCGCCGGAGAGGTCATGCAGGCCGGCATCGAGCCGGACGCCCTCGGCCCGGACCGGCTGCAGCGCCAGGAGGAGCAGGCAGGCGCAGGCGAAAGCGAGCCGCCATGCGTGCCGCAGCAGGCCGGCCGCTAGGGCCGGCAGCGGGGTTCGACGGCGATCCGGATCGGGACCTGCGCGCATGGCCGAGCCACTATAGCAACCCGTCCATGGCGCTCCACCGACCCGAAAAGCCGGCGGACGGATGGCTGCGGCGGCGGCGCCAGCGGCGCTTCAGGCCGCCCGGCGCCGCGCCAGCACGTGCACCCGGTGCAGCAGGAACAGCACGATCGACAGGTTCAGCGCGTTCCAGGCAATGCCATTGAGGAAGGCCGCGCGGTACGAGCCGGTGAGGTCGAACACGGCGCCCGACATCCATCCGCCCAGCGCCATGCCGAACAGCGTCGCCATCAGGACCGTGCCCACCCTCGCGCCCGCCTCGGCCGGCGAGAAATGCTGCCGCACGATCAGCGCGTACGAGGGCACGATGCCGCCCTGGAACAGGCCGAACATCGCCGACACCAGGTACAGCGACACCAGCCCGTCGAACGGCAGGAACATCAGCAGCGCGACGCCCTGCAGCACCGAGCCGAGCAGCAGCGTCTTGAGGCCACCGATGCGGTCGGAGATCCAGCCCGACACCAGCCGGCTGATCACGCCCATGCCCAGCATCACGGCCAGCATTTCGGCGCCGCGCGCGGCGCCGAAGCCGAGGTCGGTGCAGTAGGCCACGATGTGCACCTGCGGCATCGACATCGCCACGCAGCAGGCCACCCCCGCCACGCACAGCAGCGCCTGCGCCGTCGCCGGGCTCAGGCCCATGGGCCGGCTCGTCCCGGAGGCCGCCGCAGCGGCCGCTTCCGGCGACGGCGCGGGCGCGGCCACGGCGAGCGGCGGGCGCGGGCGCAGGAACAAGGCCAGCGGCAGGATGCTGAGCAGGCAGAACACGCCGATGCCGATGTAGGTGTGGCGCCAGCCCGCAGCGTCGATGAAGTGCTGCATGACCGGCGGCCAGATCGCCCCCGCCACGTAGTTGCCGCTCATGCAGATGGCCAGCGCGGTGCCACGGCGGCGGTCGAACCACTGGGAGGTGTCCGAGACCAGCGGCGCGAAGGTGGCCGAGGTGCCCAGCAAGCCGATGAGAAGCCCCTGCGCAAGGCCGAAAGTCCACATCCCCGGAGCCAGGCCGGCCGCGATGAAACCGGCGCCCAGCGCCACCCCGCCCACCGCGACCGGCACCAGCACCCCGAAGCGGTCGGCCATGCGCCCCATGAGCACGCCGCCCAGCCCGAAGCCGATCATGGTCAGCGTGTAGGGCAGCGAAGCGGCCGCTCGGTCGATGCCGAACTCCGCCTGGATCGCGGGCAGCACCACCGTCACGGAATACATGCCCGAGCCGCCGATGGTCATGAGCAGCAGGGAGACGGCGAGCCGCCACCAGGCATAGGGGGATTCGACGGCGTGGCGGGCGGGGGCGGCGGGCGAGCCCAGCGTGGCGGTTCGGAGCATCCGCGGATTGGAACACTGCCGCGCGAAATGGCACAGCGGGGGCGCGCCTAGGCAATTCCCGCGATGGCCAACGGCTGGGCTTTGCTATCTTCGCCGTGTCCGCACGGAGAAGGAACCGCCATGAAGAAACTGCGCGCCGTCGCCGCAGCACTTGCCCTCGCAGCCCCGCTCGCCCACGCCGCCCCCATCGTCGTCGGCCAGGTCGCCGCAATGACCGGCATGGAAGCCAGCCAGGGCCGCGCCTATGCCGCCGGCATGCAGCTCGTCTTCAACAGCGTCAATGCCGCGGGCGGCGTGAACGGCCACACCTTCACGCTGGTGCGCAAGGACGACGGCGGCCGTTCCGAGGACACGGTGCCCGCCACCCGCCAACTGCTGGCCGACGACAAGCCGACGGTGCTGGCCGGCTACATCGGCAGCCGCAACGTGGGGGAACTGCTGCAGTCGGGACTGCTGGAGAAGGAACGCATCGCGCTGGTCGGCTACCGCACCACCGAGATCCGCCCCGACAAGGCCTGGGTGTACAGCGTGCGCGCCGGCCTGCGCGACGAACTGAACAAGCTCGCCGAACACCTTGCGACCATCGGCATCAACCGCCTGGGCCTGTTCTACGAAGACGGGCCCGGCGCACCGGCGCTGATCGCCGCGGCCGACGAATCGGCCGCCCGGGTCAAGGCGCAGGTCATTGCCCGCGGCTCCTACCCGGCGGGCGGCGCCGCCGTCGCGCAGGCCGTGGACCTGTTCATCAAGCAGCCCCCGCAGGCCATCCTGATGGTGTCCAGCGGCGCCGCGGCGGCCGCCTTCATCGAGCAGTACCGGGGCAACGGCGGCACGGCCCAGCTGTTCGCGCACTCGGGCGCCGACATCGAGCAGATGTCCAAGCGGCTGGGCGAGGAGCAGATGCAGGGCGTGGCCATCGCGCAGGTCACGCCCAGCCCCTACAAGATCGCGAACCGGCTGGCCAAGGAGTTCACCGACCTGGTCGCCAGGACGCCCAACCTGGAAGTGCCGGTGAGCTACGCCATGATGGAGGGCTTCATCACCGCCAAGGTGATCGTCGAGGCGGTGCGGCGCCAGGGCGCCCGGCCCACGCGCGAAGGCATGGTCGCGGCCCTCGACGGCATGGACCGGGTCGACCTGGGCGGCTACCTGATCGGCTTCAGGCCGGGCATGCGCACCGGCTCGCGCTTCGTCGAACTGTCCATCATCAGCGGCTCCGGCCGGATCCGGCAGTAGCGGTCGCCCGCCGGGGGCGGCTCATCCGCCGTCGGACGCTGACTACAAGGTCGCGTGCCGGGGGCCGACCGGGCACGCCGGCCGCACGGCCTAAGGTGGAGCCAGCACGCCCCACCGCCCCATGCAGCCAGCCGCCCGGCGCCACTTCTCCATGCTGCGAGGCTTCCACCTCGCCGACTTCCTCACGCTGGGCAACGCGGCCTGCGGAGTCGGCTCGGTGTTCCTGGCCATGCTGTACCTGGCCAGCGGCGACACCTCGCACTTCCTGGCGTCCGCCGCGCTCGCGCCGGCCGCCCTCGCCTTCGACGTGCTGGACGGTCGCATCGCCCGCGCCCGCCACGAGCATTCGCCACTCGGGCGCGAACTGGATTCGCTGTCCGACGTGATCTCGTTCGGCGTGGCACCCGCCGCCCTGGGCTTCGCCGCCGGCCTGCAGGGCGGCTGGGACGCGGCGGTGCTGGTCTACTTCGTCTGCTGCGGGGTGAGCCGGCTGGCCCGCTACAACGTCACTGCCGACGCGCTGGCCGGCGCCGGCGGCAAGGTCGCCTACTTCGAGGGCACGCCCATCCCGACCAGCGTGCTGCTCACGGCCGTGCTGGCCTGGGCGGCCTGGCACGGCCGGCTGGGCGATGCGATCTACGGCGGCGCGATCGCACTGGGGCCCTGGGTGCTGCACCCCCTGTCGCTGCTGTTCGCGCTGTCCGGCACCCTGATGGTCAGCAAGACCCTGCGCATCCCCAAGCTGTGAGGGTGAGCCGCCCTCAGGAGGCCGGCGGGCGCTTGCGGTTCTTCTGCAGGATGGCCAGCACGATCAACCCGTAGGCGACCACCCGCAGCAGGTAGAAGAGCGGTTCCAGTTCGCTGGCGGCGAACAGCAGGCCCAGCGCGACCCGGTTGACGGCCTCCAGCCAGAACGAAAGCGCGAAGCACAGGAAGAAACTGTCGCGGGTGCTCCGCCAGAACCGGAAGAAGAACAGTCCGACCACGAACGAACCCATCGCGATGGCGCCCGTCAGCATCTGGCTCATCGGCTACTCCTCCTCCCACACCAGGCCGAACAGCAGCAGCAGCACGGCAGCCAGGGCGGCCCACAGACGCCAGCTGCTGAGGTCGATCTGCGTCGGGTAGATCACCTTGTCCGCGACCAGCATGAAATTGTTGAAGGTCATCCCGATGAAGCACAGCGCGGCCCAGAACAGCAGCCGGTGCCCCCCTGCGCGCCAGCCACGCCAGAGCAGCACGAAGCAGGTCAGGCTGGTCAGGGCGCACAGCGCATACACGACAGCGGCCATCTCAAGCGTCCTTTCTCCAGCGGAAGGCGTCCGCGAACTGCCGGGCTTTCTTGTCGACGCCGGAATGGATCAGGTCGCTGACGCCCACGAGGTCGGCGGCGTACTGGGCAGCGAGCCGGTCGATCATCTCGCGCAGCTCGTCGGTGGCGGGATGGTAGCGGCAGGCATCGGCACTGGCCGACGCTGCGACGCCGGCACTGCCGAGTTGCTGGAGCAGTTCGGCCGCGCGCGACTCGGGCAGGTACAGGCGGCGGGCGACATCGGCCGCCGCCCAGTCGTGCGTCGGCGCCGCGCGCAGCAGCAACACCGCCTCCAGGTAGGGCACCGAGGGGATGCTGGTGAGGATGAAGCGCCGCAGGTCCGCGGGCATCTCGGGCCGCGTCACGGCACCGTGCAGCAGGAGGAAGGCAGGAACATGGCGCCGCGCACTCTACCAAGCGCCACTGCCCTTGTGGACTCATCAATGGAATCCGTGCCATGAAACCCACGAAAAAGCCGGCCGTTCGCCTGTTCCTGGCGCTCTGGCCGGACGACGCCGTCCGCCGGCAGCTCCACTCGATCCAGCAGGGCTGGGCCTGGCCGCCGGAAGCGGCGCCGGTGGGCGCGGACCAGCTCCACCTGACGCTGCACTTCCTCGGCAACGTGCCGCTGGAGCGCCTGGGCGAGTTCGCCCGCGCGCTCGCGGTCGAGGCCGGGCCGGTGACGCTGGAGCTGCGCACCGCGCGGCCCCGCGTGTGGCCGGGCGGCATCGCCGTGCTCGAGCTCGCATCCACGCCGGCCCTGTTGCGGCTGCATGCGTCGCTGGCCGGCGCGCTGGCGGGCCTGGGCTGGCCGCAGGAGGAGCGCCGCTATCGTCCGCACGTCACCCTCGCGCGCAGGGCCGCCGGAGCGCGGCCGCCGGCAGGAGAACCGGCGCCGGCCGAGTGGCACGCCGGCACCGGCTACGCGCTGGTGCGCAGCATCCCCGGGCACGGCTACGAAGTGGTTCGCCTGTACGGCCGCCGCGATCCCTGAAGTGGCTCGGCAGTTCCCCGCCGGGCATGGCCCGATCGGACTACCGGAAGGGTCGCGAGGGCCTTGCGAATGGGAAAAGCGCGCACAGCGCCGGGGCCGCCGTGAACAATGGAACGAACCTCCTGCGCCCGCCTCCATGCAAGACCGCCTGACCTGGGCCCAAGCCGCCTGCGCGCGCGTGATGCGCCCGCTGGTGCGGCTCGCGCTGGGCATGGGCCTGAAGCACCCGCACCTGGAAACCCTGCTGCGCGAGCTGCTGCTCGAAGAGGCGACCCGCCTGTGGCGCCAGCAGGGCGTGGCTGCGCCCAACATCAGCCAGCTGGCGGTGACCACCGGGCTCAATCGCAAGGACGTGACGGCGCGCGTGCGGCGGCCGGCCGACCCGCTGCCGCACACCGAGTTGTCGGCCGCGGCGAAGACCTTCACCCGCTGGCTGCAGCTGGCGGGCGAGGACCCGGCGCTGCAGCGCCTGCCGATCGCCGGCAGCGACGAAGGCCTGTCCTTCGAGCAGGTGGCGCGCGAGGCCAGCCGCGGCGACGTGCACCACCGTGCCGTGCTCGACGAGCTCATGCGCCTGGGGATGGTGGCCAAGGCCGATGCCACGCACGTCGAGCTCTCGGCCGAAGGCTTCGTGCCCACGTCGGACCTGCAGACCACGCTGGCCTTCCTGGGCGACAACCTGCGCGACCACGCCGCCGCCGCGGTGTCCAACGCCATGGGCGAGGGCCCCTTGCTGCTCGAGCGCGCCGTGTTCGCCGAAGGCCTGAGCGAGGACGACTGCGAGGCCGTGCACCAGTGGATGCGCCAGCGCTGGGCGGCGCTGCACCGCGACCTGGTCAGCCAGCTCAGCGAGGCCATCACCCGCAGCGGCGCCCAGGGTTCCCAGCGGCTGCGGGTGGGCGTCTACCTCCATTACGGCGAGCGGGAGGCGGCCGGGGAATGAAACTCGCCGGCCGCCTCCTGTCCGGGCTGCTGCTCGCCGCCTGGCTGGCGCTGACCGGGTGCGGCGGAGGCGGCGGCGTCGGCGGCTCCGGCTTCGAGGGCTTCATGGACGGGGCGAGCGCCGGTGGACCGGGAGTTGCCGGTGCTGGCGGCGGGGACACCAGCGTGGCCGGCGTCGGCTCGGGCGGCACCGGCATCTCCGGCGAAGGCGTGGGCTCCGGCGGCACCGGCGCGGTGGCCGACAGTGGCGGGATAGGCTCGGTCGACGGCTTCGGCAGCATCATCGTCAACGGCACCCGCTTCGACACCAGCACTGCGCAGCTGTTGCTGGAGGACACGGTGTCGCTGCGGCTGGGCATGACCGTGCGGGTCTCCGGCACGCTCAGCGCCGACCTCGCATCCGGCACCGCGACCCTGGTGCTCTCGGCCGCCGACCTGCGCGGCGCCGTGGCCGACCTGGACGTGGCCGCCGGCCGCCTCAGCGTGCTGTCGGCGCCGGTGAGCGTGGATCCGTCCACCGTCTATGCCGGCGGGCTGGGCTCGCTGGCCGACCTGCGCGCAGGCGACACGGTCCAGGTGCACGGACTTCCCGGCCTGGGGGCGCAACTGCGTGCCACCCGCATCGAGCGGCTGGCAGCCGGCGCCCTGCCGGTGCTGTCGGGCACCGTGCAGTCGCTGGACCCTGCGCAGCGCACGTTCACCGTGGCCGGGGTGCGGGTGAGCTATGCCGGCGCCACCCTGCGCGGCCTCTGGCCGGCCTCGGGCCTGGCCGAAGGCCAGCTGGTGCGGGTGCGGGCCCGCTCGCCCGGTGATCCCCTGGCGGCGGACTCGGTCGAGCCCTGGTACCCGCTCCCTGCGGCCGGCGGCGGCCGCTTCTCGCTCGGCGGGGTGCTCACGCGCGCGGCCGGGTTGGCGGACCTGCAGGTCGACGGCCTGCCGGTCGATGCGTCGGGCGCGCAGGTGTCGGGCGGGTCGGCCGCCGACCTGGTGCCCGGCGTCCGCGTGGAGGTCGCCGGCACGCTGCGCGCCGGTGTGCTGGTGGCCACCCGCCTGAAGCTGCGGCACGCACCGTCCGCACCGCCCGAGTCGCACTTCAGCGCCACCGGCACGATCGGGGCCTGGCAGTCGCCGGCCAGCTTCCGCATCCAGGGCCAGGAGATCGACGCCAGCGGCGCTGGCGTGGTGTTCGTGAATGGCTCGGCCGCCGACCTGCACAACGGCCGCAGCGCGCGGGTCACCGGCTCGCGGGTGGTGGATGACGTTCTGCTGGCCGAGCGCGTCGAATTCCTGCCCTGACCGGACTGGGGCGGCTCCGGGCTGCGCGCCAGTGCGCGAGCCGGGGCTCCTAGGCCTCGTCGGCGCCCGGGCGGGTCGGCTCGAAGTCGGGCTGCGCCTCGGTGGGCGCGCCGTCCTGGAGCGCCGCGTCGCGGATGGCGTACAGCGCCTGCAGGTCCTCGGACAGGTCATCGTCGGCGGCCGTGGCCGCCGGGCTGGCGGCTTCGGCGGGAGCGGGCGCCGCGGCGGCGCCCATGCGCCCTCCGAGCGCGGCGGGGGCCTCGGCGGCGCTCCGGGACGTGATGCCGGCGAACTGCCACGAAATGCTCAGCAGCCACTCCCAGGCGCGCGGGTCGAACTTCTCGATCTCGGCCATCAGGCCGGACTGGAAGGCGGGGATGTAGGTCAGCAGGCTGCCCTGCCCCTGCTTGACGATCAGCTGCACATGCAGGCCGCTCTTGTTCCTGCGCGAGACGACCGGAAGCATGCGCACCTCGAGCCAGTCGGACGGCACCGCGTGGCGGCGCATGGCCTCGCGCAGCGTGACCTGGACCAGCTCGCGCCGCAGGGCCAGGCGCGCGGCGGCGGCATCCTCCGGCGCCACATCGCTGTCCTGGAACTGGGTGCCCGAAGGCAACACCGAAGGCGCGCCGTTGCGCTGGTCCGTCTTCAAGAACTTGTCGAACAGCCCCATCGGCCCATTATGATGCGCCGGGCGGCTCCAGCCCATCCGGGCCTTCCTCGATGAACGCGGTCGCCAGGCGGGCGCCGATCGTGAAGCCGACGGCGCCGGATTCGCAGCGCACCACCACTGCCTCGCAGCGCAGCGGGTAGTTGTGGCCGTCCAGCAGGTACTCGACGGTGAGCTCGATCCGCTCGCCGGCGGCGTAGGGCCGGCGCGAGGTGAACGACAGCCCGCTCACGCTCACGTCCCGGGTGATCCCGCCCTGCCCCTGCGCAACCGTCAGCGGCAGTTCCATTTCGAACCGCTCGGCGCCGCGCTTTTCCTGCAGCCGCCCCAACGGCACCACAACCCGGGGTTCGCTCGTTGCCATGTTCTGCTCTCCCTGGGCCGCCCGCCGCGGCCCGACCCTGCCTGCCGGCGTCAGCCCGTTCCGCCTTCCTGCGGCACCGCGCCCGCAAACAGGGGCTCGGACAGGCGCACCGCGATGTTGTAGGTGTCGCCGTGGCGCTCCACCCGCACCACTTCGCCGCGGCAGTCCAGGCAGAAGTCCTGGCCCTCGGCGCGGTACTGCAGCGTCAGCGACACCGAGGCACCCAGGTCGGGTGCCGCAGGGCACTCCAGCAGCACGCCGGTCGCGCTGATGTCGTGGCTGGCGCATTCCTCGCCTTCCATGGTGATGGGCAGCGCCAGCCCGAAGCGCTCGGCGGCCCGCTGGACTGGCTGTGCATCCCGCATTCGCATCTCTCCCGTGCGCTCGGCTGCGCGATGGGTGAGCGTAGGCACGCCGCCGCCGGCCGGCGTGTAGGAGGGAGTCGTAACAAGCTGTCGTCGCGGGCAACCCGCTGTGCGCGCGCCGCCGCAGCCGCGCTCGCGCGCGACCGTTCAGATGGGCTGGCCGGCCGGGTTCGATGCCGCGTGGGCCCGGGCCCAGCGGGCGATGTCGTCGGCCCGGGTCAGCGCGCCCGGCTGCCGCGCCACCTCGCGGCCGGCGACGAAGAGCGCCAGGGTCGGGATGCTGCGGATGCCGAGCCGCGCGGCCAGGGCCTGTGCCTGTTCGGTATCGACCTTGGTCACGCGCATGTGCGGCTCCAGCAGCTGCGCAGCGCGCTCGTAGGCGGGCGCCATCATCCGGCAGGGTCCGCACCAGGGTGCCCAGAAGTCGACCAGCACCGGGACCTGGCTGCGCTGCACCTGGCGGTCGAAGCCGGCCTCGTCGAGTTCGACCGGCCGGCCCCGGAACAGCGGCTGCTTGCACTGGCCACAGTCCGGCGAACGCCCCAGGTCGCCGGAGCGGACGCGATTGGTGGCCCCGCAGGAAGGACAGACGACGTGCAGCGGTTCGTTCATGCGCTGCACATGGGGCGGCGGCCGCCCATTGCAAGCCGCTGCCGCGGCGCCCGCGGGCGCACTGGGGCAGCGTCAATGGCTCGGTCGGGCCCCGCGCCGAAACAACTTGCAATCGGCAGAGTTTTCGGCACGGAGTTCTCCTACACGCACACGCTCCAAACCGGCAAGCGCGGCCATAGGCACGCCACGACCATTCGTTTCGACGTGTATCGACCGCGTCATCAACGCAACTTGGAGGCACCAGATGTTCAAGGGATCAACGAAAACGCGAGTCGTGGTGACGGCCGCTGTGGCCGCGCTGTGGCTCACTGCCTGTGGCGGGGGCGGTGACGACGAGATCGCTGCCGCGCCTGCCCCGGCTGCGGGTGGCGCGCCCGCCCCGGCACCCGCGCCGGCGCCGGCTCCGGCGCCCGCACCGGCGCCGGCACCGGCGCTCGGCCTGAACTGGACTGCGCCCGGACCGCTGGACGTGTGGCACTCGCTCTCGTCCAGCGACGACGGCCAGGTCATCGTGGCCGGGCAGGCCGAGGCGGCCACCTTCAACAACAGCATGCTGAGCCTGTCCACCGACGGCGGCCAGACCTGGACCGAGCAGACCGCCCTGGGCGCGGGAATCTGGATCGCCTCCGACGTGTCGGGCAACGGCAACCGGATCGTCGCGGTCACGCTGGGCGGCACGATGGTGCTGTCGAACGACCGGGGCGCCACCTTCACGCCCGTCACGCTGCCGGTGACGCCTCCTCCGGCCTTCGAGGGGGTCACGCTGTCGCAGGACGGCACGCGCGTCGCCGCAGTGACCATGGGCGGCCCGGTGCTGGTCGGCACCATCGATGCCGCCGGCGCAGTCACCTGGGTCACGCCGACGACGGCTGCCCCGAACGCCGGCTGGCGCGCCGTCGATAGCTCGAGCAACGGACAGGTCATGGTTGCCGTGGGGCAGGACCCGGCCGCCTACATCTCGACCAATGGCGGCATGGACTGGGCGATCCTTCCGGTGACAGTGGGCACGCCACCGGTCGCCGTGACCAACCAGAACTGGTACCGGGTGAAGGTGTCCGGCGACGGCAACACGATCGTGATGGCCGCGAACGCCTTCGGCGGCGACTCGGGCGACGGCATCTACGTGTCCAAGGACCGGGGCGCGACCTTCACGCAGGCGCACGCCCTGGTCGCGGACTACACCGGGATCGCCATGTCGGCCGACGGCGGCGTGATCGCCGTCACCCACTCCACCAACGACCCGGCCGCCGCCGGCGCCGGCCAGATCCTGATGTCCACCAACGGCGGCACCACCTTCGCGCCGGTCGCCGTGAGCGTGGGCGGCACGCCGGTGGCGGATGCCTACTGGCGCACCATCACGATGTCCGCCGATGCCACCCGCATGGCGGCCGCCATCGGACGCTTCGACTCCAACATCAGCGGCCCGATCGTGTTGTCCACGGGCAGCCGCCCGCAGTAACGACAGCTGTCGCCCTTCAGGGAGGGAGACCGGACCGGGCCGCCAGGCCCGGTTTTTTCTTGCCGCCCGCGCGCCAGTGCCTGTGCCAAGATGGCCGGATGGCGACTGGACACCGATGACCGCCAGCCCCGATTCGGGCCAGGACCCTTCCCTGCTCGACGCCGGCCAGGTGGCGCTGGCGGTCGGGGCCGACCTGTCGCAGGGGCTGACCGCCGCCGAGGCCGGACGCAGGCTCGCGCAGCACGGCCCCAATGCGCTGCGCGGGCGGCCGCCGCCCACGCCCTGGCGCCGCCTGCTGGCGCAGTTCCGGGACCCGCTGGTGTACCTGCTGCTGGGCGCGCTGGCGGTGGCGCTCGCCGCCTGGATGGCCGAAGGCCGCCGCGGCTGGCCGATGGACGCCGTCGTCATCGCGGCGGTGATGGTCTTCAACGCGCTGCTCGGTTTCGCCCAGGAGAGCAAGGCCGAGCGCGCCGTGGCCGCCCTCGCCCGCATGACGGCCGCCACCTCCCTGGTGCTTCGCGAGGGCCGCCGGCAGCGCATCCCGAGCGAGCAGCTGGTTCCCGGCGACCTGCTCCTGCTCGCCGAGGGTGACGCGGTCGGCGCCGATGCACGGCTGCTGCAGGCCGCCGGCCTGCGCGTGCAGGAAGCTTCGCTCACCGGCGAGAGCGCCGCCGTGCTGAAGGACCCCGCCCCGCTGGCCGCCCCGGCTCCGCTGGGCGACCGGCGCTGCATGGTGTTCAAGGGCACCGCGGTGGCGCAGGGCAATGCCCGGGCCGTGGTCACCGCCACCGGCATGCGCACCGAGATGGGCGCCATCGCGCAGATGCTGGAGTCCACCGGCGAGGAGCCGACGCCCCTGCAGGAGGAGGTCGCCCGCATCGGCCGGATGCTGGCGGTCGCCGTCTGCGCCATTGCCGTCGTGGTGGTGGCCACCGTCCTGCTGCTGTCCGACGCCCGTGGTCCCGCCGACGTGATCGCCGTGCTGCTGCTGGGTGTCTCGCTGGCGGTGGCGGCGGTGCCCGAAGGCCTGCCGGCCATCCTGTCGGTGGTGCTGGCGCTGGGCGTGCAGCGCATGGCGGCACACCGGGCGGTGGTCAGGAGGCTGTCCTCGGTCGAGACGCTGGGTTCGGCCTCGGTGATCTGCTCGGACAAGACGGGCACGCTCACCCGTGCCGAGATGACCATCCAGCGGGTGTGCACGGCGTCCGGCGGCACCACCGTGACCGGCGCCGGCTACGCGCCCGAAGGGCAGGTGCAACTCGGCGGCGCCGCCCTGGCGGCCGGGCCGGTGCATGCGGAGCAGGCCGTGGTGCTCGGCGGCGGCAGCCTCGCCGGCAATGCGCATCTGCGCCAGGCGGAAGGCGGCCGTTGGGAGATCCAGGGCGACCCGACCGAGGCGGCCTTCCTGGTGGCCGAGCGCAAGCTGGGGGTGCACGAGCGGCGGCAGCGGCGCTTCGAGCGGGTGGCGGAGATCCCGTTCAGCTCCGAACGCAAGCTGATGTCCTCGGTCGAGCGCGACCACGAGCACGGCGATGCCCTGGTGCTGGTCACCAAGGGCGCGCCCGACGTGCTGATCGGCCGCTGCACCCGGGTGCGCGTCGGCACGCAGACGCTGCCCTTCGACGACACGCAGCGGGCGCGCGCCCTGGCCGACGTCGCGCAGCTGTCGGACGCCGCGTTGCGCACCCTGGCCGTGGCCTACCGGCCGCTGGCGCAGGGCGAGGACCCGGCGACGGCGGCGGAGCAGGACCTGGTCTTCGCCGGCACGGTCGGCATCATCGACCCGCCGCGCGAGGAGGCCGCACAGGCCATCCGGGAGGCGCGGCGCGCCGGCATCCGGGTGCTGATGATCACGGGCGACCACCCGGGAACGGCGGCGCGGATCGCGGCCGACCTCGGCATCGTGGAGCCCGGCGCACCCGCACTGACCGGCGCCGGTCTCGATGCGCTGGACGAGCCGGGCCTGGCCAGGGCCGTGCGCGAGGTGTCGGTGTATGCGCGGGTCGCCCCGGCGCACAAGCTGCGCATCGTGCACGCGCTGCAGGCCGCCGGCGCCGTGGTCGCCATGACCGGGGACGGCGTCAACGACGCCCCCGCGCTGAAGGCCGCCGACATCGGCATCGCCATGGGCCTCACCGGCACCGAGGTGAGCAAGGAGGCGGCGCGGATGATCCTGGCCGACGACAACTTCGCCACCATCGTCGAGGCGGTGCGGCAGGGGCGCGCCATCTTCGACAACATCCGCAAGTTCCTGCGCTACCTGCTGTCGTCCAACATGGGCGAGGTGCTGACGGTGTTCCTCGGCGTGGTCGGCGCCGGCGTGATCGGGCTGCAGCCGCAGGGGCCGGGCGGCGCGCTGGTGTTGCCGCTGCTGGCCACGCAGATCCTGTGGATCAACCTGATCACCGATTCGGGCCCGGCGCTGGCGATCGGCGTCGATCCGCCCACCGCCGACCTGATGGCCCGTCCGCCGCGCCGGCGCGGGGAGCGCGCCATCGACGCCCGCATGTGGCGCGGGGTGATCGAGACCGGGCTGGTGATGGCGCTGGCCACGCTGCTGACGATCGACCTGTACCTGCCGGGCGGGCTGATCGAGGGTACGCAGCGGCTGGACAGCGCCCGCACGGCCGGCTTCACGGTGCTGGTGTTCGCACAGCTGTTCAACTGCTTCAACGCCCGCTCGGAAACGGCCAGTGCGTTCCGCCACCTGTTCACCAACGGCTGGCTGTGGGCCGCGATCGGGCTGTCGCTGGCGCTGCAGGTGGCGGTGGTGCACCTGGGCATGCTCAACGCGGCTTTCGGCACGGTTCCGCTCTCGCCCGGGCAATGGGCGGTGTGCGCCGCCATGGGCAGCAGCGTGCTGTGGTTCGGCGAGTTGCGCAAAGGGCTGCTGCGGTCACGGGGCTGAAAGCCCCGCCCGCCGGCGGGCCGCCGCGCGTCACTGCAGGATCTTGAAGATCCGGTCGATCACGTCGTTGACCAGCTCCCCGATCGGGTCGCGCGGCGCTTGCCTGGGCTTGGGCCGCGGCCGCGGGATGTCCCATTCGGCACCGCCATCGATCCACTTGCGGCCCAGCGACTGCTGGAAGAAGTCGCCCACCATGGGCAACGCGGCGCGCGCTCCGGTGCCCCAGCTGTCGGCCATGGTGACGCGGGCATCGTTGAAGCCCACCCATGCGCCGGCCACCAGCTGCGGGTGCATCAGGATGAACCAGGCGTCGGTGTTGTCCTGGGTGGTGCCCGTCTTGCCGGCCACGTCGGCCTGGATGCCGTAGCGGGTGCGGATCGCGCTGCCCGTGCCCTCGTCCACGACGCCGCGCATGACGTTGACCAGCGCCAGCGCGCGCGCCTTGGACATCGCCTCCTGCGAGCGCGGGGGCACGAAGGCATCGAGCACCTTGCCACTGGCATCCTCGATGCGCAGCACCAGCAGCGGGTCCATCCAGCGCCCGTTGTTGGCCAGCGTGGCGTAGCCGGACACCATTTCGCGCAGCGTGACCGGGCTGGTGCCCAGCGCCAGCGAGGGCACCGCCTGCAGCTCGCTGTCGAGCACGCCCATGGCCCGCGCCACCCGCGCCACCTTCTGCGGCCCGACGCGGGCCATCAGCTGCGCCGTGATCGAGTTGCGCGACTGCACCAGGCCCTCGCGCAGGGTCCAGGGCCGGTTGGTCGGCGGGGTCGCGTCGCGCGGGCTCCAGGTTTCGCCATCCTCGCCCTGCAGCCCGACCGGCTGGTCCACCAGCGTGTCGCTGGGCTTCCAGCCCTCCATGAACGCCGCCGCGTAGACGAAGGGCTTGAAGGTCGATCCGGGTTGCCGCCGGGCCCGGTTGACGTGGTCGAACTGGTCGACCCTGAAGTCGCTGCTGCCCACCCAGGCCAGCACATGGCCGTTGCGCGGGTCCATCGCCATGAAGCCGGCCTGCAGCAGCTCCCGGTCCTGCCCGGCCCTGCGCCGCCGGTCGGCCAGCGGCTGCAGCTGCGCGAGCTGGCGCGCCACGGCCTGGTTGGCGGCCTTCTGCAGCCGGGTGTCCAGCGTGCTGCGCACCACCAGCCCGTCGGAGTGGATGTCGTAGCCGTTGCGGTCGGCCCAGGCGATCAGCCACTTGCGCACCTGCTGCGCGGCGTGCGGCGCCGGCCCGAGCGGCTCCTGCTGGCGCTCGAAGTCGATGCGCAGCGGCCGCTTCGCCAGCTCCTGCGCGCGCTGGTCGGGCAGCTTGCCGCGGCGCGCCAGCTGGGCCAGCACGACGTTGCGGCGCTCGCGCGCCCGGTCGGGGTTGAGCACCGGGTTGTAGTAGCTGGTGCCCTTGAGCATGCCGATCAGGGTGGCGCTCTCCAGCAGGTCCAGCTCGCTCGCCGGCTTGTCGAAGTAGGTGCGCGCGGCCATCTCGATGCCGAACGCGTTGTAGAGGAACGGGACCGTGTTGAGGTAGGTCTCCAGGATCTCCTGCTTGCTGTACACCGCTTCGATCTTCAGCGCGGTGATCGCCTCCTTGACCTTGCGGTGCAGCGTGGGCGAGCGGCCGATCTCCTCGGGGTACAGGTTGCGAGCCAGTTGCTGCGTGATCGTGGAGCCGCCCTGGCGATCGCCCTGCAGCGTGTGCCACAGCGCGCCGGCGGTGCGGTACAGGTCGATGCCGTGGTGCTCCCAGAAGCGATGGTCCTCGGTCGCGATGAGCGCCTGCACCACGGCCGGCGCCACCCGCTCCAGCGGCACCCACTCGCGGTGCACGCGCTGGTAGCGCGCCAGCACCACGCCATCGGCGGACACCAGCACCGCCGGTGCCTCGACCTTGGCCTTGCGCAGGTTGGCGATGCCCGGGGTGAAGGGCACCAGCAGCAGCACGTAGAGCAACGCCAGCGCAGGCGGCAGCAGCGCCGCCCGCCAGGGGTGTCGCCGCAGGTGGTGCGCGCCGGCCCGCAGCCGGGAGGCGACGGCCTCGAGCCCCTGCCGCATGGCCGGGTTCATCGTCCGAATCTAGGGCCTGCGGCCCCGGGCGGCTGTAGGACCGAAGCCTCCCGGGGGCCCCGCGGCGCACGGGCGGCCCCTTGACGGCGGGCCAGACCGAAGGCAGCCTTGTCGACCCTGTCCGACAACGATGGCTGCGCCGCACCACCAGAATCGCCGCAACCCCACGACAACTCCAACACGACCCATGGCGCCTCCCGAACCCCGCGCCGGCCAGGCGGCCGGTTCCAACGTGCTGCCTGCCGGCCCGGCCCCCTCGGGTGCAAGGCGCGACCGGATCGAATTCCTGCGTGGCTTCCTGCGCCATCCGGCCCAGGTCGGCTCGGTGGTCCCGAGTTCGCACCGGCTGGAGCAGCGGCTGGTGCGCAGCGCGGCCATCCCGCAGGCGCGCACCGTGGTCGAGCTCGGCCCGGGCACCGGCGGCACCACCGCGGCCTTCCTGCAGGCCCTGGCGCCGGGCGCGCGGCTGCTGGCGATCGAGCTGGACCCGGCCTTCCACGCCCATTTGCGCGCGTCGCTGCACGATCCGCGGCTGCTGCTGGAACTGGGCAGCGCCGAGCGCCTGGCCGGGTTCCTGGCCACGCGCCGCCTGCCGGCCCCCGACGCCATCGTCTCGGGCATCCCGTTCTCCACCATGCCGCCGGACGTGTCGGACCGCATCGCCGCGGCGGTGTCGCAGGTGCTGCGCCCGGGCGGGCGCTTCGTGGCCTACCAGGTCCGCGCGCACGTGGCGGGATTCGCATCGCCCTACCTCGGCGCGCCGGACAGGCGCTGGGAATGGGTCAACGTCCCGCCGGTGCGGGTGTTCACCTGGGTCAAGCCGGGGGGTCCTTCGGCCGCAGCGGCTTGAGCGGCCGGCCGAAGAACTGCGGGTAGTAGCGCGCCGTCACGGCGCCATTCGGATCCCACGCGATGCACCGGCCCAGGTGGTAGGGCGGCTCGGTCACGGCTTCGCTGGCCTGGCCGGCCAGCCGACGCTCGCGCTCGCGCCACGGAAAGATGGTCTGGTAAGCGGCCGTCGCCATGTTGAAGAGCAGTTCGCGCAGGTGGGTGCAGCCGCGCAAGCCGCCCAGCGCCTTCTCGATCGACTGCCGCCAGCCGGGGCCGAGCCGCGCGCCGACCATGCGCTGCATCGGGTCCTCGCCCTGGAGGCACTCGCCGAAGGGCGTATGGTCCATGGCCACGGCGATCGCCCGGATGGTCATGGACTCGTCCACCGTGACGCGGATGCTCATGTGGTGGATGGGGCGGCCCGGCGGCATGTCGGTGCCGTCGGAGCGCTGGAACCCGTAGGTCTTGGTGTCGGACAGCTCGCCTTCGATGTCCCACAGGCCATCCTCGCGCAGGAAACCCCGGTAGCTGACGGCGCGGGTGTGCAGGTGCCGGCGCGGGGCCGGTTCGGGCAAGGGCATCTCAGGCGGCCAGCCGCGCCATCGCTTCGCGCTTGCCCATCTTGCGCAGCGATGCGATCGCTTCCAGCTGCCGGGCGCGCGGCCGGGTCTTGCCGCTCTCCCACTTGTAGACCGACAACGCCGACACCCCCAGGATCTTGGCCACCGAAGCAGCCGACAGCCCCAGGCGCTGGCGCTGCGCAGCCAGGCCCTTGGCGGAAAAGCGCAGCGACGGCCCCTCGTCCTCCTGCACGGCCGGCGCGCGGCCGGCGCTGCGCGCCTGTTTGCGCACCTGCTGTTCGAGCGCCTGCATGCGGCGCTTGAGTTGCGCGATCTGGCTGCGGTACTGCGCCACCGACTTCTTCAGGTGGGCCAGTTCGGCGCGCTGCTGCTTGCGGGCAACGCGCGCGATTTCTTCTTTCAGGACGGTGCCGATATTCGCCATGGAACGTTGTGCCTGTTGTATGTGGCGGCGCCGCGGTCGACGCCGCGTTCCGCTGCCGGGCCGGTCGCCCCCCAGGTCCGCATCTTAGCCGCAGCGGCCGGCCGGAAGTTTGCAAGGGCGGCGCGCGGGGTCGGCGCAACCGTATACCGGCAACCACGACCGCCAGCCAACCATCGCGCGCAGGACCGGCTTCCCCTGCCCGCTGCGCACGTCCACCTGCGAGGTGGGCACGGGTAGTTCCGGGCGTCGAAGGGGCCGCGCCCTCATCCGCCGCGGCGGCGGCTGCGCCAGCGAACCGCCAGCCAGGCCCCCACCGCCAGCGCGAGCACGAGCGGCAGCAGGATGCCCTGCCAGCGCTGCACCAGCGCGAGGATCTCCTCCCAGCGGCCGCCCACCTGGCGCACGGCCCAGACCAGCAGCGGCAGCTCCACCAGCGCGGCGGCGCCGTCGAACAGGAAGAAGTGGCGATAGCGGACCTGCATGGATCCGGCCGCGAACAGCAGCGCGGTGCGCACGCCCGGCATGAAGCGCACGACGAAGATGTAGGCCGGGCCCCAGCGCTGCAGGGCGCGCTGCATCGCGTCCACCCTCCGGGGCGGCAACGCCTTCGCCGTCAGGCGGTGGCGCAGCAACTGCGGTCCGAAGCGCCGGCCCCAGTGGAAGATCAGCCCGTCGGCGCACAGCACGCCGCACCAGGCCACCGCCACCAGCGGCACCGGCTCCATCACGTGCCGCAGGGTCAGCGCGGCGGCGCCGACCAGCAGCAGGTCTTCGTTGACCGGCAGTCCCACGCCGCTGCCGACCAGGACCCCGAACAACAGCAGGTACGCGGGCGCACCCTGCAGCGAGTGCAGCAGCGCCATCAGGGAATCCATGAAGCCCATGGGCGTGTCCGGGCCGGCCGCGGCGACTCAGTGCGGCTTGCGCCGCAGCAGCGGCCTCATCATCCAGAGGCCGGCCAGGGGGCCCAGCGCCATCCAGGGCAGCACCTGTTCCATGGGGCGCGACTGGGCGGCGGCGACGAAGACCTCGATGCTCACCACCGAGATGGCGAAACCGATGCAATTGGCCAGGGTCAGCACGCTGCCGACCACCGGCGGCGCGGCGTTCCGGCCGGTCAGCGCGGAAAACTGCGGCGAGTCGCCCGACACCGTGGCGCCCCACACCATCAACCAGGCGACGAACACGGGCAGTGGCGCAGCCAGCATCAGCGGGGCCAGCAGGCAGCACGCGGCGCTGGTAGCCAGCTGGGCCTCGGCCACCCACGCGCTGCCGACGGATCGAACCGCCATGGCGCCGCCTACGCAGCCCACGAACCCGGCGGCGATCGCCCAGAACGAGAGCGCGCTCACCATGCGGTCGTCGGCCAGGCGAACGGCGGCGATGGCCGGCACCAGCACGATGAACGCGTACAGCTCCCACATGTGGCCGAAGTAGCCGAACACGGAAGCACGCAGGCGCCGGTCGCTCCAGATGGCCCCGAGCGCCCGCGGCGTGATGCGCGCCCCCGGCGGCACGGGCCGGTCGGGCACCCATGCCGCCGTCGCCAGGCCCCCCAGCGCAGCCAGCGCCGAGACCCCCAGCACCACCGCCTGCCAGGGCACGTCGCCGGGCCCACCCATGCCGGCCAGCGCGCGCAGGCCGTGCGGCAGCGCCGTGCCCAGCACCAGGGCACCCACGAGCACGCCCAGCACCGCGCCGAGCCGTTCGCGGAACCAGGCCGCGGAGATCTTCATGCCGACCGGATAGATCCCGGCCAGCAGGAATCCGACCGCGAAGCGCAGCGCCAGCAGCACGCTCAGGCTGCCATCGGCCAGGACGATGGCGGCATTGGCTGCCGCGCCCAGCAGCGAGCAGGCCAGGAACACGCGGGTGGGCGGGAAGCGGTCGGCCACCATGGCCAGCGCGAACACCAGGGTGCCGGCCACGAACCCCAGCTGCACGGCCGACGAGAGGGAGCCCACGGCCGCACCCGGCAACCCCCAGGCACGCTGCAGGTCGGGCATCACGGCATTGACCGCGAACCACAGCGAGGAGCCGGCGAACTGCGCGCCCACGATCACGGGCAGGATGCGCCGCGGCGGCTCGGCCGCGGCGGCGGGAGCGGGCGCTGCGGCCGGACCGGCAAGGGTTTGCGAGGGTTTCATGGGCGGATACTGGCCCCGGGTCCGTGCCGTGCCCGGGGGTGGCCACGATTGTGCTTGCCGCCGCTCGGGCACCGGACGGCTCCGGCCATCGGCCCGGCCGTTACCTTTGCTCGGCTTTGTTGCCTGGCGGTTCTTGATTGGTGCCGCCGGCGCGGCGAAGCTGATCCTTCGCAACAGAACCGGAACGCGGGGGTCCGACATGAAACACAAGCGCTGGGGCGCGGATGCGCCGCCCACCCCGACCAAGGGCACCGTCAGCGGTCTGGTGCGCCAACTCATGGGCAAGCTGGCCTCCCGCTCGCGCGACGCGGACGGGCTGGCCCCGCCCGGGCAGCGCAGCGGTGAGGGCGCCGACAGCGTCGGACCCTACCTGCGGCAATCGCGCAGGTCCCGCCCTGCACCGCTGGAGTAGGCCGTCCACGGGCGGCGCGCCGGCGCCGCAAGCGCAGCCGTGCGCTTCGTTGCGAATCGTCCTGTAAGTTCTCGGTGCCCTGCCGGGCGAGCGGCAGGATCGCGGCCGCACGCCGCAGCGCTCCCCCTGCGCACGGCCCGGGCGGGGCGCACCGATTCCTCGCCAGCTCCGCGGTTTGCACTCTGTTGCCCACGGCGCACGCGCCGCTTGCCAGCATCGGCTGCAGGTACCCCGAGTATCTGCAGCCATGGCGCTGCCCCCATTCCACAATGCCCAGAAGGACCCCATCCATGCGAGCCAACCTCCCCACCATCGCCGCGCTCACGGCCGGCGGCCTGCTGCTGTCGAACCGGATGCGTCACCGGCATACCCACGAGCCCGCCTTCGAAGACGGTTACGCCGACGGCTGGTCGGAGGGGCCTGTGCACGGGCGCAGCCACCACACGGGCACGCTGCTGGCCGCCGCTGCGGCGGTGGCGCTGGGGGGCATGCTGCTGTCCAGGCGGATGCGCAAGGGGCAGCACGGCTATTCGCTGTCCACCATCGAGGAGTCGATCGAACTCGACGTGCCCGTGAGCACCGCCTACAACCAGTGGACCCAGTTCGAGCAGTTCCCGCGCTTCATGGCCAGCGTGCAGGAAGTGCGGCAGATCGACGACACCCACCTGCACTGGAAGGCCGTGGTGGCCGGCAAGACCAAGGAGTGGGACGCCGAGATCACCGAGCAGATTCCGGACCAGCGCATCGCCTGGCGCAGCACCAGCGGCCCCATGAACGCCGGCGTGGTCACCTTCGACAGGATCGGCGAGAACCGCACCCGCGTGCGGATGCAGATGGACTACCGGCCCGAATCGCTGGCCGAAAAGATGGGCGATGCCGTCGGCGGCGTCAGGATCACGGCCAAGGGCAACCTGCAGCGCTTCAAGGAACTGGTGGAGGCGCGCGGCGCCGAGACCGGCGGCTGGCGCGGCACGGTCACGCAGCACTGAGGGCGATCGCAGGCCGGAAGCGGGGTTTCCGGCTTCCCGGCCCCGGCTCCCGGCCTCGAGGCGGCTGTCGCGCCGTGCGCGCGACGCCTGCCGGCTCACGCCTTCTCGAGCACCTCGGCGGCGGTGCGGAAGCCGTCCACCGCCGTGGGCGCGCCGCAGTAGACGCCCGCGTGCAGGATGATTTCCTGCAGTTCCGCCGGCGTCACGCCGTTGTTGAGGGCGCCGCGCACGTGGATCCTGAACTCGTGCATCTGCCCGCGCGCCAGCAGCAGCGAGAGCGTCACGATGCTGCGCGTGCGCAGGTCGATGCCTCCCCTTTGCCAGGTGTTGCCCCAGGCGTTGCGCGTGACGAACTCCTGCAGGGGCGCGGTGAAGTCGGTGGCCTTGTCCAGCGAGCCCTGCACGTAGTCGTCGCCGAGGACCTTGCGGCGGGTGGCCAGGCCGGCCTGGAACTGGGGGTCTTGCGGAAGCTTCATGGGTCGGGGGTCCTTTGGGTACGGGTCGAGGATGGGCCCATCCTAACGGCCTCGTCCGGTTGGACGACGACGGCTGGGCGGGCAGCAGCGGCCGCGGCTTAGCATGCCTCCAGCTCCGCCCCGCGGACCCGCGAGATGGCCAGCCGCGCCGTCGACCGCTATGCGCCGCTCGACGTCCGGCAGATGCGCGAGCAGGAGCTGGGCTGGCTGGCACTCGCCCGCGAGAAGCGCGCGAAGTTCCTGCAGGACCGCAGCTTCGTCTACGGCGAACTGGTCGAGGCCGTCCAGGGCGCCTGGACGGAAGCCGCCCGGCTGTTCGCGGCGGGCCAGCCGGCGCAGGCCCTCGCGGCCTTGCGCGAACTGGAGAAACGGCGACCGATAGAGGACATACCGACGCCGAAGCTGCTGAGGATGTACAGCCTGCTGCTGGGCCACACCGGGGACACGGCGCGACAGATCGACACGAGGGGGCTGATCTTCGGCGTCCAGCAGGCCATCGCCCACAGCGGTGATGGGCTCGGCCCCGCCACGGCCGTCCATGTCATCCTGCTCGAGGAAGAGTACGACTGGCTGCGCGAGAAGAAGCTCAAGCCGGAACGGCAGTCATTGAAGCAGATCGATGGGCAGCACTATGACGTGATGACCGTGCGCGACGAGCAGGGCCGGCAACTCGAGCGCTACTTCAACGTGACTGCCCTCTTCGGCCGGCATGCGGACATGCTGGGCGGCTTCGATCCGGATCGCAGTCGGGGCCCGGTGCCCCGTAGAGTGGATCCGGACCGCGCAGTCGCGCAATGAAACGGTCTGGATGTAGTACCCTGCGGCCACGCCCGTCGCCGCAAGGAGATCCGCATGGACCGCCGCAGCTTCATCGAGTCCTGTGCCGCCCGGCTGGGTTGCGTCTCGGCGGCGGCGGCGCTGCCGGCGGCCTGGGCGGATGATGCCCGGCCCAAGGCGTACCCGGCGGCACTGCTGGTCGACGAGCAGCAGCGTCCGATCCGGGCAGCCGGCCTGGCGCCGCTGACCAACTACGTCTTCCACTACCCCTTCGAGGCGACGCCGGTGTTCCTGCTGGACCTGGGCAAGGCGGCTGCTCCGGCGACGCTCGCCACCAAGGACGGCGACGGCTACGCGTGGCCCGGCGGAGTCGGTCCGCGGCGCAGCATCGTTGCGTACTCCGCGATCTGCGCCCACCGGCTGGTCTATCCGACCCGCCAGGTGAGCTTCATCAGCTTCCGCAAGACGCGCGCCGCCAAGGGCGTGCGCGACGAGTTGATCCATTGCTGCTCGGAGAACAGCCAGTACGACCCGGCGCAAGGCGCTCGCGTGCTGTCCGGCCCCGCCGAACAGCCGCTGTGCGCGGTCCTGCTCGCACACGATCCGAAGGCCGACACCCTCACCGCCCATGCCACGCTGGGCGGTGAGCTGTTCAATGAGTTCTTCCGCAAGTACGAGATGAAACTCAGCCTCGAGGTGGGCGCCCGTGCAGTCAACCCCGTCGGCGGCCAGGCCGTGGTGCGACGGCTGGACCAGTTCTGCCGCAACACGATCCAGTGCTGAGCGTCAGAACGCCGCGATCCCCGTCTGGGCGCGGCCGAGGATCAGCGCATGGATGTCGTGCGTGCCCTCGTAGGTGTTCACGACTTCCAGGTTCACCAGGTGGCGGGCGACGCCGAACTCGTCGCTGATGCCGTTGCCGCCCATCATGTCGCGGGCCATGCGGGCGATGTCAAGCGACTTGCCGCAGGAGTTGCGCTTCATGATGGAGGTGATCTCCACCGACGCCGTGCCCTCGTCCTTCATGCGGCCCAGCCGCAGGCAGCCCTGCAGGCCCAGCGTGATCTCGGTCTGCATGTCGGCCAGCTTCTTCTGGATCAGCTGGTTGGCCGCCAGCGGCTTGCCGAACTGCTTGCGGTCCAGCACGTACTGGCGGGCGCGGTGCCAGCAGTCCTCGGCGGCGCCCAGCGCGCCCCAGGCGATGCCGTAGCGCGCCGAGTTCAGGCAGGTGAAGGGACCCTTCAGGCCGCGCACTTCCGGGAAGGCGTTCTCTTCCGGGCAGAACACCTCGTCCATCACGATCTCGCCGGTGACGGAGGCGCGCAGGCCGACCTTGCCGTGGATCTTGGGCGCCGACAGGCCCTTCCAGCCCTTCTCCAGCACGAAGCCGCGGATCGCGCCCTCGTCGTCCTTGGCCCAGACCACGAACACGTCGGCGAACGGCGAGTTCGAGATCCACATCTTGCTGCCGGTGAGCTTGTAGCCGCCATCGACCTTGCGGGCGCGCGTGACCATGCTGCCGGGGTCGGAGCCGTGGTTCGGCTCGGTCAGGCCGAAGCAGCCGATCCACTCGCCGGTGGCGAGCCTGGGCAGGTACTTCTGCCTGGTCGCTTCGTTGCCGAACTCGAAGATCGGCACCATCACCAGCGAGGACTGCACGCTCATCATGGAGCGGTAGCCCGAGTCCACCCGCTCGACCTCGCGCGCGATCAGGCCGTAGCAGACGTAATTGAGGCCGGCGCCACCGTACTGTTCGGGGATGGTCGGGCCCAGCAGGCCCAGCTCGCCCATCTCGCGGAAGATGGCCGGATCGCTGGACTCGCTGCGGAACGCTTCCAGCACGCGCGGCGCCAGCTTGTCCTGGCAGTAGCTGCGGGCGGCATCGCGCACCGCGCGTTCGTCCTCGGTGAGCTGCTGGTCCAGCAGCAGCGGGTCGGCCCAGTGGAATGCGGCCCTGGCTTTGGAAGGAGTGGCTTGGCTCATTTCAGATGTGCAGGAAAGTCTTGGGACACGCGGCACTTTAGCCCCCTGGGACCATCACGGCAACCAACGGTTTCGCATGCAGTTCTGAAAAAATTGCAGAACTGGAGGGAATCCCATGCGACGCAAACTGCCCGGCACCGCCATGCTGGCCGCCTTCGAGGCGGCAGCGCGCCACCAGAGCTTCACCGCTGCCGCCAGCGAGCTGGCGCTGACCCAGAGCGCCGTCGGGCGCCAGGTGGCCGCCCTGCAGGACCTGCTGGGCGTGCCCCTGTTCCGCCGCACCCGCCACGGCATCGCGCTGACCGACGCCGGCATCGCGTACTACCGCCACGTGGCCCGCGCGCTCGACGACATGGAACGCGAGGTGCTGGACCTGCAGGGCCGGCGCGGCCGCGGCGGCAGCATCGAGCTGGGCGTGGTCCCCACCTTCGGTGCGCAGTGGCTGGTGCCCCGCCTGCAGGGGCTGCGCGAGCGCAACCCGGACCTGACCGTTCACCTGGCCAGCCGGGCGCGGCCCTTCCTGTTCCAGGACTCCGGGCTGGATGCCGCCATCTACGCCGGCACCGGCGCCTGGCCCGGCACCCAGGCCACCTTCCTGATGCCCGAGAGGGTGGTGCCGGTCTGCAGCCCGGCACTGATCGCGCCGGCGCGCAAGGTCACCGCGCGCAGGCTGGCGCAATTGCCGCTCCTGCAGCAGGCCACGCGCCCGTACGGCTGGCGCGAATGGTTCGCCTCGGCCGGGGTCGCCGAGGTCAACGCGCTGGCCGGGCCGCGCTACGAACTGTTCTCCTTTTCGCTGCAGGCAGCGGTGGCCGGGTTGGGCGTCGCGCTGGTGCCGGACTACCTGGTGGCGACCGAGCAAGCCGCCGGGCGGCTGGTCGTGCCGGTGCCGCACGCGATGGAGAGCTTCGGCTACTACCTGGTGACGCCGGCCGACCGGGTGGAGAGTCCGGCGGTCGCCGAGCTGAGGCAGTGGCTGCTGGACGAATGCGCCGGGACGGGCACGCCCGTGGCGCTCAATCGGGGATGACCGCCGTCACCTCGATCTCGACCTTGGCGCGGTCCTCGATCAGGGCCTTGACCTCGACGGCCGTCATGGCGATGTCGTAATGCCCGATGCAGTCGCGGAAGGCCTGCCCGACCGCGCGGCCGGCCGCCAGGTACTCGCGCTTGTCGGTGACGTACCAGGTCATGCGCACGATGTCCTGCGGCCGGGCGCCCGCTTCCTTCAGCACGTCGGCGACGTTCTGCAGCGCCTGCCGCGCCTGGGCGCCGAAGTCGTCGCTGTGGAAGCGCTGGTCGGCATCCCAGCCGATCATGCCCGCGATGTAGAGCTGGCGGCCGGTGGCGACCACCGCATTGGCATAGCCCTTGGGACGCGGCCAGCCGGCCGGCAGCACCACCTGATGGGTCATTTCGCTTCTCTCCTGGTCGGTCGGGGGCAGGGCCGAAGATCCGTCCCCGAGTTAGCTAGTCTTTCAACAACTCGCGGGCGATGATGAGCTGCTGCACCTCGCTCGCCCCTTCGTAGATGCGCAGGGCGCGGATGTCGCGGTACAGGGTTTCGACCGGCTGGCCGCTCACCACGCCCAGCCCGCCGAACAGCTGTACGGCGGCATCGATCACCTGCTGCGCGCCCTCGGTGGCGGTCAGCTTGGCCATGGCCGCCTCGCGCGTCACGCTGCGCCCCTGGTCGCGCTGCCAGGCCGCGCGATAGACCAGCAGGGCCGCGCCGTCGATGGTGGTCGCCATCTGGGCCAGCTTGGCCTGGGTGAGCTGGAAGTCGGCCAGCACCTGGTTGAACATCCTGCGGGTGGTGGCGCGCTGCAGGGCTTCGTCCAGCGCCCGCCGCGCGAAACCGAGCGCGGCTGCGGCGACCGACGTGCGGAAGACGTCCAGCGTGCGCATCGCGACCTTGAATCCCTCGCCGGCCTCGCCGATCCGTTGCGACAGCGGAACCCGGCAGTCGGAGAAGCGCAGGCGTGCCAGCGGGTGCGGCGCGATCACCTCGATGCGCTCGGCGATCTCGAAGCCGGGCGTGCCGGCATCGACGATGAAGGCCGAGATGCCGCGCGCGCCGGGCGCCTCGCCGGTGCGCGCGAACACCACGTAGAAATCCGCGATGCCGCCGTTGGAGATCCAGGTCTTCTCCCCGTTCAGCACCGCGTGGTCGCCTTCGATGTGGGCGCTGCACTGCATGGCGGCGACGTCGGAGCCGGCTTCGGGCTCCGACAGGGCGAAGGCCGCGATGGACTCGCCGCTGGCCACCTGCGGCAGGTAGCGCTGCTTCTGCCCGGCCGTGCCCTGCAGGCTGATGGCGCCCGAGCCCAGCCCCTGCATGGCAAAGGCGAAGTCGGCCAGGCCGCTGTGGCGCGCCAGCGTTTCGCGGACCAGGCAGATCGCGCGCGTGTCGATCGCCGGCGCCGCGCCATGGCCGCCGCCGACGGCGTGACGCAGCCAGCCGGCCGCGCCGAGCGACTTCACGAGCGCCCGGCAGTCGGCGTCGACGTCCTTGCCGTGGGCGTGCGGAACGTTCTGCGAGGCCCAGTCGTCCAGGGCCAGGGCCAGTTCCTTGTGCCGTGGCTCCAGGAACGGCCAGTCGAGGTAGTTGCGGTCGCTCATGCAACGGTCCTTGTCGTTGCGGGCTCGACCCGGCGAGTGTCATTGCGGGCTTGACCTGCAATCCATCTCCCGACGATCACCCGCGCAGGAGCGACATGCGGGAGGTGGATCCCGGCTTTCGCCGGGATGACATGGGATAGCGGGCGGTGCATGTCAGTTGCCTTCGAACACCGGCTTCTGCTTCGCCACGAACGCGTCGTAGGCGCGCGTGAAGTCCTCGGTCATCATGCAGATGGCCTGGGCCTGCGCCTCGGCCTCGATGGCCTGCTCCAGCGTCATCGCCCACTCCTGGTGCAGCATGGTCTTGGTGATCCCGTTGGCGAAGGTCGGGCCGGCGGCCAGGTCGGCGGCGAGCTTCTGCGCTTCGGCGAGCACGGCCTCCGGCTCGCACAGGCGGTTGAAGAAGCCCCAGCGCTCGCCCTCCTCCCCCGGCATCGAACGGCCGGTGTAGAGCAGCTCGCTGGCGCGCCCCTGGCCGATGAGGCGAGGCAGGATGGCGCAGGCGCCCATGTCGCAGCCGGCCAGGCCCACCCGGTTGAACAGGAAAGCGGTCTTGCTGCGCGCCGTGCCCAGGCGCAGGTCGGACGCCATGGCCACGATGGCACCGGCGCCGGCACAGACGCCGTCCACCGCCGCCACGATCGGCTGCGGGCAGGCCCGCATGGCCTTGACCAGGTCGCCGGTCATGCGGGTGAACATCAGCAGCTCGGGCGCTTCCAGTCGCACCAGCGGGCCGATGATCTCGTGCACGTCGCCGCCGGAGCAGAAGTTGCCGCCGGAACCGGTGACGACCACCGCCTGCACGTCGGTGGCGTAGCGCAGCTGGCCGAACAGGTCGCGCAGCTCGGCATACGAATCGAAGGTGAGCGGGTTCTTGCGCTCGGGCCGGTTCAGGGTGATGGTGGCTACCTTGCCCTCGACCGACCAGCCGAAGTGACTGGCCCGGTAGCCCGCCAGTGGCTTGCGGTTGCCGGCGACGAGTGCCGGGTCGATGCGGTCCTGCTGATCGCTGTTCATCGGGTCTCCTTTGGCTTGCTCGGGGTCAGACGCCTTGCGCCTGGTTGGCCTGTTCCAGCGGCGACAGGCCGGCGGCCTGCGCCGCCATCGCTTTTTCGCGCTCCAGGTTGCGCTCCAGTTGCGCCTTGCCGGACAGGTACTGCACCGGCCACTTGACGTCGCCGTAGCCGAGCTTGGCGGCTTCCAGCAAGGTCCAGGCCGGATTGGCCAGGTGCGGGCGGGCAATGGCACACAGGTCGGCGCGGCCGGCGGCGATGATGCTGTTGACCTGGTCGGCATCGGTGATCGCGCCCACGGCCATGGTGGCGATCCCGGCCTCGTTGCGGATGCGGTCGGCAAAGGGCGTCTGGTACATGCGGCCGTAGACCGGCTTCTGCTTCTTGCTCACCTGGCCGGAGGAGCAGTCGATCAGGTCGCAGCCGGCCGCCTTGAATGCCCTGGCGATGGCCACCGCGTCGCCGGGCGTGATGCCGCCTTCCACCCAGTCGTGCGCCGAGATCCGCACCGACATCGGCAGCTGCTCGGGCCAGACGGCCCGCATCGCGCGGAACACCTCGAGCGGATAGCGCAGCCGGTTCTCCAGCGAGCCGCCGTACTCGTCGGTGCGCTGGTTGGTCAGCGGCGAAATGAAGCTGGACAGCAGGTAGCCGTGCGCACAGTGCAGCTCCAGCCAGTCGAAGCCCGCGCCGGCCGCCAGCTGGGCGGCGCGCACGAAGTCGTCGCGCACCCGGTCCATGTCGGCCCGCGTCATGGCGCGCGACCAGTCGCTGACGCCGTCGATGTACTGCTCGGGCGAGGCGGAGAGCAGCGGCCAGTTGCCGGACGCCAGCGGCTGGTCCTCGCCCTCCCAGGGCACGCGTGTCGACCCCTTGGGCCCGGCATGCCCGAGCTGCATCGCGATCTTCGCGTCGGAGAAGCCGTGCACGAAATCGACGATGCGCTTCCAGCCGGCCTGCTGCTGCTCGTTCCACAGGCCCGGGCAGCCGGGCGTGATGCGGGCATCGGGCGAGGTGCAGGTCATCTCGGCCACCACCATGCCGGCGCCGCCCATCGCGCGCGCGCCCAGGTGCACCAGGTGGTAGTCGGCCGGCTGTCCGTCCTGGCACAGGTACTGCGCCATCGGCGAGACCACGACCCGGTTCTTCAGCACCGTGCCGCGCAGCCCGAAGGGCGTGAACATGGGGGGCACCGGCTGGCCGGCCGGCGCGCGTTGCACGCCGCAGGCGCGGGCGATCCAGTCCTCGTAGCTCTCGACATAGCCCTTGTCGCGCAGCCGCAGGTTCTCGTGGCTGATGCGCTGGCTGCGGGTCAGCAGCGAATAGGCGAACTGCGGCGCCGGCAAGTTGACGTAGCGCGCCACGTTCTCGAACCACTCGGTCGAGTTGCGCGCCGCGTTCTGGATCTTCAGCACCTCCACGCTGCGCACCGCCTCGTAGTCGACCAGCGCCCGGTTCAGGTCGCCGCCGGCCTTGCCGATGCAGCGCGCCAGCTCGATCGCATCCTCCAGCGCCAGCTTGGTGCCCGAGCCGATCGAGAAATGCGCGGTGTGCGCCGCATCGCCCATCAGCACGACCGGCTGGCGGCCGTTGTGGTGCACCCAGGTGCGGCACACCACGCGCGGGAAGCGGATCCACTGGGCCGAACCGCGCAGGTGGGTCGCGTTGGACATCAGCTTGTGGCCATCCAGGTATTTCGCGAACAGGCGCTCGCACCAGGCGATCGACTCCTCCTTCTCCATGCGGTCGATGCCGGCCTTCTCCCAGACCTCCTGCGGCGCCTCGACGATGAAGGTGGAGGTGTCGCCGTCGAACTGGTAGGCGTGCGCCTGGAACCAGCCGTGCTCGGTTTCCTCGAAGGCGAAGGTGAACGCCTCGAACAGCTTGTGCGTGCCCAGCCAGACGAAGCGGCACTGGCGCACGTCGATGTCGGGCTGGTACGTGGCCTGGTATTTCGTGCGGATGCGGCTGTTCAGCCCGTCGCTGGCGATGATCAGGTCGGCGTCCGGGTACTGCTCGTCGCCCTGCACGTCGGTTTCGAACACCAGCTTCACGCCCAGTTGCTCGCAGCGCTGCTGCAGGATGTTGAGCAGGCGCTTGCGGCCGATGCCGCAGAAGCCGTGCCCGCCCGAGCGGATGCGCTCGCCCCGGATGTTGACCTCGATGTCGTCCCAGTGGTTGAAGGCACCCAGGATCTCGCCGGCGGTCTGCGGGTCGGCCGCCTGCAGGTTGCCCAGCGTCTGGTCGGAGAACACCACGCCCCAGCCGAAGGTGTCGTAGGGCTTGTTGCGCTCGACCACGGTGATCTCGTGGCGCGGGTCCTGCTTTTTCATCAGGAGCGCGAAGTACAGCCCCGCGGGGCCGCCGCCAATGCAGACGATCTTCATCCGGATACTCCAAGCCTGGATAATTTAAGTTTAAAGCATTTGGGCGGAACGGCAAGCGCCGCGTGCGCGCCGAACGCCAGGCCGGACGTCGTCAGGCGGCCAGCGCTGCCGGCCGGTGCGCCAGGTCCATCACCTCGCGCGGGTCCCGCTCCTTCAGGCGATGGTCGCTCCACACCTGGCGCCAGCGACGCGCGCCGGGCAGCCCGTTGCGCAGGCCCAGCATGTGGCGCGCGATGGCGCTCCACGGGGTGCCGTGCTCGCGCGCATGGCGCACCATGTAGTCGGCCATGGCGGCCTCGACGTCGTCGCGGCTGCGGGCGCTGGGCTCCGCCCCGAAGAAGTCGTGCTCCCACGAAGCCAGCCACCAGGGGTTGTGGTAGGCCTCCCGGCCCACCATCGCGCCGTCCAGGTGCGCCAGTTGCCCGCGCACCTGCCCGGTGGACGTCAGGCCGCCATTGACCAGGATCTGCAGCCGCGGAAATTCCCGCTTGAGCCGGTGCACCGTTTCGTATCGCAGCGGCGGTACCTCGCGGTTCTCCTTGGGCGAAAGTCCCTTGAGCCAGGCATTGCGCGCGTGGACGATGAAGACCCGGCACCCCGCCTCGGCCACGGCGCCGACGAAGTCGCGAACGAAGCCGTACCGCTCGTCCCGATCGATGCCGATCCGGTGCTTGACCGTGACCGGCACGCCCACGGCGTCGACCATGGCCTTGACGCAGTCGGCCACCAGCGCCGGCTCGGCCATCAGGCAGGCACCGAAGGCGCCGCGCTGGACCCGCTCGCTCGGACAGCCGCAATTGAGGTTGATTTCGTCGTAGCCCCACTGCTCGCCGAGCCGCGCGCACTGCGCCAGTTCGGCCGGCTCGCTGCCACCGAGCTGAAGCGCAACCGGGTGCTCCTCGCCATTGAAGTCCAGGTGGCGCGGCACGTCCCCATGCAGCAGCGCGCCGGTGGTCACCATCTCGGTGTAGAGCAGCGCGTGGGGGCTCAGCAGCCGGTGGAAGTAGCGGCAGTGGCGGTCGGTCCAGTCCATCATCGGAGCGACGCAGAGGCGACGTGCGCGGTCGAGGAAAAGGGGGGCGATGGTCATGGGAATCGCCATTGTCCGCGCTGCGAGCGGCCGCCCTGCCCATCCGGCCGCAAAGCCGCAGCGCGGCCGCGCGCAACACGCTTGTCAGGCGCGTTTCGACATTCGTCAAGACGGATCCGGACCGGCCTTTCCCGAATAATCACTCGCCTGTGGGCTGCCAGGCGGGAGCATATGGATCGGCTTCAATCGATGAAGGTGTTCCAGCAGGTGGTCGGCACCGGCGGCTTCGCGGCTGCAGCCCGCAAGCTGGACATGGCGCCGGCGGTGGTCACCCGCCTGGTCAGCGACCTGGAACAGCACCTGGGCGTGCGCCTGCTGCAGCGCTCGTCGCGCCGGCTCTCGCTCACCGACGCGGGCGAGGAGTACCTGCAAAGGCTGCGGCCCATCCTGGGCGAGATCGAGGAAGCCGAGTCGCTGGTGCAGATCCACACGCGCGCCATGAGCGGCACGATCCGCGTGCTGGCCCCACCGGTGGCGGCCAGCCATGTGCTGGGTCCGGCCGTGGCCCGCTTCCAGTCCGTGCATCCGGGGGTGGTGGTGGACATCCAGGTCGAGGATTCGCCCGACCCGGCGGTGCAGGACTACGACCTCGCGGTGCTCAGCGGCTCCGTCCGCATCGACCCGGACGCCATCGTGCGGCCGCTCCTGCTGAGCGAGGCCGTGTTCTGTGCCTCGCCGGACTACCTGCAGCGCCATGGCGAGCCGCAGGGCCCGCAGGACCTCCCCTCGCACCGGTTCCTGCAGTTGCGACTGCCCGGAGGGAGACCCGGGCCGCTGCGGCTGATCGATCCGACCGGCCGGTGCAGCGCCCAGGAAATCGACGTGGTCCCGGTAATGACCGCCAACCACACCGACACGCTGCTGGGCGCCACGCTGGAAGGCGCCGGCATCAGCAGCCAGCCGTCCGACCTGCTGGTCCCGCTGATCGCCGCCGGCCGCCTGCAGCGCCTGCTGCAGCCGTGGATCACCGCGCGCCTCGTGCTGGTGGCAGCGCTGCCCAGCCGCAAGTTCCTGCCATCGCGCACGCGGGCCTTCCTGGACTTCCTGGTCGCGCACGCCCGCGACAGCATGCTGCAGGGCGTGGCCGCCGCCGGCCGGCCCCATTGACGAAGCGTCGTTGCGGAATCAGCAATGGGGGCGTGCGGCCAATGGCATTCCCGGCCTGCCAGTGCACTCCTACAGTGGTGCGGCGCCGTCGGACATGCCTGTCAGGCGGGCGTTCCGTCCACCTCCGAAAGGAAGCGCCATGCACAAACCCAGATTGCTCCCGCTGATGACATCCGCCCTGCTGGCAGCCACGGCCGGGCTGGCCTCGATGCCCGCCGGGGCCGACGAAATCGCCCCGGGCGCCGACCGCGCGCAGTCATTCAGCAGCACGCGCTCGCGTGCCGAAGTGATGAGCGAGGCTTCCCGTGTTTCGGCCACGCGCAGCAACGAGCCGGCCGGAATGCGCGTGTTCACACTGCCCAGCTACGCGGCTGGGCCAGCGGGTGCGGGCGGCACGGCACTCATGAGCCGCAGCGCCGTGCGCAATGCCTACCTGCAGGACGGCGAACGCATGAAGACCGCGGCACTGTATGGCGAGGACAGCGGCTCCTTCGAGCTGTCGCGCCGGGGCTGGGGCAGCCTGGCCACCCCCACGCAGCCGCGACAGTGACACGGCGCACCGCGGCCGCAGCGGCCGGTGCGCGCGCTCCTACAGGGGCGCCCCGCGCCTGCCGACACCCGGCCGGCCGCGGTCCGGGTGCAATGGCTCCGTTGGTTGCGAGACCACGGAGGCCCCGATGAAGAATTTCGAGCTCAGCCCCGACCTGTTGAATCTGCGGGGCCAGTTCTACCCGACCGGCCACATCATCGCCATGTTCCCCGACGAGCAAGCGGCCCGCTCTGCCGGGCAGGCCCTGGTCGCCGGCGGCATCGGCGAAGGCGAGCTGAGCCTGATCACGCCGGAGGTGATGATGGCGGATGTGGTGCGCACGGTCGGCAGCGGCGACATGCCGCTGCCTTCGGCCGGGACCGAAGGCGACACCATCCGCCGTTTCGGCCACCTCGCCGCCCAAGGCCACTGGGCGTTGATGATCCACGCGCCGGAGAACGACACCGCAGAGCGCGTGATGAAGGCGCTGGAAGGCCGGCACCGGCCCTCGCATGCGCAGCGCTACCGCCGGCTCGTGATCGAGGACCTGGCCTGAACCGTCGGCGCCCGCCAGGGCGCACGACTGAAGAGCTTCGCAGGCATCCGGCCCCCCGGGCCCTTTGACCATGCTCAAGCGAGGCCCGGAAAGCGCCTCGCTCAGCAGGGGCCGCGCGCGTTAGCTTCGGGCATCCGCCCCCCGGCGCGCTTGTGCTTGCGACGCATGGACGCACAACTCGATCGCATCGCATCCCCTTCGCCTGCAGGGCTTGGCGAGGATGCCATCCGGCGCCTCCTGGAGCTCGCGCCGGACGGCGTGTTCGTCGCCAGCCCGCAAGGCCGGTACACCTACGCGAACGGTGCGGCTGCCCGCATGCTCGGCTATTCGCGCGAGGAGCTGGTGGGCATGCACATCCGGGAACTGATTCCTCCGGGCGATTCCGATCGCCTGGAACGCTCGCGACAGCTCATGTGCGAAGGAGGCACCCACGTCGACGAGTGGGAGCTTCGCCACAAGGACGGTCGCTGGATCCCGGTGGAGGTCAGCGCGAACATCTTGCCGGACGGGCAATGGCAGGCCTTCGTGCGCGACCTCACTGCGCGCCGGAAGCTGGAGCAGCAGGTGCGCGGCAACGAGCGCCTGCTGGATGCGGTGTTCGAGTTGCTGCCGGTCGGCGTCTGGGTCGCGGACCGGGACGGCAACATCCTGCGCAGCAACCCGGCCGGCCGCGCCGTCTGGGGCGGCGAGCGCAAGGTCGGTCCGGCGGACTACGGCCTCTACAAGGCCTGGCGGGAGGATTCCGGCGAACCTGTTGCCGCGCACGAGCGGGGCATGGCGCGGGCGGTCCTGAACGGCGAGACATCCACGGGCGAAATCCTGCGCATCCAGGCCTTCGACGGATCGATGCGGACCATCATCCACTCCGCCGCGCCCCTGCGCGGCCCGGACGGCAGCATCATGGGCGGGATCGCGATCAACGACGACATCACGGCGCTGTTCGAGGCGCAACGCAGGCAGCTGGGCGCCGAGGCCCTGTTCCGCACGGTGTTCGACCTGGCCCCGGTGGGGCTCTACGTGGCCGACGCCGAAGGGCGCATCACGCACGGCAATGCGGCCGGCGAGCGGATCTGGCAGGGGCTGCACAAGGTGGGGCCCGAGCAGTTCGGGCACTATCGCGCCTGGTGGCTGGACAGCGGCAAGGCGATCGCACCGGACGAGTGGGCGGTGGCCCGGGCGGTGCGTCGTGGCGAGACGTCGCACGGCGAGCTGATCCGGATCCAGTGCTTCGACGGCTCCTTCAAGACCATCCTCAACTGGGCGGCTCCCCTCCTGGACGCCGGCGGTCGCGTCACCGGCGCGGTGGCCGTCAACCAGGACGTGACGGCCCTGCACCAGGCCCAGGAGCAGCTGCGTGCCGCCGTCCGCGAACGCGAGAAGCTGCTGGCCGTGGTGGCCCACGACCTGCGCAACCCGCTGAACGTCATCATGCTGCGTGCCGCCATGGCGGGACGCAAGTTCGCCGGCATGCCGGGCGTGGAGGAGTGCAGGACTGCGGCAGCCACCATCTTCGAGGCCGCCGGACGGATGGCGGGGCTGGTCGAGGACCTGCTGGCCATCTCGGTCGCCGACTCGGGCCGATCCCTGCTGAAACTGGAGCCGGTCCAGCCCCAGGAGCTGCTGGCAGCCGCCGCCCGCGAGGCGCAGCCCCTGTTCAGCGACGCGGGACTCCGCCTGGAGATCCAGGCCATCGGCGAGTTGCCGGTCATCCAGTCCGACCAGAACCGGCTGCTGCGGGTCTTCGGCAACCTGCTCGACAACGCACTCAAGTTCACCGGACGCGGCGGCCAGGTGGTGATCCGCGCCGAGGCTGCAGACGACAGCGTGCTGTTCAGCGTAGCCAACAGTGGACCGGCCCTGCCGCGCGAAGACCTCGAAAGCCTGTTCCGGCCCTTCTGGCAGGCCGGCACCGACGGCCGGGGCGCCGGCCTGGGGCTGTCGATCTGCCGCTCGATCATCGAGGCGCACGGAGGCAGCGTATGGGCGGAGCCCGCCCCGGGCATGCGGGTGAAGGTCCTGTTCCTGCTGCCGCGGCTGGGGTCGCACGCGACGGCAACACCGCCGGCGCCAGGTTGACCTTGGGGCGGGGGGGACGGCCGGCGCGTTCCGGGGCGCCTGCGTCGCGCGCCCGCCCCTCAGCCCATGTGCAGGCCGCCGTTGACGGAGAAGTCGGCGCCCGTGGAGTATCCGCTTTCGTCCGACGCCAGCCAGGCGATGATGGAGGCGATCTCGCCAGGCTCGCCCAGGCGGCGCACCGGGATCGTGGCGACGATCTTGTCCAGCACGTCCTGGCGGATGGCCCTGACCATGTCGGTGCCGATGTAGCCCGGGCTGACGGTGTTGACCGTCACGCCCTTGCCGGCCAGTTCCTGGGCCAGCGCCATGGTGAAGCCGTGCATGCCGGCCTTGGCCGCCGAATAGTTGGTCTGCCCGGCCTGGCCTTTCTCGCCGTTGACCGACGAGATGTTGATGATGCGGCCCCAGCCGTGCTCGACCATGTCGCCGACCACCTGCTTGGTGACGTTGAACATGGAATTGAGGTTGGTCTCGATCACCGCATCCCAGTCTTCGCGCGTCATCTTCAGGAACATGCGGTCGCGCGTGATGCCGGCGTTGTTGACCAGCACATCGATGGGCCCGTGCTCGGCCTTGGCCTTGCTGAACGCCTCGACGGTGGAGTTCCAGTCGCCGACATTGCCGACCGACGCATGGAAGGTGAACCCCTTGGCCTTCTGGTCGTCCAGCCATTTGCCGTAGTCGCGCGTGGGCCCGCATCCGGCGATGACCTTGAAGCCTTCCCTGTGCAGGCGCTGGCAGATCGCGGTGCCGATGCCGCCCATGCCGCCAGTGACGTACGCCAGTCTCTGTGCCATTCGTTCTCTCCTTGTGGTGTGCGACAGCCGGCCGCCCGTGGCGAGCGGCCGTTGAAGGCCACTCTAGCCAATCAGGCGCGTTCGACGGCGAGGGAAACTCCCATGCCGCCGCCGATGCACAGCGCGGCCAGGCCCTTGTTCGCCTCGCGGCGCCGCATCTCGTGCAGCAGCGTCACCAGCACGCGGCAGCCGGAAGCGCCGATCGGGTGGCCCAGTGCAATCGCGCCGCCGTTGACGTTGACCTTCGCCGGGTCCAGGCCGAGTTCCTTGTTGACGGCGCAGGCCTGCGCCGCGAAGGCCTCGTTGAGCTCGAACAGGTTGACGTCCTGGGTGTTCCAGCCCGCGCGCTGCAGCGCCTTGCGCGAGGCCGGCACCGGTCCCATGCCCATGGTGGCGGGATCCAGCCCGGAGGTGGCGAAACCGGCGATGCGGGCCAGCGGCTCCAGGCCCAGGGATGCGGCCTTCCGTGCCGACATGACCACCACGGCGGCGGCGCCATCGTTGATGCCCGAGGCATTGCCGGCCGTCACGCTGCCGGCCTTGTCGAAGGCGGGCTTCAGGCCGGCCAGCGCCTCGGCGCTGGTCTTTCGGTTGATGAACTCGTCGGCGTCGAACAGCAGCGGCTCGCCCTTCTTCTGCGCGATGGAGACCGGCACGATCTCGTCCTTGAACCGGCCGGCATCCTGCGCGGCAGCGGCTTTCTTCTGGCTGGCCAGCGCCAGCTCGTCCTGTGCACCGCGGGCGATGCCGTACTGGCGAGCCACGTTCTCGGCCGTCACGCCCATGTGGTACTGGTTGTAGACGTCCCACAGGCCGTCGACGATCATCGAATCGATCATCTTCCAGTCGCCCATGCGCTGGCCTTCGCGCGAGCCCAGCAGCACGTGGGGCGCGGCGCTCATGTTTTCCTGGCCGCCGGCCACGACGATCTCGCTGTCGCCCCAGGCGATGGCCTGCGCGGCCAGCATCACGGCCTTGAGGCCCGAGCCGCACACGGCGTTGATGGTCATGGCCGGCACTTCCCTGGGCAGGCCGGCCTTGAGCGAAGCCTGGCGCGCGGGATTCTGGCCCGCGCCCGCCGCCAGCACCTGGCCCATGATCACTTCGCCGACCTGCGCCGGCTCGATCGCGGCGCGGGACAAGGCTTCTCGGATCACGATGGAGCCCAGCTCCGTCGCCGGCGTCCTGGCCAGCGTGCCGCCGAACTTGCCGACCGCCGTGCGGACGGCCGAGACGATGACGATGTCCTGTTGCATGACTTTTCTCCTTGAAGAAGGGCCAAGGCCAGGGGCCCAGGCTCGATGTGTCGCGTCTTGACCTGGTCCCTGGTTCCAGTTTCCCTGAACGCCGGGGCCCTCAGGCCTTGGCCTTCACGTAAGAACCCGGCGCCGGCTCGATGAGCCGGTAGGCGCTGCCCCTGCCATACCGCCTGGGTGCGGCAATCGGCCTGCCCGCGTGCGGCTCGAGCCAGGCCATCCAGTCGGGCCACCAGCTGCCCGGGTGTTCCCTGGCCCCTTCCAGCCACGCGGCATGGGTCCTGGGCAGCTGGTCGTTGGTCCAGTACGAGCGCTTGTTCTTCGCGGGCGGATTGATCACCCCGGCGATGTGCCCGGATGCGCCCATCACGAAGCGCTTCTTGCCAGGCAGCGCATGGACGCTGCCGTAGGCACCGTCGATCGGCACGATGTGGTCCTCGCGCGAGCCGTAGATGTAGACCGGCAGGTCGACCCGGCGCAGGTCCAGCTTCTCGCCACAGACCGTGAGCTTGCCGGGCTTGACCAGGTTGTTCTCGAGGTAGGTGTTGCGCAGGTACCAGGCGTACATCGGCCCGGGCAGGTTGGTGGAATCGCCGTTCCAGTACAGCAGGTCGAACGGCGGCGGCGTCTCGCCCTTGAGGTAGTTGCCCACCACGTAGTTCCACACCAGGTCATTGGGTCGCAGGAAGCTGAAGGTCGAGGCCAGCTCCTGCCCCTTGAGCAGGCCCCGCCGGCCCATCTGCGCCTCGCGCATGCGAACGAAGTTCTCGTCGATGAAGACGTCCAGCACGCCCGTGGTGCTGAAGTCCAGCAGCGTGGTGAGCAGGGTCGCGCTGGCCACCGGCTTGTCGCCGCGCGCCGACAGCACGCCCAGGGCAGTGCCCAGCAAGGTGCCGCCGACGCAGAACCCCAGCGCATTGATCGGCTTGCCGCCGCCGATCTCCCGCACCGCGCGGATCGCCTCCAGCACGCCGTCGCCGACGTAGTCGTCCCAGGTCGTCTCGCCGAGCGACTCGCCGGGGTTGCGCCAGCTCACCACGAAGGTGCGATGCCCCTGCTCGACCAGGTAGCGGATCAGCGAGTTGTCGGGCTGCAGGTCCAGGATGTAGTACTTGTTGATGCAGGGCGGCACCACCAGGAACGGCCGCTCGTACACCCTGGCCGTGCTCGGCTTGTATTCGATCAGCTGGATCAGCTCGTTCTGGAAGACGACCGCGCCCTCGCTGGTGGCGACGTTGCGGCCGATCTCGAACTGTCTCTCGTCCGTCATCGAGACACGGCCCTGCTGGATGTCGCTCAGCAGGTTCTGCAGGCCCCGCGCGATGCTTTCGCCGCGCGTCTCGATCGCCTTGCGCTGCGCCTCGGCGTTGAGCACCAGGAAGTTGCTGGGTGCCGACGCGGACATCCACTGCTCGACGGCGAAGCGCAGCCGCGCCTTGGTCTTGGGATCGGTTTCCACCGCTTCCACCAGGCCCAGCATCGTGCGGCCGTTGAGCAGGTAGGCCGCCGCGCTGAACGCGGCGAGCGGATTGCTGCCCCACGCTTCGGAACTGAACCGCTTGTCGCCCGCGGCTGCACCGGCAAGGCCGTGGTTCCACAGTTCCGCCGCTTCCCTCAGGTAGGCCTGCTGCAAGGCCGCCAGCTTGTCCGGGGAAAACTGGATCTGCGGCACCGGTTGCCCCGTGGCGGCGCCGGGCCCCAGCCCGGAGAATGCCTCCAGGCCCTTGCCGCCGGCAAACGCTTCCATGGCCTTCCTCCAGCTGTCCCCCAGGTCCTGCTGGAAGCGCTGGGCGATGGCGGTCCAGTCTGTCTGAGAATGCATGCTTGCCTCCTGTGTTCTTGTCTGATTCGTTCGGGTTAACCCGAGTATTCCATCATTGATGTTGCACCGCAACATTTCCACCAAGGTCGGCGGATGTACATCGTCGTCATAGGCTGGTTGTACGTGGCCCTGATGATGGCCGTGGCCGAAGCCTCGAATACCAATGGCAGCGTCCTCGGCGCGATCTTCACCTTCCTGCTCTATGGCGTGTTGCCGGTGGCACTGGTGGTTTACCTGATGGCCACGCCGTCCCGCAAGAAGGCGATCAGGGCACGCGAGCAGGCCGAGCGCGAGGAGCAGGCCCGGCGCCGGGCCCAGCAGGAGCGGCAGGTGACCGCCTCAGGCCAGCCAGATGCTGGCGGCGAATCGGCCGCTGCGGCGGTCCCTCCGGTGCGAGAAGAACCGTGAGGGATCGGTGACGGTGCACCAGTCGGCGCTGCCGTCGTTGCCGTAGTGGCGGGTGATGTCCAGCGCGCGCAGCCGGTCGCGTGCCAGGCCGGGCAGGTCGGCCAGCCACTGGCCCGAGGGCGCGAGCCGGAACCGCATGGAGGCGCCGGGCGACGACGCCTCGAAGGCAGCCTTCACCTCGGGGCCCACTTCGAAGGCGCCCGGCCCGATGCAGGGGCCCAGCCAGGCCAGCGTGCGCGGCGCGGCCTCGCCGGGGGTTGCGGCCAGCTGCGGCCAGAACGACTCCCACAGGACTTCCAGCACGCCGCGGCCCTCCTGTCCCGCCAGCCCCCGCCAGCCGCAGTGGGCGGCGGCCACCGCGCGGCCTTCACGATCGGCCAGCAGGACGGGCAGGCAGTCGGCGACCATGATCGTGCAGGCGACGCCGGGCTCCCGGGTCCAGCAGGCATCGGCCTCGAGTCCGTCCTTGCTGGCGCGATCGAGCCGGACCACCCGGTTGCCGTGCACCTGCCGCAGGAACACCGGGCGGGCCGCGATCGCTGCAGCGAAGCGCCGGCGGTTCTCTGCAACGGCCGCCGGGTCGTCGCCCACGTGGTCGCCCAGATTGAGGCTGTCGAAGGGAGCGCGCGAAACGCCGCCCTCGCGCAGCGACAGCAGGCTGCCGACGTTCGGCGGCGCGGGCCAGTCGGGAACGATCACGTTCGCACCCGCTTGAAGCTGGCTCAGGCCTCGTAGTCCGGGCAGCTGGACGGCTGCGCCTTGACGAAGGCGGGATGCTGCATGCAGGCCTCGAACACGGCCATGGTGCGGTCCAGGCCGGACAAGTCGGCGTTGAAGCGCTTGCCGTTGAAGATCTGCGGCACCAGGCAGCAGTCGGCCAGCGTCGGCGTGTCGCCGTGGCAATAGGTGCCCCGCGGCAGCCGCTGCAGTTCGCGCTCGAACGCCAGCAGGCCTTCGCGCACCCAGTGGCGGTACCAGCCGTTCTTGGCGTCCTCGCCGACCTTCAGTTCGTGGACCAGGTACTTGAGCACGCGCAGGTTGTTCAGCGGATGGATCTCGCACGCCACCAGCTGCGCCAGCGCCCGCACTTGCGCACGGCCCAGCGGCTCCGGCGGCAGCAGCGGCGGCGCCGGGTGGGTCTCGTCCAGCCATTCGATGATGGCCATCGACTGGCCCAGCTGCTCGCCCGTGTCCGTCTCCAGGGTGGGCACCAGCATCGAGGGCGACACCGCAAGGTAGCCCGGCTGCTTGTGCTCGCCCCTGGCGATGTGCACCGGCACGTAGTCGTACGACAGGCCCTTGAGCGCCAGCGCGATGCGCACGCGGAACGACGCGGAGGATCGGAAGTAGTTGTGCAGCTTCATGGCGGCGAGCATACCGCCGGCCCGCGCGACGGCGGCCTCAGCCGCCGACCACCAGCCGGATCGCCGGCAGCACGCGCTCGGTCTCGCTGCGGCGCTCCAGCGCCAGCCGCATGTTCATCTGCGCGACCTCGGTGTGCTCCACCGCCAGCGCCTGCGCGCGCGCGCCCTCGCCCCGCCGCAGGGCGTCGAACAGCATGTGGTGCTGCCGGTGCGCGTACAGCATCCACTCGCGGTCCTGCTCGGCAGTGGACATCATGGGCAGCATCGCGGAGGCGGGCGCGAACGGCAGCGCATTGTTCATGGCGATCGCCCGCTGCAGCGCCCGGTTGCCACTGGCTTCGAGGACCAGCGCATGGAAGCGGTCGTTCATGGCCGCGTACCCCGCGTAGTTCTCGTAGCCCAGCGGGTTGGCAGCAAGCAGGCGGTCGCCGTCCGCGAGGCAGGCTTCCAGGTCCATCTGCAGCTGGCGGGAGACGCCGTGCTCGGCCACCAGGCGCGCCGCCATGCCTTCCAGGTGGCCGCGGACGGCGATCGCATCGGCCACCTCGCGCGGGGTGAACTGCCGCACCAGGTACTTGCCGGTGCCGCTGACCTCGAGCAATCCCTCCTGCTCCAGCGTGACCAGCGCCGCGCGCACCGGCGTGCGCGAAGCGCCCAGGCGTTCGGCCAGTTGCTGCTCCGCAAGGCGCTGGCCGGGTGCGAACTCGCCGCGCAGGACCAGGTCCCGCAGCTGCATCAGCACCGTCTCTTGCAGGTTCATGCATCGAACTGTACACTGAACTTTCGATTTGGGATACCGTTTTGGAAGGACGGCTATGAAGGCAGAACAGAACGAACTGATCACCCGCGTCGGCCCGGGCACGGCCTGCGGGGCCGTGATGCGGCAGTACTGGCAACCGGTCGCGCTGGTGGACGAGTTCGATCCGGCGCTGGACCCGCGCATGGGCGGGCGTCCGGTCAAGGCCGTCCGCGTGCTCGGGCAGGACCTGGTGCTGTTCCGTGACGGGCAGGGCCGCTGGGGCCTGCTCGACCGCGACTGCCCGCACCGCAGCGCCGACCTGTCCTTCGGCCGCCACGAGGGCGATGGCCTGCGCTGCCCCTTCCATGGCTGGAAGTTCGATGCCACCGGCGCCTGCCTGGAAACCCCCGGCGAGCCGGCCGGCAGCAAGCTGTGCGAACGCGTGCGCCAGCGCCACTACCCGGTGGTCGAGAAAAGCGGCGTGCTGTTCGGCTGGTTCGGCGAGCCCGGCAGCGAGCCGCCGCCTTTCCCGCAGTTCGACTGCTTCGCGGCGCCGGCCACCCACACCTTCGCCTTCAAGGGCCTTTGGAACGCCAACTGGCTGCAGGCTTTCGAGGTCGGCATCGATCCCGCCCATCCCTCGTTCCTGCACCGCTTCCTGAACGACGCCCCCCTGGAGTCCATTGGCGACAACCCCGCCGGCAAGCAGTTCCGCAGCGCCAGCGCGGGCGAGGCGGCCGGCGGGGAGCGCTGGCCGATGACGCGCATCCTGCGCGAGTTCTGCCAGCCCGACATCAGCTTCGAGCCGCAGCCCTGGGGCCTGCGGCTGACGGCGCTGCGATCGATGACGGACGAGCTCACGCACGTGCGCATCACCAACGCCATCTTCCCGCACACCTTCGTGATCCCGCTGTCGGAGACGCTCACCATCACCCAGATGCACGTGCCGGTGGACGACACCCACACCTACTGGTACTCCATCTTCACCAGCTTCGCCGGCCCGGTGGACAAGGAGGCGATGCGCAACCAGCGGCTGCAGTTCGTCTCGCTGCCCGACTACATCCCCAAGTCGGGGCGCCACAACAACTGGGGCTTCAATGCCGACGAGCAGCGCTCCCAGACCTACCTGGGCATGGGCGAGGAAGACATCAACGTGCACGACCAGTGGGCGGTGGAAAGCATGGGCCCCATCCAGGACCGCACGCGCGAGCACCTGGGCACCACCGACAAGGTGATCATGGCCAACCGCCGCATGCTGCTCAAGGCGATCGAGACCGTGCAGGCCGGCGGCACCGCGCCCGGCGCGGCCGATGCGGCGCTGGCTGCACAGATGGTCGGGCCCGACACGGTCGACGGCATCGCGCCGGCCGGCGAGTGGGCGACGTGGTCGCAGGCCCGCGTGCAGGCCAAGCGCGACGGCGCGCCCTGGATCGCGAAGGCCACGGCCGCGGCGGAGACCGCATGACGACGTTCGCCCAGCGCTGCTGCCTGCACGACGCCGCCCGGGAGGAGGCGACCCAGCGCGCCACGCGGCAGATCGGCACCGACGGCCTGGAACTGGTGCGCGTCGCCTGGTGCGACCTGCACGGCGTGACGCGCGGCAAGACGCTGGTCGCCTCGGCCGCGCGCCGCGCGTTCGACGAAGGCGTCGGCATGGTCAGCACGCTGATGCTCAAGGACACCTCGGACCGGACCGCCTACAAGGTGTTCGAGCCCGGCGGCACCGCCACCCTGCCCGGCTTCGGCTTCGCCAACAACCTGGTGCTGCTGCCCGACCCGGAAAGCCTGCGCGACCTGCCGTGGTCGCCCGGCAGCGGCTGGTTGCGCGCCCAGCCCTGGTTCCAGGACGGCCAGCCCGTGGAGCTGGACACGCGGCGCGTGCTGCAGCGCGCGCTGCAGCGGCTCGAACGCGCGGGCTACCGGATGCGCTGCGGCCTGGAGATCGAATTCCACATCTACCGCATCGAGGACACCCGGGCGCAGCTCGACCCGGAGCTGGCCACGTGGCCCGGCCTGCCTCCTGCCGTGAGCCTGATCCATCCCGGCTACAACCTGCTGACCGAGAACTGGTACGACCTGGCCGAGGAGCCGATGCGCATCGTGCAGCACACGGCGCAGTCGCTCGGGCTGCCGCTGCTGTCGCTGGAAATCGAGCTGGGCCCGAGCCAGGTGGAGGCGGTGTTCGACGTCACCGACGCGCTGGCCGCCGCCGACAACATGGTGCTGTTCCGCAACGGCGTGCGCCAGGCCTTGCGCCGCGCCGGCTACCACGGCACCTTCATGTGCCGCCCGCCCTTCCCGAACATCATGTCGAGCGGCTGGCACCTGCACCAGTCGCTCGTGGATGCGCAGACGGGCCGGAATGCCTTCGTGCGCGAGGCACCCGCTCCGGGCAGCCTGGCCGACGAGGCCGCCCACACCTTGTCGGAGGTGGGCGAGAACTACCTGGCCGGCCTGCTGGCGCATGCGCGCGCGATGACGGTGTTCTGCACGCCGACGGTGAACGGCTTCGGCCGCTTCCGCCCGAACGCGCTGGCGCCGCAGTCGGTGCTGTGGGGCCGCGACAACCGGGGCGCCATGCTGCGGGTGGTGGGCGAGTGCGGCGACAGGGCCACCCGCATCGAGAACCGCATCGGCGAGCCGGCCGCCAACCCCTACCTGTACCTGGCCTCGCAGATCCACGCCGGGCTGGACGGCATCGAGCAGCACCTGAAGGCGCCTTCGGCCACCGACTCGCCGTACGGGGGCTCGGGCGAGCGCATCCCGACCAGCCTGGGCGACGCGCTGGAAGCGCTGCAGGCCGACGCGGTGATGGTGGAAGGCTTCGGCCAGCCCTTCGTCGACTACTTCTGCACCGTCAAGCAATCGGAACAGCAGCGCCACCTGCAGGCCGAGGACAACGCCGACTTCCAGCGGCGCGAGTACTTCAGCCGCTTCTGACATTCCACCCCATGGTCAAGGTCCACCTGGTGCCCGCCGGCGGCGGCGCGCCCATCACCGTCGAAGGCAAGCCCGGCCAGAGCCTGATGCAGGCCGCCGTGGCGGCCAATGCCCCCGGCATCGAAGCCGAATGCGGCGGCCTGCTCACCTGCGCCACCTGCCACGTGTACGTGCGCGAGCCGTTCCCGGCCCGATTGCCGCCCGCCGGCAGCGACGAACTCGGCATGCTGGAATTCACCGCCTCGCCCCGCCGGGACAACAGCCGCCTGTCCTGCCAGATCAAGCTGGCGCCGGAACTGGACGGGTTGACGGTGGACCTGCCGGCCACGCAGACCTGAGGGCGCGGGCGCCCGGGCGCCTTGCGCGGTCAGGCCGCGTGCCCGTGCACCAGCCTGGCCAGCAACTGCAGCAGTTGATCCTGTTCGCGCGGGGCCAGCGGCCCCAGGATGCGGCGCTGCGCACGGCTCACCGCACGCTTCATCGCCAGCGCAGTGGCCTGGCCTTCGGCCGTCACCCACAGCAGCTTGCGCCGGCGATCCCGGCCGTCGGCCTCGCGCCGGACCCAGCCCCTGGCTTCCAGCCGGCCGATCACCGAGCCGAAGGTCGCCGCATCGAACGCCACCTTGCCGGCGAGCGTGACCTGGTCCTCGCCTGGATCGGCGATCAGCGCATTGAGGATGGCGAACTGCACCGGCGTGAGGCCGTGCTCGGCGGTCTCTTCCATGAAGATCGCCACCGCGACCTGGTGCGCGCGCCGGATCAGGTACCCGGGTGCGTGCTCGAAGTCGTAGCTCTTGGGCATGCGCGCGAGTGTAGCCAGCGACGTCTGCGGGTCGGTCCCGATTGCCCGCCACCTCAATGATATGTATGCTTAGCATCCATTTTCCCGATCCCTCCGCCGCGCCGCGCCGCCGGCTCTTCCACCGCGCTTGCAGCAAACTCCCGCCATGTCACGCAGCCTGACGGAGCCCAGCCGCCGAACCGAGGTCCATGGCGAGTACGACGTGGTCGTGCTCGGCGGCGGGCCGGCCGGCATGGCCGCGGCCGCGGCGGCCGCGCAGGCAGGCCGCAGCACCCTGCTGGTGGAACGCTACGGCTTCCTCGGCGGCATGGGGACGGCCGCCGGCGTCACCAACTTCTGCGGCCTGCATGCCAACGTGCATGGCGAGATCCGGCAGGTGGTGCACGGCGTCGCCTCCGAGCTGCTGGCCCGCATCGATGCCCTCGGCGGCCTCAACGCGCCCCATGCGCTGTTCGGCAAGACGGTGGCCCAGGCCTACGACACGCCGGCCTACAAGATCGCCGCCGACCAGCTGATGCAGGCCGCCGGCGTCCAGCTGCTGTTCCATGCGCTGGCGGCCGGCATCGTGATGGATGCGCCCGGCCGCATCGGCGCCCTGCTGGTGGAGACCAAGTCGGGCCGCCGTGCCGTGCTCGGCCGTGCATTCATCGACGCCTCCGGCGACGGCGACCTCGCCGCCTGGGCCGGCGTGCCCTTCGACAAGGGCGACGGCCACGGCAACTTCCTCTATCCTTCGACGATGTTCCGCATCAACGGCGTCGACCCGCAGCGCGCCGGCAAGGCCTGGGAGACGATTCCCGGCCTGATGCTGCGGGCGCAGGCCGAAGGCCGGCACCGCTTCCCGCGCAAGACGCCGATCGTGCGGCCGCAGAAGAGCGGCATCGAGTGGCGCGTCAACCTCACGCAGCTGGCCAGTGAACAGGGCAACGCGCTGGACGGCACCGATGCCGACGAACTGACCCAGGCCGAACTGCAGGGACGCCGGCAGATCGCGGGCGTGGCCGCCTTCCTGCGCGAAGTCCCCGGCTTCGAGCAGTGCTACATCGTCGACATCGCGCCCCAGGTCGGCATCCGCGAAACGCGCCGCGTGCAGGGCCTGTACCAGCTCACCGAGGCCGACGTGCTGGGCTGCGCCAGCTTCGAGGACACCGTGGGCGTCAACGGCTGGCCGCTGGAGCTGCACCTGAAGGGCGACGTCGAGTTCCGCTGGCCTCCGATTCCGCAGAGCCGCGGCTTCAACCACCTGCCCTACCGCATGGTCGTGCCCCGCGGGGTGGACAACCTCTGGGTGGCCGGCCGCTGCGCCTCGATGTCGCACGAAGCCCAGTCCGCCGCGCGGGTGACTGGCGCGTGCTTCGTGATGGGCGAAGCGGCGGGCACGGCAGCCGACCTCGCGCTGTCGGCCGGCTGTAGCGCGGACCGCGTGGACGCGCGCGCCCTGCAGGCCCGGCTCGAATCGCGCGGTGCCTGGCTCGGCCGCGAAGGCTGATTCCACTTTCCGGCACCAGGAGACCGCGACATGAACGCGCCCGACACCGCATTGCAGGCACGGCAGCAGCTGTACCGCGACATGGACCCGCACCACCTCACGCCGCTGTGGGAGGTGCTGCATGCGCTGGTGCCGCCGCAGCCGCGCAGCCCCTGCGTGCCCGCGCACTGGGGGTACGAGGAGGTCCGGCCCTTGCTGATGCGTGCCGGAGAAGCGATCACGGCGAACGAAGCCGTCCGCCGCGTGCTGATCCTGGAGAACCCCGCGCTGCGCGGCCAGTCGGCCATCACCCAGTCGCTGTATGCCGGCCTGCAGCTGATCCTGCCCGGCGAAGTCGCGCCCAGCCACCGCCACGTGCAAAGCGCACTGCGCTTCATCGTCGAAGGCAGCGGCGCGTACACCGCCGTCGACGGCGAACGCACCACCATGCACCCGGGCGACTTCATCATCACCCCGAGCTGGACCTTCCACGACCATGGCAACGAGGCCGGCGGCCCGGTGGTGTGGCTGGACGGTCTGGACATTCCCATGGTCCGCTTCCTGGACGCGGGCTTCGCCGAGAACGGCAGCACCCGCTCGCAGCCGGTCACGCGCGCCGAGGGCAGCAGCTTCGCGCGCTACGGGCACAACATGGCGCCCGTACGGCACGACGCGCCGTTCGGCGCCACTTCGCCGATCTTCAGCTACCCGTACGAGCGCAGCCGCGACGCGCTGCAGCAGCTCGAGCGCGATGCGCCGATCGACCCCTGGGACGGCGTCAAGCTGCGCTACGTGAACCCGCTGACGGGTGGGCATCCGATGCCCACCATGGCCACCTTCATGCAGCGGCTGCCGGCCGGCTTCTCGGGCGAGGGCTGGCGCCAGACCGACGGTGCCGTCTACAGCGTGGTCGAGGGCTGCGGCAGCGTGGAAATCGAAGCGGGCGGGCAGCGCTGGCGCTTCGACTTCGGCCCGCGCGACCACTTCGTCATTCCTTCGTGGCACACGGCCCGCCTGTCCTCGGCGGGCGGCTGCGTGCTGTTCAGTTTTTCCGACCGGCCGGTGCACCAGGCGCTGGCCATCCACAGAGAAGAAAGGTTGTCATGAGCTACGTCTTTGCAGCACCCGCGATCACTTCGGTCCCGGTCCTCGGCCGCGCCGAACGCTTCCCGGTGCACCGCGTGTACTGCGTGGGGCGCAACTACGTCGAGCACGCGCAGGAGATGGGCTTCACCGGTCGCGAGCCGCCCTTCTTCTTCCTCAAGCCGGCCGACGCCATCGTGCCGGTGCCGCAGGGCGAGACGGCCACCATCCCTTATCCCACGCTGACGAAGAACCTGCACCACGAGATCGAACTGGTCGTGGCGATAGGCACCGGCGGGCGCGGCATCAAGGCCGCCGACGCGCACCAGCACATCTTCGGCTACGCGGTCGGCCTCGACATGACGCGGCGCGACCTGCAGGGCGAGATGAAGAAGCAGGGCCGCCCCTGGGACATCGGCAAGGCCTACGACCAGTCCGGCCCCATGGGCCCGATCACGCCCGCGGCACAGGCCGGCGAGGTGGCCAGCGCGGCGATCTGGCTGCAGGTCAATGGCCAGGACCGCCAGCGCAGCAACGTGTCCAAGCTGATCTGGAACATCGCCGAGACCATCGAGCACCTGTCGGCCGCGTGGGAGCTGGCGCCCGGCGACCTGATCTTCACCGGCACGCCCGAGGGCGTCGCGGCGGTGGTCTCCGGCGACACGCTGGTGGGTGCCGTGGACGGCCTGGGCGAACTGCGCGTGCGCATCGGCTGATGCCGTCCGGGCGCCGTCAGCGAGCGCGACCATAATCCGGGGCCGGCGCGAGGGGCGCCGGCTGCGGCGCCCCTCGCGCCGCAGCAGAGAAAGCAAGAGGAGACTCGCTTTGCGCGTATTGGAATCCCTGGCCAAGCTGTGCGCCGTGGCCGCCGGGCTGCTGCTGACCGCCATCACGCTGATGACGTGCGCCAGCCTGATCGGCCGCAACACGGTGGGCATCACCCTGGTGGGCGACTTCGAGCTGACCGGCGTGGCCGCCGGCGCGGCGATCGCCATGTTCATGCCCTGGTGCCAGGTCCGCCGCGGCAACATCATCGTCGACTTCTTCACCACCCGGGCGGGCGATCGCACCAATGCGGCGCTCGACCGGTTCGGCGCCCTCCTGCTGGGGCTTGCGATGGCGCTGCTGTCCTGGCGCACGGTGCTCGGCGGCATCAACGCCTTCGAGACGCAGTCCGGCACCATGATGCTGGGCTTTCCGGTGTGGGTGGTCTATGCCTGCATGGTCCCGCCGCTGGTGCTGACGGCGCTGATCGGCCTGTGGCAGGCGCTGCGCGGATTCGGACCGGAGGTGCACGAATGAGCCCGCTGGCCCTCACCGCCCTGATCTTCGGGATCATGCTGCTGCTGATGGCGATCCGCACGCCGATCGCCATCTCCATGTTCGCCGCCGGCGCCATCGGTTATGTGCTGCAAGCCGGCTGGCTGCCGCTCGCGTACTTCCTGAACACCCAGTCGTTCGCCCGCTTCGCCAGCTACGACCTGTCGGTGATCCCGCTCTTCATCCTGATGGGTCACTTCGCCACCCAGGGCGGCCTGTCCCGCGCCTTGTTCGAGTTCGCCAGCGCCGTGATGTCGCGCTTCCGCGGCGGCCTGGCGATGGCCTCCGTGATGGCCTGCGCGGCCTTCGGTGCGATCTGCGGTTCGTCGGTGGCCACGGCCGCCACCATCACCTCGGTGGCGCTGCCCGAGATGAAGCGGCACGGCTACTCCGGCCGGCTGGCCACCGGCACGCTGGCAGCCGGCGGCACATTGGGCATCCTGGTGCCGCCATCCGTGCCGCTGATCATCTACGCCATCCTGGCCGAGCAGAACATCGCCAAGGTGTTCGCGGCCGCCATGATCCCCGGGATCATCGCCATGGTGGGCTACATGATCGCCATTGCGATCTACGTGCGCCTGGTGCCCGGCCATGCGCCCGACCGCGACGACGACGATGCCCCGAAGCTGACCCTGGCCGCCGTGCGCGGCGTCACCCCGATCGCCATCATCTTCCTGCTGGTCTTCGGCGGCATCTACGGCGGCTTCTTCACGCCCACCGAGGGCTCCGCGGTCGGCGCCGCCGCCACCTTCGTGGCCGCGCTGCTCAAGCGCGAGATCACCTGGCCGAAATTCAAGCACTGCTTCTACGCCACGGCGGAAGGCTCGGCCATGATCTTCATGATCTTCCTGGGCGCCGACCTGATGAACGCGGCGCTGGCCCTCACGCAGGTGCCGGCGCAGCTGGCCAGCGTGGTCGGCAGCTGGGGCCTGTCGCCTGTCGCCGTGGTGTCGGCCATCCTGCTGTTCTACGTCGTGCTGGGCGCCGTGATGGACGAGCTGTCCATGATCCTGCTGACGATCCCGATCTTCTTTCCGATGGTGATGGGCCTGGACTTCGGCATGCCGTCGGAGTCGGTGGCCATATGGTTCGGCATCATGGTGCTGATGACGGTGGGCTTCGGCCTGCTGGCGCCACCGGTCGGATTGAACGTGTACATCGTCAACGGCATGGCCCGCGACATCCCGATCGGCGAGAGCTACCGGGGCGTCATGCCTTTCCTGGCCAGCGACGTAATCCGCACGCTGCTGTTGCTGTTCTTCCCGCCGATCTCGCTGTGGGTGGTGCAGTTCGTCGGCTGAGCAAGGCTGAGGGAAAGCCCCGTACCCCGCATAAGGCCGCTGCTGTACTTTAGTCAAGTTCCATATTTCTGACCGGAGAACCTCCCCATGATCCAGCGACGCACCCTGCTGAAGTCCTCTGCCGCCGCGGTGGCCCTCGGCGCGCCCGGCCTGAGCGGCCTGGCGCAACAGGCCGTCACCCTGAAGTTCCACACCTTCATGTCGCCCCAGTCCAATGTCTGGCTGGGCATGCACAAGCCGTGGATGGGCAAGGTGGAGAAGGACTCGGGCGGCAAGATCAAGTTCGAGGCCTACCCGGCCATGCAGCTGGGCGGCACACCGGTGCAGCTGTACGACCAGGCCAAGGACGGTGTCGTCGACGTGGTCTGGACCCTGCCGGGCAACACGGCCGGCCGCTTCCCCCGCATCGAGGTGTTCGAGCTGCCGTTCATCATGAACAACGCCGAGGCCACCTCCAAGGCCTACTGGGAGTACGTTCAAACCGTCGCGCAGGACGAGTTCAAGGACACGCACCCGATCGCCCTGCAGGTGCACGGCCCGGGCTTCTTCCACACCAAGGACAAGCTGATCAAGCACCCGGACGACCTGCGCGGCATGAAACTGCGCGGCCCGACCCGCCAGATCACCAAGATGCTGGGGTATCTCGGCGCCATCCCGGTGGGCATGCCGCTGCCGCAGATTCCGGACGCGCTGTCCAAGGGCACCATCGACGGCTGCGTGATTCCCTGGGAGGTGGTGCCCTCGGTCAAGGTGCACGAGCTGACGAAGTACCACAGCGAGTTCGATCCCGCCGGCGGCGCCCTGTACACCACGACCTTCGTGATGACCATGAACAAGGCCAAGTACGAGTCGCTGTCGCCCGAGCTGAAGAAGGTGATCGACGCCAACTCCGGCATGGAGACCTCGGGCTGGCTGGGCAAGGTGCAGCAGGGCAACGACATCCCGGGGCGCAAGGTCACCGTGGACCGGGGCGCCACCATCTACACCATTCCTGCGAAGGACGCGCAGGAGTTCAAGACCCGCTCGCACAAGGTTGAAACCGAGTGGGTGGAAGACATGAACAAGCGCGGCTTCGACGGCAAGAAGTTGCTCGAGACGGCCAAGGCGCTGATCGAGAAGCACGGCAAGACCACGCCGGCGCCGAAGAAGGCTTAAACTCGACCGGCCTCCCCGCCAAAGGGCTCCTTCGGGAGCCCTTTTCTTCGCCCCGGGGGCCCCTTTCGTCCAGCCACCGTGCCCGCATTCCGCACCTCGATCAAGTACTGCCGCGATTGCGGCTCGCCGGTGGTCCTGCGGGTACCCGACGACGGCGACACGCGCGAGCGAGCCGTGTGCCCCGCCTGCGGCACGATCCACTACGAGAACCCGCTGAACGTGGTCGGCACCGTCCCTTACCTGGGCGACAGGGTGCTTCTGTGCAAGCGCAACATCGAACCGCGCTGGGGCAAGTGGACCTTGCCTGCCGGCTTCATGGAACTGGGCGAGACCACCGTGCAGGGCGCCGCGCGCGAGACGGATGAAGAAGCCGGCGCACAGATCGAGATGGAAGGCCTTCTCACCGTGATCAGCGTGCCGCGCGTCGGACAGGTGCACCTGTACTACCTGGCACGGCTGCTCGGCGATCGGTTCGACCCCGGCCACGAGACCATCGAGGCGCGCCTGTTTGCCGAGGACGAGATTCCGTGGGAGGAGATCGCGTTCCGGACCGTGCGCGAGACCCTGCTGTGCTACTTCGAGGATCGCCGGCGCGGCGTCTTCACCGTGCACAACCTCGACGTGCTGTAGCCGCGCACGTTCAGTTGCGCACCTTGCTCTCTTCGCGCAGGCGCGCCTGTTCCTTCAGCTTGATGCAGGCCGGAAAGTTCTGGTAGCCGGGCTTGGCGCATTCGGACTGCAGGCAGAACTGCTTGACCAGGAAGACCTTGTCGCGGCACGCTTCGGCAGGCGGCACCAGCCGCTGGCCCTGCAGCCGCGTGCCCTGCTGCGCAGCCGCCGTGCTCTCGGGCTTTTCCGCATCCGGCGCCTGGGCGGGCTGCGGCGCAGGCTCGGCCGCCCGGGGCTGCGCGTCCGGTTCGGGCGTTCGCCGCCGGGTCGCTGCGGGGACCACGGCCGTCCGGTGTGCCGCTGCCGCGGGGCGCGCTTTGGCAGGAACGGGCGGGGGTGCGGCAAGCTCGGTTGCCGGTGCGGCCGATGCGGCGGGGGTCGGCGTGGGTGCCGTGGCGGACGCTTCCGGCGCCCTTGCCTCTGCCTGGCCCGGACCGCCCGCGCGGCCGGCCAGCAAAGCCACGGCGACGATGAAGCCGGCCCCCGCCGCGCCGGCGCCGATCCAGAGGGCGCCGCGGCGCGGTCGCGCCGCGTGCGGCACGGTACCGTCCGACCCGGTGGGCGGTGAAGGCGCCGGCTGCGGAACTTCCGACGTCCGTGCGGCCGCTTGCGCGGACGTGGGTGGAACGACCGCAGGCGCCTGCATCTCCTCGGCGCGCGCGTCGGATTGCGGCGGCGCAGCCGAAGGGGTCCGCGTCAGGCCCTGGAGCACCGTCTGCTCCGGGTCGTCGCCGGCGTGGGCGCTGGCCAGGCGCTGCAGGCGGCGCCGGGCCAGGTCGGAATAGATGCCCTGCGGAAAGCGCGCCAGGAAGCCTTCGAGCTCGCGCGGATCGGTGGCGTTGCGCACGTCGCGCCAGTACTCCAGTTCCAGTTCCTGCGTGATCGGCGCGCCGGGCACGGTGACCGCCGGCCACGACGGCGGCACGGTGGGCGCGGCGGCCGCCGCGGCGGCCGGCGAAGGCAGCACGGTCGCGAGCGCCCCGGCGTCCACGCCGGCGAACGCCTCGCGCAAGGCCTGGGAAAAATCCGCCGCGGACTGGAAGCGCTCGTCGCGGTTCTTGGCCAGCGCGCGCGCCAGCACCGCATCGACGGCCGGGGGCAGTTGCGGCGCCAGCGTGCTGGGCGGCGGCGGCGTGTGGCCGATGACCTGCTGGATGATGGAGAAGTCGTTGTCGCCGTCGAAGGGACGCACGCCGGTCAGCAACTGGTAGGCAACGACGCCGGCCGAGAACAGGTCGGCGCGGGCATCGATCTTCTGGCCCTGCACCTGCTCGGGCGCCATGTACTTCAGCGTCCCGATCATGCTGCCCTGGGTACGCGTGGACTCGCCGGCGATGCGCGCCACCCCGAAGTCGGTGAGCTTGAGGCGCCCGCCGGCTTCCACCAGCAGGTTGGCGGGCTTGATGTCCCGGTGGACGATCCCCTGCCGGTGGGCGAAGTCCAGTGCCGACAGCAGGTCGTCCAGCAGGCGCAGCGCCTCGCCCAGCGCATGGCGCTCGCCGCGGTCCAGGTGCTGCTTGAGGTCCTCGCCCTGGACGTACTCCATGACGAGGAAGGCGGTGTCGCCGTCGCGATCGGAGTCGTAGACGCTGACGATGTTGGGATGCTGCAGGCGCGCCGCCGAGCGGGCCTCGGTGCGAAAGCGCGACTCGTATTCAGCCGCCTCCTGGGCCGACAGGCCGTCGACCATCGTGGTCTTGAGGGCTACGCGGCGGTCCAGGTTGGGGTCGAGGCCTTCGTAGACCACCCCCATGGCGCCCTTGCCGAGCACCCGGACGAGTTCATAGCGGCCCAGCTTCTTCTGGTGCACGCCGGCCCCCGTCGCGAGCTCACGCGACAACGGCGAACTCCAGCCGGGGCGCGGCTTCGGCCTCGCGTTCGCATCCGAGTGTGACCAGGCCGCTGCCCACCAGGTAGCACTCGGTGCGGCGCAGCACCAGCGGGGTGTTGCCCCCGCCCATGTAGACCCAGGTTCCGAAGCTGGATTGGTCGTCGAGGATGAAGTGGCCGCCCTTCCAGCCGACCGTGGCATGCACGCGCGACACCCGCGGGTCGTTGATCGACAGGGTGGCCGTGGTGGCCCGGCCCAGCGTGAGCGAAGGGCCGTGCGGGTCCAGCCGCAAGGTCCGGCCGGCTGCGGTGAGCTCCAGGTGCGCGTTGGGCATGGCTTCGAGAATGGACGCGCCCATCCGGGTGGCGTCGGCGTCGCGCTCGGGCTGCCACTGGACGCGCCAGACCTCGGTCTGCTCGCTCTTGCCGCGCAGGAACATGGGGCCCAGGCTGCGCAGCTTGCCGCCCAACTCGGGGCCGAGCGACTCGCGCACCCGGCTGGTGGTGAGGATCTGCTCGGCACCGGCCAGGTCGGCCAGGCGGGCGGCGCTGTTGACGGCGTCGCCGTAGCAGTCGCCCTCGATCTCCACCACTTCGCCGGATTCCACGCCCATCTGCATCTGGACCGGCTTGCCGGTGCCGTCCGGGTAGACCGGGGTTTCCTGCAGCCGCTTCTGGATGCCCACGCAGGCCGCGATGGCGTCGGACTCGTCGGGGAAGACCGCGAACAGGCCGTCGCCGAGCAGCTTGACCACCCGGCCGCGGTGCTGCTCGAAGGTGCGGGACAGCGCCGTGGTCAGCTGGGTGACGAAGCGACCGGCCGTTTCGTCGCCCAGCCGCTCGAAGATGCCGGTGCTCCCGACGAGGTCAGCAAAGACGACGGTGGCCATGTGGCAATCATTGTATGCGCCAGCTCTGCCGGAATGAAAGAAGCCGGCGCGACAGGGTCGCGCCGGCTTCGGTGCCCTGGCGGGCAGGTTTGGTCGGCGTGGCGGGATTCGAACTCGCGACCCCTTGCACCCCATGCAAGTGCGCTACCAGGCTGCGCTACACGCCGAGCCTGCCATTATAGCTGGCACTCAGTGCCCGGCCGACAGCAGGTCGCGGATCTCGAACAGCTCGCGCCGCACCTGCAGCAGCTGCTCGAACATGGCGCCGCCGTCCTGCAGCGGCGCACTGTCCTCGAAGTCGTCGAGCCGGGAGTCCTCGAGCCGGGAGTCCTCGACCTCGATCACCTCCACGCCGTCGAGCATGACCTCGCCGGCGCGGCGCCTGTCACGCTCGACTTGCACCAGTTCCTGCAGCTTGTTGCGCGCGCCGCTGATGGTGAACCCCTGGTCGTACAGCAGGTCGCGGATGCGGCGGATCATCAGCACCTCGTGGTGCTGGTAATAGCGGCGGTTGCCCCGCCGCTTCATCGGGCGCAACTGCGTGAACTCCTGCTCCCAGTAGCGCAGCACGTGCGGCTTGACGCCGCACAGGTCGCTGACCTCACCGATGGTGAAGTACCGCTTGGCGGGAATGGCGGGCAGGGATTTCTCCACTGGAATCAAGGCGCTGGGAGAGAAAGCTGCAAGGTTACTCCAAGGCTGCGCGGGACGCATGGCGGTTACCACCAATGCCTCGCCGGTGCCGCTCAATCACCTTGCGCCGGCGCGGCCCCGTTGCCCTGGATCTGTTCCTTGAGCTTGTGGCTGGCATGGAAGGTGACCACCCGGCGAGCCTGGATCGGGATGGCTTCGCCGGTGCGCGGGTTCCGGCCCGGCCGGGGCGCCTTGGTGCGGATCTGGAAATTGCCGAAGCCCGAGATCTTGACGTCCCTGCCTTCGACCAGGCTGCCGGCGATCAGGTCGAAGAACGCATCGATCATGTCCTTGGACTCGCGCTTGTTCAGCCCGATCTGCTCGAACAGCAGTTCCGCCAGCTGCGCCTTCGTCAGCGCCGGGGTCTCCAGGCTCTCGACCGTGAACTCCATGCCCGGTTTTTCCATTGTTGTCGTGAGCACGCTCACCCTCCTGCGCCGCGCAGCCGGCCGCCCAGGCTGCCGGCAATCCCCTCGACCACGGCCTGCACGGCCGCATCGATCTGCCCGTCGGTCAGTGTGGCTTCGGGGCTGGCGAGCGTCAAGCGAACGGCCAGGCTCTTCTCGCCCGCGGCCATGCCGGCGCCGGCCTGCCCGGGCCGGTACACGTCGAACAGCGTCGCATCCCGCAGCAGCCCGCCCGTGTCGGCCGAGCGGATGGCCGCCATCAGCGTGTCGTGCGAGACGCTGTCGGCGACGATCACGGCGATGTCGCGCTGCGCAGGCTGGAAGCGCGGAACCGCCTGCAGTTGCGGCACCCGCCGCGCGGTCACGGCCTCCAGGTCGAGCTCGAACAGCATCGGCGCCTGCGGCAGGTCCCAGGCCTGCCGCCAGCGCGGATGCAGCTCGCCCAGCACGCCCACGTCTTGGCCGCCGATCGCGATCCTGGCGCAGCGGCCCGGGTGCAGCGCCGGGTGCTCGGCCGGGGTGAACGTGGCGCGCAGCGGGGAGAGCAGCGCCTCCACGTCGCCCTTGGCGTCGAAGAAGTCGGCACCGCCGCCCTTGCGGGCCCACTGCAGCCCGTCCGGCAAGCCATAGGCCAGGCCGGCCACGCGCATCGGCTGGCGCACGCCGCGGACCGTGCCGTCGCCGGCCTGCACGGAGGCATCCCGCAGGAAGACGCGCCCCAGTTCGAACACGCGCACGCGTTCGGCCCGGCGGTCCAGGTTGTGGCGCAGCACCTGCAGCAGGGAGCCGAGCAGCGACGAGCGCATCACGCCCATCTGGCTGGCGATCGGGTTGAGCAGCCGGATCGGATCGGCGTTGCCGGCGAGGTCCTTCTCCCAGCTTTCCTCGACGAAGCTGAAGTTGATGGTTTCCTGGTAACCCAGGGCGGCCAGCAGGCGGCGCACCGCGAATCGCGAGCGCCGGCTTTCCGGGCGCAGGTGCGGCGTGACGGGCGCCAGCGGCGGCGTGGTGGGCAGGCCCTGGTAGCCGACGATGCGCGCGACCTCCTCGATCAGGTCCTCCTCGATCGCCAGGTCGAAGCGGTACGGCGGTGGCTTGACCACGATGCTGTCGTCCCGGGCCTGCGCGGGCAGGCCCAGGCGGCGGAAGGCATCCAGGCACTGCTCGCGCGAGACCGGCATGCCGATCACCCTGGCGGCCCGCGCCACCCGCAGCGTGACGGGCTTTCCCTCGGGAAGGGCCAGCACCTGGTCGTCCATCGGTCCGGCCTCGCCGCCACAGATGTCGATGATCAGGCGCGTGATGTGCTCGATGTGCTCGACCGTCAGGCTGGGGTCCACGCCGCGCTCGAAGCGGTGGCCCGCGTCGGTCGAGAAGTTGTAGCGGCGCGAGCGCCCCTGCACCGCCTGCGGCCACCAGAACGCGGCTTCGACGTAGACGTTGCGGGTGTCGTCGGACACGGCGGTGGCGTCGCCGCCCATGATGCCGGCCAGCGACTCGACCTGGCGGTCGTCGGCGATCACGCCGACCTTCTCGTCCACCGTGATGGTGTTGCCGTTCAGCAGCTTGAGCTGCTCGCCGGCGCGGCCCCAGCGCACGTCGAGGCCGCCGTGGATCTTGTCGAAGTCGAAGATGTGCGAAGGCCGGCCGAACTCGAACATCACGTAGTTGGAGATGTCCACCAGCGCCGTGACGCTGCGCTGGCCACAGCGCGCCAGCCGGTCGACCATCCATTGCGGAGTCTTCGCCTTCGTGTCGACGTTGCGCACGACACGACCGGAGAAACGGCCGCACAGGTCGGGGGCCTGCACCTTCACGCGCAGCCGGCCGTCGTGCGCAGGCTTGACCGGCTCGAAGTGCGGCTGCTTCAGCGGCGCGCCGGTCAGCGCCGACAGCTCGCGCGCGACGCCGTACACGCTCAGTGCGTGCGCCAGGTTGGGCGTGAGCTTGAGCGTGAAGACGTGGTCGTCGAGCTGCAGCACCTCCCGCACGTCCTTGCCGACGGGTGCGTCGGCGGCCAGTTCGAGCAAGCCGCCATGGTCGTCCGAAAGCTTCAGTTCACGCGCCGAGCACAGCATGCCCTGGCTCTCGACGCCGCGCAGCTTGCCCAGCCTGATCTGGAAGGGCTTGCCGTCTTCGCCGGGCGGCAGCTCCGCCCCCACCAGCGCGCAGGGCACCCGGATGCCTGCGCGCGCGTTGGGTGCGCCGCACACGACGTTGAGCAGCGCGCCCTGCCCCACGTCCACCTGGCACACGCGCAGGCGATCGGCGTTGGGGTGCTGGACGGCTTCCCTGATCTCGCCCACCACCACCCTGGAGAACGGCGGGGCGACCGGGCGCAGGTCTTCGACCTCCAGCCCGCCCATGGTGAGCACATCGGCGATTTCATTGGTGGACAGCGGCGGATTGCAGAACTCGCGCAGCCAGGACTCGGGGAATTGCATGTCTGTGGACCTCGGCTTGCGTCTTCAGCGGAACTGGCGCAGGAAACGGATGTCGCCCTCGAAGAACAGGCGCAGGTCGTTCACGCCGTAACGCAGCATGGTCAGGCGGTCCGGGCCCATGCCGAAGGCGAAGCCGATGTGGGTCTCGGGATCCAGCCCCATGTTGCGCACCACCGTCGGATGCACCTGGCCGGAGCCGGCCACCTCCAGCCAGCGGCCGGCCAGCGGCCCGCTCTGGAACTGGATGTCGATCTCGGCGCTGGGCTCGGTGAACGGGAAGAAGCTCGGCCGGAAGCGCAGCGCCAGGTCGTCGCTCTCGAAGAAGGTGCGGCAGAAGTCGGTGAAGACGACCTTCAGGTCCTTGAAGCTGACGTTCTCGCCCAGCCACAGGCCCTCGCACTGGTGGAACATCGGCGAATGGGTGGCGTCGCTGTCGACGCGGTAGGTGCGTCCGGGGCAGATCACGCGGATCTCCGGCATCGGCTGGCCGGCCTCGACCGCAGCGGCGTACTTGCTGACGTGCCGGTGGGCGTAGCGCACCTGCATCGGACTGGTGTGCGGCCGCAGGTTGTAGGGAATGCCGTCCTCGCCGTCGATGTCCACGTAGAACGTGTCCTGCATCGAGCGGGCCGGGTGGTTGGGCGGGTTGTTCAGCGAAGTGAAGCTGTGCCAGTCGGTCTCGATCTCGGGCCCGTCCGCCACGTCGAAGCCCATGCTGGCGAAGATCTGCTCGATGCGTTCCATCGTCAGGCTGACCGGGTGCAGGCCGCCCGGCTCCCGGCCGCGCCCGGGCAGCGAGACGTCCAGCGCCTCGGCCTTGAGCTGCGCGGCAAGCTCGGCGTCGGCCAGCGCCTGGCGGCGTTCGGCCAGCGCAGCTTCGACGGCCTGCTTGGCGACGTTGATGGCCGCGCCCCGGCTCTTCTTCTCCTCGACCGGCAGCGCCGCGAGCCCCTTCATCAGCCCGGTGAGGCGGCCGGCCTTGCCGGTGTACTGCGCCTTGGCGTTCTCCAGCTCCGCCGGGGTGGCGGCCTGGGCAAAGGCGCGCCGGGCGCCTTCGACGATGGATTGCAAGTCTTCGGTCATGGTAAGAAAAACAGGGCTAGTGCCTGCCAGCCCTAGCCCTGTTCCAGTGGGTTGCGCCGGGCGCCGCGCGAGGCAGCGCCCACCGTGAAACTCAAGCCGCCAGCCTGGCCTTGACTTGCTCCACGATGCCGGCAAAGGCGGCCTTGTCGTGCACGGCGATGTCCGCCAGCACCTTGCGGTCGATCTCGATGCCGGCCTTGCGGATGCCGTTGGCGAACTGGCTGTAGGTCAGGCCGCATTCGCGCGCGGCAGCGTTGATGCGGGCGATCCACAGCTGGCGGAACACGCGCTTCTTGGTGCGGCGGTCGCGGTACGCATACTGGCCCGCCTTCATCACCGCCTGCTTGGCGATGCGGAAGACGTTGCCGCGGCGGCCGCGGAAGCCCTTGGCGAGGGCGAGAACCTTCTTGTGGCGGGCGCGGGCCGTGACACCACGTTTGACGCGAGGCATTTGCGTTCTCCTTTCTTCGTCTTCGGGTTACAGCCCGGCGAACGGCAGCATCTGCGCCATGTGGCCGAGATTGGTCTCGTGCACGTTCACGGCGCCACGCAGCTGGCGCTTGTTCTTGGTGGTCTTCTTGGTCAGGATGTGGCGCTTGAATGCCTGGCCGCGCTTGACGGTGCCGCCGGGGCGCACGCGGAAGCGCTTCTTGGCCCCGCTCTTGGTCTTCATCTTGGGCATGTGACTGCTCCTTCTCTTTGTCTTGTGCTCGTGAGGCGCCGCGAATCCTTCGCGTCTTGATGGCCCCGAGCCACTTGTTGCGAACGCCGGGCGACCCACCCGCCGTTCGCCAAACTCCAAATGGCAAAAGACTTCGACGACGGACGACCCAGGGTCATCCGTCATCCGCCATTCCCCTATGCCGCCGCGGCCTCCGTGGCCGGCCTGGGCTGTGCCGCCTTCTTGCGGCTCGGCGCGATCATCATGATCATCTGCCGGCCTTCCAGTTTGGGGAACTGTTCCACCACGATGGTGTCGCCCAGTTCCTCGCGGATGCGCTGCAGCAGTGCCATCCCGATCTCCTGGTGCGTGATCTCCCGCCCCCGGAAGCGCAGCGTGATCTTGCACTTGTCGCCCTCTTCCAGGAAGCGCCGGATGTTGCGCATCTTGATGTTGTAGTCGCCGTCGTCGGTGCCCGGGCGGAACTTGATTTCCTTGACCTCGATGACCTTCTGCTTGGCTTTCGCCTCCGCGGCCTTCTTCTGTTCCTGGTACTTGAACTTGCCGTAGTCCATCAGCCGGCAGACCGGCGGATTGGCGGTGGCGGCGATCTCGACCAGGTCCACGTCCAGTTCGCCGGCCATTCGCAGGGCTTCCTGGAGGCTGACGATCCCCAGGGGCTCGTTCTCCGGCCCGGAGAGCCGGACTTCCGGGGCCATGATTTCCCGGTTCAGGCGGTGCTTGCGTTCCTCGCGGTGGCGGCGGTCGCGAAAGTCAGTAGCGATGGTCTCTATCCTTCAAAAAAATGGCTGCGCCAGCAGCGAAACCGCCGCTGTGCGCGCGGACGCCAAGGCCGGTACTTCGGAGAAGGTCAGCTCTTGCCGGCAATGTCCCGCGACAGCCTTTCGGCGAAAGCCTGCAGGGGCATTGCGCCGAGGTCCTGGTTGCCCCGGGCGCGCACTGCGACGGCACCCGCCGCCTTTTCCTTGTCGCCCACGACCAGGATGTAAGGCAGCTTCTGCATCGAATGCTCCCGTATTTTATACGTGATCTTCTCGTTGCGAAGGTCGAGCTCGGCCCTAAAGCCTTGATTTCGCAGTATTTTTGCAACCTCACGGGCCCAGTCGGCCTGTCCGTCCGTGATGTTCAGCACGGCCACCTGCACCGGCGCCAGCCAGGCCGGTAGGGCGCCGGCATGGTGCTCGATGAGCATGCCGATGAAGCGCTCGAGGCTGCCGACGATGGCCCGGTGCAGCATCACCGGGTGCGCCCGGCCGCTGGTTTCCGTGACGTATTCCGCACCCAGCCGCTCGGCCGTGTTGAAGTCCACCTGCATGGTCCCGCACTGCCACTGGCGGCCCAGCGCGTCCTTCAGCGTGTACTCGATCTTCGGTCCGTAGAACGCGCCGTCGCCGGGCGAGACCTCGAATTCGACCCCGGACCGGCGCAGCGCTTCCATGCAGGCGTGCTCGGCCTTGTCCCAGAGCCCGTCCGAGCCGACCCGCTGGTCCGGCCTCGTCGCCACCTTGTACAGGATGTCGGTGAAGCCAAAGTCCCTGTAGACCTGCTGCAGCTTGGCGGTGTAATCCACGCACTCGTCCAGGATCTGGTCTTCCGTGCAGAACGCGTGGCCGTCGTCCTGGGTGAAACCGCGCACCCGCATGATGCCGTGCAGGGCGCCCGAGGGCTCGTTGCGGTGGCACTGGCCGAACTCGCCATAGCGCAAGGGCAGGTCGCGGTAGCTGCGCAGCGCCGACTTGAAGATCAGCACGTGCCCGGGGCAGTTCATCGGCTTGAGGGCGTAGTCGCGCTTCTCGCTCTCGGTCGTGAACATGTTCTCCCGGTAGTTCTGCCAGTGGCCGGTCTTCTCCCACAGGCTCTTGTCCAGGATCTGCGGTCCCTTCACTTCCTGGTAGCCGGTGTCCTTGTAGACCTGGCGCATGTACTGCTCGACGACCTGCCACACCGCCCAGCCCTTGGGATGCCAGAACACCACGCCCGGCGCCACGTCGTCGATGTGGAACAGGTCCAGTTCGCGGCCGAGCTTGCGGTGGTCGCGCTTTTCGGCCTCCTCCAGCATGGTCAGGTACTGCTGCAGGTCCTCCTTGCTGGCCCACGCCGTGCCGTAGATCCGCTGCAGCATCTCGTTGCGGTGGTCGCCGCGCCAGTAGGCGCCGGCCACCTTCATCAGCTTGAAATGCCGCAACTTGCCCGTGCTGGGCACGTGCGGGCCGCGGCACAGGTCCTCGAAGCTGCCCTCCCGGTACAGCGACACCTCTTCGCCTTGCGGGATGCTGGCGATGATTTCGGCCTTGTAGTGCTCGCCGATGCCCTTGAAGTACTCCACGGCCGCGTCGCGGGGCAGCACCCGCCGCGCGACGGGCTCGTCCCTGGCCGCCAGCTCGGCCATGCGCTTTTCGATGGCGGCGAGGTCTTCGGGCGTGAAGGGCCGCTTGTAGGCGAAGTCGTAGTAGAAGCCGTTCTCGATCACCGGGCCGATGGTCACCTGGGCCTCGGGAAACAGCTCCTTGACCGCGTACGCGAGCAGGTGCGCGGTCGAGTGGCGGATCACCTCCAGCCCTTCCGGGTCCTTGGCGGTGACGATGGAAACGGGGGCGTCGCGGTCGACCGTGTAGCCGGTGTCCACCACCTTGCCGTCGACCTTGCCGGCAATCGCGGCCTTGGCCAGCCCGGCGCCGATGGACGCGGCAATCTCGGCCACCGTCACCGGTGCGGGGTATTCACGGCGCGAGCCGTCGGGAAGCGTGATCTGGATCATGGGCAGGAAAACCTCCAGCGGATGGGAAACTCCAGCGGGACAAACGAAAAGCGCGGCCTGTAGCCGCGCTCTTGCTGGACGTCGGGAGATGCGTTCAGTGCGTGCGCGACCATCCGGCCGTCAGCGGGCCGTTCCTTGCGGAGTAGTTCGCGGTGTCATAACCGAAGCTGCCTTTCCCGGTTCTTGGCTGGTGGTGGACCATCCATTCTAACCCGCGGGAGTGAAACCCGAGCCGTTGCAGCGGGCACAGGGCGCGACCACGACCTGCTTCTCCACCTCGAAGTGCTCGTTGATGTTTTCGCTCTCGATGCGCAGTTCGCCCGTGCCGCCGCACTCGGGGCAGCGCTGCTGGGTCAATAGGCGCGCGTCGAACACGCCCGTCTTCTCGTTGCTGTCGGTCATGCGGCCTCCGGTGTGCTGGCGGGCACTCTAGCGGCGAACGGCCGCGGTGCAAAGGGGCTGATCCCGGGTCAGCCGCCCGCCGCATCGGCGACCGCGCCCGGCGCATGTTCCGCAGCCGGCCCGTGCCCGGCCCGCGGCAGCACCAGCACGAACTCCGCGCCGCGGCCCAGGCCTTCGCTGCGCGCTTCGATCCGGCCCCCGTGCATCTCGGCCAGCCGGGCTGCCAGGCTCAGGCCTATGCCCAGCCCGCCACCCGCCGGGGACCGGTTCACCTGCATGAAAAGGTCGAAGATCTCGCGCAGCTTCTGCGGCTCGATGCCGATGCCGTTGTCCCGCACCACGATGCGCACCTCGCCGGGGCCGGGCGTGGACACCAGGAGCCACACGTCGCCTCCCGGCGGCGTGTAGTTCGCCGCGTTGTTCAGCAGGTTGGTGAGGATCTGCGCCACCCGCGTCGGATCGGCATCGAGTTCGAGGTCGGGGTCCACGAATCCGGCGTGCAGCCGGTGTTCGCGCTCCTCCATCAACGGCCGGCTGGTCTCGACCGCCGCATCCACCACTTCGGCCAGTCGCACCCTGCGCACCTGCAGCACGATCTTGCCGCGCGAAATGCGCGAGACATCCAGCAGGTCGTCGATCAGGCGCACCATCTGCCGCACCTGGCGCACGGCGATCGCGCGGGCCCGGCGGGCCAGCTCGCCGTCCGGCGCGCGGTTGAGGATCTCCAGCGAATTGCGTATCGGCGCCAGCGGATTGCGCAGTTCGTGCGCCAGCACGGCCAGGAACTCGTCCTTGCGCCGGTCGCTTTCGCGTTGCTCCTCGTACAACTGCTCCAGCCGCTGCGCCCGCTCCCGCGCACGCTCCTCGCTGGCGCGCAGCGCCAGCTCGTTGAGGCGGCGCTGCTGGGCGGCGGACTCGGCCGCGCGCCGGGCGCGCGCCTGCACCAGCGTGATCCAGGCCAGCAGCGCGGAGACCGCCACCGACAGCGCCGCCAGCCAGGGCACCAGCCGGCGTTGCGACCGCGACTCCAGCGCCGGACGGCTGGTCAGCACCAGCAGCCAGGGGCGGCCGGCGACATCCAGCTGGCGCATCGCGCTGTACGCAGGCGGCACCGCTTGCGGCTCGCGCGTGGACCGCATCAGCGCATCGGACCGGATCTGCTCGCCGTCGTAGAGCGCGAAGTCGATCTCCCGCCCCCTGCTGCCGCGCACGCCCTGCAGCAGGTCGCCGACGCGCAGCGGGGCGTACACGAATCCTTCCAGTGCCCCCCGTCGTTCGGCAAGGTCCCTGGGCAAGCGCTCGCCGCGGTACACGGGCAGGTAGATGAGGAAGCCCGCCTGCTTGTCGGCGTCGATCTCCTGCACCAGGGTCACCTTGCCGGATGCGGCCGGCCGGCCCAGGTCGCGGGCGCGCTCCATCGCCGCCCGTCGTACCGGGTTGGTCGACATGTCGTAACCGATGGCGGCCCGGTTCCGCTTGTTCAGCGGCTCCAGGTGAACGATGGAATAGTAGGTGGGCCGCGGGTCTGGGGGCCACACGCGAAAGTCCGGCTCGCCGCCCTGGCTTCGCATGCGCTCCTCCAGGTGCGGCACCTCCGCGGGCTCGAGCCGCACGGTGTAGCCGATGCCCAGGATGCCCGGATAGCGGTCGCCCAGGTCCAGTTGCGCCATGTAGTCCGCGAACTCGTGGCGCGAGACCTGGTTGCGGCTGGCGGCGAACAACCCGGTCACGCCGTGCAGCAGCGTGATGGTGGTGTCGATGCGCTCGCGCACCGCGTCGGCCGTGCGGGAGGCTTCGGCTTCGAAGGCCGCCCGGTCGCGCAGTTCGATCGAACGCGTGACCGACAGCAACAGCACGGCCGTGACGGACAGCGCCAGCGCGAACACGGCGGCAGGGGCGAGCCACGCCGACCGCTTGCGCGCGGCGTCCTTGTCGGGTGGGGCTGGCTCGGGCGTTGCGGACACGTCAGCGCAGGGGGCGGCGGCAGGCCTGACCGCGATCCTACCCAATGGAGCCATGAAGAAAGGCCCGGAGGCCGGCGAGCCTCCGGGCCTTCCGGCCGCCGGGTCGGATCAGGCCGCCTTCTTCTCGTCGAAGAACTGCGCGTCTTCGGTCGAGCCCTTGAGCGCGGCCGTCGAGGCTTCCTTCTCGATGGTGGTGGTCACGGCGTCGAAGTAACCGGTGCCCACCTCGCGCTGGTGCTTGACCGCCGTGAAACCCTTCTCGGCCGCCGCGAACTCGGCCTGCTGCAGCTCGACGAAGGCGCTCATCTGGTTGCGGGCGTAGCCATAGGCCAGGTTGAACATCGAATAGTTCAGGCTGTGGAAGCCGGCCAGCGTGATGAACTGGAACTTGTAGCCCATCGCACCCAGTTCCTTCTGGAACTTGGCGATGGTGGCGTCGTCCAGGTTCTTCTTCCAGTTGAAGGACGGCGAGCAGTTGTAGGCCAGCAGCTTGCCAGGGAACTTCGCGTGGATCGCGTCCGCGAACGCCTTGGCGAAGGCCAGGTCCGGCGTGCCGGTTTCGCACCAGATCAGGTCGGCGTACTCGGCGTAGGCCAGGCCGCGGCTGATCGCCTGCTCCAGGCCGTTGCGGCTGCGGTAGAAGCCCTCCACGGTACGCTCGCCGGTGAAGAAGGGCTGGTCGTTCGCATCGACGTCGCTGGTCACCAGGTCGGCGGCCTCCGCGTCGGTGCGGGCCAGCAGTACGGTGGGCGTGCCCATCACGTCGGCCGCCAGCCGGGCCGCCACCAGCTTGGAAACGGCTTCACGCGTCGGCACCAGCACTTTGCCGCCCATGTGGCCGCACTTCTTGGCGGCGGCCAGCTGGTCCTCGAAGTGCACGCCGGCGGCACCCGCCTCGATCATGGACTTCATCAGCTCGAACGCATTGAGCACGCCGCCGAAACCGGCTTCGGCATCGGCCACGATCGGTGCGAAGTAGTCGACGTAGCCCTCGTCGCCGGGCCCCTTGCCCTCGCTCCACTGGATCTGGTCGGCGCGGGCGAAGGTGGCGTTGATTTTCCTGACGACCTTCGGCACGGAGTCGACGGAGTACAGCGACTGGTCCGGGTACATCTCGCCGTTGCTGTTGGCGTCGCCCGCGACCTGCCAGCCGGACAGGTAGATCGCCTTGAGGCCGGCCTTGACCTGCTGCATGGCCTGGTTGCCGGTCAGCGCGCCGAGCGAGTTGACGAAGGGCTCGGTGTTGATCAGGTTCCAGAGCTTCTCGGAGCCGCGCCGGGCCAGGGTGTGCTCGACCTGCAGCGAGCCGCGCAGGCGCACCACGTCGGCGGCGCTGTAGCCGCGCTTGATCCCCTTCCAGCGCGGGTTCTCCGCCCAGTCCTTCTCCAGTTGCGCGATCTGTTGCTCGCGGCTCAGGTGCGTCCAGTTGCTCATGGTCTTTCTCTCCGTGGTTGTTGAAAGGGGGTGGCGAGTGCTTCGCCCTGGCAGCCACTTTAAGTCTTGTAGAAGACCTGGAAGCTATCTTGTGTCTTATAGAAGACGCATTATTTTTTATTGAAAATCAATGACCTACACACCAACTTCCGTATTGTGGGAGGCAACTTCCCATATTGGAAAATTTTGCCGCGATGCAGCAATCGAGTATTTCGCATCGAGAAACGCTGTTGCGTGAACGCAAAGAACCTTCGGAAGGTCTCCACGGCCCTGCGTTCTCTTCGGCTGGCGCGCCGGATGCGCCCCGGCGAGCGGCCGGGCGGCTCAGGCAAGATCGCGCTTTTGCCCGCCCGTGCCGCCCCGCCCTTCCCGGCTCCTCGCCTGCGCCTGCCTCGCCCTCAGCATGTCGCTGGTGGGCAGCTACGTCGCCTTGTCCAAGCCGCTGGTGGCCGCCATCCCGGTCTTCCTGCTGGCGTGGCTCCGTTTCGGGATCGGCGCTGCAGCCATGCCGCATTGGCTGCGACGAGCCGCCAACGAACCTCCGCCCACGCCGCAGACCCGCCGCCTGCTGTTCCTGGAGTCGCTGCTGGGCAACTTCCTCTTCTCGATCTTCATGCTCTATGGTGTGAGCATGACCAGCGCAGTGTCGGCCGGCGTCATCATGGCCGCGATCCCGGCCGCGGTGGCCATCATGAGCTGGGCCTTCCTGCGCGAGCGGGTGCCGCCAAGGGTCTGGGCGGCGGCGGCGTGCGCGGCCGGGGGGATCGCCTTGCTGGCGGCCGGCCGCGCGGATGGGGGAGGCGGCGGTGCGCGGCCCTGGCTGGGCAACCTGCTCGTCTTCGGCGCGGTCCTGTGCGAGGCCTCGTATGCGGTGATCGGCAAGAAGCTGACCGGCTCGATCGGCCCGCGGCGCATCGCCGCCGTCGTGAACCTGTGGGGACTGGTCCTGGTGACGCCCTTCGGCCTGTACCAGGCCTGGCAGTTCGATTTCAGCGCCCCGGGGCCGGGAACGTGGGCCCTGCTGCTGTTCTATTCGCTGGCGGCCAGCGTCTGGAGCGTGTGGCTGTGGATGACGGGCCTGCGCAGCCTGCCGGTCGCGCAGGCCGGTGTCTTCACGGTCATGCTGCCGGTCGCCGCCGCCGCGGTCGGCGTGCTGGCCCTGGGCGAGCCTTTCGGCGGCCTGCAGGCTGCGGCGTTCGCGCTGGCGCTGGCCGGGGTGCTGCTGGCGACGCTGCCGGTCAGAGCAAGGCCCGCTCGCTGACCACGATGCCGTCTTCGTCGGCATAGAGCCAGTTGCCGGGGCTCACCGGCACGCCCTGGATCAGCACCGGCACGTCCCGCTCGCCTTCGCCCCGCTTCACTGAGCGCTGCGGCATCAGCGCCAGGGCGCGCACCCCGATGCCGGCCGCCTGCAGTTCCCCACGGTCGCGCACCGCACCATCCACGACGATGCCGGCCCAGCCGTTGCGCGCAGCGGCAGCGGCGAGGTTGCCGCCCACGAGGGCACGCCGCAGCGAACCGCCGCCGTCCACCACCAGCACCCGGCCCTGGCCGGGGGACTCGACCGCTTCCCTGACGCGCGAGTTGTCCTCGAAACAGCGCACCGTGGACACCGGGCCGCAGAACCGCCGGCTGCCACCGAACGGCCGGAACACCGGAGGCAGCGCCCGCAGGATCGAAACAAGGTCTTTCTCGTGCGCGTCGCACAGGTCGCAGGTGCTGAAGGCGGGCGGGTTCATCGGCCGGTCACTTTCCTGATGGCGGGTTTGATATTCTCCCGTCGCGCCGGCAGCACCGGCGCGTTCTCGCGCGGCATGTTCAGCACGATCGAGGTGGAGGTTTCGGTGAGGATACAGAAGCGCGTGACCACCGCATCCAGGTGCTCGACGTCGATGACCGCGATCTCCAGGATCCAGCTGTCCTCGCCCGTGACGTTGAAGGCGTTGATCACCTCCGGCGTCTGCTCGATCAGCTTCACGACGCGCGCGTACTCCACCCGGCCGACGCGCACGATGGCCCGGATGCCGTAGCCCAGGCGCTGGTGGTCCACCACCGCGCGGTAGCCCCGGATCACGCCTTGCAGCTCCAGCTTGCGCACGCGCTCGGTCACGGCAGGCTGGCTCAGGTGCACGCGCCGGCCGAGCTCGGCCATGCTGGTGCGGGCGTCGCGCTGCAGTTCCGCCAGGATCCGGGCATCGTAGGCATCGATTTCCGAAATTTCGGTAGACATCGACTTCAACCTTGATTTCAAAGGCAGGGTATTGGAATGACCTTGGATTGTGCATGTGCAAGGACCGGCGCGCCACCTACGATGGGCCCCGATGAACACTGCCGCCCTGTCCCTCCCGCGTCCGCGCAGCCTGCTCGTGCCGGCCCTGCTGGCCTGCTACCTGGTGTGGGGATCCACCTACCTGGCGATCAAGCTGGCGCTCGCGAGTTTCCCGCCGTTCTTCCAGATGGGCACCCGCTTCCTGTGCGCGGGCGCCCTGCTGTTCGGGTGGGTCGCGCTGCGCGGCGGCGCCTGGCCAACGGCCCGCCAGTGGGCGCACGCCGCCGGGGTCGGATCGCTGATGCTGGGCCTCGGCATGGGCCTCACCGCCCGTGCGGAGCAGCACGTGGGATCCGGCCTGGTCGCTGCCTTCATCGCCGTCGTGCCGATGCTGGTCTGCCTCTGGGGGCTGCTGTTCGGCCAGCGGCCGGGCCGACTGGAAGCGGCCGGCATGGCCGTCGGACTGGCCGGCGTGCTGCTGCTGGTGCGCGGCGCCAGTTTCGCGGCTTCGCCGCAGGCGCTGGCCGGCCTGGCGGTCGCCACGCTGGCCTGGGCGCTCGGCTCGGTGCTGTCGACCACGCGCTGGCCGCTGGCGCCTGGCGCGGCGGGCTTTGCCAGCGAGATGCTGTGCGGCGGCACGGTGCTGGTGGCGCTGTCGCTGGTCCTGGGCGAGCAGCCGCAGTGGCCGCCGCAGCCGCTGGCGGCCGCAGCGTGGCTGTACCTGGTGGTCGCCGGTTCGCTGGTGGCCTTCAGCGCTTATCTGTACCTGCTCGGGCACGCCTCGCCCGCCGTGGCCACCAGCTACGCGTTCGTCAATCCGGTGATCGCGCTGGTGCTGGGCGTCACCCTCGGCGCCGAGGCGGTCAGTCCCGCCGAGTGGGGTGCCTGCGCCGTGGTGCTGGGCGGGGTGATGCTGATCGTGCGCGGCCGCCAGGGCCGGGAGGGCGCCTGAAGCGCGACGGCGCCGCCCCGCCCGGGCCGGCGCACCGGGCTCCCCACCCCGGCGGCACACTGAAAAAAAGCGACAGCGCCCAGCGAAAAATGCCGTTTTCCCCTTGGAAACGCGTTTTTTCTCCTTTAGCATCCGCTCTGCCAGTGGTGGCCAGCCGTAGCCGCTGGCGATCGATCCACTTCTAGAAGGAAACAAAATCATGGCAACTGCGAAGAAAGCGGCGGCGAAGAAGGCTCCCGCCAAGAAGGCCGCACCGGCGAAGAAGGCCGTCGCCAAGAAGGCGCCCGCCAAGAAGGCCGCACCGGCGAAGAAGGCTGCCGCCAAGAAGGCGCCCGCCAAGAAGGCGGCTCCGGCCAAGAAGGCCGCGGCCAAGAAGGCGCCCGCCAAGAAGCGCACCCCCAACGCGGCGTTCATGAAGCCGCTGACCCCCAGCCCGCAACTGGCGGCCGTGGTCGGCAACAGCCCCATGCCCCGTACCGAGGTGGTGAGCAAGCTGTGGGCCTACATCAAGAAGAACAAGCTGCAGGACTCCGTCAACAAGCGCATGGTCAACGCCGACGCCAAGCTGCGCGAGATCTTCGGCAAGGCCCAGGTCTCCATGTTCGAGATGGCCGGCCTGATCGGCAAGCACGTCAAGTAAGCCGCGCCCTCGCGCGCTGACGACAAGGGCCGCTTCGTGCGGCCCTTTTTCGTTGGCGCCCCGTGGCGCGGGATCCGAGCCCCGCGCAAGGCGCGGTTCAGCGCTGCAACGCCGCCTGGCGGATCGCGCCGAGCGTGCCGCGCGTGGTGATCACCTCGGGATCCAGCATCACCTCGATCAGCGTGCCCTGCTTGCGCTCCAGCGCCGCGACCAGTTCAGGCTCGAACTCCGACGTGCGGGTGATGCGCGCGCCCGCATAACCGTACGCGCGCGCCAGCGCCACGAAATCGGGGTTGGCCAGCTGCGTGCCGTGCACGTGCTGCGGGTATTCGCGCTCCTGGTGCATGCGGATGGTGCCGTACATGCCGTTGTTCAGCAGCACGATGATGCTCTTGCCGCCGAATTGCACCGCGGTCGCCAGCTCCTGCCCGGTCATCAGGAAATCGCCGTCTCCGGCGATGGTGAAGGCGGTGCGGCCGCTGGCCAGGCTGGCGGCAATGCCGGCCGGCACGCCGTAGCCCATCGCGCCCGAAGTCGGCGCCAGTTGCGTCTTCAGGCCCTTGGCCAGGCCGTGGTAGCGATAGAAACGGTGCATCCAGCTGGCGAAGTTGCCGGCGCCGTTGGTCAGCACCGCGTCGACCGGCAAGTGCTTCTGCAGGACCGCCACCAGGGCCGGCATGTCGATGTCGCCCGGTAGCGGCTGCGGCACCAGGTTGGCTGCGTAGTCCGCGTGCGCGCTGCGGGCCCATTCACCCCATGGCAGTTGCGTGGGCGCGGCCAGCGCCTGCAGCGCGATGGCCACTGCCTCCATGCCGGCATTGATCGCGACGTCGGCCTGGTAGACGCGGTTCAGTTCTTCGGCGCTTGCATGGATGTGAACCAGTTGTTGCGCCGGGCGCGGGGGCTGCAGCAGCGTGTAGCCGCCGGTGGTCATCTCTCCCAGCCGGGCGCCGACCGCCAGCACCAGGTCGCTCTCGCGGATGCGCGCGGCGAGCTTCGGGTTGATGCCGATGCCGACATCGCCCGCGTAGAGCGGGTGGTGGTTGTCGAAAGTGTCCTGGAACCGGAAGGCGTTGCCCACCGGCAGCTGCCATCGCTCGGCGAACCCCTGCAGGGCCTGCGCCGCCGCGGGCGTCCAGCCGCCTCCGCCGGCGATCACGAAGGGACGCCGGGCCGTGGCCAGCATGCCGCGCAGGCGCTCGAGCGCCTGCGGGTCGCAGCCGGCCTGCACCGGCTGCACCTGCGGCAGCGGCTGCGCCGCCGTGCGGCGGCTCAGCATGTCCTCGGGCAACACCAGCACGACCGGGCCCGGCCGGCCGTTCATGGCCGTGGCGAAGGCGCGCGCGACGGCTTCCGGGATCCGGTCGGGGTCGTCTATGCGTTCGACCCGCTTGGCCATGCCCTTGGTGCTCGGTCCGAAGAAGCTGCCATAGTCGACCTCCTGGAAGGCCTCGCGGTCACGCTGGTCCGAGGCCACGTCGCCCACGAACAGCACCATCGGCGTCGAATCCTGGAAGGCGGTGTGCACGCCGATCGAGGCATTGGTGGCCCCCGGCCCGCGGGTGACGAAGCACACGCCGGGGCGGCCGGTCAGCTTGCCCACCGCTTCCGCCATGAAGGCTGCGCCGCCCTCCTGCCGGTTGACGACAAAGCAGATACGGTCGCCGAAGGCGTGGAAGCCGTCGAGCACGGCCAGGTAACTCTCGCCCGGAACCCCGAAGGCGTGGGTCACGCCCTGTGCCACGAGGCACTCGACGATCAGGTGGCCGGCAAGGCAGGGGCGTTGGGGCGTCATGCTTGACTGGATTAACCGTTGCGTGAATTATCGGCCCATGACCCGAGCCAGCAGGCGGGACACTGCGCTTCCCGCGGAGGAGCGGGTGCGCGACGCCGACCGATCCCAGAGCACGATCTTAGCGGCGGCGCGCGACGAGTTCGCCGAGCATGGCCTGGGCGGCGCGCGCATGGACCGCATCGCCGAGCGCGCAGGCCTGAACAAGCGCCTGATCTACTACTACTTCCAGGACAAGGAGGCCCTGTTCCAGGCCGTGCTGGAGCAGTCCTACCGCGACATCCGCCAGGCCGAGCGCCAGCTGAACCTGCTGGAGCTGCGGCCGGCCGACGCGCTGCGGCGGCTGGTGGAATTCACCTGGGCGTACTACCTGGACCACCCCGAGTTCCTCACGCTGCTCAATAGCGCCAACCTGCACAAGGCGCGCCACCTGCAGGGCTCGCGGCGTGCGCGCGAACTGAACTCGCCGCTGATCGAGATGCTGGCCCGGATCCTGGAACGCGGCCGCCGCGAGGGCAGCTTCCGCGGCGGGATCGACCCGCTGCAGCTGTACATCTCGATCGCCGGCATGGCGTACTTCTACCTGTCCAACAACCACACGCTGTCGGCCATCTTCGGCCACGACCTGATGACGGCCAAGGCGCGCGAGGAGCGCCTCACGCACATGTGCGACGTGATCCTCGGCTATGCCCTGAGGGCCTGAGCGGATGCCCGGCCCCCGGCTTGCACGGGGGAGCCTGCACCCTATAATTCACCATCCAGTGAATTAACTCGCCTGCCACGACTCCGCGAGAGGAACCACCATGGCCACCCGACGACTCGGACTCATCATGCACGGCGTGACCGGACGGATGGGGATGAACCAGCACCTGATCCGCTCGATCGTGGCCATCCGCAACCAGGGCGGCGTGGCGCTCTCCAGCGGCGAGCGCGTCATGCCCGACCCGATCCTGGTCGGCCGCAACGCCGAGAAGATCGAGGCCCTGGCCAGCGCGCACGGGATCGCCCGCTGGGGCACCGACCTCGAGCAGGCGCTCGCCAATCCGGACGACACCGTGTTCTTCGATGCGGGCACCACGCAGATGCGTCCGGCCCTGCTCGCCCAGGCGATCCGCGCCGGCAAGCACGTGTACTGCGAGAAGCCGATCGCGACCAACCTCAACGAAGCGGTCGGCATCGCCCGCCTGGCCCAATCCTCCGGGCTCAAGCACGGCGCCGTGCAGGATAAGCTCTTCCTGCCCGGCCTGCGCAAGCTCGACATGCTGCGCCGGGCCGGCTTCTTCGGCCGACTGCTCAGCGTGCGGCTGGAGTTCGGCTACTGGGTGTTCGAAGGCGACCTGCAGCCGATCCAGCGGCCCAGCTGGAACTACCGGGCCGAGGACGGCGGCGGGATGATCCTGGACATGATGTGCCACTGGCGCTACGTGCTGGACAACCTGTTCGGCCGGGTGCAGTCGATCTCCTGCCTGGGCACCACCCACATCCCGCAGCGCTGGGACGAAGCGGGCCGCCCCTACGCCGTGACCGCCGACGATGCCGCCTATGCGACGGCCCAGCTGATCGGCCACGGCGGCGAGCCCGTGATCGCGCAGATGAACATGTCCTGGGCCACTCGCGTGCGCCGCGACGACCTGGTGACCTTCCACGTGGACGGCACCCACGGCTCGGCGGTGGCTGGCCTGACCGACTGCCGCGCACAGAGCCGGGTGGCCACGCCTCGTCCGGTCTGGAACCCCGATGTCCGGCAGCCGATGGACTTCTTCGGGCAGTGGCAGGAGGTGCCCGATACCCAGGTCTACGACAACGGCTTCAAGGTCCAGTGGGAGCACTTCATCCGCCACGTGGCCGAGGACGCGCCCTATCCGTGGACGCTGCCGGAGGGCGCCAAGGGCGTGCAACTGGTCGAGGCGGCGCTGCAGTCCTGGAAGGAGCGGCGCTGGGTGGACGTGGGCGAACTGCCGCTGTGAGGACACCATGGCCCTGAAGCTGATCCTTCCCACCGCCGCGGGCGCCCTGCAACCCTACGTGCTGAGCGGCAACGAGCCGGTGCAGCCGGCCCGCGGCACGCGCTTCGATCGCATCGCCTATTCGGCGGCCCACGTGGTCGCCGACCCGCTGGCCCCGGCCGACCCCTGGCTGCAGCCTGCGCTGGACTGGGATGCCACCATCGCCTACCGGCAGCGGCTGTGGTCCCTCGGGCTCGGCGTGGCCGAAGCGATGGACACGGCGCAGCGCGGCATGGGGCTGGACTGGCCGACCTCGCTGCAGTTGATCCGCCGCTCGCTCGATGCGGCCCGCGATGTGCCCGGCGCGCTCATCGCGTCCGGCTGCGGCACCGACCACCTCGCGCCGGAGGACGTGAAGTCCGTCGACGATGTGATCCGCGGCTACGAGGACCAGATGGCCGCCATCGAGGCCCTGGGGGGTCGCCTGATCGTCATGGCCAGCCGGGCACTGGCGCGCGTCGCCCGCGGGCCGCAGGACTACGAGCGCGTGTACGGGCGCATCCTCTCGCAGGCCCGCCAGCCCGTCATCCTGCACTGGCTGGGCGAGATGTTCGACCCGGCCCTCGCCGGCTACTGGGGCAGCGCCGACGTCGACACCGCCATGGAGACGGCGCTGGGCGTGATCGCTGCCCACGCGGCCAAGGTGGACGGCATCAAGATCTCGCTGCTGGACAAGGACCGGGAGATCGCCATGCGGCGCCGCCTTCCCGCCGGCGTGCGCATGTACACGGGCGACGACTTCAACTACGCCGAGCTGATCGCCGGCGACGGCTTCGGCAGCGAACCCACGCACGGCGGGAGCGACGCCCTGCTGGGCATCTTCGATGCCATCGCGCCCGCCGCCAGCGCGGCCCTGGGGGAGCTCGCGTGCGGCCGGGTGGATCGCTTCCACGCCATCCTGGGCCCGACGGTGCCGCTGTCGCGCCACATCTTTGCGGCGCCCACCCGCTTATACAAGACGGGCGTCGTCTTCATGGCCTGGGTCAATGGCCACCAGCAGCACTTCAGCATGGTCGGCGGGCAGCAGAGCGCCCGCAGCCTGCCGCACCTGGCCGAGCTGTTCCGGCTGGCCGACGCAGCCGGCCTGCTGGAACAGCCGGAGCTCGCCGTGCGGCGCATGAAGTCGCTGCTCGCCGTGCATGGCATCGACGCCTGAAGGGCCGGCACCACCGTGCGCGATTTCTCGCAAGACCACCGCTGGCTCTCGATCAACACGGCCACCGTCCGGCAGAGCCGGGCGCAGGACCTGCCGCTGCCCGACATCCTCGAGGCCTGCGCGCGCCGGAGAATCCGGGCGATATCGCCCTGGCGCGACCAGGTCGCGGCGGCCGGGCTCGCGAACGTCTCGCGCCTCGTGAAGGCCCACGGCCTGGAGCTGTCGGGCTACTGCCGCGGCGGCATGTTCACGGCCGCCGACGACGCCGGCCTGCGTGCGGCCGACGACGACAACCGCCGCGCCGTCGACGAAGCGCGCGAGTTGAACGCCGCGTGCCTGGTGCTGGTGGTGGGTGCCCTGCCGGGTGCGCTGGCCGGCAAGGCTGCGCACAAGGACCTCGCCCTGTCGCGGCAGCAGGTGCACGACGGCATCGGCCGGCTGCTGGAGCATTCGCGCGCGGCCGGCATGCCGCTGGCCATCGAGCCCCTGCATCCGATGTACGCGGCCGACCGGGCCTGCGTCAACACGCTGGAACAGGCGCTGGACCTGTGCGACCGGCTCGACCCCTCGCGCAGCGGCGCGCTCGGCGTGGCGGTGGACGTCTACCACGTGTGGTGGGACCCCAAGCTGCGCGACCAGATCGAACGGGCCGGACGCCAGCGATTGCTGGCCCTGCATGTGTGCGACTGGCTCACCCCCACCACCGACCTGCTGAACGACCGGGGAATGATGGGGGACGGCGTGATCGACATCCCCCGCATCCGTGGCTGGATGGAGGCGCAGGGCTTCGCCGGCTACAGCGAAGTGGAGATCTTCTCGGCGGCCAACTGGTGGCGGCGCGACGCCGGCGAGGTGCTGGACACCTGCATCGAGCGGCACCGCAGCGCCGTCTGACCGGCTGCGCCGGACAAACAAAAAAAGCGCGGCCGGGGCCGCGCTTGCTTCACAGGGACACGGGACTCAGGCGACCTGGAGCTTGGGCGGGCGCACGGCCGAGTTGGCGGCGGCGCCGCTGGTGCCGAACTCGATCTCGCCGGAGAGCTGGCCGCCCTCCTCGATCACCACCTTGCCGTAGCGGATGCGGCCGGTCACCTTGCCGGTGGAATAGATCACCAGCTTCTGGCGCACCGTCAGGTTGCCGTCGAACGCACCGCGGATCTCGGCCACGTCGATCTCGGCCGAGCCCTTGAAGGAGCCGCGCTCGGAGATCTGGATCATGCGCGAGTCCATGGTGGCCTCGACCGATCCCTCGACCACCAGCGTGTCGCAATCGGTGATCTCCACGCCCTTGAGCTTGATGTTGGGGCCGACCGTCAGCTTGGCCTCGCCGCCGGGCACGGGAGTGCTGGAGTTGTTGGCGGTGGGCGCGGTGGGAGCAGGCGCGGCGGCAGCAGCCAGCGCGGCAGCATTGGGCGTGCCGGGGCGCACGTCGTTGTCGCGCTTGTTGTTGTTGAAGAAGGGGGACTGCAGTGCCATCGCGTGAACTCCTCGGTGGTGTGGATGAGCCATGGATGCTAGGGATGGGCTTGCTTACACGCATCGTTGCCCGAGCAAGTTCGGTAACCGTTTACAAGGCTGCGGCGGTTGAGGGGCGGCTGCCTTCATGCGCCGGCGGACGACCGGGACGTGGTCACGGCGTTGCGCCTCAGCGCCACGAACCACGTCTCGCCCGCGCCGCCGCGCGTCTCATCGGCTCGGCGTGACGGCACGGGTCGACGTTCCAGCCGCCGCTGCGCGTCAGTACGGCACCGAGTAGCGCTGGCCGCGGAAGTCCAGCACCGCCCGGTGCTGCTTCACTTCTTCCAGCCGCACCCCGGGTGCGAGTTCGCTGCCCTCGTTGAACACCTGCCCGTTGACGATCAGCAGCCGCTGGGCCGGGTTCTGCGACCAGACGCCACCGCTGACCGCGAGCGCAGGCGCCCCGTCCGGCACCCTGGACGAGACGGCGCCGTCAGCCGCGCCGGGAGCCGCCGCAACGGCCGAGGCAGACCGTGCAGGCGCGGCAGCCGTCCCGATGGGCGCAGTCGCCGGCGCCGGTGGCTGCGCATCGGGCGCCGCTGCCTTGGCCAGCACGGGCGCAGGCGCGGGTGCAGGCAGGGGTGGAGGCGCCGGCGGCAGGATCTGCGCGGCCGGAGCCGGCCCTGGCGGCGGTGGCACCGGGGCCACTGCTGGGGTTGGCGCCAGCAGCGCAGCATCCGCCACGGGTGCAGGGGGTGGTTCGCCCCGCATCGATTGCCAGGCGGCGAAGCCGCCGAATCCCAGCACCAGGGCCGCGCCCGCCATCGCCCACGCGCCGCGCGCAGCGGTTGGCGCCGCGCTGCCCGCGGCATGCGGCTGCGCCTGCAGGCCCGGCAAGCGGCTGCGTTCGCGTTGCGCATCGGCCTTGCGCAGGGCGTCGAGGATGTAGGACATGATCAGGGGACCCCTCGCAGCCGCGGCTCTTCCACCCCCGCGCTGCGATTGAGTTGCATGAAGGTCAGGGGGCCCAGCAGGCCGTCGGCCGGCAGCCCCTGGGCCCGCTGGAAATGGCGGATGCGCTCGCGCAGTGCGCCGGCGCGCGCGTCACCGGCCGCGCCGGCGGCCTTGGCGAGTTGCGCGCCCACCCAGTCGGCCACGGCGGTGCCGCCGCGCTCGGGCGCGCGCGCATCGAAGCCGGGCGGCGCCCGCCACAGGGTGGCCCACTCGCCGTTCCAGCGCGCGGCCAGCGCCGCCAGCGTGACCGTCTGCGCGGCGCCGCCCGCCGACAGGGTCGCCGCGTTGTCGCCCAGTGCGGTGAGCACCGCATAGGAAGGTTTGCCGCTGTCGCGGTCCAGCACCACGATGCCGGGCCGGTCCAGCTGCCGGATCAGTGCCAGCGGCAACGCGCGGGTGAAGCAGTGCAGCGACTCGCGCGCCAGCGCGCCGCAGGGATCGCCCTCGCCGACCTGCACCTGCCAGGCCTTGGCGAGTTCGCGCCAGGCCTGCCTCTCGTCGCTGAACAAGGCCGGGGGAACGGCGGGCACGGCCGCAACGGGCACGACCGCCCCGGCCGGTTCGACCACCGCCGGCTCGCCCGCGGCCGCCATGGCCGGCTCGGCCAGCTCGGCTGGCGCGGGAACCGCACGGGCGGCCGGCGGCACCCCGACACTGCCCTGGGGCGGCTCCGACCAGAACCGGGCGGCCAGCAGCAGCCCCGCCCCCGCCACGAATCCGATCCCCAGCATCGCAGCGGAACGCCGCCAGGCGGGGGGCGGCCGCCGGGCACCCTGGCCGAACACCTCGCGAGCGGCCTGCTCGACGATGGCAGGCGTCACCGCCGCCTCGCTGCGTCCGAAGGCCCCGAGCAGGGCCCGGTCGCACAGCAGGTTGATGCGCCTGGGCACGCCGCCGCTGCGGCGATGGATGCGCTCGAGCGCGCGGCGTTCGAACGGCAGCGCCCGCGACAGCCCCGCCACTTCCAGCCGGTGCCGCACGTACTGCTCGGTCTCGTCGCGGCGCAGGGCGTCGAGGTGGTAGCGGGCGATCACCCGCTGCGCCAGCTGCTCTAGGCGGGGCTGCGCCAGCAGTTCGCGCAGCTCCGGCTGGCCGATCAGGATGACCTGCAGCAGCTTGCGCTCGCTGGTCTCCAGGTTGGTCAGCAGCCGCAGCTGTTCCAGCACGTCGGCCGAGAGGTTCTGCGCCTCGTCGATGATCAGGACGCTGTTGCGGCCCTGCGCATGCGACTGCAGCAGGAAGGCGTTCAGCGGGTCGAGGTAGTCCTTGACGGTGGGCGCCGGGCCTTCGCGGCGCGGCACGGCGATGCGGAACTCATCGCACACGGCCTGCAGCAGCTCGGTGACCGTGAGCTTGGGATTGAAGATGTAGGCGACGTTGCAGTTGCCGGGGATCTGCTCCAGGAAGCAGCGGCACACGGTGGTCTTGCCGGTGCCGATCTCGCCCGTCAGCAACACGAAGCCGCCCCCGCCGCCCAGCCCGTACAGCAGGTGCGCCAGCGCCTCGCGGTGGCGCTCGCTCATGAACAGGTAGCGCGGGTCCGGCGCGATCGAGAACGGCTCCTGCGACAGCCCGAAATACGGCGCGTACATAGGGTGGCAAGGATAACCGTCGACGCAGTGCCCGTGGGGGGCGCTGGCGCTCGCCCCGCGGCGCCTGCGCGAGCGCAGCGATCAGGCGGTCGCCAGCGCTGCGCGCCGCACGCGACGCACGTTGAAGGCGCTGGCGATCAGCAACAGCTGCATCAGGGCCAGCCCCAGCCACACGCCGGCGTAGCGGCGGTGGTCCATCAGGCTGCCGAAGACGAGCGGCGCGGCGGCCTGCCCGATGTCCAGCCCCGAGTAGACGATGCCGAACACCCGCCCGCTGGCGTTGGGCGGTGTCGATCGCTTCACGATCATGTCGCGCGAAGGCCCCGCGATGCCGCTGGCGAAGCCCATGACACCGAACAGGACGGGCACCGCCAGCGCCGGCAGCGGCGCCACCCCGACGGCCAGCGCCACCAGCGCCGCCATGCCGAAGCCGGCGCCCACGATGCGCTCGCAGCGCGAAGGATCGGCGGCGAGGAAGCCCCCCAGCACCATGCCTGCGGCCCCCGCCACCATGTAGATCGTCAAGCAGGCGGCGGCCAGGCCGACCGGCACGCCGTGCAAGAGGCGCGCGGCTTCGGGCGCGAAGGCCTGCACCACGCTCAGCACGACGGCGTACACGAAGAAGAAGGCAAAGCACATCCACACGGTGGGCACGCGCAGGAAGTCGAAGGTCCCGCTGCCCTGGGCGGCCGGTGCCGCGGCCGCCGCCGGCGCGGCAGGGAGTTCCAGCTGGCGCCTGTGCATCCACAGGAACAGCAGCACGCCCCAGGCCAGCGCGCCCGCCGCCGCCAGGGCCACCCGCCAGGAGAATGCGATCGCCAGCGGCACCACCAGGGCGGGCGCCAGTGCCCAGCCCAGGCTGCCCGTGATCCCGTGGAAGCTGTACGCGTGCCCCAGCCGGGGCGCGCTCACCCTGCGGTTGAGCAGCGTGTAGTCGACCGGGTGGAACACGCCGTTGCCCAGTCCCGCCACCATCGCGAACACGGCCATCATCCAGTAGCTGGTGCTGGCCGCAAACCCGAATGCCGCCAGGCCCACCAGCGCCAGTCCCCCGAACAGCACCGGCCGCGGCCCGTGCCGGTCGACCAGGAAGCCCGACGCCGCCTGCACGCCACAGGAGACGACGAAGAACAGCGTCATCAGGAAACCCAGCTGCAGGTAGCTGGCCCCCAGCGCATCCTTCAGCCAGGGAAACAAGGGCGGCAGCAACAGCTGGCTGAAATGGCTGATCAGGTGGGCGAGGCCCACCAGCCCGATCACGCCGGCGTCCTGGCGCAGGGGTGGAAGGGCCGGCGCGGCGGCGGCGGCAGTCATGGAGCTGGATGCTAGCGGCCGGCGCGCCGTACCGGAATGCGACGGTTAGCCAGTTTCCCCCGAATTTCCGCCAGAATTCGGCACCATGCCCCGCACGCTTGCACTGCCCCAGCCGCTGGCGGATGCCGAGGCCTTCCGCCCCACGCCTGGGCAGCCAGTGCGACTGCGGGCGCGGGCCCTGCCCGCCGATTCCCATTTCGAGCCGCACAGCCATGCCTGGGCCCAGCTGGCCTATTGCGCCCGCGGCGTCCTGCAGGTAACGGCCGAGCGCGGTTGCGGGTCGCCCGAGGAGGTCACGTACATCGTGCCGCCCTCGCGTGCGGTGTGGATCGCGCCGGGTGCGCGCCACTCGGTGCGCGTGCTGCAGGAGGCGGAGTTCCGCACCCTCTACCTGCACGCCGGCGCGACGCCGCGAGGCTGGGCCGGCTGCCGCGTGCTGCGTGTTTCGCCCCTGCTGCGCGAACTGGTCGAGGCGATGGACCGGCGGCCGCTGGCCCGCGCCCGCGAGCAGTTGCTCAGCGCACTGGTGCTGGAGGAACTGCGCCAGGCCGACCCGCAGGCCCTTGGCGTGCCGCTGCCGCCACCGGGCGGCGACAAGCGCCTGCGCGCCCTCTGCGAGGCCGTGCTGCGCGCACCGGGCGAGCGCGCCAGCCTGGCCGGGTGGGCCGCCGAGGTGGGCGCCAGCGAGCGCACCCTGGCGCGCCTGTTCCAGGCCGAACTGGGCACCGGCTACCAGCAGTGGCGCCAGCAGGTCGTGCTGGCGCACGCACTGCCCCTGCTGGCGCGCGGCGCGGCGGTGAACCAGGTGGCGGCAGCCACCGGCTATGCCAGCGAGAGCGCCTTCAGCGCCATGTTCAAGGCGGCCATGGGGCAGCCGCCGCGGCACTTCCAGCCACGCAACGCCGCCCCGGCATGACCCGCAGTGCCGGCCTGCTGATGTTCCGGCGCGGCAGCGCCGGGCTGCAGGTGCTGCTGGCGCACCCCGGCGGGCCGTTCTGGGCCCGCAGGGACGAAGGGGCATGGACGCTGCCCAAGGGAGAAGCCGGCGCCGGCGAAGATGCGCTCGCCACCGCGCGGCGCGAGTTCGAGGAGGAAACCGGCTGCCGGCCGGCGGGCCCCTTCACCGGGCTGGGCGAAGTGCGGCAGAAAAGCGGCAAGTGCGTGCAGGCCTGGGCCTTCGAAGGCGATTTCGACCCTGCCGAGCTGCGCTGCAACCCGTTCGAGATCGAATGGCCTCCGCGCTCCGGACGCCGCCGGCAGTTCCCCGAGATCGACCGCGTCGAGTGGTTCACGCTGGACGCCGCGCGCCGCAAGCTGTTGCCTGCACAGCACCCCTTCCTGGACCGGCTGGCGCAACTCGCGCCCAGCCGCTGACCGGCGCCGGGTACGAACCGGCGAGTCGCGCGGCGACCCAGGCCGGTGCAATGCCTAGGCCCAGCCGGACCCCCGCGTTTCGCGCGCCAGCCGGTCCCAGGCGGCGCGGATGGCCGCCCTCGCCTCCTCCACCGTCAGCCGCGAAGCGCCCTTGATGCGCTCCCAGTTGGCGCACAGCGAGCGCTCGGCGTGCTCGTACTCGCCGCCGTATTGCGCGAAGCCGACGTAGCCTACGCAGTAGGCCGGCGCGTAGTCCTCGTAATCGCAGCCCGGCCGGAAGTAGCGCTCCCTGTGGTAGGCCGCGCTCCAGTAGTCGTCCTGGCAGCGCGCATCCAGCGCGATGGGCGGCGCGGGCCGGTCGTCTTCGTCGGCAAGGGCAATCGGTGGCATGGCGGACTCGCTCGCGGGTTGCTGCCCGCGAATGCTGGCCGCCCCGCGAAGCGCGCCACGTAGGACGCCGCCGCGGTCAGCGGCACGCCCCGGCGGCCGAGCCCAGCCGCGCGCCACGGATGAGATGCGCGGCGGGCGCCAGCTTACTTCGGCTCGACGTCCGTGACGTCGGCGCGCACCCGCACGCGCTGCGGCGCAAAGCCGTGCGCCGGGCGGCGGCTGCCGGCCGACCCCGCGAAGCCGCGCATGCGCCACAGGCCCGACAGCACGCGCGGCGCCGGCCGGCCGGTCAGGCGGGCCCAGCCGGCCTGCAGCAGCAGCAGCGCGGCCGCCAACACGGCCGCGGCGGCCAGGCTGGCCGCGAAGACGAGGCCGGCAGCCAGTGCCAGCAGGCGGGCGATGAACGAAAGGAGGGCAGGCATGGGTGAATTCATGGGTTCCGAGGACCAGTGTGGCCCCATCGGCCGGGCGGGGCAAGCCGGAGCCGGCTTGCCCCTTCCCTCGGTCGGTTTCCGCTCATGCGGGGGCTTCGACCGGCTCCTGCACCGAACCGAAGTGGAACACGCCGGGTTCGAGCACCGGATCGACTTCGACCGGGATCACGCTCTTGGGCGGGAACCGGCCCTCCAGGATCAAGCGGGACAGCGGGTTCTCGATGCGCTGCTGGATCGCCCGCTTGAGCGGCCGCGCACCGAACACCGGGTCGAAGCCGACCTTGGCCAGTTCCTCCAGCGCTGCGGGCGAGACCTGCAGCGTCAGGTCCATCTTCGCGAGCCGCTGCTCCAGCACCTTGAGCTGGATCTTCGCGATCTGCTCGATGTGCTCGGCACCCAGGCCGTGGAACACCACCGTCTCGTCGATGCGGTTGAGGAACTCGGGGCGGAAGTGGCTCTTGAGCTCGTCCCACACCGCTTCCTTGATGTCCTCGTAGGGCCTGCCCACCATCGCCTGGATCATGTGCGAGCCGATGTTGCTGGTCATCACGATGACCGTGTTCTTGAAGTCCACGGTGCGGCCCTGGCCGTCGGTCAGGCGGCCATCGTCCAGCACCTGCAGCAGCACGTTGAAGACGTCGTGGTGCGCCTTCTCGACCTCGTCGAGCAGGATCACGCTGTAGGGCTTGCGTCGCACCGCCTCGGTCAGGTAGCCGCCCTCCTCGTAGCCCACGTAGCCGGGCGGCGCGCCGATCAGCCGGGCCACGGAGTGCTTCTCCATGAATTCGCTCATGTCGACGCGGATCAGGTGCTCTTCGCTGTCGAACAGGAACATCGCCAGCGCCTTGCACAGCTCGGTCTTGCCTACGCCGGTGGGGCCCAGGAACAGGAACGAGCCGGTCGGCCGGTTGGGATCGGACAGGCCCGAGCGCGAGCGGCGGATGGCATTCGACACGGCGCTGATCGCCTCGTCCTGGCCCACCACGCGCTGGTGCAGCCGCTCTTCCATGAGCAGCAGCTTCTCGCGCTCGCCCTGCATGAGCTTGGCCACCGGGATGCCGGTGGCGCGCGCCACCACCTCGGCGATCTCCTCGGCGCCGACCTGGGTGCGCAGCAGCTGCGGCTTGCCGCTCTTGCCCTTGGCCGACTCGGCGGCCTGGGCCTCCTTCAGCTGCTTTTCCAGCGCCGGCAGCTTGCCGTACTGCAGCTCGGCAACCTTGTTGAAGTCGCCCTTGCGGGTGTGCTCGTCGATCTCGCGGCGCAGCTTGTCGATCTCTTCCTTGACCTGCGCGCTGCCCTGGGCGGTGGCCTTCTCCGACTTCCAGATTTCCTCCAGGTCGGCGATCTCCTTCTGCAGCTTGCCGATCTCGTCCTCGATCAGGCCCAGGCGCTTGCGCGAGGCTTCGTCGGTCTCCTTCCGGACCGCCTCGCGCTCGATCTGCAACTGGATCAGGCGGCGGTCGAGGCGGTCGATCGCCTCGGGCTTGGAGTCGATCTCGATCTTGATCCGGGATGCGGCCTCGTCGATCAGGTCGATCGCCTTGTCCGGCAGGAAGCGGTCGGTGATGTAGCGGTGCGACAGCTCGGCCGCGGCCACGATGGCGGGGTCGGTGATCTCCACGCCGTGGTGCACCTCGTACTTCTCCTGCAGCCCGCGCAGGATGGCGATGGTGGCCTCCACGGTCGGCTCGCCGACCAGGATCTTCTGGAAGCGGCGCTCCAGCGCGGCGTCCTTCTCGATGTACTTGCGGTATTCGTCCAGCGTGGTGGCGCCCACGCAGTGCAGTTCGCCGCGCGCGAGCGCCGGCTTGAGCATGTTGCCGGCGTCGATGGCGCCCTCGGCCTTGCCGGCGCCCACCATGGTGTGCAGCTCGTCGATGAAGACAATGGTGTTGCCCTCGTCCTTGGCCAGCTCGGTCAGCACGTTCTTCAGCCGCTCCTCGAACTCGCCGCGGTACTTGGCGCCGGCCAGCAGCGCCGCCATGTCGAGCGAGAGCACCCGCTTGCCCTTGAGCGTCTCGGGCACCTCGCCGGCGATGATGCGCTGGGCCAGGCCCTCGACGATGGCGGTCTTGCCGACGCCGGGTTCGCCGATCAGCACCGGGTTGTTCTTGGTGCGCCGCTGCAGCACCTGGATGGCGCGGCGGATCTCCTCGTCGCGGCCGATCACCGGGTCGAGCTTGCCCTGGCGGGCGCGCTCGGTCAGGTCCAGCGTGTACTTCTTGAGCGCCTCGCGCTGGCCCTCGGCCTCGGCGCTGTCGACGCTCGAGCCGCCGCGGACGGCATCGACCGCCGCTTCGAAGGACTTGCGCGTCAGTCCGTTCTCGCGCGCGATGCGGCCCAGGTCCGACTTGCTGTCGGCCAGCGCCAGCAGGAACAGCTCGCTGGCGATGAACTGGTCGCCACGCTTGAGGCCCTCCTTCTCGGCGGCCTGCAGCAGGCCGACCAGTTCGCGGCCGACCTGCACCTGCACCTGCTCCTGGCCCTGCACCTGTGCGCGCTTGTGCATCGCGGACTCGGCTGCAGCCAGCAGGCCGGGCAGGTTGGCGCCGGCGCGCTGCAACAGCGCGCGCGGCCCGTCGTCCTGGCGCAGCATGGCCACGAGCAGGTGCTCGGGTTCGATGTAGGCGTGGTCATTGGCGAGGGCCAGCGTCTGGGCCTCGGCCAGGGCCTCCTGGAACTTGGTGGTGAGCTTGTCGAGTCGCATGGGCGAGTGGAGTGGAAGGTCCGAACTGAATCCCAGCTTGCGCCTTTTCCCGGAGATTTCAAGGGTCTATCAGCCCGGCCGTTGCGCGGATGGGCTGACTAGAATCAAGCGATGCAGATCCACCAGCTGTCGGTGACCTACCAGGCCGAGCAGGACCGCATGCTGCTGCGCGTGAACAGCACCGGCGGCCAGGAAATGCGCATGTGGCTCACCCGCCGACTGATGCACGGGCTGTGGCCGCTGCTGGGCAGGCTGCACACCGACCAGGTGATCAGGAGCGAGCCGTCGGCCAGCGCCGTGGGCAGCGGCGACGAGGAACTCAGGCGCCTGTTCGCCGAATTCCGCCGGGAGGAGTTCCTGCAGCAGGCGGACTTCGAAACACCGTACCAGGACAAGTCCGACCGGCCGCTGGGCAGCGAACCGCTGCTGGTGACCGACGTGGACGCGACGCCGCTGGCCAACGGGCGCCTTCGCCTGGCCTTCAACGAGCGCGCATCGGTGTCCGGCGCAGCCAAGGCCCGCGGCTTCCAGATGGAACTGGATCCGCGCTTGATGCAGGGCCTGATGCACCTGCTGGAGCAGTCACTGGCGCGCTCGCAATGGTGCGACCCGTTCACCGCCCCCGCGGTGCCAGTGGTGGACGGCGCCGAATCCGGCGAAGGCGGCGAGCGGCCGCGCTACCTGAACTGAGGTGGTCGGCCGGCCTGGCAGCAACCGTGTCATTGCCGCCTGGAGCCGCAATCCATCACGGGAGCCGAAATCACCCCTTTGCGTGTTCAGGCGGCGGGAGATGGGTCCCGGCTTTCGCCGGGATGACAAGCATCGGCAGGAACCGTGTCATTGCGGCCTCGAGCCGCAATCCATCACGGGAGCCGAAATCACCCCTTTGCGTGTTCAGGCGGCGGGAGGTGGCTCGGCTTTCGCAGGGATGACAAGCCCCGCCTGGAACCTTGTCATTGATCAGCCCGGGATCAGGCGTTGCCGGCGTGGATACCCCAGCGCGCGAGCGCGTGGTCGTCGCTGGCGCGGGCGTCGACCCAGCGCTCACCTTGCGGCGTGCGCTCCTTCTTCCAGAACGGCGCCTGGGTCTTGAGGTAATCCATCAGGAACTCGCAGGCCTGGAAGCTCTGGCCGCGGTGCGACGAGGTGACGGCCACCAGCACGATCTGCTCGCCCGGCCGCAGCGGGCCGACGCGATGCACGACCCGGGCCGCGAAGATGTCGAAGCGGCGATGCGCCTCGTCCACCATGGCCTCGATCGCCTTCTCCGTCATGCCCGGGTAATGCTCCAGCTCCATGCCGAGCACCTCGGATGCACCGCGCTCGCCGGCCGCGCGAACGGTGCCGACGAAGCTGCACACGGCTCCCACCCGGTGGTCGGCCTCGCGCAGCCGGGCCAGTTCCTGCCCGACGTCGAAGTCGGCGGCCTGGATGGAGACGCGCGGCGCCATTTCAGCCCCCGGTCACCGGCGGGAAGAAGGCGACCTCGCAGCCATCCTGCAGCGCGGCGTCGCCTTCGGCCATGACCTGGTCCACGGCCATGCGCACGGCCTTGCCGGCGCCCAGCGCCTGCGCATACGGGTCGCCCAGGGCCTGCAGCTCCTGCCGCAGGCCGGCCAGCGTGGTGGCACCCGTCTGGCGCTCCTCCAGGCCACGGCCCATGGCCTCGCGCACGGAAGCGAAGTAACGCAGCGACACCTTCATGCCATCAGCTCCGAAAGAGGAATGAAGCGGACCGCGTCGCCCCGGGCAATGGTTCGGCCCGGCGGGTTGTCGACCAGGCCGTCGCACCACGCCATGGAGGTGAGCACGCCCGAGCTCTGGTTCGCAAACAGTTCCAGCCCGCCCTGGGCATCGAGCCGCGCGCGCAGGAACTCGCGGCGCTTGTCGGCGCGCGGCCAGTCGAAGCGGGCCGGCAACAGGAAGGCGGTCGGCTGCAACCGGGCGGCGCCTTGCAGCCTGAGCAGGAAAGGCCGCACCAGCAGCAGGAAGGTGACGAAGCTGGACACCGGGTTGCCGGGCAGGCCGATGAAATGGGCATCGCCCACGCGGCCATGGGCAAATGGCTTGCCGGGCTTCATCGCGATCTGCCACAGGTCCAGCGAACCGAGCTGCTGCACCGCCGGCTTGATGTGGTCTTCCTCGCCCACCGACACGCCGCCGCTGGTGAGGATCAGGTCATGGCCCTGCGACGCCTGCTGTAGGGCGTCGACCGTCGCGTCGCGCCGGTCCGGCACGATGCCCAGGTCGCTCACCTCGCAGCCGCAGCGCGCCAGCAGCTGGCGCAGGAAGAAGCGGTTGGAGTTGTAGATGGCGCCCGGTGGCATCTGCTCGGGCGCGATGGTGCCGGGCATGACCAGCTCGTCGCCGGTGGAGAACAGTGCCACCCGCGGCCGCCGCGCGACCTGCAGGCGGTCGCGGCCGATGCCGGCCGCCAGGCCGCACGCCGCGGGGTCCAGGCGCTGGCCCTTGTGCAGCACCACGCTGCCGCGCGTCACGTCCTCGCCGCTGCGGCGGATCCACTGGCCGGCTTGCGGCACCGACAGGATGCGCACGGCGCTCTCGCCGGCCGGCCCGGTGTGCTCCTGCATCACGATGGCATCGGCGCCGGCGGGCACCGGCGCACCGGTGAAGATGCGCGCCGCAGTGCCGGGCTGCAGCGGCTGCGCCGCGTGGCCGGCGGCGATGCGCTGGCTGACCGGCAGCACCACGCCCTCGTCCGGGATCTCGGCGCAGCGGACGGCGTAGCCGTCCATCGAGCTGTTGTCCTGCGGCGGCACCTGCAGCGCAGCCACCAGGTCTTCGGCCAGCACGCGGCCGTCGGCCTCGAAGGTGGGCACGCCTTCGGCCTGCTGCAGCGGCCGGGTGCGCTCGAGCAGCTCGGCCAGCGCGTCGTCCAGCGGCTTGAGCGGGGGACGCGTGCTCATCGGCGCACCTCCCCGCGATCCAGCCCTCGTCCGCTCATCCGTACATCTCCGGGTCGTAGTCGAACCGGTGGCCATTCTCGACCAGCCACCGGGCCACTGCAGCCGGATCGTTCAGGTCCAGCACGGGGCGAAGGGTTGCTTGCGGCAGCCGGTCCGGCGCGTCGGTTGCGATGGCCACGATGAAGTCGTCCTCGGGATAGCGCGCCTGCTGGCCGGACCCGGGCCGCCACACCTCGACCTTGAGCACGTCGCTGTCCTTGAAACCTTCCACCAGCACCCAGTCGACCCCGTCGTAGAGCTCGGCGATCAGCTGGTGCACGGACAGCTGCGCGTCCTGCTCGAACTCGCGCATCAGCGCGAGCCGGCGCCGGGAGGCCACGACCACCTCGAATGCGCCCGCGGCGCGGTGCCGGAAAGTGTCCTTGCCGGGATGGTCGATGTCGAAGCTGTGGTGGGCGTGCTTGACCACGGAGACCCGCAGGCCGTGCTGCCGGAGCACGGGAATGATGCCCTCGACCAGCGTGGTCTTGCCCGACCCGGAGAAACCTGCGAACCCGACGACTTTCATGGCGACCTTCAGGCGCAATGCGCCGCGATGTAGGACTTCACCTCGGCTGCATCGGCCGGCAGCACGACGACTTTCCTGGGCAGCGATTCGATTCCGTCGAACTTCGCGGGGCGTTCCGGCTCGCGGCCCAGCGCCTCGACGATGGTGGCGGCGAACTTCACCGGCAGCGCGGTTTCCAGCACGACCATGGGAACGCCCGGTTCGAGGAACCGGCGTGCCACCTTCAGCCCGTCGGCCGTGTGCGTGTCGACCATCACCCCCAGCCGCTGCCAGGCATCGCGGATGGTCGCCAGCCGGTCGGCGTGGGTGCTCTTGCCGCTGCGGAAGCCGAACTGCGCTGCCGCACCGGCGAAGGCCGGATCGCGGCCCAGGTCGAAGCGGCCGCTGCGCGGCAGCTCCTCGCCGAACAGCGCGCGCGTGCGCGCGGCATCGCGGCCCAGCAGGTCGAACACGAAGCGCTCGAAATTGCTGGCCTTGCTGATGTCCATCGAGGGGCTGGACGTCTCGTGCGTGTCGGCGCCCGATCGCACCCGGTACACGCCGGTGCGGAAGAACTCGTCGAGCACGTCGTTCTCGTTGGTCGCCAGCACGAGCCGGTCGATCGGCAGCCCCATCTGGCGCGCCACGTGGCCGGCGCAGATGTTGCCGAAGTTGCCCGAAGGCACGGCGAAGGACACCTTGTCGCGGCCGGAGCGGGTGGCCTGGAAGTACCCGGAGAAGTAGTACACCACCTGCGCCAGCAGGCGTGCCCAGTTGATCGAATTCACCGTGCCGATCCGGTACCGGCGCTTGAACTCGAGGTCGTTGGAGACCGCCTTGACGATGTCCTGGCAGTCGTCGAACACGCCGCCGATCGCCAGGTTGTGGATGTTGGCGTCCTGCAGGCTGAACATCTGCGCCTGCTGGAAGGGGCTCATGCGCCCGTGCGGCGAGGTCATGAACACGCGCACGCCCCTCTTGCCGCGCATGGCGTACTCGGCGGCGCTGCCGGTGTCGCCCGAGGTCGCGCCGAGGATGTTCAGCGCTTCGCCACGCCGCCCCAGCTCGTACTCGAACAGGTTGCCCAGCAACTGCATGGCCATGTCCTTGAAGGCCAGCGTGGGCCCGTTGGACAGCCCGAGCAGGTACAGGCCATCCTCGAGCGGCTTGAGCGGCGCGATCTCCCTCGTGCCGAAGACCTCCGCCGTGTACGTCCGGGCACAGATCGCGCGCAGGTCGGCCGCCGGGATGTCGTCGATGTACAGCGACAGGATCTCGAACGCGAGCTCGTGGTACGGCAGGCCGCGCCATCTGGCCAGTTCCGCCGCGTCGACCCGCGGATAGGCCTCGGGCAGGTAGAGGCCGCCGTCGGGCGCCAGGCCTTCCAGCAGGATCTCGCAGAACCGCTTGCGGTCCGGGTCGCCCCGCGTCGACAGGTATCGCATCAGGCCAGTTCTTCCTTGCGGATGCGCACGATGGGCGCCAGCACCGTGGGCAGCTGCTGCACGCGTGCCAGCACCTGGTTCATGGCGCCTTCGCAAACGTCATGGGTGAGGATGATCAGGTCGGTCTGCTTCTCGTCCTCGCCGGCTTCCCGTTGCAGCATCGCGTCGACCGACACGCCGGCCTCGGCCAGCAGGCCCGTGACCCGGGCCAGCACGCCGGCCTCGTCGGCCACGCGCAGGCGCAGGTAATAGCTGGTGACCACCTCGTCCATCGGCAACACCGGGTCGCCGCTCATCTGGTCGGGCTGGAAGGCCAGGTGCGGCACCCGGTGCGCCGCATCGGACGTATGCAGGCGCGTGATGTCCACGAGGTCGGCGATCACCGAGCTGGCCGTGGGCTCGCTGCCCGCGCCCTTGCCGTAGTACAGCGTGGTGCCGACCGCATCGCCCTGCACCACCACCGCATTCATGGCCCCTTCCACGTTGGCGATCAGGCGGCGGGCCGGCACCAGGCTCGGGTGCACGCGCAGCTCGATGCCCTTGGGCACGCGCTTGGTGATGCCCAGCAGCTTGATGCGGTAGCCGAGCTGCTCGGCGTAGCGGATGTCCTGGGCCGCCAGCCGGGTGATGCCCTCGACGTAGGCCTTGTCGAACTGCACCGGAATGCCGAACGCGATGGCGCTCATGATGGTCGCCTTGTGCGCCGCATCCACGCCCTCGATGTCGAAGGTCGGGTCGGCCTCGGCATAGCCCAGGCGCTGCGCCTCCTTGAGCACCACGTCGAAGTCGAGCCCCTTGTCCCGCATCTCCGACAGGATGAAGTTGGTGGTGCCGTTGATGATCCCCGCGATCCACTCGATGCGGTTGGCGGTCAGTCCCTCGCGCAGGGCCTTGATGATGGGAATGCCGCCGGCGACCGCGGCTTCGAAGCCCACCATCACCCCGCGCTTGTGGGCGGCGGCGAAGATCTCGGTGCCGTGCACGGCCAGCAGTGCCTTGTTGGCGGTGACCACGTGCTTGCCGGCCGCGATGGCCTCCATCACCAGTTCGCGCGCGATGCCGCAGCCGCCGATCAGCTCGACGACGATGTCGATGTCGGGGTTGGCGATGACCCGGCGGGCATCGTTCACGACCTGCGCGCGGTCGCCGACGACGGAGCGGGCCCGCGCGGTGTCCAGGTCGGCAACCATGCCGATGCCGATGGCGCGGCCCGCGCGCCGCTGGATCTCTTCCTGGTTGCGCTCCAGGACCGTGAAGACGCCGCTGCCGACCGTGCCTATGCCCAGCAGTGCGACCTGGATGGCTTTCATTGGGAATGCTTCTTGCGATAGTTGTCGAGGAATTTCGAGATGCGGCCGATCGCCTCGCGCAGGTCGTCCTCGTGCGGCAGGAAGACGATGCGGAAGTGCTGGTCGTCGGGGTAGTTGAAGCCCGACCCCTGCACCAGCATCACGCGCGTCTGCTGCAGCAGCTCGAGGAAGAACTGGCGATCGTCGGCGATCGGGTAGAGCTTCGGATCCAGCCGCGGGAACATGTACAGCGCCGCCTGCGGCTTGACGCAGCTGACGCCCGGAATGGCGGTGATCAGCTCGTAGGCCAGGTCGCGCTGGCGGCGCAGGCGGCCGCCCGGGCCGACCAGCTCGTTGATGCTCTGGTAGCCGCCCAGCGCCGTTTGGATGGCGTACTGCCCGGGCACGTTGGCGCACAGCCGCATGTTCGAGAGCATGGTCAGGCCCTCGATGTAGTCGTCGGCGGCGCGCTTGTCGCCGGACACGACCAGCCAGCCGGCGCGGTAGCCGCAGGAGCGATAGCTCTTGGACAGCGAGTTGAAGGTCAGCGTGAGCACGTCCGTCGACAGGCTGCCGATCGCGGTGTGCTTCACGCCGTCGTACAGCACCTTGTCATAGACCTCGTCGGCCAGGATCACCAGGCCGTGCTCGCGCGCGATGTCGACGATCGCGCGCAGCAGCTCGTCGGAGTACAGCGCCCCGGTCGGGTTGTTGGGGTTGATCACCACGATGCCCTTGGTGCGCGGCGTGATCTTGCTGCGCAGGTCCTGCAGGTCGGGCATCCAGCCGTTGGACTCGTCGCAGCGGTAGTGCACCGGCGTGCCGCCCGACAGGCTGGTGGCGGCCGTCCACAGCGGGTAGTCGGGCGAGGGCAGCAGCAACTCGTCGCCATCGTCCAGCAGCCCGTTGGTGGCCATGGCGATCAGCTCGCTGGCGCCGTTGCCCAGCCAGATGTCGTCGAGCGTGACGCCCCGGATGCCCTGCTGCTGGGTGTAGTGCATCACGGCCTTGCGCGCCGCGAAGATGCCCTTGCTGTCCGTGTACCCGGCCGAGTTGCCGAGGTTGCGGATCATGTCCTGCTGGATTTCTTCCGGGGCATCGAAGCCGAACACCGCGAGGTTGCCGATGTTGAGCTTGATGATCTTGTGCCCCTCCTCCTCCATCTGCCGGGCCGCGTCCATGATCGGGCCGCGGATGTCGTACAGCACGTTGGCGAGCTTGGCGGATTTGTGGATGGTCTTCAAAGCCCCTCCCGGGGATCGCTGCCGAGGGTGAAACGTATAATTTGACCATAGTTCCGATGGGCTGCCGCACCCTTGAGGCAGCCCGGATCGCCCCCACCTCCCCATGAAGCTGCAGCCCGACCGGTTCGACGTCCAGGCCATCAACGGCTATGGGCCGGGCTGGGTGCAGGTGGGCCCCGACCGCATAGTGCACAGCGTGATCATCGGCTCGCGCGGCGAGCGCATGCCCTGGAACTGCGAGAGCTACGACGACCTGGGGCCCGCCCACTTCGAGCAGCTGGCGCAACTGCAGCCCGAAGTCGTGATCTTCGGCAGCGGCGAGCACATCCGCTTTCCCAAGCCGGCCTGGCTGCGGGCGCTGGTCTCGCGCGGCATCGGCGTGGAGACCATGGATACCGCCGCAGCCTGCCGCACCTACAACATCCTGGCCCAGGAAGGGCGGCAGGTGGCCGTGGCCCTGCTGCTGGAACAGCCCCGCTGACACCCGGCAAAAGGGGGAATCGGCTAAAATCGCTCCTTGCGGCCGGCGCGCCATGCGCGCGCCCAGCAACGAGCAACCCCTGTCACACGAGTAGAAAATCCATGGCGATCGTTGTCAACAAGCCCATTCCCGAATTCGAAGCGAACGCCACGGGCGGACTGAAGGTCAGCAATACCACACACCTCGGCCAAGTGCTGGTGCTGTACTTCTACCCCAAGGACAATACGCCGGGCTGCACGACCGAAGCCATGCAATTCCGCGACAAGTACAAGGACTTCGTCAAGGCCGGCGCCACCGTGTTCGGCGTCTCGCGCGACAACATGAAGTCGCACGACGACTTCAAGGCCAAGCTCGAGCTGCCGTTCGAACTGATCGCCGACACGGAAGAGAAGATGTGCCACATGTTCGGCGTGGTCAAGAACAAGATCATGTACGGCAAGAAGGTCAAGGGCATCGAGCGCAGCACCTTCCTGATCGGTCCCGACGGCGTGCTCAAGCAGGAGTGGCGCGGCCTCAAGGTGCCCGGCCACGTCGACGAAGTGCTCAAGGCGGTCAAGCTGCTCAAGAAGGCCGCCTGACACCGGCCCTGATGCCCGGGCGCAACACGCCGGATCCCGTCATGGCGCCGACGGTTGCGTTGTGCATAATCGGTTCATGCAGTTGATTCCGGCGCTTCGCGTCGACACCGCATCCGAAGGAAAAGCCGCCCGGCTCGCCCGGCGGCTTTTTCGTTTCCTGACCTGCTTTTCCGGGAAACCGCTGACCCATGCCGCTGCCCCCCGCTCCCACCCGCCGCGCCGCCCTGCTCCCGCCGGAGGCCTACGACGCCCCGGCGCGGTCCTCGCACAAGGCCGCGCGCAAATCGGAGGCACCCGCCGCCGACAGCCCGCTGGCTGACCGGCTCAACGCCCTGGACTTCGACCCGCGTAGTGGCGGGGGCGAGCGCGAGCCTTCGCATCCCGTCGCGCTGTTCGACGAGGCGTCCGTGCAGGAGAAGCCGCAGGCGCGCCGCCGCGCGGCGCTCGCTCCCGAGCCGGCTCCCCGCAAGAAGGCCAAGCCGACCGGTCCGGCCAAGCTGTTCGTGCTGGACACCAACGTGCTGATGCACGATCCGATGTGCCTGTTCCGCTTCGAAGAGCACGACATCTTCCTGCCGATGGTCGTGCTGGAAGAGCTCGACGGCCACAAGAAGGGCGCGACCGAGGTGGCGCGCAATGCACGCCAGGCCAGCCGTTCGCTCGATGCGCTGGCCGGCGCCCAGGGCGCGGACATCAGCGCCGGCCTCAAGCTCAGCTCCACCGGCCATGGCGAGGCCGGCGGCTGCCTGTTCTTCCAGACCCAGGCACTGGCCAACCAGCTGCCGCCCAGCCTGCCGCAGGGCAAGGCCGACAACCAGATCCTGGGCGTGGTGCAGGGCCTGCGCGAGCAGTACGCACCACGCGAGGTGGTGCTGGTGTCCAAGGACATCAACATGCGCGTCAAGGCGCGCGCACTCGGCCTGGCCACCGAGGACTACCGCAACGACAAGACGCTGGACGACCTGGAGCTGATGTACTCCGGTGCGCTGGCGCTGCCGCCCGACTTCTGGGCCAGGCACGGCAAGACGGTGGAGAGCTGGCAGAGCGGCCAGACCACCTATTACCGCGTCACCGGACCGATCGTGCCCAGCCTGATGATCAACCAGTTCGTGTACTTCGAGGCGCCGGGCGAACCCAGCCTGTACGCGCGCGTCACCGAGATCCGCAACAGGACGGCCGTGCTGCGCACGCTCAAGGACTACGGCCACCTGAAGAACGCCGTGTGGGGCGTGACCACCCGCAACCGCGAGCAGAACTTCGCCATGAACCTGCTGATGGACCCGGAGGTGGACTTCGTCACCCTCACCGGCACGGCCGGCACGGGCAAGACCCTGATGGCCCTGGCCGCCGGCCTGACGCAGGTGCTGGACGATCGCCGCTACACCGAGATCATCATGACCCGCGCGACCGTGAGCATGGGCGAGGACATCGGCTTCCTGCCCGGCACGGAGGAGGAAAAGATGGGACCCTGGATGGGTGCGCTGGACGACAACCTGGAGGTGCTGGGCAAGACCGACACCGGCGCGGGCGAATGGGGTCGCGCGGCCACCAACGAACTGATCCGCAGCCGCATCAAGATCAAGAGCATGAACTTCATGCGCGGGCGCACCTTCCTGAACAAGTGGCTGATCATCGACGAGGCGCAGAACCTCACCCCCAAGCAGATGAAGACCCTGATCACCCGGGCAGGCCCCGGCACCAAGATCATCTGCATGGGCAACCTGGCCCAGATCGACACCCCCTACCTGACCGAGGGCTCGTCCGGCCTGACCTTCGTGGTCGACAAGTTCAAGGGCTGGCCGCACAGCGGTCACATCACGCTGGCGCGCGGCGAGCGCTCGCGCCTCGCGGACTTCGCCAGCGAAGTGCTGTAGGGCCGGGGGGCGGTCGCAGCGTCGGTTTCCACCGACCCACGAAGCGGCCGACCGCCGCTAAGCTCGGGGCTCCTGTACAGCCTGGAGCCTTTGCATGAAACGTTTCGTCGCCGCGAGCCTGCTTGCTGCCTGCGGCGCCGGCTGGGCCGGGCTGGGCGACCCCGCTGCCCCGGCAGCCGGCGCTACCGCCAGCAGCCTGCGCACGCCCTCAGGCGCGGCCTACACGCAGGTCCAGCGCCGGCTCGACTCGGGCACCACCTTGCACGAGTTCGTCGATGCGGCGGGTACCGTGTTCGCGGTGGCGTGGGAAGGCCCCTTCCTGCCGGACCTGCGCGGCCTGCTGGGCCGGCATTTCCAGGCCCTGACCGCACAGGAGGCCGCCGGGCGCGGGCGCGGCGCGGTCGCCGTGCAGCGTCCCGACCTGGTCATCGTGTCCGCCGGCCGCATGGGGGCCTTCCACGGCCAGGCCTGGCTGCCGCGCCAGTTGCCCGCCGGCTTCGATCCGAGGACCCTGCCATGAGCCGGCTCGCGCCTCCCGTGGCGCCGGTGCGGCGGGTCCCGCAGCTGGGGCGGCTGGCTGCGCTGGCGGCGCTGGCCCTGCTCGCGTCCTGCGGCGGTGGCGGCAATGGCTCCGACTCCGCACTCCGGACGGAACAGGTCGGCGTCGACAGCGTGGCAGCCGAAATTCCGCCAGGCTCCAATGTGGCGCAGGTGCTGGTCGACACCGGCATCGACGGCAATTCGATCAACTCGCCCTTCGTCACGGTACGTGTCTGCCAGCCCGCCACCACCAACTGCGTGGACATCGACCACGTCGTGCTCGACACCGGCTCCTCCGGCCTGCGCGTGGCCGCGTCGGCGCTGCCCGCCACCCTGGACCTGCCGGCCGTCCAGAACGCCAGCGGCGAGGTGGTGGGCGAGTGCGCGCATTTCGCCAGCGGCTTCTCGTGGGGATCGGTGCGGCGCGCCGATGTCCAGCTGGCGGGCGAGCGCGCGGCCAGCCTGCCGGTCCAGGTGATCAACGATCCGGGCACGCCCTGGTCCATGATCCCGGCCGCCTGCAGCGGTACCGGCGCCAACATCGGCGCGAGCCGAGGCGCCAAGGGCATCCTGGGCGTGGGCCTGTTCACCCAGGACTGCGGAACCGCCTGCGAGACCCTGACCACGCCGAACGTGTACTTCGCCTGCAACGGCGGGGGCGGCTGCACTTCCACCGTGCTCCCGCTGGCATCCCAGGTCGCCAACCCGGTGAGCTCGTTCGCGGTCAACAACAATGGCGTGGTGCTCACCCTGCCCGCCGTGCCGGTGGGCGGCGCCCAGCAGGCCACCGGCGCCCTGGTGTTCGGCATAGGCACGCAAGCCAACAACCAGCTGGGGGGCGCCACCGTGTTCAAGACCGACGCCAACGGATTCTTCACGACCACCTACAAGGGGGTCCGGAACACGCGCAGCTTCCTGGACAGCGGCTCCAACGGCCTGTTCTTCAACGACTTCAGCCTGCCGTCCTGCGGCGACTTCTACTGCCCGCCGGGCGCGCCGCTGACGCTCACGGCCACCAACACCTCGGCGACGGGCACCAGCGGCACCGTGACCTTCACGCTGGACAGCGTGGCTGCAATCCGCACCGATGCCGGCGCAGCCCACATCGGCGGCACCAACGGGCTGCCCGACAGCTTCGACTGGGGACTGCCCTTCTTCTTCGGCCGCTCGGTGTTCGTGGCGCGCTCGGGCGCCGCCACCCCGGCCGGCCCCGGGCCCTACTGGGCGTACTGAAGCAGCCTCAGAAGTCGTCCGAGCCGCCGGCGAGCGACTCGAACTTGGTCAGCGGCTTGACGAAGGCGAGCTTGGCGGTACCGGTGGGGCCGTTGCGCTGCTTGCTGATGATCACCTCGGCGACGCCCGGCTCCTTCGAATCCTTGTTGTAGTAGTCGTCGCGATAGATGAACATGATCACGTCGGCGTCCTGCTCGATCGCGCCCGACTCGCGCAGGTCGCTCATCATGGGCCGCTTGTCGGTGCGCGACTCGACGCCGCGCGACAGCTGCGACAGCGCGATCACCGGGCAGCCCAGTTCCTTGGCCAGCATCTTCAGGCCGCGCGAGATCTCGCCGATGGCGGTGGCCCGGTTCTCGTCGCTCATGCCGGACGACACGCTCATCAGCTGCAGGTAGTCGACCACGATCAGGCCGAGCTTGCCGCCGCACTGCCGCACCAGCCGGCGCGCGTTGGCGCGCAGTTCGCTCACCGTGAGGCCCGGGGTCTCGTCGATGTGCAGCGACACGTTGCGCAACTTCTCGATCGCCTCGGTCAGGCGCGGCCACTCCTCGTCGGTCAGGCGGCCGGTGCGCAGGTGCGTCTGGTCGATGCGGCCGATCGAGCCCACGATGCGGACCGCCAGTTGCGAGGCGCCCATCTCCATGGAGAACACAGCCACCGGCAGCCCTTCGTGCAGGGCCACGTGCTCCGCGATGTTGATCGCCAGCGAGGTCTTGCCCATCGAGGGCCGCGCCGCCAGGATGATCAGGTCGCCACCCTGCAGGCCCGATGTCATGCGGTCCAGGTCGTGGAAGCCGGTGGGGACCCCCGTGATGTCGTTCGGGTTGTCGGCCATCTCGGTGACCCGGTCCAGCAGCTGGACCACCAGGCTCTCCATGGCCTGGAACCCCTGCTTCATCCGCGAGCCTTCCTCGCCGATGTGGAAGATCTTCTGCTCGGCCTCGTCGAGGATGTTCTCGACCGGCTTGCCCTGCGGGTTGAAGGCGCTGGTGGCGATCTCGTCGGCCGCCGACACCAGCTTGCGCAGGATGGAGCGCTCGCGGACGATCTCGGCGTAGCGGCGGATGTTGCTGGCGCTGGGCACGTACTGGGCCAGCGAGTTCAGGTAGGCCAGCCCGCCGACCTCCTCGCCCTTGCCCAGGTTCTGCAACTGCTCGTACACCGTGATGACGTCGGCCGGCTTGGTGGCATTGACCAGCGTGCCGATGGCGGCATAGATCAGCCGATGTTCATAGCGGTAGAAGTCGCTGTCGGTGAGCAGGTCGCCCACCCGGTCCCAGGCGCCGTTGTCCACCAGCAGCCCGCCCAGCACGCTGGACTCGGCCTCCGCCGAATGCGGCGGCACCCGCAGCTGGCTGACCTGCCGGTCGCGCGGCGGATCGTTCTCGACGGGACTCAGGACGGCGGACATGCGGGCTTTCGGCTGGGGTTACCGATGCTAGCGGCCACTGTAGAAATGTCCAGGCATAACGCTGGGCACATCACGTGGAGAAGCTGTGGACGGCCGGCCTGCAACTGTGGACGCCCCCCGCGCCAGAAACGCAAATGCCGCCCGGGAGGGCGGCATCATCGAAGGACAAGGCTGCGCAGCAGCCTTGTTTCCAGTTGGGGCGAAGCGGATGCGTTACGCCGTCTCGCCGTACACCGTGACGTTGATCTCCACCACCACGTCCGTGTGCAGGGCCACCCCGACCGTGGACTCGCCCACCATCTTGATCGGGCCGGCCGGCATGCGCACCTGCGACTTGTGCACCTTGTAGCCCTGCTTTTCCAGCTCCTCGGCGATGTCGTGGTTGGTGACCGAGCCGAACAGGCGGCCGTCCACGCCGGCCTTCTGCGTCAGCTTGAGCACGGTGCCGGCGAGCTTCTCGCCTTGCGCCTGCGACTCGGCCAGCTTGGCCGCCGCAGCCTTCTCCAGTTCGGCGCGCTTGGCCTCGAACTCGGCCTTGTTGGCTTCCGTGGCACGCCGGGCGCGGCCGGAAGGGATCAGGAAGTTGCGGGCGTAGCCGTCCTTGACCTTGACGATCTCGCCCAGGTTGCCCAGGTTGACCACCTTGTCCAGAAGAATGACTTGCATGTCGGTCGCTCCCCTCAGATGCGGTGCTGGTCGCTGTACGGGACCAGGGCCAGGAAGCGCGCGCGCTTGATGGCGGTGTTGAGCTGGCGCTGGTAGATCGCACGGGTGCCGGTCAGGCGCGCCGGGATGATCTTGCCGTTCTCGGCGATGAAGTCGCGCAGGGTGTCGACGTCCTTGTAGTCGATTTCCTCGACGCCGGCGACGGTGAAGCGGCAGAAGCGCTTGCGCTTGAACAGCAGCGACTGGGTGTTGCGCTTCGGACGCTTGTCCTTGTTGAATTTCTTGAACGTGGCCATGGTGTGCCTCTTTCTCTCAAACGGATTCGAACGACTGGATGTGGAGCACGGGGTGCCTGCCGTTGCGCGGCGTCGCCAGGAAGCCGGTGAAGCCCCAGGGGCTGCCGACCGGCTGGCGGGCGATGGCTTCCGCCACCGTGCCGATCGCCACCGCCTTCACGGCCGCCTTCACCTGCCGGGGCTGCCCCGCTTCCACCACCTCCGACTCGTGCTCGAGCCTCAGGTCCAGGGCGGGCACGCCCGCCGGGGTGTGGCGCAGGGCGCCGATCTCGGCGATGCGGGCGCTCAGGGCGACTTGGTTCACCGGCGGGCGGGCCGCGACGGCGCGCGCCTTACGACTGGAACTCCGCCTGCTGGGCCTTGCGCGCTTCCTCGCGCTCGACGGTCTTCATCATCGCCGACGGGCCGGTGTCGGCCTTCTTCTTCTGCACCGTCAGGTGGCGCAGCACGGCATCGTTGAAGCGGAAGGCGTGCTCGAGCTCGCCCATCACGTTCTGGTCGGCTTCGATGTTGATGCACAGGTAGTGCGCCTTGGCGAGCTTGTTGATCTGGTAGGCCAGCTGGCGGCGGCCCCAGTCCTCGACGCGGTGGATCTTGCCGCCGCCGGCGGTGATCATTCCCTTGTAGCGCTCCAGCATGGCCGGAACCTGCTCGCTCTGGTCCGGATGGATCAGCAGCACGATCTCGTAGTGACGCATGGACTCTCCTTGTGGTTGCAGCCACCCGTCGACGTCAAGACGGTGTGGCAAGAAGGGCAAAGCCGGGCATTATAGCAAGCGGCACTCTGGCCCGGCGGGCTTCAGCGCCGGGCGATCCAGCGGCGGCGGCCGGCCAGCCGCTGCACGTCGCGCCAGCAACCGCATTCGGCTGCCACGCGCGGCCAGATGCGCAGGAGCAGCTCGCTCTCGGCCAGCACGTCGGCAGCGGCCTGGTGGCGGGCGGCGCAGCGGATGCCGAAGTGATCCATCCACTCGTCCAGCGAGCGCGCCCCTACCTCCGGGTGCGTCACGCCACACAGGTGCTCGATGTCCAGCCACGGCTGGGGCAGGCCGGCGCCGAGCGCCGCTTTCGCATGGCGCTGCACCAGCGTGTGGTCGAACGCCGCGTGGAAGGCCAGCAACGGCGAGGCGCCTGCATGGACGGCGAACGCCTGCAGGGCTTCGCGCGCGGGCAGCCCGCCGGACTGTCGCGCAACACCGATCCCGTGCAGCAGGATGTTGTCGCGGCTGGACGGCTGCTCCTGCCGCAGCACCGCCTCGAAGCTGTCGCCGAGGTCGATCGCGAGGCTGCGCGAGGGCCAGTCGACGCGCACCGCCACCGAGGCGATTGCCAGCAGGCTGTCGCGGGCGGCGTCGAGTCCGCTGGCTTCGACGTCCAGCACCACCCAGCGGCTCTCGTCCACCGCTTGCGCGCGCTTCCATCCGGGAGTCCAGCCCACCTCAGCGCTCGTAGTCCAGCCGCATGCGCTGCTGCAGCCGGCGCGCCATGCGCAGGCTTTCCTTGAGGATGCGCCGGTCCACGTCGTGCAGGTCCCGCAGGCGCACCCGGTTCGGCTCGTCGCCCACGGCGCCCTCGCCCAGCTGCACCCGCAGGCGCAGCATCTGCAGGAACTCGAAGCCGGCGATCCAGGCGCCGGTTTCCGCCGGCTGCAGGCCGGCGCGCTCGCCGAACAGGCGCAGGCGCTCGCGCGTGCTGGTGGCGTCGATGCCATTGGCCAGGCTGTACAGCCGCGCCGCATCCACGAACAGCGCGGCGCCCTGCAGTTTCAGGTCGATGCTGCCGTCCGCGGCCGTCTCGATGCCCCCCAGCCAGTTGAGCGGCGGCTCGCGGCCCAACGCATTCAGTGCAAGCTGCTTGAGGAACCGCGGGTTGGCCTGCGCCCAGCCGAGCACGTCGGCGCGCAGGCGCGTGGAGAGCGACAGGTCACCGGCCAGCCCGCGCAGGTCGAAGAAGATGCTGGCGTGCAACAGGTCCTGCGGGGCACCCTGCCCGATCCAGCGGGAGAAGCGCTCGCGCCATTCGGCCAGCGTGAGGCAGCAGTCCGGCATGCACGCCATCACCCCGCCGCGGCACAGCGGGTAGCCGCACGCGTCCAGCGTCCCGTTCACGTCCAGTGCAAAGCGCAGCAGGCGCCTGCGGAAGTCGCCGTCGACCCCGTCCCGCAGGATCAGCGCGTTGTCCTGGTCCGTCGCCACGGTCTGCTCGCTGCGGCCTTCGGAGCCCAGCGCCAGCCAGCACACCTGCTCGAGCCGGACGCCGTGCTCGACCGACTTGAGCTGCAGGATGCGTTGTGCGAGCAGGTCGTTCAGATGGCTGACCAGTCCGGTGAGCTGGCGCGCCTGCACCCCCTGCCCCAGCAGGCTGCGGGCGAAGTGGCGCACGTCCGCGGCGGCCGCCTGCAAGGCCGGCCCATCGGATGCCAGCCGGATCGAGGTGCCCACGTGCTTGAGCGAGAGCCGCTGCAGCGCGAACAGGTCGCGCTCGGACACCACGCCCACCACCCGTCCCGCGCGTGTCACCGGCACGTGGCGGATGCCGTGCCGCGACATCAGCAGGGCCGCATCCTCCGCGCTGTGGTCGTCCGTCAGCGTCTGCACCGGGGAGGTCATCACGGCGGCCACGGGCGTGTCCAGCGACACCTCGGCCAGCGCGACCCGGGCCAGGACGTCGCGCCGCGTGAGGATGCCCTCGGCGCTGCCTTGCGTCCCGGTGACGATGATCGAACCGATGCGCCGCCGGTCCATTTCGGACAGCGCCTCCCGCAAGGTGGCGCCCGGTTCGCAGGTCACCGGCGCATGGCGGGCCAGCTCGCCCAGCGGGGTTTCGAGCGACTGCTCGGACAGCACCTCGGCGGCATGGACGTTGCGCATCGCGCGCCGCGACAGCTCGAGGAATTGGCCGATGCGGCTGTTGAGGAATTCCGCGAACGGGGCGCTGCGCCCGGCCAGCTCCAGCATGTCGGCAACCGGCAGGGCCAGCACGAAGGTGTCGGCCGTCGACTCGTACGTGGCCGTCACGGGCCTCTGGCCCACCGCGGCCGCCAGCGGAAACAGGTCGCCCGGTTCGTAGTGGATGGCGCCGCCGGAGAGTTCGGCCTCCCCCTTGCGCCCCGTCACCGAGCCCTGGCGGATGAAGAAGATCGACCGCGCCTCGCCGTGCTCCGGGGCCTGCACCACCTCGCCCGGGGCGAAGTAGCGCTGCTCGCTGCGGGCGATGAAGAAGTCGACCGCGTCGGACTCCATCTGCGCGAACGGCGGGTGGCGCGCCAGTTCGACGCGCAGCGCCGACAGCAGTCCGCTCGACGGCGTCAGGGGCGCTTTCGGGCGGCTGTCGGGCATGCGGCGGATTATGGGCGGCGACCCGCGCGTGCGCGCGGAAGAAAAAAGCCCCGCGGGGTCGCCGCGGGGCTTGGTCGCCATGGGCCGCCGGCTCAGGCAGCGCGGCCCGCCAGGTTCGGATACCGGACGTGCTCGACCAGTTCCTGCACCTTGGCGCTGGGCGCCGGCGTCAGCAGGCTGACGATGACGATGGTGGCGAAGCCCAGCGGCACGCCGAAGACGCCGGCCGCGATCGGGGAGATGTCCCACCAGATGTTGTCGGCGATCGGCGAGGTCACTCCGAACACGCTGCGCAGCCAGGGCTGGGTGGTCGCCATGTAGTAGAACGTGACGCCCAGGCCCACCACCATGCCGGCCACGGCGCCGATGCTGGACGCGCGCTTCCAGAAGATGCCCAGCACCAGCGCCGGGAAGAAGGCCGATGCCGCGAACGAGAACGCCGCCGAGACCAGGAACAGGATGTCCGCCGGTTTCTGCGAGGCCACGAACGCCGCCGCCAGGGCCACCACCAGCAGGAGGATCTTGGACAGCATCACCCGGCGGGCGGTCGGGGCGTTGGGGTCGATCATCTTGTAGTAGAGATCATGGCTCAGCGCATTGGCGATGGTGAGCAGCAGGCCGTCGGCGGTGGACAGCGCCGCGGCCAGGCCGCCGGCCGCCACCAGGCCCGAGATCACGTAGGGCAGGCCGCCGATGGCCGGCGTGGCCAGCACCACGATGTCGCCGCCGATCTTGATCTCGCCCAGCTGCAGCAGGCCGTCCTTGTTCATGTCGGCCACCGACAGCAGGGCCGGATCGACCTTGTTCCAGGCCGAGATCCAGTAGGGCAAGCTGTCGAACGACGCGCCCACGACGGCGCTGAACATCTCGTACTTCACCAGCACCGCGAGGGCCGGTGCCGTGAAGTACAGCAGGAAGATGAAGAACAGCGACCAGGTGACCGACTGCCGCGCCTCCTTCACGCTGGGCGTCGTGTAGTACCGCATCAGGATGTGCGGCAGCGCTGCGGTGCCGACCATCAGGCAGAAGATCAGGGCCAGGAAGTTGCGCCGCGAGTTGTCGAAGGTGGTCTGTGCCTTCGCGTCGCCTTTCGGGTCGCCCGAGAAGATCTGGCCGTGGCGTGGCATGCCCGCCAGCGGCTTGTCGCGGGCCTCTGCCGCGGTCTTGGCGGCCGTCCAGGCTTTCACCGCGGCGGCTTCGTCCTTGGGCACGGCCGCCAGCTCCTTCTCGGCGGCCGTGAGCTGGCTGGCCAGCGCGTTGCCCGCCTTCAGGTCGGCCAGTTTCTTCTCGGCCGCGGCACGGTCGGCGGCCAGGGCCGCCTTCGGGTCCTTGAGTTTCTCGCCCAGGGCGGCGGCCTGGTCGGCGAAGACCTTGCGGACTTCCAGCTCCTTCGGATCCTTGATCAGCTTCTCCTCCAGCGCCGTGACCCGCTCCATCTGGTAGCCGTACACCAGCTGCGGCACCGGCACGCTGGTCTGCTTCACGGACAGCCAGACCACCGGGATCATGTAGGCGATGATGAGGATGATGTACTGGGCCACCTGGGTCCAGGTCACCGCGCGCATTCCGCCGAGGAAGGAGCACACCAGGATGCCGCCCAGCCCCAGGAAGACGCCGATTTCGAAGGCCACGCCGGTCAGCCGGCTGGTGATGATGCCGACGCCGTAGATCTGCGAGACCACGTAGGTGAACGAGCAGAGGATGGCGGCAACGATGCCGAGGAAGCGCGGGACGTTGCCGCCGTAGCGTTCACCCAGGAAGTCGGGAATCGTGAACTGCCCGAACTTGCGCAGGTAGGGTGCGAGGAACAGCGCCACGAGGACGTAGCCGCCCGTCCAGCCCATGATGAACGCCAGCCCGCTGTAGCCGGTGAGGTACAGGGTGCCGGCCATGCCGATGAAGGATGCGGCGGACATCCAGTCGGCGCCCGTCGCCATGCCGTTGTAGATGGCCGGCACCCGCCGGCCGGCCACGTAGTACTCGGCGGCGTCGGTGGTACGGCTCATGATGCCGATGCCGGCGTACAGCGCGATGGTGGCCATCAGGAAGATGAAGCCGATCCAGTCACGGTTCAGGCCGAGCTGCTCGAGGATCGCGAGGATCACCACGAAGGCGATGAAGCCGCCCGTGTAGAAGCCATAGACCTTGTTGAGCTGCTTGCGGAAGGCGGCGTTGCTGGCCGCTGCGGTGGTGGTTGCCATGGCCTATTCCTCCTCCGCCACGCCGTACTCGCGGTCCAGCTTGTTCATGTAGTACGCGTAATAGCCGATCAGGACCACGTACACGACGAGCGCCCCCTGGGCGCCCATCCAGAAGCTGAACGGCCAGCCGAAGAATTGGAAGTTGAGGTCGCGGGCGAAATACCCGACGACGAAGGTGACGACGAACCAGATCGCCAGCAGGATGCCGGTGATCCTCAGGTTCTTGTGCCAGTACTCCTGGTGTCGCTCTGTCAGCTGCATGTTTGGTGTCTCCTTATGGACCCTCCGGTCCCCAAGCTCTTGCCATCGCCTGCGACCCGGCCGGCGGCTTCGCCGCCGGCCTTGCAACCGGGCCGCTCAAGTCAGCCTTCAGCCGGCGGGCGAGGCGAGCAGGCCCGTCTCGCGCTCCAGCTGAGCGGCCACCTTGGGTTCGAACCGGCTGAGGTGGCGGATGATCCGCAGCGCCTCCTCCGGTTCGTGCCGGTCCACATGGACCCGCGCCAGCTGGTACCAGCCGTACGGGCTCATGGGCTGCAATTGGGTGTTGCGCTTGAGGGCGTCGACGGCCTCGTCGAGGCGGCCCAGGCGGATCAGGCACAGGCCCAGCCCGTACCAGGCGCGATCCAGGCCGGGGCGCAGTTCGACGGCCCGCCGGAACGCGGCTTCGGCTTCGGCGTAACGTTCGCGCGCCTCCAGCAGGAAGCCGTAGTTGAACCAGTGGCCGCCGTCGTCCGGGCATTGCTGGAGCAGCTGCTCCGTCGTGTCCAGCGACGCCTGCAGCCCGCCCGACTGCGCCTGCAGGTGAGCGATGCTGGCCAGCGCATAGGCGTCGCCGGGAAACTCCGCCAGCATCGCATGGAAGACCCGCATCGCCGGCGCGCGGCGCCCGAGCACGAGCAGCGCCATGGCGCGCCACTTCAGCCCTCGCCAGCGCAGCCGTCGCGTCAGGCCTTGCACAGGTGCACCCCGATGCGAACGCAGATGTCGATCTTGGTGATCGTCGCGACGATCCAGACGAAGGACACCAGCAGGAAGGCCACCACCGGCAGATGGCGGTCGAGAACCACCTTGGGGGACACCAGCCGGGCGCCCCGCAGCAGGGGCCGCGTGAGCACCTGGAACAGCTGGTAGAACAGGTTCTGCTCGCGCCTGGGGCCCGCCAGGATCGCCAGCACGCCGCGGCCCAGCAGGCACATCAGCGCGATCTCGGCCAGCAGCTTCAGGATCTCGACCAGCAGCAGCAAACGCTTCTCCTTGAAGGGCTGCGCCATGCTTTTCAGGTGCGCTTACGGTTGCCTTACACGGTGCGTCGCACTCCCTAGGGATTTCCCGGGAATTGCCATTCACGTGCCGTGGATTGGTGCATGCCCGGGCCCGGTGCAGGCTCGGCAGTTCTATGCTGGGGCCACCGAAACGTGACCGGAGCAGGCCCATGGTCCAGAAGAACGCGGTGTACCGGAAGTCGGCGCGGGGCGCCGCCGCCCTCGCGACGCGCGACCCGGCGTTGAGCATGCGGCTGCGCTCGCTGCTGATCCTCATCGACGGCAAGCGCAGCGCCGACGAACTCGCCCGGCTCTCGGCCTCGCAGGAGGAGGTGCAGCAGTTGTTCGCGCAGTTGCTCGAACTCGGGATGATCGAGCCGCTGCCGGCACCTTCGCCGGCCGCAGGCGCAACGGCGGGCGGCCAGCCGCCCGCCTCCGCAGCGCCGCCTGCGCGCATCGTGACCTTGCAGGAGGCGCAGCGGGCCGCGGTCCGCGGCCTGACCGACCTGCTCGGCCCGACCGCCGACGACCTGTGCATGCGCATCGAGAGCGCGCGCACCGCCCAGGACCTGCAGGCAGTGATCAAGCGGGCCGAGCTCGCCATCCGCACGGCGCGCGGCAACCAGGCGGCGGCCGCCTTCATGGCCGACATGCAGGCCCACCGGCCGGCCTGAAGCCGTCTCAGGCCGGCACCGGCCGCCGGCGCTCAGCCAGGCTGGCCAGAACGGTCACGGCCGTACCCAGGCCGACGCCGAACACGCCCGCGGAAGCCGGCAGGATGCCGAGCCACTGCGGCCCGGGGCCGGCCAGGCCCAGCGCAGCCCGCACGGAGGCGGCATTCGCCACCATGTAGTAGACGGTCACCGCGAAGCCGACGGCCATTCCGCTCACGGCGCCGGTGCGGGTCGCGCCTCGCCAGAAGATGCCCAGCACCAGCGCCGGCACGAAGATCGACGCCGCCAGCGAGAACGAGGCCGCCACCAGCGGCAGGATGTCGGCCGGCTTGAGCGCCGCCACCAGCGAGGCCAGCAGCGCCACCGCCATCAGCGTGAACTTGGACAGGATGACGCGCTGCTCCGGCGTCATGTGCGGGCCGATGTCATGGCCGTACAGGTCGCGCACCATGGCGTTGCTGATGGTCAGCAGCAGGCCGTCGGCCGTCGACAGGGCCGCGGCCAGCCCGCCGGCCGCCACCAGGCCGGAGACGATGTAGGGCAGCCCGCCGATCTCCGGCGTGGCCAGCATGATGATGTCGGCCCCGAGCCGGATCTCGCCGAACTGCACCTGGCCATCGCCGTTGACGTCGGTCACCGAGGCCAGCGAGGGATCCACCCGGGCCCATTGCAGGATCCAGGGCGGCAGGGCGTCGAAGCGGCTGCCCACCAGGTGCTGCATCACTTCGAACTTCACCAGCACCGCCAGCGCCGGCACGCTCAGGTACAGCAGGCCGATGAAGAACAGGGCCCAGGCCACCGAAGTGCGCGCCTGGGCCACGCTGGGGGTCGTGTAGAAGCGCGTGAGCAGGTGCGGCAGGCCCGCCGTGCCGGCCATCAGGCAGAACACCAGCGCCAGGAAGTTCAGTCGCGAGGCTTCGAATTCGGCCTGCTGCGCCGGGCTGCCGCCGGGATCGCCGGCAAACGGCCGGGCGTGCGGCGGCAGGCCGGTCAGCGGTCGGGAGCGGTCCAGGTTGTCCTGCAGGGCGCGCGTCCACAGCTCGCGCGCCGCCGCCGGGTCGCGCGGCAGCGCCGCCAGCTCGCGATGGGCGGCGACGATGCGCCCGGAATCGGCGTCCTGCGCCTTGAGTCGGCGAATGCGCCGCTGCGCGGCCTCGCGCTCGCGCCGCAGCGAGCCCTCGACGTCCTGCAGCCATTCGCGGTAGCGCTGCGCCCGGCGCTGGTACTCGGCCTGTACCTGCCGTTCCTGCGGCGAGGCCATCAGCTCGCGCTCGATCTCGCCGATGCGCTGCAGCTGGCTGCCGTAGACCAGCGGGGCGATCGGATTGCCGACCTGTTTCCAGGCAAGCCAGGACACCGGGATCAGGAAGGCCAGCAGCAGGACCACGTACTGCGCCACCTGGGTCCAGGTCACCGCCCGCATGCCCCCCAGGAAGGAGCACAGGAGCACCCCGCCCAGGCCGAGCAGGATGCCGATCTCGAACTGCACGCCGGTCAGCCGCGACGCGATCAGCCCGATCCCGTAGATCTGGGCGACCACGTAGGTGAACGAGCAGACGATCGCACCCACGGCCGCCAGCCGCCGCGGCCACTCGCCGCCGTAGCGCTGGTGGAAGAAATCGGGCAGCGTGTACAGCTCCATGGCGCGCAGGTACGGCGCCACCAGCAGCGCCACCAGGCAGAAGCCTCCCGTCCAGCCGAGCACATAGGCCAGCCCGCCGGGCTGCCCCGGCGAGCCGCTGAATCCCTGCAGGTACAGGCCGCCGGCCAGGCTGATGAAGGAGGCCGCGCTCATCCAGTCGGCAGCCGCCGCCATGCCGTTGTACATGGGAGGGATGCGGCGGCCGGCGACGTAGTACTCGTGGGCCTCGGACGTGCGGCCCCACACGCCGATGGCCGCGTACAGCATCACCGTGGCGAACAGCAGGAAGGGGCCCAGCCAATGGCGCGACAGCCCCTGCTGCTCGGCCCAGGCGAGCAACAGCAGCACGCTGCACAACCCCAGCACGTAGCCGGCCAGGATGAGTGCCAGCCGGCGCTCGTAGCGCCTGTCCCTCTCCGCCATGCGATGGAGCCCTCCTCGCGGGCGCCATCATCGCATCGACGGACCGCAGCGTGTCTTCAGCGTGCGGCCAGCTGCTGCCAGGTCGAGATCACGCTGTCGGGATTGAGCGAGATCGACGCAATGCCTTCGTCGGCCAGCCAGCGCGCGAAGTCCGGGTGGTCGCTCGGGCCCTGCCCGCAGATGCCGACGTACTTGCCCTGTCCGCGGCAGGCGGCGATGGCGCGCGAGAGCAGCGCCTTGACGGCGGGGTCGCGCTCGTCGAACTCGGCCGCCAGCAGCTCGAGGCCGGAGTCGCGATCCAGTCCGAGCGTGAGCTGGGTCAGGTCGTTGGAGCCGATCGAGAAGCCATCGAAGAACTCCAGGAACTGCTCGGCCAGCAGCGCGTTGCTCGGGATCTCGCACATCATGATCACCTTGAGCCCGTTCTCGCCCCGTCGCAGTCCCTGGCGCGCCAGCAGTTCGGTGACGCCCCGCGCCTCCCCCAGCGTGCGCACGAACGGCACCATCACCTGGACGTTGGACAGCCCCATGTCCTCGCGCACGCGCCGCAGCGCCTCGCATTCCATGCGGAAGGCTTCCTGGAAGGCGCCGCTGATGTAGCGGGCCGCGCCGCGGAAGCCCAGCATCGGATTCTCTTCCTCCGGCTCGTAGCGGCTGCCGCCAATCAGCTTGCGGTACTCGTTGCTCTTGAAGTCCGAGAGCCGCACGATCACCGGCTTGGGCCAGAAGGCGGCGGCGATGGTGGCCACGCCCTCGGCCACCTTGTCGACGTAGAACGCGCGCGGCGAGGCGTGCCCGCGGGCCACCGACTCGACCGCCTTCTTCAGGTCCGCGTCGACGTTGGGATAGTCGAGGATGGCCTTGGGGTGCACGCCGATGTTGTTGTTGATGATGAACTCCAGCCGCGCCAGGCCCACTCCCTCGTTGGGCAGCTGGGCGAAGTCGAAGGCCAGCTGCGGGTTGCCGACGTTCATCATGATCTTGGTGGCGACCGGCGGCATCTCGCCGCGCTGCACCTCGGTGACCTCGGTTTCCAGCAGGCCGTCGTAGATGTGGCCGGTGTCGCCCTCGGCGCAGCTGACGGTGACCAGGGTGCCGTCCTTGAGCAGCTCGGTGGCGTCGCCGCAGCCCACCACGGCCGGGATGCCCAGCTCGCGCGCGATGATGGCCGCGTGGCAGGTGCGTCCGCCGCGGTTGGTGACGATGGCGCTGGCGCGCTTCATGACCGGCTCCCAGTTGGGGTCGGTCATGTCGGTGACCAGCACGTCGCCGGGCTGCACCCGCTCCATCTCGGCCGTGCCGTGCACCAGGCGCACCGGCCCGGTGCCCACCTTCTGGCCGATGGCCCGGCCTTCGGCCAGCACGTTGCCCTTGCTCTTGAGCTTGTAGCGGACCTCGGTCTTGCCCTGCTGCTGGCTCTTCACCGTCTCCGGCCTTGCCTGCAGGATGTACAGCTGGCCGTCCTCGCCGTCCTTGCCCCACTCGATGTCCATGGGGCGGCCGTAGTGCTCCTCGATCACCAGCGCGTAGCGGGCCAGCTGCTCGACGTCGGCGTCGGTGAGCGAGTAGCGGTTGCGCTGCTCCAGCGGCACCTCCAGCGTCTTGACCAGCTTGCGGTCCTGCGCCTTCTCCTGCGGCGTCGTGAACACCATCTGGATCAGCTTGGAGCCCAGGTTGCGGCGGATCACGGCGCGCTTGCCCGCACGCAGCATCGGCTTGTGGACGTAGAACTCGTCCGGGTTGACCGCGCCCTGCACCACCGTCTCGCCCAGGCCGTAGCTGGAGGTGATGAACACCACGTCGGCGAAGCCCGATTCGGTGTCGATGGTGAACATCACGCCGGCGGCGCCGAGGTCGCTGCGCACCATGCGCTGCACGCCGGCCGACAGCGCCACGTTGGCGTGGGCAAAGCCCTTGTGCACGCGGTAGCTGATGGCCCGGTCGTTGTAGAGCGAGGCGAACACTTCCTTGATCTTCTCGAGCACGTGCTCGATGCCGTGCACGTTCAGGAAGGTCTCCTGCTGGCCGGCAAAGGAGGCGTCCGGCAGGTCCTCGGCGGTGGCGGAGGACCGCACCGCGAAGCTGGCGTCGGCACCGCCGGCGGACAGGCGCGTGAACTCGTTGCGGATCTCCTTTTCCAGCTCGGCCGGGAACGGCTGTTCCAGCACCCAGCCGCGGATCTCGGCGCCGGCGCCTGCCAGTGCGCGCACGTCTTCGGTGTCCAGGGCATCCAGCCGCGCATTGATGCGCTCGCCCAGGCCGCCATGGGCCAGGAACTCGCGGAAGGCGTGGGCGGTGGTGGCGAAGCCCGTGGGGACACGCACCCCCTGGGGCAGCTGGGAGATCATCTCGCCGAGGCTGGCGTTCTTGCCGCCGACCACCTCGACGTCGGTCATTCTCAGGTTCTCGAACGGTACGACCAGGGCGGCCGGGTTGAAGCGTGCAGACATGGAAAGGCTCCGGAAGTTGAAAGCGGGTCTGCGCTCCAGCGGCGCGCGCGGGCGTGTCGGTCGGGTCGGCTTTGTAGTGCTTGGAATGGGCCTGAACGCGTCATGACATGCGGCGGATAATTGCCGGACATTGTAGGCACGTGGCCCTTTCGAAGGCCGTGCGGCCGGCCCGAAAGAACCGATGTCCAACCTGCACACGCGCACCGTCTTCTTCATCTCGGACGGCACCGGCATCACCGCCGAGACCTTCGGCAACGCCATCCTTGCGCAGTTCGAGTTCAGGCCGCGGCACGTGCGCCTGCCCTTCGTCGACACTGTGGACAAGGCGCACCAGGCGGTGCGGCAGGTCAATCACGTGGCAGAGCTGGAAGGGCGTCGGCCGCTGGTCTTCACCACCCTCGTGAACGTGGAAATCCTGCAGGTCATCGAGGAAGGCTGCCGCGGCATGCTGCTGGACATGTTCGGCACTTTCGTGCGGCCGCTGGAGATCGAGCTGGGGATGAAGTCCAACCACCGTGTCGGGCGCTTCTCGGACATCAGCAAGAGCAAGGCCTACCACGACCGCATCGAGGCGATCAACTACAGCCTCGCGCACGACGACGGGCAGAGCCACCGCGACCTCGACCATGCCGACGTGGTGCTGGTGGGGGTCAGCCGCAGCGGCAAGACCCCGACTTCGCTGTACCTGGCCATGCAGCACGGGCTGAAGGCGGCCAACTACCCGCTGATCCCCGAGGACTTCGAGCGCCGGCAGTTGCCGGCTGCGCTGGTGCCGCACCGGCGCAAGCTGTTCGGCCTGACGATCCAGCCCGAGCGCCTGGCCGAGATCCGCAACGAGCGGCGGCCGCATTCGCGCTATGCATCGCTGGAGAACTGCCGGATGGAAGTGGCCGAGGCGGAGGCGATGATGCGGCGCGCCGGTATCCGGTGGCTGTCGACCACGACCAAGTCGATCGAGGAGATCGCCACCACCATCCTGCAGGAGATCCGGCCCGAGCGGCTGGAGTACTGAGGCCGTTCAGGCCAGGCCGCTGATCACCCAGTGGTGCTGGCAGCGGCGGCAGCAGACCTCGGCTTCATCGCTGCCCCCGTGCGGGGCCACCACCTTGAAACGGCCGTATTCGCCGCAACTCTCGCACTGGGCCTGGTTGGCCACGCCTTCCGCCCGCGTCAGCAGGAACAGGTAGCGCCGCAGCGCCCAGGCGCCGATGGCGGCGGACAGCAGCACATACACGAGGTTGACCAGGCGCTCCGCCGGGCCGCCGTCCCGTGAAGCCTCGAGCGCGGCAAACACCGCCACGAGGCTCAGGAAAGCCAGCACCAGGTGGGCGTGGCTGGACAGCAGTTCCCTCTCGTACCACTTGCGGAAGCCGGCGCGGCGGAAGGCTTCGGCCAGGCCGAGGTGCAACGGGGGATTCAGGATGTTCCTCATGGCGCGATCCTGGTGCGGATCGCGCGGGCGCGCTGCCAGCAGACGGAGCGTGGGGTCGTCGGACAGGGGTACGGGGTGGACCGGGCTATAATAGCCAAAAAACATCGAAGACATTGCTCCAATAAATTGGATCAATAGGAACCCCGCACCTAATCTACGGGTCTCACACGCACAGTCAACGCTACAGCAAAGGAGTAAGCAACCCATGTCCCTGATCAACACCCAGATCACCCCCTTCCAGGCCACCGCGTACCACAACGGCAAGTTCGTGCCCGTTTCGGACGAGAGCTTCAAGGGCAAGTGGTCCGTGGTCGTGTTCTATCCGGCCGACTTCACCTTCGTGTGCCCGACCGAGCTGGGCGACCTGGCCGACCATTACGCCGAGTTCAAGAAGCTGGGCGCCGAGGTCTACGGCGTGTCCACCGACACGCACTTCACGCACAAGGCCTGGCACGACACCTCCGACACCATCAAGAAGGTGCAGTACCCGTTGATCGGCGACCCGAGCCACCAGCTGGCCCGCTTCTTCGACGTGCTGATCACCGAAGGCGAGGACACCGGCCTGGCGCTGCGCGGCACCTTCATCATCGATCCGGAAGGCCGCATCAAGACCGTCGAGGTGCATGACAACGGCATCGGCCGCGTCGCCACCGAAACGCTGCGCCGCCTGAAGGCCGCCCAGTACATCGCCGCCCACCCGGGCGAGGTGTGCCCGGCCAAGTGGAGCGAAGGCGCCGAGACGCTGAAGCCTTCGCTGGACCTGGTCGGCAAGATCTGAGCCACCGGCGCTCCACGACCGCGAACGAGGCCCGGGTGCGCCCTGCGCCCCCGGGCCTTTCCATTCCCACATCCTGAGCAACGAGAGGAAGCTGCACATGCTCGACGCCAACCTGAAGGCCCAGCTGGCCGCCTACATGGAACGCATTGCGCAGCCGGTGGAGATCACCGCGCTGCTGGACGACACGCCCGCCTCGCGCGAGATGCAGGCGCTGCTGCGCGACATCGCCGAGACCTCCCCGCTGGTGCGCGTGAGCGAGACGCGGCAGGCACAAGGGCCGCACCGCACCCCCTCGTTCTCGATCAACCGCCCCGGTGAAAGTCACGGTCCGCGCTTCGCGGGCCTGCCGATGGGCCACGAGTTCACCTCGCTGGTGCTGGCGCTGCTGCAGGTCGGCGGCTATCCGCCCAAGGTCGAGCAGGACGTGCTCGAGCAGATCCGCGCGATCGACACCGACCTGGAGTTCGAGGTCTACGTCTCGCTGACCTGCCACAACTGCCCGGACGTGGTGCAGGCGCTGAACCTGATGGCGGTGCAGAATCCGCGCATCAAGGCCACCATGATCGAGGGCGGCCTGTTCCAGGACGAGATCGAGCAGCGCCAGGTCATGGGCGTGCCCACCGTGTTCCTGAACGGCACGATGTTCGGCACCGGCCGCATGAGCCTGGAGGAGATCCTGGCCAAGGTCGACACCGGCGGCGCCGAGCGCGAAGTGAAGAAGATCGCGGCCAAGGACCCGTTCGACGTCCTGATCGTCGGCGGCGGCCCGGCCGGCGCCGCCGCGGCGGTCTACGCCGCGCGCAAGGGCATCCGCACCGGCGTTGCCTCCGAGCGATTCGGCGGCCAGGTGCTGGACACCCTGGGCATCGAGAACTTCGTCTCGGTGAAGGAGACCGAAGGACCGAAGTTCGCGCTGGCGCTGGAGGAACACGTGCGCCACTACGACGTGGACATCATGAACCTGCAGCGCGCCAGGTCGCTCAAGCGGGGGGCGGACCTGATCGAGGTGGAGCTGGAGAACGGCGCCTCACTCAGGAGCCGCACCGTGATCCTGACCACCGGCGCGCGCTGGCGCCAGCTGGGCGTGCCGGGCGAGCAGCAGTACCGCAACAAGGGCGTGGCCTACTGCCCGCACTGCGACGGGCCGCTGTTCAAGGGCAAGCGCGTGGCGGTGATCGGCGGCGGCAACTCCGGCGTGGAGGCTGCCATCGACCTGGCCGGCATCGTCGGCCACGTCACGCTGATCGAGTTCGGCGAGCAGTTGCGCGCCGACGCGGTGCTGCAACGCAAGCTGGCCAGCCTGCCCAACGTGACCACGCTGGTGAACGCGCAGACGACCGAAGTCACCGGTGACGGCCAGAAGGTCGACGGCTTGGTCTACAAGGACCGGGCCAGCGGCCAGGAGCACCGCGTCGGGCTGGAAGGCGTGTTCGTGCAGATCGGCCTGGTGCCCAACACCGAATGGCTCAAGGGCGCGGTGGAGCTGTCGAAGCACGGCGAGATCGTGGTCGATGCCCGCGGGCAGACCTCGGTGCCGGGCGTGTTCGCCGCCGGCGATGCAACGACGGTGCCGTTCAAGCAGATCATCATCGCCGCGGGCGACGGCGCCAAGGCTGCGCTGGGAGCCTTCGACCACCTGATCCGCACCTCGGCACCCGCCGACGCGACGGTGACCGAAGCGGCTGCCGAGGCCGTGCCGGCCTGAACGCGAGAGCTTCTCACGCACCGTCGTGGGAGCTGCGCAGGAGCTTGCATCGCGGGCTGCGAATCGGGCGAGAATGCCCGCTTCGCAGCCCCGCAAGGAGAACAAGAATGCAAGGCAACCCGCAAGTCCTGCAGCAGCTGCAGGCGCAGCTCAAGAACGAGCTGACGGCCACCAACCAGTACTTCCTGCACTACCGCATCCTCAAGCACTGGGGGTTCGGGCGGCTGGCGAAAAAGGAGTACGAGGAATCCATCGGCGAGATGAAGCATGCCGATCGCCTGATCGAGCGCATCCTGGTGCTGGACGGGCTGCCCAACCTGCAGGACCTGGGCAAGCTGCTGGTGGGCGAGGACGTGCCGGAGATCCTCGACTGCGACCTGCAAAGCGAACGCGGCGCGCAGGCCACGGTCAAGGAAGGCATCGCCGCCTGCGAGGCGGCGCAGGACTACGTGTCGCGCGAGATCCTGGAAGACATCCTGGAAGACACCGAGGAACACATCGACTGGCTCGAGACCCAGGTCGAACTGCTGGCCAAGGTGGGTTTGCAGAACTACCTGCAGTCGCAGATGGGCGACGGGACCTGAGTCCCGCCTGCCGGCTCCTCGCGCGCGGCACTTCCTGCCGCTGAACTTGCATCGCCACGCGCCCTTTCGGGGCCGGTTCTGCTTCTCGCGGCCGCAGCTCCTGGGCTGCTTGAATGCGAGCGTCGCATCCTGCTGCGCATGGGGTCCACCACATGAGGGCTGCGGGGGGCTTCAAGGAAGTTGATGATAGTCATTGCAAATGCGATCGATTCGCATTTAAAATCTGCCTCATCGCATCCCGAACCCTCGCAGTACCCCGCCATGATCGTTTGTGTCTGCCGCCGAGTCTCCGACCGCGAGATCGCCCGCCATGCCCGGGCCGGGATGAGCTTCGACGACATCCAGTTCGAGCTGGGCGTCGCCACCCAGTGCGGCCAGTGCGAAACTTGCGCCCGGGACGTGGTCGCGCAATGCAACCCGGAAGCACCCGTCGCGGCAGTGCAGCACGAGGGCTGCGGATGCGGAGGCGGCGCATGGGCTTGTTCGTCCTCCTTGGCCTGATCCTGCCGCTGGTGCTGGGCGCTGCGTGGTGGGCCTTGCGCGACTGAGCTCGCCGCGTCCCGCGCCTGTTGATGACCCCGATATCACTGCCCTTCCGTCGCCGCAATGCCGCTGCCGCCGGCAGCGTGCTGCTCGCGCACGTCGCGGCCCTGTGGGCGCTGCAGCAGGGTCTGGTCCGGCGCGAACCGCCCGAAATCGTGGTGCCGGTGCAGGTTCTTAGCGAGATCATTCCGGCGCAGCCGGTGGTCCCGGCTCCGCCTCCGTCGGCTCCGCCGCCGCCGCCCCAGCCTGCTCCGGCGCCCGCGCCGCGCAAGGCGCCGGCGCCGCGTCCGGCCCC
>NZ_JAKFCM010000088.1:0-1706 GCF_036676645.1 Ramlibacter sp.
CCGCTCGACAAGGGCTGCGGCGACGCCGGCCTCGCGCTCGGCCAGGCCTGGGTCGCCGCCCAGCAACTGGCCGCGACCACCCCACAAGAAACACCCACGAAGGAAATCGCACCATGTGCCTAGCCATTCCCGCCCAGCTGGTGGAGCTGCGCCCCAACGACCAGGCCGTGGTGAACCTCGGCGGCATCCGCAAGGAGATCTCCATCGCCCTGGTGGCCGACGTGCAGGTGGGCGACTACGTGATCGTTCACGTGGGCCACGCCATCGGTGTGATCGACCCGGAGGAGGCCGAACGCACGCTGGCGCTGTTCGCCGAAATGCAATCGACCCTGGAAGGGGCGCCCTGATGAAATACATCGACGAATTCCGCGACGGCGGTCTTGCCCGCCAGATCGGCGCACGCATCGCCGCCGAAGCGCACCCGGACCGCCGCTACAGCTTCATGGAGTTCTGCGGCGGCCACACACACGCCATCAGCCGCTACGGCGTGCTCGAACTGCTGCCGCCCAACGTGCGCATGATCCACGGCCCGGGTTGCCCGGTCTGCGTGCTGCCCATCGGCCGCATCGACCTCGCGATCCGCCTCGCGCTGGAGCGTGGTGCCATCGTCTGTACCTACGGCGACACCATGCGCGTGCCGGCGTCGCCGGTCACCACCGCCGGGCCGCCCCAAGGTGGTGACGCCCCCCTCGGGGGGAGGGCGCCGCAGGCGACCAGGGGGTCGTCAGAGCCTTTGTCGCTCATCAAGGCCAAGGCGCGTGGCGGCGACATCCGCATGGTCTATTCGGCTGCCGACGCCATGGCCATCGCGCGCGCGAACCCGCAGCGCGAGGTGGTGTTCTTCGCCATCGGCTTCGAGACCACCACGCCGCCCACGGCACTCGCCATCCGCGACGCGGCGCGCGAGGGCCTGGCCAATTTCAGCGTCTTGTGTTGCCACGTGCTCACGCCCTCGGCCATCACCCACATCCTCGAATCGCCCGAGGTGCGCCAGCTCGGCACCGTGCCCATCGACGGCTTCATCGGCCCGGCGCACGTGAGCATCGTCATCGGCTCCGCGCCCTACGAACACTTCGCCGAGGAGTACCGCAAGCCTGTGGTGATCGCCGGCTTCGAGCCGCTGGACGTGATGCAGGCCATCCTGATGCTGGTGCGCCAGGTCAACGAGGGGCGCGCCCATGTGGAGAACGAATTCACCCGCGCCGTCACGCCCGAGGGCAACCTCAAGGCCCAGGCCCTGGTGTCCGAGGTGTTCGAGCTGAGGCCCAGCTTCGAGTGGCGCGGCCTGGGCGAGGTGCCCTACAGCGCACTCAAGATCCGCGAGGCCTTCGCGGCCTTCGACGCCGAGCGCCGCTTCGACCTGGCCTACCAGTCGGTGCCCGACAACAAGGCCTGCGAGTGCGGGGCCATCCTGCGCGGGGTGAAGAAGCCGACCGACTGCAAGATCTTCGGCACCGTCTGCACGCCCGAGAACCCGGTCGGCTCCTGCATGGTGTCCAGCGAAGGCGCCTGCGCCGCGCACTACACCTACGGCCGCTTCAGAGACATCCCCATCGTCGCCGCCAGCGCCCCTCCCATTGAAGAGGCCACCCCATGAGAACCGACATCGAGCAACCCGCCGGCGGCGAAGCGCCCGCGCCCCAGCCGGTGAAGAAAAATTACATCCGCCCGCTGGACATCAAACACGGCCGCATCGACATGAGCCA
>NZ_JAKFCM010000089.1:0-2459 GCF_036676645.1 Ramlibacter sp.
GACAGCACCAGGTATTGCACGGCGAACTCCACATCCAACATGCCACCTGGGCTGTGCTTGACGTCGAAGCGCGCGCCACGCACCGGGTGGGCGGCACGCACCTTCTCGCGCATGGCCACGATCTCCGCGGCCAGCGCCTGGGGGTCGCGCTCCGAGGTGATCACCGCTTCACGCACGGCGTCGAAACGCTCGCGAAGGGAAACGGTCACGGCCCCATCGCCGGGTAGCGAACCACGCGCAGCGGGGAGCGTGGGGGCATCGGTCCCGTCGTCGGGCCGCCCCAAGGCGGGGCCAGCCCCCTCGGGGGGCAGCGAGCCACGTGAAACGGGGAGCGTGGGGGTGTCTTCACTTCCTGACATGACAAACCGCGCCCGCGTCATGGCTTGGTGTTCCCAGGTCCAGGCGGTGTTGCTGCCGCGCTGCTGCTGGTAGTTGGCGTAGGCGTTGAAGCTGGTCACGAGCATGCCGGAGTTGCCGTTGGGCCGCAGCGCGGTGTCGATCTCGAACAGGTCGCCCTCGCCGGTCTTCACCGTCATCCAGTTGATCATCTTGCGCACGAAGGCGCCGTAGATCTCGGGCGCGCGCTCGTCCTCGTCTTCGTAGACGAACACGATGTCGAGGTCGCTGCCATAGCCCAGTTCCTTGCCGCCGAGCTTGCCGTAGCCAATGATGGCGAAACCGGGTTCTTCGCGGTGGCGGTTCTTCAGCCGCGCCCAGCACCAGCGCGCCGTCACGCGCAGCATGGTGTCGGCCAGAGCCGAGAGGTCGTCGGCCACCTGCTCCACGGTGAGCACCTTTTCCACGTCGCGCGCCAGGGTGCGGAACACCTCGGCGTGGTGCGCGCGGCGCAGCAGATTGAGCAGGGCCTCTTCGTCGTCTTCGCCGGTGGAGTGCAGCGCGGCGCGCCGAGCTTCGAGTTCGGCCTCGAATTGCACGGCGTCGAAGCGCTCGGCCAGCAGTTGCTGGCTGGCCAGTTCGTCGATCACGCCCGGGTGCTGGAGCAGGTAGCGCGCGGGCCACTTGGCCGCCCCCATGAGGCGCAGCAGGCGCTCGTGCACCGACGGGCGCTCCTGCAGCAGCGCGAGGTAGCTTTCGCGGCGCAGCAGGGGTTCGATCCAGTCGGCCAGGCGCAGGGCGGCTTCTTCGCTCACGCGCCCTTGTTCGAGCCAGGCGCCGGTGCGCTGCACCAGCCGCACCAGGCGCGCGCGCGCGTCTTCGCGCAGCGCCAGCACACGCGGGTGCCCGCTCCATTGCGCCACCTTGGCCGCGAAGGCCTCGGGCAGCTGGGCCAGCACCGACTGCAGGTCGTCGGTCGCGCCGCGGGGCTGGCCGCCGGCGCCACTTTTCCCATTCCTGCCGTTGCAGCCCTTGCCGTTGCAGCCCCCGTTGGTGGGCCCACCGAGCAGGGTGTCGAACTCCTGCGCCACCAGCTCGCGGTGCGCGTCCAGGGTGTGCAGGAAGTCGCAGACGTTGGCGTGGCCCATGGTGGCGGCGAGCCAGTTCAGGTCGTCGTCGCGCGTGGGCATCACGTGGGTCTGCTGGTCGTCCAGGTACTGGATGCGGTGCTCGACCCGGCGCAGGAAGCCGTAGGCCCGCGCCAGCGCGTCGGCGTTGGCCTGGGGCATGAGGCCGGCGCGGCACAGGCGCGTGAGCGCGTCCAGCGTGGGGCGGGTACGCAGCTCGGGAAACTGGCCGCCGCGCACCACCTGCAGCAGCTGCACGGTGAATTCGATCTCGCGGATGCCGCCGCGCGAGAGCTTCACGTCGTTGGCGCGCCCGGGGTTGCCGGCGGCGCGCTTGGCCGCGTGCTCGCGGATCTGGCGGTGCAGCGTGCGCAGCGAGTCGAAGACGTTGTAGTCCAGGTACTTGCGGAACACGAAGGGCAGCACCGCGCCGCGCAGCGCGCTGGCGCTCTTGTCGGCGATGCAGGCGGCCGGGGCGATCACGCGGCTTTTGAGCCAGGCGAAGCGTTCCCACTCGCGGCCCTGCACCAGGAAATACTCTTCCAGCGCACCCAGCGAAACTGCGCTCGGCCCCGAGTTGCCGTTGGGTCGCAGCGCCAGGTCGACGCGGAACACGCTGCCGTGTTCGGTGGCTTCGCCCACGGTGTTGTAGATGTGCTTGACCGCCTTGCCGAAGTACTCGTGGTTGCTGATGCGGTTGCGGCCCTGGGCGTTGCCGGCGGTCTCGCCGTCGTGGTCGTAGACGTAGATCAGGTCGATGTCGCTCGACACGTTGAGCTCGCGCGCGCCCAGCTTGCCCATGCCGATGACCCACATCCGGGCCCGCTGGGGCTGGCCGTCGGGGCCGGCGTACTGGGGGGCGCCGAAGAGTTCGTCGAGCTCGCTCCAGGCCAGCGTGCAGGCGGCGTCGAGCGCGAGTTCGGCCAGTTCGGTGACCGCGCGTGTGACCACGGCCAGCGGCGCGTCCTGTTCGCAGTCCAGCACCACCAGGCGCTC
>NZ_JAKFCM010000090.1:0-63667 GCF_036676645.1 Ramlibacter sp.
CCACCTCGTTGGCCGGTATCCGGGCTGGCGGAGGACGCTTCCATCGCCTTCCCGGCGGCGTGTGTTGCGGCACGCGCGCCAGTGGCTGCTGTGATGGAGCGGGCGCCTGCGCGGGCAGGCGCCTCCGCTTACCGTTGCGGGGGCAGCGCAGGTTGGCTCGCTCCAGGTGCGCGCCGCGGTGCGCGGCGCGTGGCGGAGCAGGCTCCCTGCTTCCCGTTGAACTGCGGCATGCGAACCACACCGCAAGCACCAACGCCGGCGATTCTAGGCGCAAGGGCGGCCCCAACCCTACAATCCCTTACAGCCATGGCCACTGCTTCCCAGGTCGATCAGGTCGCCGAGCGCGTCGAACGCCTGCTCGTGCGCTACGAGGAGCTGCAGCGCACCAACGCGCTCTTGCAGCAGCAGCTGGACGTGCTCACGCAGGAGCGCGATTCGCTCAAGTCCAGGTTGTCGGCGGCGCGCGCGCGCGTCGACGCGCTGCTCGAGCGCCTGCCGGGCATCAATTCGGCGGCCTGACATGCCCGCGACCAAGCAGATCGAAGTGCAGATCATGGGCCAGAGCTACCTGCTCGGCTGCCCGGAAGGTGGCGAGGGCCGCCTGCTGGAGGCGGTCGAGAAGGTCGACACGGCGATGTGCCGCATCCGGGATGCCGGCAAGGTCAAGGCGAGGGACCGCATCGCGGTGCTCGCCGCGCTGAACCTGGCTTTCGACGTGGCCGACCGCGGCATCGCGCCGCCCGCCCGCCCGCGGGGCGAAGGCGAGCCCGATCCGCGCCTGGCGCTGCTGCTGGAACGGCTCGATCGCGCGCTGGGCAACGATGGACGCTTGATCTGAGCGCCCACCCGCGTCCGGCAAGCGCGGACGACATCGATCCTGTCAAGCTCGACGGCCTTTTTCCGCGGTGCGCCGGTGTTTTGCGCCGGACGCCCCCGCCGGCGCGGACCAGCCCCTAGAATGACTTCCGTCTGCAGTGCGTGCCGGGCTTTATATTTCCTTGAACCAATGCTCATCGAGCTCGGGCCTGGAACATACCTGGCGAGCGTGAACGTCTCGCGTCAGATGATCCCAACGCCTGGTTGACCTAGCCCACCTGAACCCCCGGTTCAGGATGCCGGTCCGGTGGCAACTGCAGACACCCCGCTACGTTCGCTCAGAAAACGCTGCGCGTTTTCTGAGCGGTTTTCCAGCTAGATGACGAAGGCCGGAGTGAATCCGGTCTTCGCCGTCATGGAGGGGTCGCGCTGCATGTTATTCCGCGCGACCCGCAGCGGCGATCTGGAAGTCTCCAGATCGCCGCGCAAGCTCAGCGACAATCTCGCCGGTGCGCCGCAAAGGCGTGGAAAAAGTACGGCATGGATCTCGCTCTTCCCCTCATCCTCGAACTGGCTGCGCTCGGCCTGGCCACCGGTTTTCTCGCGGGGCTGCTGGGCATCGGGGGCGGGATGATCATGGTGCCGTTCATCACCCTGATCCTCGGGCAGCGCGGCGTGGGCCCCGAGCTGGCGGTGAAGATGGCGATCGCCACCTCCATGGCCACCATCATCTTCACTTCGGTATCCAGCGTGCGCGCGCACCACCGGCGCGGCGCGGTGCGCTGGGACCTCGTCAAGCGGCTGGCGCCCGGCATCGTGATCGGCAGCATGGTGGGCAGCCTGGGCGTGTTCGCGCTGCTCAAGGGCGACGTGCTGGCGGTCATCTTCGCCGCCTTCGTCGGCTTCTCGGCCACCCAGATGTTCCTGGACAAGAAGCCCAAGCCCACGCGACAGATGCCCGGCACCGCCGGTACCGTCGCGGCGGGCGGCGCCATCGGCTTCCTCTCAGGGCTGGTGGGCGCCGGCGGCGGCTTCATCAGCGTGCCGTTCATGACCTGGTGCAACGTCGCCATCCACAACGCCGTCGCCACCTCGGCCGCGCTCGGCTTCCCGATCGCGGTGGCCAACGTGGCCGGCTACGTGGCCAGCGGGCTGCGGGTCGAAGGCCTGCCGCCGGGTTCCTTCGGCTACATCTGGCTGCCGGCGCTGGTGGTCATCGCGCTGGGCAGCGTCAGCACGGCGCCGCTCGGCGCCCGCGCCGCCCACGCGCTGCCGGTCGGCAAGCTCAAGCGCCTCTTCGCCACCATCCTCTATTCGCTCGCCGCCTACATGCTCTACAAGGGGCTGGCCGGCTGAGGCCTCGCGCGCCTGCTGCGCCACCTCGCGCAGCACCTGCAGCACCAGTTCGGGTTGCGTCAGCTGCGGGAAGTGCCCGCTGCGCCGCGCGACCACCTGCCGGCCCAACGGCGACAGCTGGGCCAGTTCGCGCTGGCGCGCCTTTCTCCGCCGCAACGCCTCGGCCGGCACCAGCCAGGTCGGCGGTTCCCGGCCGCCGCTGACGACGGCCAGGGGCACGGGCGGGAAAGGCCCGGCGGACTCGACCTCGCGCACCGACTGCCCGATCCACTCGATCTCCGATCGCAGGTTGGCGCGCAGCAGGCGCTGGGGCACGGACAGCAGTTGCGCCAGCGCCCGGGCCAGCCGGCTCTCGTGCCCTTCGAAGACTTCGTGATCGCCGGGATGCGTGGCGTCCAGCAGGACCACGCCCGCGACCTGCGCCGGGTGGCGCCGCGCGAACAGCTGGGCATGCAGGCCGCCGAGCGAGTGGCCCACCAGCAGATAGGGCGGGGGCACGGCCAGCGCCGCCAGCAACTCGCCCAGCGAGGCCACGACGGCGCTGGCCGGCTGGGGCCTGCGCGCCGGCGTGCTGGCGCCGGCGCCGCAACGGTTCCAGGCCAGCGTGCGGCCGACCGACTCGATGCCGGGATAGAGCCGGCCCCAGCCCTCCAGGGTGACGCCGGCGCCGCTGAGCAGCACCAGCGCCGGCGCGCCGTCGCCCGAGAGCACGTATTCCAGCGCACCGCCCGGCAAGGCCAGTCGGCGCCGGCGCGGCAGCGATCGAGGCAGCAGCACCCCGGCTCAGGCCCCGCCGATGCCGCGGACCACCTTGCCGGTGCCCTCGCACTCGGGGCAGGGGCCGCCGTTGAGCTGGCCCGTGCCGCCGCAGGCACGGCAGAGATCCTCGCCGGTACTCGGCGTGCCGGGCGGCGCCTCGTCGCCGGGCGCCATCGGCGGCGTCGGCCCGGACGCCTGCGCACCGCTGGACGGTTGCGCCGCACCCGGGGACGCCGGCCTGCGCGACCCGATCTCGATCGAAGAGCCCGGGTCTTCCTCGCCGGCAACGGATTCGCTCAGGTCGATGGGGCCGGTTCCGGCGGTTCGTGGATCAGCCATGGCGTTCTCGCGGAAGGGTTGCCCCATGCTAGGCGCGCTGGCCCCGGCGCACCGTAGGACGGCACCGGCGGGCACCCTGCCCCGGTTGCACAGAGATACCTCAAGGCAGAGCTGCATCGCGCCTAGACTGCGGGCCTCGCCGAGCAAGGGGCCGCCGCCAGCTCTTCCGCCCGCCGGGCGCGAGCTGGCTCGGCGTTTGACAAGCCGTCGCAATCGGCAGACAAAAGCGGCTTCGCAGCGGCTGGGGCATCAAGCAGCGCCTTCACACCACGCCATGACCGAACCCACGGGCCTGCCCGAAGCGACCTCCGTCCACGCCGTGCCGGCGGGCGGATCGCTGCTGTCGGGTCCCACCGCCAAGGCCGAATCGATCGCCGACAGCGACCTGGCGGCGCTGGTCTCGGCGCACGACTGGGCGTCCACCCCGCTGGGCCCGCCCGAGCAGTGGCCGCAGAGCCTGAAGACGGCGGTGCGCCTGCTGCTCGGCTCGCGCTACCCGATGTTCGTGTGGTGGGGCCCGCGGCTGATCGCCATCTACAACGACGCCAACGCCGCCTTCATGGGGTCGCGCCACCCCTGGGCGCTGGGACGCAGCGCGCGCGAGACCTGGGCCGAGATCTGGCCGGTGATCGGGCCGCAGATCGATGCGGTGATGGAGCGCGGCGAATCGACCTGGAACGACCGCGTGCGGCTGATGCTGCATCGCAAGGGCTTCGCCGAGGAAACCTATTTCACCTTCTCCTACAGCCCCTGCTTCGACGACCAGGGCGAGGTCGGTGGCGTCTTCTGTGCCTGCGCCGACGAGACCGGGCGGGTGCTGGGCGAACGGCGCCTCAGGAGCCTGAGCGAGCTGGCGGCGGCGCCGCTGCACGCACGCAACCCGCGCGAGGCCTGCGAGAGCGCGGCGCGCGCGCTGGCCGGCAACGCGCACGACCTGCCGTTCGTGCTGTTCTACCTGCAGGACGGCGACACCGCGCGGCTGGCGGCGTGCGCCGGCGTGGACGACGCCCGGCTGGCCGTGCCGGAGATCCGCTTCGACTCGCCGCAAGGCCCGTGGCCGCTCGCGGCGGTCGCGCAGCGGCACGAGCCGCTGCTCGTGCCCGGGCTGGGCGCGCACGCCGAGGTGCCGGCCGGGCCCTGGCCCGGCCCTGTGCAGGACGCGATCGTGCTGCCGCTGCCGGCTTCCGCGCCGGGCGTTCCCGCCGGCTTCATGGTCGCCGGGCTGAATCCGCACCGTCCGCTGGACGGCGACTACCGCGACTACCTGGGACTGCTCGCGCAACAGGTCGCCAGCGCGATCGCAACGGCCCGCAGCTTCGAAGTGGAACAGGAGCGCGCGCGCGCGCTGGCCGAGCTGGACCGCGCCAAGATGGTCTTCTTCTCCAACGTCAGCCACGAGCTGCGCACGCCGCTGTCGCTGGTGCTCGGGCCGGTGGGCGACCTGCTCGATGCCGGCGTGCTGCCGCCGCCGGTGCGCGATTCGCTGCGCGTCGCCCAGCGCAACGCCCACCGCCTGCAGCGGCTGGTCAACACGCTGCTGGAGTTCTCGCGCTTCGAGGGCGGGCGCGTGCAGGCGCACTTCCGCCCGCTCGACCTGGCCGCGCACACCGCCGGGCTGGCGGCCTTCTTCCAGTCGGCCGCCGCGCGCGCCGGGCTGGCGCTGGACATCCGCTGCGAGCCGCTGCCCAAGCCGGTCTACGTGGACCGCAGCCTGTGGGAAAAGATCGTCTTCAACCTGGTGTCGAACGCGATCAAGTACACGCTGGCCGGCCGCGTGGAGGTGCGGCTTCGCCCGGTGCGGGGCGGCGTGCGGCTGGACGTATCGGACACCGGCGTCGGCATTCCGTCGCAGGCGCTGCCGCATGTGTTCGACCGGTTCTACCGCGTCGAAGGCGTGCGCGGCCGCAGCATCGAGGGCACCGGCATCGGCCTGGCGCTGGTGGCCGAACTGGCCCGCCTGCACGGCGGCACCGTGCAGGCGCAGAGCCGCCTCGGCGAGGGCAGCACGTTCAGCGTCGAACTGCCCTGGGGCAGCGCGCACCTGCCGGCCGACCAGGTCGAGGCCGCGGGCGAGCCGCCCGTGCTGGAGCCGCCGCGCGGCTGGCTGGACGAAGTCGACGGCTGGCCGGAAGCGGACGGCAGACAGCTGCCGGTGGACTCCGCCTTCGCGCCGCTCGGGGTCGCCGAGCCCGACCCGCAGCCGGCTTGGGGCCGCGCGCTGGTGCTGGTGGCGGACGACAACGCCGACATGCGCAACTACCTGGCCAACCTGATCGGGCAGGAGCACGAGGTGCAGGTGGTCGGCGACGGCTGGCAGGCGCTGCAGGCCATTGCCGCGCGCCAGCCCGACCTCGTGCTGACCGACGTGATGATGCCCGGCCTCGACGGCTTCGGCCTGCTGCGGCGGCTGCGCGAAGAGCCTTCCACGGCCGCCCTGCCGGTGGTGATGCTGTCGGCCCACGCCGGCCATGCCGCGCGCCTGCAGGCGCTGGACGCCGGCGCCGACGATTTCCTGGTCAAGCCCTTCCACGCGCGCGAGCTGCTCGCGCGGCTGTCGGCCACGCTGCGGCTGGCGCAGGTCCGCCGCGAGGGCCTGCAGCGCGAGCACGCCCTGCGCACCGAGATCCAGGACCTGCTGGAGAGCATCACCGACGCCTTCGTCGCGGTCGACGGGCAATGGCGCTTCACCTACGTCAACAGTGCCGCCGAAGGCATCTTCGGCCGCTCGCGCGAGAGCATGCTCGGGCGCAGCTACTGGGAACTGTTCCCGAGCGTGCTCGGCTCGGCGTTCGAGGAGCCGCTGCGGCGCGCCATGCGCGAGCGCGTCGCGCTGACCATCGACGGGCCGTACGACCCGCTGGCCGGCTGGTTCGAGGTCGGCGCCTATCCGCTGGCGTCCGGCGGGCTGGCCTGCTCCTTCCACGACGTGCTGCAATCGCGGCTGATGGAGCGCGGCATCCGCGAGAGCGAGTCGCAGCAGCGTTTCCTGGCCGAGTTCGGCGAACTCATGCAGCGCTTCACCGACCCCGAGTCGGTGCTCGATGCCGCCGTGCGGGCCCTGGCCGAACACCTGCAGGCCGACCGCTGCTGCTGGGTGCTGGTGGACGAGGACGAGGACAGCATGGACATCCGCGGCGAGTACCGGCGCGAAGGCATGCCATCGATCCTCGGGCAGGTCAGCCTGAAGGCGTTCGGTGGCGAGCAGCTCGCCCTGTACCGGGCCGGCCGGGCCTTCGTGGTCGACGACGTCGAAACCGATCCGCGCATCGCCGGCCGGCGCGAACCCCACCGCGCCCAGCACACGGCGGCCAACCTCTCGTCCGGCATCCTGCGCGCTGGTCGGCTGGTGGCCGGCATCGCGGTGCAGCAGCGGCAACCACGCACCTGGACCGAGTCGGAGGTGTCGCTGGTGCAGGCGGCCGCGCAACGCTGCTGGGAAGCCTTCGAGCGCGCCCAGGTCCAGCTGCGCCAGCGCGAAGCCGCGGAGGCGCTGGCGCAGGCGCTGGCGGCGCTGCAGCAGGTCGAGCGGCGCAAGGACCAGTTCATCGCCACGCTGGCCCACGAGCTGCGCAACCCGCTCGCGCCCCTGCGCAACGGCGTGCAGCTGCTCGAACTGGGCGGCGGCCCGGACGGCGGCGCCCGGGTGCAGGCCATGATGCGGCGGCAGATCGACCAGCTGGTGCGGCTGGTCGACGACCTGCTGGAGGTCTCGCGCATCACTTCCGGCAAGGTGGTGCTGCAGCGCGGCCGCCTGTCGCTGCACGAAGTGCTGGCCGGCGCGGCCGAGACCAGCCGACCGGTGCTGGACGCGGCGCGCCATTCGCTGCACGTCGACATCGAGGGGGTGGCCGCGGTCGAGGTCGACGGCGACCCGCTGCGCCTGGGCCAGGTGTTCGCCAACCTGCTGAACAACGCCGCCAAGTACACCGACCCCGGCGGCCACATCGCGCTGGCGGCATGGACCGACGGCGACCAGGCCGTGGTGCAGGTGCAGGACAACGGCATGGGCCTGGCCCGCGAGATGCTGGAGGAGGTGTTCCAGCCCTTCGTGCAGGCCGACCGCTCGGCGGCGCGCGCCCAGGGCGGGCTGGGCATCGGCCTGTCGATCGTGCGCAGCCTGGTGGAGCTGCACGGCGGCGTGGTGGGCGCGCAGAGCGAGGGGGCCGGCCAGGGCAGCACCTTCACGGTACGCCTCCCGGTGCTGCCGCCGCGGGACCGCGATGCGCCCTCCCCCGCCGCCGAGCCGGCCGCGCCGCACCCTGAGGCCCAGGGTCCCTCGGTGCTGGTGGTCGACGACAACCGCGACGCCGCCGACAGCCTGGGCGCGATGCTGGAGATGATGGGCGCCACCACCCGCGTGGTCTATGGCGGGCCGGACGCCTTGTCGGCGGCGCAGCAGGAAACCCCGCGGCTGGTGCTGCTCGACCTGGGCATGCCCGGCATGGACGGCTACGAGGTCGTGCGCCGCCTCGCCGGGCACCCGCAGCGGTCGCGGATGCACATCGTCGCGCTCACCGGCTGGGGCCAGGCCGAGGACCGCCAGCGCACCCGCGAAGCCGGTTTCGACGAGCACATGGTCAAGCCGGCCGAGATCGACGCGCTGGAAGCGCTGCTGGCACGGGTCAGCGGGTCGTCCGTCGCGGCCTAGGCGCAGGAACGACAAGGCCGGGCAGCGCCCGGCCTTGCTCGCGGGTCAGGCCCTTGCGCTCAGGGCTTGACGTACTCGGAAATCACCTTCCACTTGCCGTCCTGGATCTGCGACAGGCGCGACAGGTCGTTGCCGAGCCGCTTCTTCGGGCCGTAGCTGGCCGGCGCGCTGCCGAAGATGTCGGCCGGGTAGCTCATGCTGTCCATGACCTTGACGAAGCTGTCGGTGGTGAGCTGTCCGCCCGCCCGGGACGCCGCCTGCGCGAAGGCGTCGATCGCGTTGTAGCCATAGACCGAGAACACGGTGGGGTCTTCGTTGAACTTCGTCTTGTACTTGTTGGCCCAGAAGCGGATCGGCTGCGAGGCCTCGTCCAGGTAGGGATGCTGCACCGTCATGGTGGCGTACAGCCCGTTCATGGCCGGCCCGCCCAGCTTGTGGATCAGGTCGGTGTAGGCGGCGCTGGAGCCCAGGAAGGTGGGATTGAAGCCGGTCTTGCGCGACTCCCCGATGGTGCCGATGGTCTCGCGGATGATGGTGCCCAGCACCACCAGTTCGCAGCCGGCCGCCTTCATGCGCGCCACCTGCGAGGAAAAGTCGGTGGCGCCGCGCTTGAAGGTGGTCTTCTCGGCGAACTCCATGTTCAGCGTCTTGAGCGCCGCCTCGCCGCCGCGCATGACCTCCAGGCCGAACTCGTCGTCCTGGTAGATGGTGCAGACCTTCTTCGCGTTCTTCTCCTTCACCAGCTTGGGCAGGGTGATGCGGATCTGGTCGTAGTAGGTGGCCGCGAACGAGTACTTCAGGCGGTGGAACGGCTCGTACATCTCGCGTGCCGCCGTGACGGGGAAGAAGTTGATCACGTTCTTCTGGAACTGCACCGGCATGGCCGCCATGTTCTGCGCCGTGCCGATGTGCGCCACCATCGCGAAGATCTTGTCCTGGTTGACCAGCTTCTGCGCCGCCAGCACCGCCTTGCGCGGGTCGTAGCCCGAGTCCTCGACGATCAGGCGGACCTTGCGGCCGTTGATGCCGCCCTGCTCGTTGAGCTCGTCGACGCGCAGCATCATGCCCAAACGCACCTGCTTGCCGAAGCCGGCCAGCGGCCCCGACAGGTCCTGGATGGAGCCCAGGACGATCTCGTCCTTGGTGACGCCCTGGTTGCTGTTCTGCGCGCCGGCGAGGCCGGCCGCCAGGGCGAGGGCCGCGGCGGCGGCGAGCTTGCGTTTCATGCTTTTTCTCCTTCGGGTCGGTTGGCTATCGGTACATCGCTTCGATCTGGGGCGCGTACTTCTTCTCCACCAGCTTGCGCTTGAGCTTCATGGTGGGCGTGAGCTCCTCGTCTTCGGCGGTGAGCTGCGTGTCCAGCAGGAAGAATTTCTTGATCTGCTCGACCCGGGCGAACCGGGCGTTGACGCGATCGATCTCGGCCTGGATCAATTCTTGGACTTCGGGTGCACGTGTCAAGCTGGCGTAATTACTGAAGGGCACGTCGCGGTCCTGCGCGTACTTCTCGACGTTCTCCTGGTCGATCATGACGATCACCGTGAGGTAGGCACGCCGGTCGCCGATCACCACGGCGTCGGTGATGTAGGGCGAGAATTTCAGTTCGTTTTCCAGCTCGCTCGGCGTCACGTTCTTGCCCCCGGCCGTGATGATGATGTCCTTCATCCGGTCGGTGATGCGGAAGTAGCCGTCGGCGTCGACCGTGCCGACGTCGCCCGTGTGCAGCCAGCCGTCGGCATCCAGCGCCTCGCGGGTCTTCTCCGGCTGGTTCAGGTAACCCATGAACACGTTCGGCCCGCGCACCAGGATCTCGCCGGTGGCGGGGTCCAGCCGGACCTCGTTGAAGCCGGCGGCCGGACCGATCGAGCCGGGCTTGATGCGGCTGGCGGGCACGCCGGTGGAGGCGCCGCAGGTCTCGGTCATGCCCCAGACCTCCAGCATCGGAACGCCCAGCGACAGGTACCACTTCACCAGTTCGGGCGAGATCGGCGCGGCGCCGGTCACCAGGAAGCGGGCGCGGTGGATGCCGATCAGCTTGCGCACGTTGTCCAGCGCCAGCCAGCGCGCCAGCGTGAACTGGACCTTCAGCCAGGCCCCGACGGAGCGGCCTGCCAGCACCCGGTCGGCGATCTCGCGGCCCACGCCGATCGCCCAGGCGTAGGCGGCGCGCTGCAGCGGCGTGGCCTCCTTGAGCGCGATGGCCACGCCGGAATAGAACTTCTCCCACACGCGCGGCACCGCCGTGAACACGGTGGGCGCGATCTCGCGCACGTTCTCCGGCACGGTCTCCGGGTTCTCGACGAAATTGAGCTTGGCGCCGGTGTAGAGCGAGAAGTACTCGCCGCCCATGCGCTCGGCGATGTGGCACAGCGGCAGGAAGCACATGCACTCGTCCTGCCCGGTGCGCGCGATCAGCGTGTTCAGGCCGCGCGCCTCGTACACCAGCCCCTGGTGGCTGTGCATCGCCCCCTTGGGCTTGCCGGTGGTGCCGGAGGTGTAGACCAGGATCGCCAGGTCGCCGGGCTTGCAGCCGGCCGAGCGCTCGGCCACCGCGTTCGGGTGCTGCGCGTTCCAGGCGCGGCCCTGCTCGCGCAAGGCGGCCAGGCTCATCACGGCCGGGTCGTCGAGGTCGCGCAGGCCCTCCATGTCGAACACCACGATCCTGCGCAGCGCGGGAAGGCGTTCGCGCACCGCCAGCGCCTTGTCGAGCTGCTCGTCGTCCTCGACGAACAGGACGCTGGTGCCGGAGTCCTCGCACAGGTACTGCACCTGGTTGGCCGCGTCGGTCGGGTAGATGCCGTTGGACACCCCGCCGCAGGACAGCACGGCCAGGTCGGACAGCACCCATTCCATCACCGTGTTGGACAGGATCGAGGCGGTGTCGCCGCGCCGGAAGCCGAGCGCGAGCAGCCCGCCGGCGATCTCGCGCACCGCTTCGCCGACCTGCGACCAGGTGTGGCTGCGCCAGATGCCCAGCTCCTTCTGCCGCAGCCAGACCTGCGGTCCGCGCTGCGCCACCGCGTTCCAGAACAGCGCGGGGATGGTGTCGCCTTCCAGCACGACCTCGGTGCGGGGCTGGATGCGGGAGAGGTCCCAGAGGTTGCTCATGGTCGATCAGCCCCGTTCCCCGCCATGCCGGGCTCGACGGAGCCTGCCCCGGACTCGATCCGGGGGCATCCCTCGCCCGAAGGTCGATCGCGCGCGACCAAAGCGCCGGGGATGGATTGCGGATCAAGCCCGCAATGACACGGATCTGCCTTCATCGCCACGTCTTCTTCTTCTTCCACCGCCGCTCCCCGCGCGCCCCGGCTTCCTTCATCCCGAGATAGAACTCCTTGATGTCCTCCTTCTCGCGCAGGCGGGCGCAGGTGTCCTCCATCACGATGCGGCCGTTCTCCAGCACGTAGCCGTAGTCGGCGGCGTTCAGCGCCATGTTGGCGTTCTGTTCCACCAGCAGGATGGTGGTGCCCCGCTCGCGGTTGATGCGCACCACGATCTCGAAGATCTCCTTGGTCAGCCGGGGCGACAGGCCCAGGCTGGGCTCGTCGAGCAGGATCAGCTCGGGCGCGGCCATGATGGCGCGCGAGATCGCCAGCATCTGCTGCTGGCCGCCCGACAGCAGTCCGGCGTCCTGGCCGGCGCGCTCCCTCAGGATCGGGAAGTAGTGGTAAACGGCCTCGAGGTCGCGCGCGATGCCGTCCTTGTCGCTGCGCGTGTAGGCGCCCATGGCCAGGTTGTCGCGCACCGACAGCAGCGGGAACACCTCGCGGCCCTCGGGCACGTGCGACAGGCCCAGCTGCACCACCTCGGCCGGGTCGCGTGCGGTGATGTTCTCGCCCTTGAACTCCACGTGGCCCTTGAGCGGGTCGATGATCCCCGAGATGGTCTTGAGGATGGTGGTCTTGCCGGCGCCGTTGGAGCCCAGCACGGTGGCGATCTCGCCGCGGCGCACCTGCAGGCTGACGCCGCGGATCGCCTTCACCGGGCCGTAGGCCGACTCCACGTTGGCGAGCCTGAGCACCGGGACATCGCCTGGCCCGGTCATGCCGCCACCCTTCGCAGCGAGGCCACGTCCTCCACCGAGCCCAGGTAGGCTTCGGCCACGCCGGGATGCGCCTGCACCTCGGCCGGCGTGCCCATGGCCAGCACCTCGCCCTGGTTCATGGCCAGCACCCGGTCGGACACGCGGGAGACCAGCGCCATGTCGTGCTCCACCATCAGCACGGTGATGCCCAGCTCCTTCTGGATGTCCTGGATCCAGAAGGCCATGTCCTCGGTCTCCTCCACGTTCAGGCCGGACGAGGGCTCGTCCAGCAGCAGCAGCGTGGGCTCGGTGCACAGGGCGCGCGCCAGTTCCACCACCTTGCGCACGCCATAGGGCAGGCCCGCGACCATGGACTCGCGGTGGTGCTGCAGGTCCAGCAGGTCGATCACGCGCTCGACCTTCCCGCGCGCCTCGATCTCGGCCGCGCGCGCCTTCGGCGTGAACAGCAGGTCGGCCCACAGGCCGGTGCGCCGGTGCGTGTGGCGGCCGATCAGCAGGTTCTGCAGCACCGTCGCATGCTCGAACAGTTCGATGTTCTGGAAGGTGCGGGCGATGCCCAGCTGGGCGATGCGGTGCGGCGGCTGGGAGGTCAGCGGGCGCCCGTCGAACTCGATGGCGCCCCCGGTGGGCTGGTAGATGCGGCTGATCAGGTTGAACACCGTGGTCTTGCCGGCGCCGTTCGGCCCGATCAGCGTGAACACCTCGCCGCGCCGCACCTCGAAGCTGACGTCGTTGACCGCCAGCACGCCGCCGAAACGCACCGACAGGTTCTTCGCCGAGAGCAGGACGTCGCTCACCTCAGCCTCTCTGACTTCTGGAAGGACTTCTGCCGCCGGAACATGCCCTGGCGGTAGAAGGGGAACAGCTGGAACCAGGTGCGGATCTTCAGCCAGCGGCCGTACAGGCCCAGCGGCTCGAACAGCACGAACGCGATCAGCACCGCCCCGTAGACCACCGCCTTCAGGCCCGGCGCGTTGCCGATCGCCTCGGGCAGGAAGTCCTTCACGGCCGAGATCGCCTGCGGCAGCCCGATCAGGAAGATCGCGCCCAGGAAGGCGCCATGCAGCGACCCCAGCCCGCCGATCACCACCATCAGCAGCAGGTCGATCGACTGGATGATGTTGAACTGGTCGGGTGAGAGGAAGCGGATCTGGTGCGCGTAGAGGGCGCCGCCGATGCCGGCCAGCGCCGCGGAAATCGCGAAGCTCAGCGTCTTGTAGTACGCGAGGTGGATGCCCATGCCCTGGGCCGAGATCTCGGAATCGCGGATGGCCACGAAGGCGCGGCCGGTGGGCGCGCGCAGCAGGTTCCGGCACGCCAGCGTGGCCAGCACCGCGGTGGCCAGGCACACGAAGTAGAACGAGGTCGCGCCGTCGGCCGCCCAGCCGAAGGCCCTGGGCACGTCGACCGCAAGCCCCGAGTTGCCGCCGGTCACCGACTCCCAGCGGGCGAAGCCCTCTTCCACGATGAAGCCGAAGGCCAGCGTGGCAATGCCCAGGTAGATGCCCTTGACGCGCAGCGCGGGCAACCCCACCACCACGCCCACCGCGGCGGACAGCAGGCCGGCCACGGCCATCGCCAGCGGGAACGGCCAGCCCATGTTGGTCAGCACCGCCTGCGCATAGGCGCCGGCCCCGAAGAAGGCGGCATGCCCCAGCGAGAACAGGCCGGTGAAACCCGCCAGCAGCATCAGGCCCAGGCCCACGATGCCGTAGATCAGCACGAAGGTCAGCTGCGCCAGCACGTACTCCGACAGCAGCCAGGGCGCGGCGGCCAGCACCAGCCCCAGCAGGCCATACCAGAACGCATGGCCGCCGTGCTGGGCCAGGCGGATGTCCTGGGCGTAGTCGGTCTTGAAAACGAAGCGCATCTAGACCTTCTTCCGGAGCTTTTCGCCGAACAGCCCGTTCGGCATGACCACCAGCATCAGCAGCACCACGATGTAGGCGGCGATGTCCTTGAAGCCTTCGGGCAGGTAGAAGCCGGACAGCGATTCCACGATGCCGATGATCAGCCCGCCCACGATGGCGCCGGGCAGGCTGCCGAAGCCGCCGACCACCGCGGCCGGGAAGGCCTTCAGGCCGATGAAGCCCATGTTGGCGTGCACGAAGGTGATGGGCGCCAGCAGCAGGCCGGCAATGGCGGCGACCGCGGACGCCAGCCCCCACACCAGGCTGTTCAGGCGGCGCACGGGGATGCCCATGTAGTAGGCCGCGAGCTGGTTCTGCGAGGCCGCCTGCATCGCGATGCCGACCTTGCTGTAGCGGAAGGTGGCATAGAGCAGCGCGCACAGCGCCGCGGTTGCAACGATCACCACCACCTGCTCGGCGTTGATCACCAAACCGCCCAGCTTCCAGATCTGGTTCTTGTAGGGAACGGCCAGCGTGTGCGTCTCGGTGCCTATGCCCGGGATCATGGTGATCGCGCCGCGCGCCACGTAGCCGATGCCGATGGTCAGCATCACGATGGAGAACGCCGGCTGGCCGAGGATGGGGCGGATCACCAGGCGCTCGAGCAGCACGCCGAACAGCCCCATGGCGGCGATCGCCGCGATCACCGCGAGCCAGAACGGCACGCCCATGAAGGCCAGGGCGGCGAATCCGCCGAACGCGCCGAGCATCATCAACTCGCCCTGCGCGAAGCTGACGGTTTCGGTCGCCTTGTAGATGAGCACGAAGCCCAGCGCGATCAGCCCGTAGATGCACCCTTGCGCGATGCCGCTGATCACCAGTTGGAGGAATTGCACTGCGCCCCGCGTCCCTTTCCTTGTCGCGCCGGTTATAGCCGTGCAGGGGCGCGAACCCTACAGGGTTCGTCCGGAGAGGCCGCGATTGCGGCGGCGTGCGGCGCCCTGTCTAATGCCCGCATGGAAAGCGCCGTGCGGATCGACAAGCAAGGGCCAGTCACCCTCGTGACACTGGACCGGCGAAACGTGCGCAACGCGGTCGACAAGGACACCGCCACCCGCCTGCACGAGGCCTTCCTCGCCTTCGAGTCGGACGAGCAGGCGTGCGTGGCGGTCTTCCACGGCGACCACGGGCATTTCTGCGCCGGCTGGGACCTGCAATACGGCGCGAGGCTGGCGGCGCAGGCCGGCGACGTCTTCGGGGACCTGGATTTCGCACCGGACGACTCCAGCCCCGCCGGGCCGATGGGGCCCACGCGCTTGCTGCTGTCCAAGCCGGTGATCGCCGCGGTCAGCGGCGCCGCGGTCGCCGGCGGGATGGAGCTGGCGCTGTGGTGCGACCTGCGCGTGATGGAGGAGGATGCCTATTTCGGCGTGTTCTGCCGCCGCTTCGGCGTGCCGCTGATCGATGGCGGCACGGTGCGCCTGCCCCGGCTGATCGGCATGGGGCGCGCCATGGACCTGCTGCTCACCGGCCGCAAGGTGGAAAGCGCCGAGGCGCTGCAGATGGGCCTGTGCAACCGGGTGGTCCCTCCGGGCCAGGCGCGCGAAGCCGCGCTGGAACTGGCCCGCCGGATCGCCGCCTTCCCGCAGGCGACGCTGCGCGCCGACCGGCTGAGTGCCTACCGCCAGTGGGGCCTGCCCTTGCAGCAGGCGCTGCACCAGGAGTGGCTGGGCGGGGCGCCCTGCATGGCCGAGGGGCTCGAGGGCGCGCTGCGGTTCGCGGCCGGCGAAGGCCGGCACGGGGAATTCGGGTGATGCCTTGCGCCACCGCCCGGGTCCTTTTCCCGCGCCGGCTGGCGAGCGCGGAGCGCATGATGTGGATCACGCCGGGGCGGGTGTTCTACGCCGGTCTGCTGGGCGAGCCCTCGATGCACACGCGCGGCTGCCTGACCGTGCACGTCGCCGTCGAGGCGCCGCTGAAGGTGTGCGTGGCCGGCGGGCCCTGGCAGTCCGCCGAGGTGGCGGTGGTCCCGCCGGGCACGCCCTACCGGGTCGCCTGCGATGGCCGCCACGCCATCGGGCTGCTGGTGGAGCCCGAGACGGTGGACCCGGAGGCGCTGCCCGAACTGCTGCGCGCCTCGGGTGCGGTCCACGCGCCGGACTTCGCGGCCCGCGTCCGGCAGCGCCATGCGTGGATGGTCGCGGCCGGCGCCGACCTCGGCCTGCGCCCCGCCGACTTCGATCCCCTGTTCTTCGGCGCCCCGCTGGCGCCGCGCGCGCTCGACCCCCGCATCGCGGCCGTGCTGGAGCGCTTGCGGGCCGAGCCGTCCGCCGCCCTCTCCGCGCACGAATGCGCCCGCCAGGCCGGCCTGTCGTTCTCGCGCTTCCTGCACCTGTTCCGCGAGCAGGCCGGCGTGCCCTTCCGCCGCCTGCGCAGCTGGAAACGCGCGCGCAGCCTGCTGCACCACGTCACCAGCGCGCCGCCGCTGGTGGACCTGGCGCTGGACATCGGCTATCCCGACTCCAGCCACTTCAGCCACTCGATCCGGCAGAGCTACGGACTCAAGCCGCGCGACATCGTGGCGGGGTCGCGCAAGCTGCGCGTGATCGCGCAGGGGGCTCCCGCCTAGGCAGCCGCCTGCGCAGCCACCGGCGCCGGCACCCACACCGGCAGGTCCAGCAGGATCTGCGCGAAGCCCTTGCCGAGCGGATCGAACCGCGGCGAGCCCGGCCCGCCACCGGCCAGCGCGCCCTGCAGCAGGAAATTCATCGCATGGATGCCGGGCAGGTGGAAGCGCTCCACCGGGCCTTGCACCAGGTGCACGAAATGCGCCTGCACCACCGCCGGGGTGAGCCGGTCCCACAGCAGTGGCCACCACTCGGGACGCCGCGCGATCACGCCGATGTTCGAGAGGTCGCCCTTGTCGCCGCTGCGCGCCCAGGCCAGCCGCACCAGCGGCACCTCCACCAGCGCTTGGCCCGGCGGATCGCGCCAGGACGGCGGCGCGGGCAGCGGCTCGGGCGCAGGGCCCTCCTCCTGCACCACAAGGTCCACCGGCAGCACCTGTCCGTCCAGCACCACGCGCACCGGCACCTGCCGCTTGTCGAGCAGGAAGGAAAAGGACTTGAGCAGCGGCGAGGGCGAAGGCCGCCCGCCGGCCGGCAGGGTGGTGCCGGGCGACCAGGAGGTGCCGGCCGGCGCGATCTCGCGCGCGAACAGCTCCAGCGCCCGCTTGTCCGGGTGGTCCGCCACGATGCGCACCATCACCTCGCGGGCGGCCGGCGCGCGCGAATGGGGGCCGTAGAGCGACTCGTTGCCAAGCAGTTCCACGTGCGTGGCCGTGTAGTCGCCCAGGCCCGCCTCGGCCAGCAGTGCGCGCGTGCGCGCCAGGATCGCATCGGCGGTCCGCCGGGCCTTGGCGGCCGCATCGATCCCCACGATGACCAGCGAGCCGGCGCAGCGGTATCCGTCCGGGCGAGTCGCCGACACCTTGTAGTGCATCCCCGGGGCGCGGCCGCGCGCGCCCGTGACCCGCACCCGGTCGCCGCCGGCCTGCTCGATGCGCACCTGCCGGAAATCGCAGGCCACGTCCGGCAGCCGGTAGGCCCCCGGATCGCCGATCTCGTACAGCATCTGCTCGGCCACGCAGGCCGCCCGCACCAGGCCGCCGGTGCCGGGTGGCTTGGTCAACTCGAACGCACCGTCGGCCGTGCATTCGACGATGGGGTAGCCGATGTGTGCCCAGTCCGGCACCTGGTCCCAGTCGGTGAACAGGCCGCCGGTGGCCTGGCAGCCGCATTCGATGACGTGGCCGGCCAGGCTGCCGCCGGCGAGCCTGTCGTAGTCCAGCGGCGACCAGCCGAATTCATGGATCAGGGGTCCCAGCGTGACGGCGCTGTCGACGCCGCGCCCCGTGATCACGATGTCGGCGCCGGCCGCCAGCGCCCGCGCCACCGGGAAGGCGCCCAGGTAGGCATTGGCGCTGAGCACCCGGGCCGGCAGCGGCTCGCCCGTGAACATGTCCCGCACGCCCGCTTCGCGCAGGGCCGGCAGCAGGGCCGCCACGTCGTCGCCCTCGACCACGGCAATGCGCGGGGACAGGCCCAGCGATGCGGCCAGCGCGCGCAGCGCCTGCGCGCAGCCGTGCGGGTGGATGCCGCCGGCGTTGCTGACGACCTTGATGCGGTGCCGCATCACCTGCGGCAGCACCTGCTTCATGGCCACGTCGACGAAATCGGTGGCGTAGCCCCGCTCCGGCTGCTTCGCCCGCGCCGCCGCCAGGATCGCCATCGTGGTTTCCGCCAGGTAGTCGAAGACGAGGTAGTCGATGGCGCCCCCGGCCACCAGCTGCGGCGCCCCCACGCTGCTGTCGCCCCAGAAGCCCGAGGCCCCGCCGATCCGCACGGTCTTGTCCATGGCGCGAGGGTAGCGCCGCCGCCCGGACGGCGCTTGCGTGGAATGGCTGCCGATGACCCCATCGTCATCGCCGGGCACGCACCGCGGCCGGCCCATTGGCTCGACTTCGAGCCCCGGACCTCGGGCTGGCCAACGTGCGCCCCACCCAGCAGAGCTACCCGCTCGCCTTCCGGCTGCCCAGGTGGTGCGCCAGCCAGTTGGCGCAAGACGGCCGGCAGGGCGGGCGCTACGCTGCCCCCGGCATGCCGGTCATCGAATCCACCCTCGCTCCTTCCAGCGCCGCCTTCGCCGCCAACCGCGAGCACATGCTGGGCCTGCTGCAGCAGGTGCGCGACTGCGAGCAGCGCACCCAGGCCAGGTCCGCGGCCTCGCGCCAGCGCTTCGAGCAGCGCGGCCAGCTGCTGCCGCGCGACCGGCTGGCGCTGCTGCTGGACCCCGGCGCGCCCTTCCTCGAGCTGGCGACCCTGGCCGGCCTGGGCCTGGACACGCCCGACCCGGCGCGCAGCGTGCCGGGCGGCGGGGTGATCGCCGGCATCGGCTTCGTCAGCGGCATCCGCTGCATGGTGCTGGTGTCCGACGCCGGCATCGATGCCGGCGCGCTGCAGCCGATGGGGCTGGACAAGATCCTGCGGGTGCAGGAACTGGCGCTGGAGAACAAGCTGCCCTACGTGCAGCTGGTCGAATCGGCCGGCGCCAACCTGCTGGCGTACCGGGTGGAGGACTTCATCCGCGGCGGCGGCACCTTCCGCAACCTGGCGCGCCTGTCGGCGGCGGGCCTGCCGGTGGTGACCGTGACCCATGGCTCATCCACGGCCGGGGGCGCGTACCAGACCGGCCTGTCCGACTACATCGTGCTGGTGCGCGGCCGCTCGCGCGCCTTCCTGGCCGGCCCGCCGCTGCTCAAGGCCGCGACCGGCGAGATCGCCACCGAGGAGGAACTGGGCGGCGCCGTCATGCACACCTCGGTCTCCGGGCTGGGCGACTACCTGGCCGAGGACGACCGCGACGCGCTGCGCATCGCGCGCGACATCCTGGCGGGCATCGACTGGGATCGCGCCGCGCCGGCCCGCCGCGACTTCGAGCCACCGCGCCACGACCGCGAGGAGCTGCTGGGCCTCATGCCGGCGGACCTGAAGCGCCCGGTGGACATGCGCCAGCTGATCGCGCGGCTGGCCGACGGCTCGGAGTTCCTGGAGTTCGGCGCGAACTACGGCCCCGGCACCGTCTGCGGCCACCTGCGCCTGGAAGGCTGGCCGGTCGGCGTGGTCACCAACAACGGACCGATCGACATCGCCGGCGCCAGCAAGGCCACCCACTTCATCCAGGCCTGCTGCCAGTCGCGCACGCCCCTGCTCTACCTGCAGAACACCACCGGCTACATGGTGGGCAAGGCCTACGAGGAGGGCGGGATGATCAAGCACGGCTCCAGGATGATCCAGGCCGTGACCAGCGCCGGCGTGCCGCAGGTGACCGTCCATTGCGGCGCCTCGTACGGCGCCGGCAACTACGGCATGTGCGGCCGCGGCTTCGCGCCGCGCTTTGCCTTCAGCTGGCCGAACGCGCGCACCGCGGTGATGGGCGGCGAGCAGGCGGCGCAGACCATGCGCATGGTCACCGAGGCCGCCATGCGGCGCAAGGGCGCCGTGGACGAGGCCAGGCTGGACGAGCTCGAGCGCCGCATCGTCGAGCGCTTCGACAGCCAGATGAGCGTGTTCGCCACCAGCGCGCGGCTGCTGGACGACGGCGTGATCGACCCGCGCGATACCCGCGCGGTGCTGGCCGAGGTGTTCGCGATCTGCCGCGAAGCCGAGGCACGCCGGCCGCAGGCCATGCAGTTCTCGGTGGCGCGGCCGTGACGAAGAGGAGAGCCCCATGCAACTGACGCACGAACACGAGCAACTGCGCAGCACCATCCAGCGCTGGATCGCCGAGCAGGTGAACCCGCACGTGGACCAGTGGGAGCGCGAGGAGACCTTCCCCGCCCACCAGGTCTTCCGGCAGATGGGCGAGTTGGGCCTGCTGGGCCTGACCAAGCCGCAGGAGAACGGCGGCTCGGCGCTCGACTGGTCGTACGCCGCCGTGCTGGCGGAAACGCTGGCCGAGATCCACTGCGGCGGCGTGCCCATGGCGATCGGGGTGCAGACCGACATGTGCACGCCCGCACTGGCCCGGCACGGCAGCCCCGGGCTGCGCAGCGAGTTCCTGGCGCCGGCGATCGCGGGCGAGATGGTCGGCTGCCTGGGCGTCTCGGAGGTCGGCAGCGGCTCCGACGTGGCCTCGATCAGGACCACCGCGCGCAGGGACGGCGGCGACTACGTGATCAACGGCGGCAAGATGTGGACGACCAACGGCACCCAGGCCGACTTCTGCTGCCTGCTGGCCAACACCTCCGACGGCGCGGCCCACCGCAACAAGTCGCTGATCGTGGTGCCCATGGACACGCCCGGCATCACGGTGGCCAGGAAGATCCGCAAGATGGGCATGCACGCGTCGGACACGGCGCAGCTCCATTTCGACGACGTGCGCGTGCCCCAGCGCCACCGCATCGGCGAGGAAGGCATGGGCTTCATGTACCAGATGGAGCAGTTCCAGCACGAGCGGCTGTGGAGCGCGCTCAACGCCTGCGGCGGCGCGCGGCGGGCGATCCGCGAAACCATCGCCTACACCGCCGGGCGCCAGGTGTTCGGCCGCTCCGTGCTGGACCACCAGTGGGTGCACTTCCGGCTGGCCGAGCTGCAGACCGAGGTGGAAGCCCTGCACGCGCTGGCCTGGTCCGGCGTGGAGATGCTGGTGCGCGGCGAGGATGCCACCCGCCTCGCGACCATGGCCAAGCTGAAGGCCGGCCGCGTGGTGCGCGAGGTCGCCGACGGTTGCCTGCAGTTCTGGGGCGGCATGGGCTACACCGACGAGGCGCCGATCTCGCGGCTGTTCCGCGACCTGCGGCTGGTCTCGATAGGCGCCGGCGCCGACGAGGTCATGCTGCAGATCCTGGCGAAGTTCATGGGCACTTTCCCGAAGAACGGCTGATGAATGGGCCGAGGTCGGCGATCCGGCATCTGCGCCGAAACGATGGCGAAATGAGCTTCCAGAAGATCCTCATCGCCAACCGCGGCGAGATCGCGCTGCGGATCATCCGCACGGCGCACCGCCTGGGTTACCGCACGGTCGCGGTGTATTCGACGGCCGATGCGCAATCGCCGCACGTGGCGGCGGCCGACGAGGCGGTGTGCATCGGCGAGCCGGCGCCGGCGCAGTCGTACCTCGACGTGCAGGCGCTGCTCGAGGCCGCGCGCAGGACGGGCGCCGACGCCGTCCACCCCGGTTACGGCTTCCTCGCCGAGAACGACCGCTTCGCCCAGGCCTGCATCGATGCCGGGCTGGCGTTCATCGGCCCACCGCCGGCGGCGATCCGCGCCATGGGCGACAAGGCCGCGGCCAAGCGCCGCATGGCCGCGGCCGGCGTCCCCTGCATTCCGGGCTACGAGGGCGAAGACCAGGCCGGCGAGCGCCTGTTGCAGGAAGCCGGTCGCATCGGCTGGCCGGTGATGATCAAGGCCACGGCCGGGGGCGGCGGTCGCGGCATGCGGCTGGCGCGTTCGGCCGGCGAATTCCCGGACCTGCTGCGCAGCGCGCAATCGGAAGCGCAGCATGCCTTCGGCGACGCCACCGTGCTGCTGGAGCGCGCGATCGAATCGGCGCGCCACGTCGAGATCCAGGTGTTCGCCGACCGGCACGGGCAGGTGGTGCACCTGGGCGAGCGCGACTGCTCGGTGCAGCGGCGCCACCAGAAGCTGATCGAGGAAGCGCCTTCGCCGGCGGTCGGCGCGGCGCTGCGCGAACGCATGGGTGCGGCGGCCGTCGCCGCTGCCAGGGCCATCGGCTACGAAGGCGCCGGCACGCTGGAGTTCCTGCTGGACGCCGGCGGCCGCTTCTGGTTCATGGAGATGAACACCCGGCTGCAGGTGGAGCACCCGGTGACCGAAGCGGTCACCGGGCTGGACCTGGTGGAGTGGCAGCTGCGGGTGGCCGCCGGCGAGCTGCTGCCCTTGCGGCAGCAGGACATCCGCTTCCAGGGCCACGCCATCGAGGTGCGCCTGTGCGCGGAAGATCCGGCCCGCGGCTTCCTGCCGCAAAGTGGCACGCTGCTGCGCTGGCAGCCGCCGCCGGGGCTGCGCGTCGAGCACGCGCTGGCCGACGGCAGCGCCGTGCCGCCCTGGTACGACTCCATGATCGCCAGGCTGGTCGCGCACGGCGGCACCCGCGAGGAGGCACGCCGCAAGCTGCTGCGCGGACTGCAGGAGCTGGTGGCCCTGGGCGTGCCCACCAACCAGGCCTTCCTGGCGCGCTGCCTGCGGCACCCGGCTTTCGTGGCCGGCGAGGCCACGACCGCCTTCATCGGTGCGCATGAGCCGCAGCTGCTGGCCGCGTCCGGTGACGCCCGCGCGCGCACCGTGGCCGCCTGGCTGCTGGTGGCCGATCCGCCGCGCCGCCCGCAGCGGCCGGCGCCTGCGCTGGCCCTCCGGCTGCGCTTCGATCTCGACGGCACGCCCGTGCAGGCCCAGGTGGCGCAGACTTCGCCCGGCCGCTTCGGCATCCGCTCCGGCGACGGGCAGCACGAACTGGAACTGGTCGCGCTGGAAGCCGGAAGCGCCCGCGTGGCGGTCGACGGCGTGCAGGAGCACGTCGCCTTCGCCAGCACCCGGGACGGCCTGTGGCTGCATTTGGGCGGGGAGCCGCACCGGGTGCTCGACCGCACGCGCGAGCCGCTGCGGCGCGGCGGCGCCACCGCCACCGACGGCCGGGTGCGAGCCGCCCTGAACGGCCGCGTCGTGGCGGTGCGGGTTGAAGCCGGCCAGGCCGTGGAGGCGGGGCAGCCCCTGCTGGTGCTGGAAGCGATGAAGATGGAACACGTGCACGCGGCGCCGATCGCCGGCACCGTGCAGGCGGTGCTGGCCGGCGTCGGCGAGCAGGTGCCGGCCGGCCACCTGCTGGCGGAAATCAGGCCCCCCGGCCACACGCCGGGCGGGGGAGCCGGCGAAGCAGGCCCGCCCCCGGGGAGCCCCGCATGACCCTGGAGCAGCTCTGGGAGGCCTGCTGGGACACGGCCGGGTAGGACGGGCCGGTCGCACCGGGTCCCGAATCGGCACCCCCTTGCGGAAGATCAAGACCAGGCGCTCCGCCCGGCCGCACCATGGCATCAGCGACCCAGCCGCCACCGCCATGGCTACCAAGAGGTTTCCCATCCACCCTGCCCACCCCGAGCGCACCTGCTGGGGCTGCGACCGGTACTGCCCGTCGCACGACATGGCCTGCGGCAACGGATCGGACCGCACGCAGCATCCGGTCGAGCTGTTCGGCGAGGACTGGGCCGCCTTGGGCCTGGACCCCTTCGAGGCCTTCCCGGTCGAGCCGGACAAGCCCGAGCCGGCCAAGGCCTGAGTCTGCCGGCGCAGGCCCCGCGGGCCCTGGGCGCCGGTTCCGATATCCCCGGCCGATCGCGCCCGGGTTGACCGGCGACAATCCGCAAGCTGTTGTGCGTGCGCCCCGCGTGCGCCGGGAAGACCAACCGGCGCTCGGATTCCTGTTGCGATCGGGCCGGTTCATCCGCATCATTCGTGACAGGAAGCAAGCAATCCGGAAGGCTGTGCAGTGATCGACCTGGTCCCCCGAATCTATGACGCGGGTTGCGGGCAATCCAGCTGGAACGACGTCATGGCCGACGTCTGCCGGCAGCTCGGCGCGACCGGCCACCTGACCTACCAGCTGTCCAAGGACCCGGGCACGGGCAGTTCCGCCGTGCTGTCCAACGACGGCTTCGCCCCCGAGGTGCTGGAGCGTTACTTCGGGCACTACGTGGGCTGCAACGTCTGGGCCGCCAGCGACGCCATGGTGCCCGGCGCCGTGTTCACTTCGTCGATGCTGTACCCCGACGAACGCCTCAAGCAGACCGAGTACTGGAGCGGCTGGCTGCGCCACGTCGAAGTGTTCTACGTGGTGGGCGGGATCATCCATGACGACGCGCACTCGCGCACCAAGGTCAGCTTCGTGCGGCCCGAGGGCGGCCAGCGCTTCGGCGATCGGGAGAAGCGCCTGCTCGAGACGGTCGCGCCGCATTTCCAGGGCGCGCTGGGCGCGCAGCAGCAGCTGTCGCGGGCGCGCGCGATGCTGCATGCCATGGACGAGCTCGACCAGGGCGTGGTGCTGCTCCAGCATGACGGGCGGGTGGTCCACATGAATGCCTGCGCAGGCGTGCTGCTGGGCACCCAGGAGGCCCTGCGCATCGTGCGCGGCCGGCTCGAATTCGCCTCGGGCGCGCACAGCGAGCAGTTCCGTGCGCTGGCCCGGACCGATGTGCAGCTGGCGCGCTCGCGCACCGAGTACCTTCGCCTCGAGGGCAAGGGCGGCCAGGCCCTGCACGCCGCCCTGGTCCGGCTGCCCGACGACGTCGCCGGATCGCGGCGCCTGGCGCTGTTCATCAAGCGGCAGCCGAGGGGCGGTACCCCGGCCGGCGCCTTGCGGGAGCTGTATGGGCTGACCCGCGCCGAAGCCGAGCTGGCCAGCTCGCTGGCCGCCGGGCAGTCCCTGGCCGAGCTGGCCGATGCCCGCGACGTGAGCCTGCATACGGTCCGGACCCAGCTCAAGTCGGTGCTGCAGAAGCTGCAGGTGCGGCGGCAGGCCGAAGTGGTCCAGATCGTCGGCAGCCTGGTGCATCGCCACGACGAGCTTCCGTAGCGCGACAGCCGGACCCTCCTCGCCTGCCCGCGACCCCGGGCGACGGCGCATCGCCGGCCGATCGGGCCCACCTCGCACGCGGCCCGGCCGCGAGCGGGGTTCCTGCCGCGCCGCTACCATGCCCCCATGACCCCGCTCAAGATCGACATCGTCTCCGACGTGGCCTGTCCCTGGTGCGCCGTCGGGCTGGCTTCGCTCGAGGGGGCGCTGCGCCAGCTCGGCGACGAAGTGCAGGCCGAGCTGCACTTCCAGCCCTTCGAGCTGAATCCGCAGATGGGCCCCGAGGGCCAGGACATCACCGAGCACCTGAGCCAGAAGTACGGCTCCACGGCGCAGCAGCAGGCGGACACCTGGGCGGCGCTGCGCGAGCGCGGGGCCGCGGTGGGCTTCGAGTTCCGCAAGGAAGGCCGCGGCCGCGTCTGGAACACCTTCGACGCGCATCGCCTGCTGCACTGGGCCGGCACCCAGTCGCCGCAGGCACAGCTGGCACTCAAGAAGGCGCTGCTGCGCGCCTACTTCACGCAGGCGCGCAACGTCTCCGATCCGGCGGTGCTGCTCGAGACCGTGGAAGCGGCCGGTCTCGACCGCAGCCGGGCCAGCGCCATCCTGGCGGGCGATGAATTCGCCCGCGAGGTGCGCGAGCAGCAGGGCTTCTACGCGCGGCAGGGGATCCGTGCCGTGCCTTCGGTGATCGTCAACGACCGGCACCTGATCCAGGGTGGGCAGCCGCCCGAGGTGTTCGAGCAGGCGCTGCGCCAGATCGCCTCCCAGCCCGCCACCGCATAGCCGCCGCGGGTCGGCCGCCGATCGCCGGGCCGGCAGCCGCCCCCCGCTGTGGGACGCCGCCGACAGCAGATCAGCCCGAGCGCTGGCAGCCAGCCGGCCGGCGGCGGCTAAGTTGCGCGCATGGAAACCCTGCTGCAGCCTGACTCCGGCCCGCGCCCGGTCCCCAGCGAGTTGAACGCGCAAGCGCGCGGCCTGTTCGCCGCCGGCTGGTACGCCACCCGCGATGAAGGCCGGGTCGTGCATCCGGCCGACCAGACCGAACAGATCGTCTCGATGGCCACCTGGCGCTCGCTGCGTGAACTGGGGACCGCCGGCAACGACGCCACGACACCGGCCGTCGCCTGAGCTGCAAGGCTCGGGGCGCTGCGCGCCTCTTTTTTCAGCCCATCGTTTCCACGCGCGGGGTCGCGCGTTCGATCAGCGCCCCCACGTCCACGCCGCGCGGCAGGGTGCCGTAGTTGCGGTGGCCGCCATCGGCCAGGCGCGAGGCGCAGAACGCGTCGGCCACGGCGGCCGGCGCATGCTGCACCAGCAGCGCCGCCTGGATGCCCAGCGCCATGCGGTCGACCAGGTCGCGCGCCCGGTATTCGGCGTCGGCCGGGTCCTGGAGCAGGCCCTGGATGCCGTCGACCCATCGGTCGAGCGCCGCGCTGGCGCCGCGCGCCTTTCCGACCTCGGCGAAGTACGCGTCCACCACGCCGGGCGTCTTCTGCATGGCCCGCAGCACGTCCAGGCACTGGATGTTGCCGCTGCCCTCCCAGATGGCGTTGACCGGCGATTCGCGGAACAGGCGCGGGAACGGGCTGTCCTCCATGACGCCGCTGCCGCCGACGCACTCCATCGCCTCGTAGACCAGGTGGGGCGTGCGCTTGCAGATCCAGTACTTGCCCACGGCCGTGCACAGGCGCACCAGCAGGTCCTCGTGCGGATCGTCGCGATGATCCAACGCGCGGCCGATGCGCAGGGTCAGCGCCAGCGAGCCTTCCTGCTCCAGCGCCATGTCGGCCAGCACGTTGCGCATCAGCGGCTGCTGGTTGAGCACGCGGCCGAAGGCCGAACGCACGCTGCAGTGGTGCAGCGCCTGCGACACGGCCTGGCGCTGGCCGGCCGAGGAGCCCACCATGCACTCGAAGCGCGTCATCGCGACCATCTCGATGATGGTGCGCGCACCCCGGCCCTCCTCGCCCACCATCCAGCCCAGCGCGCCGCGCAGCTCGGTCTCGCTGGAGGCGTTGGACACGTTGCCCATCTTGCGCTTCAGGCGCAGCACCTGCAGCGGGTTCTTGCTGCCGTCGGGCCGCCAGCGCGGCACCAGGAAGCAGGTCAGGCCGCCGGGGGCCTGCGCCAGCACCAGGAAGGCGTCGCACATCGGGGCCGAGACGAAGTACTTGTGGCCGACCAGCTCGTAGGCCTGGCCCTCGCCGCCCGCGCCCAGGGGGTAGGCGCGCGTGGTGTTGGCGCGCACGTCCGAGCCGCCCTGCTTCTCGGTCATGGCCATGCCGATGGTCAGGCCCGCCTTCTGGCTGTCCGGCACGTTGCGCGGGTCGTAGTGGCGGGCGGTGATCTTCGGCTCCCACAGCGCGGCCAGCGCCGGCGTGCTGCGCAGCGAGGGCACCGCCGCGAAGGTCATGGCGATCGGGCAGCCGTGGCCGGCCTCGGCCTGGGTCTGCAGGTAGACGTGGGCGGCGCGCGCGACGTGGGCACCGGGCTTGGGGTCGGCCCAGGGCGACGAGTGCAGCCCGTGCTCGATCGCCGTCTTCATGAACCGGTGGTAGGCCGGATGGAAGCGCACCAGGTCGACCCGGTTGCCGAAACGGTCGTGCGTGTCCAGTTCCGGCCCGAAGCGGTTGGCCTGCGCGCCCAGGTCCAGGTACTCGGCCGATCCCGTGAGCCGGCCGAAGGCGGTGAGGTCCTCGTGCGCCCAGCCGGCGCCTTCGCGCCGGACCGCCTCGACCAGGGCCTTGTCCTGGGTGTACATGTCGTAGTCGGCGAGCTCGGTCGACACATTGATCACCTCGTGGGTGTCGGCGAGCCAGGCGTGTTGCGCGAAGGGTTCGGGGGCGTTCATGGCGGGTCTCCTGGGAAGGGATGATGGACCGTTGGCGGCGATCAGGCAGCCGCCAGGAATCGCTGCCAGAGGGCCTGGCCGGCGGCGTCGAAGCGGATCACGGTGTCGGTGAAGGCGCGGCGGGCCCGCACGTCCACCAGCGGGTCGGGCAGCAGCGGGTCGAACACGAGTTCGCGGATCGCTTCGTGGCCCAGCAGGAACGCCTCGCGCGCAGCGGCCTCCGGCTCCAGGCCGGGCGAGCGGGCCAGCCACTCGGACAGGCGCTGGCGGGTCTTGCGGTAGCGGCGGTTGAGCGCGGCGCCGTCCCACAGCCGCCGCGCCTGCCGCTCGCGGGCCGCGTCGAAGTCGCGGGCCACGAAGACGGCGATGTCGGGGCCCAGGCCCAGCTTGTCGAGCCGCTCTCGCACCCCGGCCGCGCCCTGGGCCAGGTTGTCCGGGCGCAGGTACAGGCCGCGCTCGAGCTCAGCCAGCCCCAGCAGGCCCAGCGCGCGCTCGCGCGCCCGCAAGGCCTTGCGGTCGCTGCGGCCCAGGCCGGCGACGTGGACGGCGATCCAGCCGCCCTGCCAGTCGCCCACGCGCTGCTCGGCCTGGCGCCATTGCGCGACGTCGGCGGCCAGCGCTTCCGCCGGCGGCCCCAGCACGTAGTTGCCGCGGCCCTCGGCCACGATCAGCCCGGCCGAAGCCAGCCGGGCCAGGGCGACGCGGGCGCTGTTTTCCCGGATGCCGAACAGGGCGCAGGACGCCACCGCCTGCCGCGCGCTCAGGGGCGCGCCGCCGGCGCCGAGCAGCAGGTTCAGGATGAGGCGGCGCGCGCCGGGGGACATGGGCGGATGTTACTTGTCCGTGCAGGAATCGTCAAAACGCGTAATGAACGCGGGGCCGGGGCGGGCTTACCGGTAGCGCGCGGAACTGATGAACTGGCTGAAGGACTCGCACCAGACGATCACCGTGTCGTACTGCGACACGTCGACCGACTCGGGCACCGGCACCACGAAGTTCTCGAAGGTGCGCACGTCGCCGATCCGGACCATCCTCGGCTTCACGCGCGCGAAGTCCGCCTCCGTTTCGACGAACTCCGGCGACAGGTAGAGCTTGTAGTCCGGCCCGGGCGCCAGCTTGCCCGCCAGCGCGATGCTGCGCGGCCCGACCGACACCGTCCCCTCGCCCCAGTGCAGCAGGTCGCTGTCCGCAAGGTCGCGGCGGAACTGCCCGGAGTAGCTGGCTTGCCGCGCCGCCGCCGCGACTTCGGACGAGGACGGCGCCCGGGGGGCGGTGAGCACCGGCAGCAGGTAGATGCCGAGCGCAAAGCCGACGGCGAACACCGCGGCGTGCGACACGAGCAGCAGGAGCTTCTTCATGGCGCCGGCCCCGTCGGAATGGCAGTGTCCGCACTCTACCGGGGTGCAGCCCCTGATCCAAGCGGGACCTGCGCCCTGGCGAGCCCCTGGGCCCGCGCCCGCTCAGCCGTGCGCGCCGCCTACGAGAACAGCCCCTTGTACTGCTCGCGCAGCAGGTTCTTCTGCACCTTGCCCATGGTGTTGCGCGGCAGCTCCTGCGCCACGAAGCAGCGCTTGGGGATCTTGAAGTTCGCCAGTTGCGCCTTCAGGGTGGCGACGATGCGGTCCGCATCGAGCCTGGCGCCGGGCCTGGGAATCACCACCGCCACGCCGACCTCGCCGAAATCCGGGTGCGGCACGCCGACCAGCGCGCTCTCGGCCACGCCGGGCAGCTCGTTCATGAAGCCTTCCACCTCGGCCGGGTAGACGTTGTAGCCGCCGCTGATGATCAGGTCCTTGCTGCGGCCGACGATGGTGACGTAGCCGCGCTCGTCGATGCGGCCCACGTCGCCCGTTTTGAACCAGCCGTCGGCGGTGAATTCCTCGGCGGTTTTCTCCGGCATGCGCCAGTAGCCCTTGAACACGTTGGGTCCGCGCACCTGGATGCCGCCGATCCCGCCCGTGGCCACTTCGCGGCCGTCGTCCGCCACCACCCGCAGGCCCACGCCCGGCAAGGGAAAGCCGACCGTGCCGCCGCGCCGCTCGCCGCCATCGTAGGGGTTGGAGGTCAGCATGATGGTTTCGCTCATGCCGTAGCGCTCCAGGATCGTGTGGCCGGTGCGCTCGCGCCATTCGTTGAAGGTCTCGATCAGCAGCGGCGCCGAGCCGGAGATGAACAGGCGCATGTGCCCTGCCGCCTGGCGGTCGAGCCCCGGCTCGGCCAGCATCCGCACGTACAGCGTCGGCACGCCCATGAACACGCTGGCGCGCGGCAGCGCCGCGATCACCTTCTTCGGGTCGAACTTCGCGAACCAGATCATCCTGCTGCCATTGAGCAGCGCGCCATGGATGGCGACGAACAGGCCGTGCACGTGGAAGATCGGCAGCGCGTGCACCAGCACGTCGCCCGGCGTCCAGCCCCAGTAATCCTTGAGCACCCGGGCGTTGGACAGCAGGTTGCCGTGCGTGAGCATCGCGCCCTTGCTGCGCCCGGTGGTGCCGCTGGTGTAGATGATGGCCGCCAGGTCGTCGGCGCGCTTCACGGCCGGCTCGTGTCGGTCGGCGTGCTGGGCGGCGCGGTCCAGCAGCGAACCGGTGCGGTCGTCGCCGAGCGTGAAGACGTTCTGCGTGCCGGCCTGGAAGGCGATCTTGCTCACCCAGCCGAAGTTCTTCGGCGTGCAGACCACCACGGCGGGCTCCGCGTTGCCGACGAAGTACTCGATCTCGGCGCTCTGGTAGGCGGTGTTGAGCGGCAGGAACACGTAGCCGGCGCGCAGCGTGGCCAGGTACAGCATCATGGCCTCGACCGATTTCTCCACCTGCACCGCGATGCGCGAGCCTTCCGGCAGCTGCAGGGATACCAGCAGGTTGGCGATCATGGCCGTGCCGCGATCCAGGTCGCGCCAGCTGTAGGCCAGCTCGTCGTCGGTCTCGATGGCGATGGCATCGAGGTCGTCCGGGAAGGCCGCGCGCAGGGCGGCGAAGAGGTTTTCGTTGGTCATTCGTTGACTCCGGTTCGATTCAGCCCAAGCCCGTTGTCATTGCGGGCCTTGCCCCGCAATCCATCTCCCGAAGCCCCTGCAGCCGCCGTGCGCAAGCCCGTCGGCGGGAGATGGATCCCGGCTTTCGCCGGGATGACACGGGAGCGCGGAAGAAGGCCAAGGGACAGGCTTGCGTCAAGAGACAGGCTTGCGTCAAAAGACAGGTTTGCGCTTGTCCAGGAACGCCGCCACGCCCTCGCGATGCTCGGCAGAGGGAGCATAGCGGTAGGCGGCCGCGAGTTCGGCCGCTGCGGCGGCGGCCCGCTCGGGATCGTGCTGCTCGCGCAGCGCCCGCAGGGTGCGCTTGTTCAGGCGGGCGGCTTGCGGGGCCAGCGCCGCGATGCGGGCGGCCAGCGTGTCGCAGCGCGCGGCCAGCTCCGCCGGCGGCACCAGGTGCTGCAGGAACCCCCTGGCCTTCATCTCCGCGGCGTCGAATGCGGCGGCTTCGAGCAGCATCTGCCGTGCCGTGCCTTCGCCCGCCGCGCGCGCCACCAGCGCCGCCTCCCTCGGTGCCATCGGGAACCCGAGGCGGGCGATCGGCGCGCCGAAGCTGGCGTCGCCGGCCGCCAGCCGGATGTCGCAGCAACTGGCGATCTCCATGCCGGCCCCCATGCAGGCACCGGCGATGCACGCCAGGACCGGTACGTCGCAGTCCAGCAGGGCCTGCAGCGCGCCCCACACGTCCTGCTCGTGGAAGTCGCGCAGCGAGGACTCGGCGAAGCGGAATCCGGCGTACTCGGAAATGTCGCCACCGGCGCAGAAGGCACCGCCCTCGCCCTGCACCACCACGCAGCGCACCGAGGCGTCCTGCTGCAGCTGCTGGAAGATGGCGCGCAGCTGGCGCCACATCGCGCGCGACATGGCATTGAGCTTGCCCGGGTGCGACAGCAGCACCCGGGCGACCGGGCCTTGCGATTCGAGCTGGATCCGTCCTGGCAAGGCGTCAGGTCCCCATGGCGCTCATCGCCCGCAGTTGCGAGAACCCATCCAGTGCCACCGCGGACCCGGCTTTGCCGGGCCGCTGGCGGGCCTTGCAGGCCGCGGGGCTGACGGCGGCGGCCGCGGCTGCGCGCAGCACGGCGCGGCGCCGCATGGGAAGGAACTGCATGAACCGGACTCCGATGGCCTTTGCGGACCTCAACCGTACAGGTCCTCGATGGCACCCGCTATCGGGATTTCTCCGCGCGCCAGCATGGCCCGGTGCTTGTCCAGCCGCTTCAGGTCGTACAGGTAGTTCACCATCAGGCCGAACGACTGCTTCAGGCCCTTGGGCGAGGGATCCGCCGCCCAGTTGAGCCTTTCCACGCGCGCGCCGTTGCCCAGGTGGAAGCGCGCGACCGGGTCGCACGGCCGGCCCCTGTCCATCTCGCGGGCCAGGTAGCGCCCGGCCCAGGCCAGCAGCTGCGCGCGCTGCGGCGACTTGGGACCCAGTGCGAGCGGGTCGTCCAGCGCCGCCATCAGTTCGGCCGGCGCGCGCTTGTTCATCCAGGCGCGCAGGCTGGGGATGGGCGAGAGCGTGGCGAAGGTCTTCAGCCGCGGGAACTCGGCCTTGAGCGTCTCCACCACCCGCTTGATCAGGGAGTCGCCGAAGCTCACGCCGCGCAGCCCGGGCTGGGTGTTGCTGATCGAATAGAAGATCGCCGTCGTGGCGCGCACCAGGTCGGAAGGCGGCCCGGCTTCGTCCAGCAGGGGCGTGATGCTGTCCGCCATGCGGTCCATCAGCGCCACCTCGACGAAGATCAGCGGCTCGCCCGGCAGGCGCGGGTGGAAGAAGCCGTAGCAGCGCCGGTCGCTGTCGAGCCGGTTCTTCACGTCGGCCCAGCTGCGGATGTCGTGCACCGCCTCGTACTGGATGAGCTTTTCCACCAGCGAGGCGGGCGAGTCCCAGCTGATGCGCTGCAGTTCCAGGAAGCCGACGTCGAACCAGGTCGAGAACAGCCCCTCCAGTTCCGCATCCAGCGGCAGCAGGCGGCGGTCCGACTTCAGTTGCGGCAGCAGCTGCGCGCGCAGGTCGACCAGGAAGCGCATGCCCTCGGGATAGCCGGCGAAGCGTTGCAGCAGGCGGGTGCGCGGCGACATGAAGGCGCGCCGCAGCCGGATCTCGGCCTGCGCCTCCTCGGGTGTGCCGAGCGCCGCCTCGTACTGCTCGCGCGCCGCCTTGACCTGGGCCGCGTCGGGCGCGAACTGCTCGCTCACCAGCAGCCAGCAGTCGCGCCGCTCGTCCGCCGGGGCTTTGGCGTACCAGTCCGCGAAAGCGCGGGCGAGCCGCGCGCCCTCCACCTCGCTCACGCGCGGATCGACCACGGCCTGCAGCTCGGAGAGCACGCGGCGCAGCGCACGCGGCGACAGCGCCTCGGGATGGCGCCGCAGCGTGGCCTTCAGGCGCTCGCCGGTCGAGCGCGGCGCGGTGGCCGAGGCCGGCGCCGGCGTGTCCAGCCCCGGCCGCAGCGCGGCCATGCCGCGGCTGATCCAGTCGCTCGCCTTCACGCCGGCACTCCGGCGCGCGGGCGCCGCTGCGCCCACAGCCACAACCCGATGCCGAAGGCGATCATCGGCACGCACAGCCACTGGCCCATGCTCAGGCCGGTCTGGTCCTTCAGCCACATCAGGTACGCGTCGGGTTCGCGGAAGAACTCCGCGATGAAGCGGAACACGCCATAGCCGATCAGGAACATGGCCGAGACCTGGGCCTCGCGCCGCTCCTTGCGCGCGTACAGCCACAGCAGCACGAACAGCAGCACCCCTTCCAGCAGGAACTGGTAGACCTGCGACGGGTGGCGCGGCGCCATCGAGCCGCTGTGCGGGAACACCATGCCCCAGGGCAGCGACGGGTCCGCGAAGCGGCCCCACAGCTCCCCGTTGATGAAGTTGCCGACGCGGCCGGCGGCCAGCCCCAGGGGCACGCAGGGCGCGACGAAGTCCATCACCTGCCAGAACGGCTTGCCGCGCGAACGCGCGAACCACCATTGCGACGCGATCACGCCCAGCATGCCGCCATGGAAGCTCATGCCGCCCTGCCAGATGAAGAAGATCTCCAGCGGGTGGGCCGCGTAGTACGCCGGCTTGTAGAACAGGCAGTAGCCGAGCCGCCCGCCGGCGATCACGCCCAGCACGCCCAGGAACAGCATGTCCTCGATGTCGCGCCGGCTCCAGGCCCCGGCGCCCTGCAGCGACGCGAAGGGCGGGTGCCGCAGGCGTCGCGTGGCCAGGAAGTAGAACAGTCCGAACGCAGCCAGGTAGGTCAAGCCGTACCAGTGCACGGCCAGCGGGCCGATCTGCAGCGCGACCGGATCGATCTTCGGGTACATCAGCATCCGGCCATTGTGCCCGCAGGCCTCAGCCCCCCGCCGCGACCTGCGCGCGCGCGAACGCGATGAAACGCGACAGTGCGGCACCGGGGCCGGGGCGCCACGCCAGGCTGGTCTCGCAGCGCGGCACCTGGCGGGCGGCGGCGCCGCCGATGGCCCGGTAGACGACGCCGGCGCGCTGGAACTGCCGCACGCTCTCGGGCACCCAGGCCAGCCCCAGCCCGGCCGAGACCAGGTTGACGATGGTCTGCATCTGGATCGCCTCCTGCGCCACCACCGGCTCGCGCCCGGATGCGTGGTACAGGCCGAACAGCGCGTCGTGCAGCGAGGGCAGGATGCGGCGCGGGAACAGCACCAGCGGCTCGGCCAGCACGCGCGACAGCGGAAGGCTGCGCGCCACGGCCAGCGGGTGCGACTCGGGAATGGCCAGCACCAGCGGCTCCTGGGCGATGCGCAGGTGCTCCAGGCCGGCCGGGGCGAAGCCCGGCGAGTGCAGCAGGAACCCTGCGTCGACCTCGCCGCCGGCGATGGCGGGCAGCTGCACGTCGGCGGTGGCCTCGACCAGGTCCAGCCGGGTGCGCGGGTGCTCGTCGCGATACGCCTGGACCCAGCGGGGCAAGAAGGTGAAGCCGACGGTGGACACGAAGGCCAGCCGCAGGTGGCCGGCTTCGCCTTCGGCCGCCGACCGTGCCACGGCCGGCAGCGCGCGCGCCCGCTCCAGCAGCGCCACGGCCTGGGGCCACAGCGCTTCGCCGGCTTCGGTCAGCTGCACGCTGCGGCGCGTGCGGTCGAACAGCCGCACGTCCAGCAGCCGCTCGAGCTGGGCGATCGCCTGGGTCAGCGGCGGCTGCGTCATGTGCAGCCGGGCGGCCGCCCGCCCGAAGTGCAGCGTTTCGGCGACGGCGACGAACTGGCGCCACAGGCGCAGTTCGATGACGGGTTCTTTCATATGCCAAGCATATCAATGAGCCACTGAAAATGGATTGGAACGAATAAGCGTCGGACCGCATACTTGCGGGTTGCACGGGCGGCCCGCATGCCGCTCACTGCCCCTTCCTTCCGGAGACCCCATGGCCGAGCAACCCATCCGCCTGCACCTGCGCAGCGACCACATCACCCAGGGCAAGTCCCGCGCACCCAACCGCTCCATGTACTACGGCATGGGCTACAAGGAAACCGACTTCGGCAAGCCGATGGTCGGCGTGGCCAACGGCCACAGCACCATCACGCCCTGCAACAGCGGCCTGCAGAAGCTGGCCGACGCGGCCGTGCAGGGCATCGTCGAGGCGGGCGGCAATCCCCAGGTGTTCGGCACGCCGACCATCAGCGACGGCATGGCGATGGGCACCGAAGGCATGAAGTACTCGCTGGTCAGCCGCGAGGTCATCGCCGACTGCGTGGAGACCTGCGTGCAGGGCCAGTGGATGGACGGCGTGGTCGTGATCGGCGGCTGCGACAAGAACATGCCGGGCGGCCTGATGGGCATGCTGCGCGCCAACGTGCCGGCCATCTACGTCTATGGCGGCACCATCCTGCCGGGCAAGTGGAAGGGCCAGGACCTGAACATCGTCAGCGTGTTCGAGGCGGTGGGCCAGAACGCCGCCGGCAAGATCAGCGACCATGAGCTCAAGTGCATCGAGCAGCACGCGATTCCCGGCACCGGCTCGTGCGGCGGCATGTACACCGCCAACACCATGTCCTCCGCCTTCGAGGCGCTGGGCATCTCGCTGCCCTTCTCGTCCACCATGGCCAACCCGCACGACGAGAAGCAGAACTCGGCGAAGGAGTCGGCCAAGGTCCTGATCGAGGCCATCCGCAAGGACATCAAGCCGCGCGACATCGTCACGCGCAAGTCGATCGAGAACGCGGTGGCGGTGATCATGGCCATCGGCGGCTCCACCAACGCAGTGCTGCACTTCCTGGCGATCGCGCATGCGGCCGGCGTGGAGTGGACCATCGACGACTTCGAGCGGGTGCGCCAGAAGACTCCGGTCATCTGCGACCTCAAGCCCTCGGGCCAGTACCTGGCGGTGGACCTGCACCAGGCCGGCGGCATCCCGCAGGTGATGAAGATCCTGCTCAATGCGGGCCTGCTGCACGGCGACTGCATCACCATCACCGGCCAGACCATCGCCGAGGTGCTCAAGGACATCCCCGACCAGCCGCGCGCCGACCAGAGCGTGATCCGGACGATCGACAAGGCGCTGTACAGGCAGGGCCACCTGGCCATCCTCAAGGGCAACCTGTCGCCGGAAGGCTCGGTCGCCAAGATCACCGGCCTGAAGAACCCGGTGATCACCGGCCCGGCGCGCGTGTTCGACGACGAGCAGTCGGCGCTGCAGGCCATCCTGGACGGCAAGATCAAGGCCGGCGACGTGATGGTGCTGCGCTACCTCGGACCCAAGGGCGGCCCCGGCATGCCGGAGATGCTGGCGCCCACCGGCGCGCTGATCGGCGCCGGCCTGGGCGAGAGCGTGGGCCTGATCACCGACGGCCGGTTCTCCGGCGGCACCTGGGGCATGGTGGTCGGCCACGTGGCGCCGGAAGCGGCGGCCGGCGGCAACATCGCGCTGGTGCAGGAAGGCGACTCCATCACCATCGACGCGCACCAGCTGCTGCTGCAGGTGAACGTGTCCGACGAGGAACTGGCCAGGCGGCGCGCGACGTGGAAGGCGCCGGCGCCGCGCTACACGCGCGGCGTGCAGGCCAAGTTCGCGTTCAATGCGGCGAGCGCCAGCAAGGGCGCGGTGCTCGACCTGTTCTGATCGGCTTTCGTCGCCGCCGTCCTACACCCGGCGGCACGGCCGCTTCCTAGCATGGGGGCTCCCCACAGGAGACCCCCATGGACACCACCTCGGTGTGGCGCGCCACCGCGCCCGGCCCCGGCTACGCGATGCTGCAGGGCGACCGGTCCTGCGACGTGCTGGTGGTGGGCGGTGGCATCACCGGCGTGACCACGGCCCTGCTGCTGGCCGGGCAGGGCCGCCAGGTGGTCCTGCTGGAGGCCGGGGAGATCGGCAGCGGCACCACCGGGCATTCCACCGGCAACCTCTACGTCACCACCAGCCTGGGCTTGTCGGCGATCGCCTCGTCATGGGACGAATCGGTGGCCCGGGAGGTGGTCGACCGGCGCGGCGCGGCCATCGACTTCATCGAGCAGCGGTGCAGGAGCCTGCCGGGCGCCGCGTTCACGCGCTGCCGGCACCACCAGTACGCCCGCTTCGCGCAGGACCAGCCGTCCATCGAGAAGGAGCACCAGGCGCTGGCCAGGGCCGGCTGCGCGGTCGCCCTGGAGCACGCGCTGCCGGGCGGCCTGCCTCCGCCATCGGGTCCGGTGCTCGTACTGGCCGACCAGGCGCAGTTCCAGCCCCAGGCCTACCTGCGCGGCCTGGCTGCGCAGGCGGCGGAGTCCGGCGTTTCGCTGCACGAGCAATCGCGCGTGCTGGAGCTGGACGCCAGGGCCCGCACCGCGACCACCGCCAGCGGGACCGTCAAGGCCGCCGAGATCGTGCTGGCCACGCATTCGCCCAAGGGCGTGCACCTCGTCCAGGCCGAGATGCCGGTGCACCGCGAATACGCCCTGGCCTTCGAAGCCGGCGACGTGGACCCCGGCGCCGGCATCTTCTGGTGGCAGGGCGACGAGAGCCTGTCGATCCGCATGCACGAGCACGAGGGGCGCCGCTACCTGGTGGTGGTCGGCCCCGCGCACAAGGTCGGCACGCACAACGCCAAGGCGGCGCTGATGGCGGTGCAGGCCATGGCCAACAGCTACCTGAACCCCGGCAAGCCCGTGCATCGATGGTCGGCGCAGAACTACCGGTCCCATGACGGCCTGCCCTACATCGGGCGCGACCGCTCCGGCTGCTTCATCGCCAGCGGCTTCGCCACCGACGGGCTGACCTGGGGCACGGTGGCGGCGCAGGGCATCGCGGCGCAGCTGGCGGGCCGGGCCGACGCCTTCATCGACCGCTGCTCGCCGGGGCGCTTCACGCCGGCCAAGGGCGCCAGGGCGCTGCTGGAGGAGAACGCCACCACCGTCCGGACGCTGGTGCAGGGCTATCTCACGCACGGCCAGCAGGAACACCTGGCCAGCCTGGCGCCCGGCGACAGCGCGATCGTGGAGGCGGAAGGCGAGGCATTCGCGGCCTGGCGCGCCCCGGACGGCGAACTGTTCGCCGTCTCGCCCGTGTGCACGCACCTGGGCTGCAAGGTGCGCTGGAACAGCGTGGAGACCAGCTGGGACTGCCCCTGCCACGGCAGCCGGTTCCGCCCGGACGGGACCGTGATCGAGGGGCCGGCGCTGGCGCCGCTCAAGCGCAGGCAACTGGCGCTGGGCTGAGTCCGCTGAAAGGGAAATGGGGTCGGCCAGGCCGTAGCGGGTCGCACGCAGCGCCGACGCCAGACTTGCGCGGGATCGTCAGCGTTTGCGGCGCGGCGCCATGCCCAGGTTCTCGCGGCTCCTGTCGATGCGGGCCTGGCGCCTTGCGTTCTCCCGCTGCACGGCCTTCTTCTTCGTGTAGCCCGACCAGTCGGCCCAGGTCCACCAGGCCGCGGCCAGGCCGAACGGGGCCAGCACCGCCCACCAGGGCCATTCGGCCACCGGCCCGATCGCCAGGTACTTGAGGGCCAGCAACACGATCCCGAGACCGAGGAACAACATCACTTCTCTCCGCAAAAACCCGGTCTTTCCCGCGTCACTGGGAACCCGGAAGGGTCAACCGCTGTCGGTACAATGGCGTTGAGCACTGTAACCCAACCACACACAGAGGATCGCCCGATGAAACGTGCCTTGTTCGCCCTCGCTGCCATGGTCGCCGTGGCCGGTCCGGCTTTCGCCGACCAGGCGCTGGCCCAGGCCAAGAACTGCATGGCCTGCCATGCCGTGGACAAGAAGCTGGTCGGCCCGTCGTACAAGGACGTCGCCAGCAAGTACGCCGGCCAGAAGGACGCCGTCGACAAGCTCGCCGTCAAGATCCAGAAGGGTGGCTCCGGTGTCTGGGGCCCCGTGCCCATGCCGGCCAACACGCAGGTCAGCGAGGCGGAAGCCAAGAAGCTCGCCGCCTGGGTCCTGACCTTGAAGTGACCTGAACCGCAAGAAGAAAAGCCCGCTTTCGCGGGCTTTTCTTTTTGCTCTGTTCAGGTCATCCCGGCGAGCGAAGCGAAAGCCGGGATCCACGATCGACGCCTGCGCGCATTCGTGGATGCCGGGTCCAGCCCGGCATGACACAGCGCTGCTCCCGCTTTGCCGGAAACGGCGTTTTCAGTTCTTCTCTGCCAGCTGCTCCAGGATCGCAGGGTTCTCCAGCGTCGTCGTGTCCTGCGTGATCGCCTCGCCTTTGGCGATCGACCGCAGCAGGCGCCGCATGATCTTGCCGCTGCGGGTCTTGGGCAGGTTCTCGCCGAAGCGGATGTCCTTGGGCTTGGCGATCGGGCCGATCTCCTTGGCCACCCAGTTGCGCAGCTCGTTGGCGATCCGCTTGGCCTCCTCGCCCTTCGGGCGGGGCCGCTTGAGCACGACGAAGGCGCAGATCGCCTCGCCGGTCAGCTCGTCGGGGCGCGCCACCACGGCGGCTTCGGCCACCAGGTCGGTCTTGGCGACCAGCGCCGACTCCACCTCCATGGTGCCCAGGCGGTGGCCCGAGACGTTCAGCACGTCGTCGATGCGGCCGGTGACACGGAAGTAGCCGCGCTCCTTGTCGCGCACCGCGCCGTCGCCGGCCAGGTAGGTGCGCCCGCCCATTTCCTCGGGGAAGTAGGTCTTGCGGAAGCGGTCGGGGTCGCCCCAGATGGTGCGGATCATCGCCGGCCAGGGCCGCTTGATCACCAGCATGCCGCCCGAGCCGTGCGGCAGTTCCTTGCCGGTCTCGTCGACCACCGCGGCCATGATGCCCGGCAGCGGCAGCGTGCACGAACCGGGCACCAGCGGCGTGGCACCCGGCAGCGGCGAGATGACGTGGCCGCCGGTCTCGGTCTGCCACCAGGTGTCGATCACCGGGCAACGCTCGCCGCCGACGTTCTTGTAGTACCACATCCAGGCTTCCGGGTTGATCGGCTCGCCCACGCTGCCCAGGATGCGCAGCGAGGACAGGTTCCAGTTCCTCGGATGCACCTTGGGATCGCTCTCGGCCGCCTTGATCAGCGACCGGATGGCCGTGGGCGCCGTGTAGAACACGCTGACCTTGTGGCGCTCGATCATCTGCCAGAAGCGCCCGGCGTTCGGGTACGTCGGGATGCCCTCGAACATCACCTGGGTGCAGCCGGCTGCCAGCGGTCCATAGACCACGTAGCTGTGGCCGGTGACCCAGCCGATGTCGGCGGTGCACCAGAACACGTCGTCGGGCCGGATGTCGAACACCCAGTCCATGGTGAGCTTGGACCACAGCACGAAGCCCGCCGTGGAGTGCTGGACCCCCTTGGGCTTGCCGGTCGAGCCGGAGGTGTACAGCACGAACAGCGGATGCTCGGCGCCCACCGACACCGGCGGGCACTGGTCGGACTGGCCCTGGATCGCCTGGTCGAAAGTCTTGTCGCGGCCCGCCACCATGTTGCAGGCGGTCGGCGTGCGCATGTACACCAGCACCGACTTGATCGTCTCGCAGCCGCCCATGGCGATGCCCTCGTCGACGATGGCCTTGAGCGGCATCTCCTTGCCGCCGCGCATCTGGTAGTTGGCGGTGATCACGGCCACCGCGCCGGCGTCGATGATGCGTTCGTTCACCGCCTTGGCCGAGAAGCCGCCGAACACCACGCTGTGGGTAGCGCCGATGCGGGCGCAGGCCTGCATGGCGATGAGCCCTTCCACCGTCATGGGCATGTAGATGAGCACGCGGTCGCCCTTCTGGATGCCCTGCGCCTTCAGCGCGTTGGCGAAGCGGCTGACGCGCAGCAGGAGATCCTTGTAGGTGTACTTCGTGACCGTGCCGTCGTCGGCCTCGAAGATGACGGCGGTCTTGTTCTCCACCGGGGTGCCCACGTGCTTGTCCAGGCAGTTGGCGCTGGCGTTGAGCTCGCCGTCCTCGAACCACTTGTAGAACGGCGCCTCCGATTCGTTCAGCGTCCGGGTGAACGGCTTGGTCCACACCATGTTGTCGCGCGCCAGCCTGGCCCAGAAGCCCTCGAAATCCTGTTCGGCCTGCCTGAACAGGGCCTCGTAGGCGGCCATGCCGGAGATGCGGGCGCCGCGCATCGACGCTTCTGTGGGGGGAAAGACGCGGTTCTCGACGAGGACCGATTCGATGGCGCTCATGCTCTTGTCTCCGGGGTTGGTTGAAAGATGGCGGGCACTGTCATACGGACCACTTACAGGCCACTGACTGCCGCGAGCTTACAAGCTACCGCGAAGCCGCGGAGCTGTCATGGGGCAAAACTACAATGCCGGCCCGCCTTTCGCATCACCCAAAAGACCACAATGCCCCAACGCAACCCGCTGCGCAGCGGCCCGCTGCGCCCCCTGCCGAACCTGATCTTCGCCAGCCGCTGGCTGCAGTTGCCGCTGTACCTGGGGTTGATCGCCGCACAGGCGGTCTACGTGTTCCATTTCTGGGTGGAGCTGGTGCACCTGCTGGAGGCCGCCTGGGGCAGCCAGGACGCTCTGCAGAAGCTGGTGGGCAGCATCGGCTACAAGGCCGACGCGCCGATCGCCTCGCTGAACGAGACGGTGATCATGCTGGTGGTGCTGGCGCTGATCGACGTGGTGATGATCTCCAACCTGCTGATCATGGTGATCGTCGGCGGCTACGAGACCTTCGTCAGCCGCATGAACCTGGAGGGCCACCCCGACCAGCCCGAGTGGCTGAGCCACGTGAACGCCTCGGTGCTCAAGGTGAAGCTGGCCACCGCCATCATCGGCATCAGCTCGATCCACCTGCTCAAGACCTTCATCAACGCGGACAACTACACCGACCGCGTGCTGATCGCCCAGACGGCGATCCACATCACCTTCCTGCTGTCGGCCATGGCGATCGCCTACACCGACAAGATCATGGCCAACGCGGCGGCGGCCGGCGCGCACCACTGAGGCACGCGGCCGCGAGGGGCGCTCGTTCTCCGGCCTTGCCGGCGCACGCCCTGCGATGTCATTCCGGCGCACGCCCCCCGGGTGTCATTCCGGCGCAAGCCGGAATCCATCTCCGACTCCCTGGACACGCACGTGCGTGCCCGATGCGGAGGATGGATCTTCGCCGGGATGACAGGTGGGGCGACGTGCGTGACTCGCGACCGGAGGATAGGTCTCGGCGTTCGCCGGGATGACGAACCGGGGGTCCCCCGCGCGCTTTCTACGACACCGCCTCCAGCGCCAGCAGCCCGGCCGCCGTGTTCGAGATCGGGATGTGGTAGTTCGAGTGCACCTTGCGCACCGGCCCCGACACCGCCCCGCGGGCGGCGATCCACATCAGCAGCTCGATCCCCTGCGTGCCGGTCTTCTCGACCAGCTCGTGGACGCTGAACCGGGTGGCCCATTCGGGCTCGTTCACCAGGCTGTCCATGAACTTCAGGTCGAAGGGCTTGTTGATGAAGCCGGCGCGCGCGCCATCGAGCTGGTGCGACAGGCCGCCGGTGCCGATGACGACCACCCGCTTGTCGCTGTCCCAGGACCGGATCGCCTCGCCCACCGCCTGCCCCAGCGCATAGCAGCGCCTGGCCGAGGGCAGCGGGTACTGCACGGTGTTGATGCACACCGGCACGATCGCGACCGGGCAGTCCCCTTCCGGCCAGAACAGCTTGAGCGGCAGCGTGACGGCGTGGTCGACCAGCATCTCCTGGCAGGTGGTGATGTCGAATTCGCGCTCGACCAGGTGCTCGATCAGGTGCCACGACAGGTCCGGCTCGCCGCGGAACGGCGGCAGCGTGGGGATGCCCCAGCCTTCGTCGGCGTTGCGGTACTCGGGTGCGGCGCCGACCGCGAAGGTCGGCATCTTGTCCAGGAAGAAGTTCAGCCCGTGGTCGTTGTAGAAGACCACCGCCACGTCCGGCCTGGCCCCGGCCAGCCACTGCCGGACCGGGCCGTAGCCGTCGAAGAAGGGCTTCCAGTAGGGCTGCTGCTGCAGGCCTTTGGCGATTGCGCCGCCGATCGCGGGCACGTGCGAGGTGGCGAGGCCACCGAGGATGCGGGCCATCTTGCGTGTCTCCCGGTCAGTTGGCAAGCGTGTCGGGCTGCTCGTTGGCCCGCACCAGCATGGCCTTGAACTCGTCCTTGCTCATGCCGGTCTGCGCCGCGCCCAGGTCCTGCACGTCCAGCCCCAGGATGCCGGCGAACTTGGCCAGGTAATAGACGTTGCCGCCGGCCGCCAGCAGGCCCGGCACGTCGCGCTCGCGGATCGCGCGGGCCTGTCCCTCGTCCAGCCCGTAGCGCTGCATGTAGCCGGATTCGTCGGCGCGGAAGGCCTCGCGGTTGGCAGCCTCGTTGAAGGAAAAGCACATGCGGTTGAGCGCATAGCCCTTGCGGGCCTGGCGCCCGTCGAACAGGGTGGTGCCGGGGATGGGTGGGTAGCGGTCCATGGTGCGGAGGCGAGTTGAGCGGCGTCCGCCCACTATTCCGCCGCCCTGCGCGGCGGGCTCTGATCCAGGTCAAGTCGGGCGTCGACCTTGACGTAAGTCAACTCTCCCGCGATTACGATTAGTGAAACGCATTACGCAATAGTAAATTGCCACCCGCACCCGCCGGGCGGTGCGGACACCACCAGGAGACGCCTGCATGGGAACCTACGCGTACCCGCGCTTTCCCTACCGACCCCCGACGGACCTGCGGTCCGAGCCGCCGCAGCGGCGGCCCCTGATCGTCGTGGGGGCCGGTCCGGTGGGGCTGGCCGCCGCGATCGACGCGCGCCTGCAGGGCATCCCGGTGCTGCTGCTGGACGAGGACGACAGCGTGTCGATCGGCTCGCGCGCGGTCTGCTACGCCAAGCGCGCGCTGGAGATCCTGGATCGCCTGGGCGTGGGTGATCCGCTGGTCGACAAGGGGGTGGGCTGGAACGTCGGCCGCACCTTCTTCGGCGAGGAGGAGGTCTACCGTTTCGACCTGGTGCCGGAGCCCGGCCACAAGCGCCCCGGCATGATCAACCTGCAGCAGTACCACCTGGAGGAGGCACTGGTCGCCCGCGCCGTCGAGCTGGGCGCCGACCTGCGCTGGAAGCACAAGGTGGTCTCGATCCAGCCGGCCGGCGACCACGTGCGCCTGCAGGTGGAGACGCCCGACGGCCTGTTCGCGATCGAAGCCGACTGGCTGGTCGCCGCCGACGGCGCGCGCAGCCCGATCCGCCGCATGCTGGGGCTGGAGGTGGACGGCCGCATCTTCATGGACCGCTTCCTGATCGCCGACGTGGTGATGAAGGCCGACTACCCGGCGGAGCGCTGGCTGTGGTTCGACCCGCCCTTCCACCCGAACCAGACGGTGCTGCTGCACAAGCAGGCCGACAACGTCTGGCGCATCGACTTCCAGCTCGGCTGGGACGCCGACCCCGAGGAGGAGAAGAAACCGGAGAAGGTGATCCCGCGCCTGAAGGCCATGCTGGGCGAGCGACCCTTCGAGCTGGAGTGGGTCAGCATCTACACCTTCCAGTGCCGCCGCATGAAGGATTTCCGCGCGAACCGCGTGCTGTTCGTCGGCGATGCCGCGCACCAGGTCTCGCCGTTCGGCGCGCGCGGTGCCAACTCCGGCTTCCAGGACGTCGACGACCTGATGTGGAAGCTGCGGCTGGTGATGGCCGGCCAGGCCCCCGATCGCCTGCTGGACAGCTACAGCCAGGACCGCATCCACGCCGCCGACGAGAACCTGCTGAACTCCACGCGCTCGACCGACTTCATCACCCCCAAGAGCCGCGCCAGCAAGACCTTCCGCAACGCGGTGCTGCACCTGGCGCGCGAGCATGCCTTCGCGCGCCAGCTGGTCAACTCGGGGCGGCTGTCGGTGCCCAGCTTCCTGACCGAATCGCGCCTGAACACGCCCGATACGGAAGCCTTCGGAGGCCAGATGGTCCCGGGCGCACCCATGGACGACGCGCCGCTGCGCGTGGACGGGCGCGACGGCTGGCTGCTGGACCAGGTCGGCCGGGGTTTCCGCCTGCTGGTGTTCGCACCCACCGCGCAAGCAGTGCCGCCCGGCTGGCGCGACAAGCTGGCGGAACTGGCGCACGACGCCATCCCGGTCCTGCCACTGCTCATCACGCCCGAAGGCGGCGCGCTGCCGGATTTCACGGTGGCAGCCGACCCGGCCGGGCTGGCGGCGCGCCGCTACGACGCGCGCGGCGGTGCCGTCTACCTGATCCGCCCGGACCAGCACGTGGCGGCGCGCTGGCGCACCTTCGATGCCGCCCGCGTGCGCGCCGCCGTGGCCCGCGCCACCTGCAACGACTGAAGGAAAGATCCATGCCGCTGCAACTCGCCCCAAACATCGCCGAACCGGGCAAGCGCTACTTCCGCGACTTCAGCCCGGGCGACGACTTCTACGAAGCGCTGATCGACGCCCACCGCGACCTCAGCGACGAGCAGAGCGAGCAGCTCAACGCCCGCCTGCTGCTGCTGCTGTGCAACCACATCGGCAACCTGTCCGTGCTGCGCGAGGCCTTCGCCCTCGCCCGCAAGGGACTGGACGCCTGATCCAACCCACCCCCACCCCCCCCAGAGAAGGAGACAACACCCATGCCCATCCGCAAGATCCACCACGTCGCCTACCGCTGCAACGACGCCAGGGAAACCGTCGAGTGGTACGAGAAGAACCTCAACATGAAGCTGGTCCTGGCCATCGCCGAGGACCAGGTGCCGTCCACGCGCGACCCCGACCCGTACATGCACCTGTTCATGGACGCCGGCAACGGCAACGTCATGGCGTTCTTCGAGATCCCCAACTCGCCGCCCATGGGCCGCGACCCGAACACGCCCAACTGGGTGCAGCACATCGCCTTCGAGATCGACAGCATGGAAGAGCTGGAGGCGGCCAAGGCCCGGCTCGAAGCCAACGGCATCCCGGTGATCGGCATCACCGACCACACCATCTTCCAGTCGATCTACTTCTTCGACCCCAACGGCCACCGGCTGGAACTGGCCGTCAACACCGGCACGCCGGACATGTACAAGCGGCTGGACGAGGTCAAGTACGAGATGGTCGAGGAGTGGGCCCGCACCAAGCGCGCCCCGAAGCACGCGGCCTGGATGCACGAGAAGGAATTCGCGACCCCCGCCTGAGGGCTATCGCGTCCTTGCGGCGCCAGCCCTGTCATTACGGCGCCAGCCCTGTCATTACGGCGCCAGCCCTGTCATTACGGCGCCAGCTGTCATTGCGGCCCCAAGGCCTGTCATTGCGGCCCCGAGCCGCAATCCATCTCCCGCCCGCGGCAAGCCGGTGCGCATGCGAGCGGCGGGAGATGGATCCCGGCGTTCGCCGCGATGACAAAAGCGGTGCATCCCGCCCCGGAACCCCTGCGCCGCACGACAATCCACTTCCAGTCACGCTACAGGAGTGGAACCATGTTCGCCGCCGTCTGGATCCTGGGCCTGCTGGCCCTGGTGCTGTGGAGCCTCACCCTGTGGGGCGTGCACGCGCTGTGGACGGCACTGGCGGACGTCAGCTGGGACGTGGCGGTCAACCGCCTGCCCACGCTCCAGCTGCCCCCGGCGCTGGAGCCCTGGTTCGGCGACGCCTGGCGGCAGTGGCTGGAAACGATAGGCCCCTGGCTGGAGCGCGCCGCCCCGGCCATGGATTCGGTCACCGGCTGGGCCGCCAGCGCCATGCCGGTGCTGATCTGGATCACCTGGGCGGTGGGCGCCTTCCTGCTGCTGCTCGTCACCGCGGCCTTTGCCGGGGTCGTCTCCTGGTGGCGCCGCCGGCATCAGCCGGCCGTGCGTGCCTGAGGGCTATCCGGCGAACTCCTCGGTGTCCACTTCCGAGCGCGACTGCACGCCGTAGCGGTTGCCGCTGACGGTCTGCTGGTTGACGTGGGCCTCCAGCCGCCCGACCAGTCCGGCGTCCAGCTTCACCGCCCCTGCCCCCAGGTCCTCGCGCAGGTGCTCGACGCTCGTGGTGCCGGGGATCGGGATGATGTCGCGGCCCTTGTGCAGCAACCAGGCCAGCGCCAGCTGCGCCGGCGTGCAGCCGGCCTCGCGTGCCAGCGCCTTGTAGCCGGGCAGCAGTTCCCGGTTGCGGGCAAACGCCTCCGGCTCGAAGCGGGGCATGGCGCGGCGGATGTCCTTGGCATCGAGTGCGCCGACGTCGTGCACCGCGTCGCACAGGAAGCCACGGCCCACCGGGCTGAACGCCACGAAGGCGACGCCCAGCTCCCGGCACGCATCCAGCACCGCGATTTCCGGGTTGCGGGTCCACAGCGAATACTCGGTCTGCAGCGCCGTGATCGGGTGCACCGCGTGCGCCTTGCGCAGCGTCGCCGCCGAAACCTCCGACAGGCCCAGCGCGCGCACCTTGCCCTGCTCCACCAACCGGCTCATCGCGCCCACGCTCTCCTCGATCGGCACCTTCCGGTCCCAGCGGTGCAGGTACCAGAGGTCGATCACGTCGGTCTGCAGGCGGCGCAGGCTGTCTTCGCAGTTCCTGCGGATCGCCTCCGGCCGGCCGTCGATCACGCGCCGCACCACGCCGTCCTCGCCGGCCACCCCGGCCATGCCGCCCTTGCTGGCCAGCGTGAAGCGGCTGCGATGCGGCCTGAGCACGCGCCCGAGCAGCGTTTCGTTGGCGCCGAAACCGTACAGCGCCGCGGTGTCGAACAGCGTGACGCCCGCATCCAGCGCCGCCAGCAGCACCCGCTCGCCCTGTTCGGGCGACGGCGGGGTGCCGTAGGCGTGGCTGAGGTTCATGCAGCCGAGGCCGATGGCGGAGACGGTGAAGGGACCCAGGAGTCGTGTTTGCATGGCGTTCGTCAAGTCGTGGGAAGCAAAAGGTGCATCCTAAGTGCAGCCTCGCAGGTCGACGTGCGGCATGGCTGACAGCACGGTCGGCGCGCGCTGGCAGGCCGATGGGCGGATCGGGTCTGCCCTGGCGCAAGCGCTCGGCTTATCGTGGGTCCTCGACGATTCCAACCAAGGAGCGCTTCATGAAGGAAGATCGCAGCGACAAGCCGATGGCCAAGGGCCAGGGCACCGACAAGCACAAGGCCGCGACCGGCACCGGAGCGGTGCTGGGCGGCGCAGCCGGCGGAGTGGCCGGTGGCACGGCGGCCGGCGCCGCCATCGGCGGCATGACCGGGCCGGTGGGGGCCGCGGTCGGTGCCGCGGCGGGGGCCGTGGCCGGCGCACTGGCCGGCAAGGGCATTGCCAAGGCGGTCGACCCCGCTGCCGAGGACAAGTACTGGCGCGACAATTACGCCAGCCGGCCGTACATCGCCAGCGGCTCGACCTACGATGACTACGGCCCGGCTTACCGCCATGGCGTCGAAGGCTACACGCGCTACCCCGACCGCAGCTTCGACGAGGTGGAGCCGGACCTGAGCCGTGACTGGGGCACCTCGCGCGGCAGCTCCACGCTGGAGTGGGAACGCGCCCGCCATGCCTCGCGCGACGCCTGGGACCGCGTGAAGAATGCCGCCGAGCGCGCCATGCCGGGCGATTCGGACCGCGACGGCCGCTAGGTCACGCCACGCACCCAGCAAGAAAAGGGGGCCGCCCGGCCCCCTTTTTCGTCGTCGTCACGGAAGAATCGGCGGCAGCGTTCCTGGTTTCCGGGGCGTTGTCAGGATGCCTGCTGGCCCATGGCGAACACGGACACGGGAATTCGCCGGGCGAGTTCCTCGGCCGTCTGCGACAGCCAGTTGAGGCGCTTCTGCTCCTCCAGCGCGGCCTTGCGCTCCTGCGCCAGTTCCTTGGGGGTGAGTTCCTTCTCGTCCTCGATGATGATGTGGATGTCCTGCTCGGCGGCGGCCGAGGTGCTGTCTCTCTTTGCCATGGCCCGCATTGTCCGGTTTTCGCGCCCGATCGTGCGCAAAAAGATGCAGATACCCTCACTCAGGCATTGCCCTGCCGCTTCCACTTGACAGGCAGGCGCCGACGTATCCGTGGGCGCGGCAGCCGGCGGCCGCCGGCTCGCAAGGCTACAGCTCGTGGGCGCAGGAGCCGCCTGCCGACTTCGCGCTGTCGTCGGCGGCCGGGCTGCCATCGTCCAGCGTCGTGGTGATCGAAATCTGTTCGACCACCGGTGCCGGAGCGAAGGTGGAGACGACCGTCGCGGCGACCGCCTGCGATTCGTCGGCCGAAACCGGGGGAGCGGCCGGTGGCACGAAGAGCGCGGCGACGGCCAGGCCTGCCACCAGGGCGGCTGCGCCCGCTCCAGCCCAGCGGGGGCGGTGCTGGCCGGCATCCCCCGGCCGGGTGATCGCGCCCTCCTCCATTGCTTTCTGATGACGAGCCAGGTAGCACATGGGGACCTCCTGCGTCGGTCGAGGCTTGAGCGGCCAGTATGACCATCCCCCGTACCGTTGCAAGGCACACTGCGGGCCACCTTGTCAATCGCCGGCCTCTTCGGCATCACGAAGTTACGGGCAGCTGGCGCAGGTCCATGATCCGGCCGGCCCGTCAAAACACGCATGTTGTCGGCTCGGATGCCGTGGCGTTCACCTGCGCCGCTTGGGACCGAAGATCACTTCCAGCCCGTCGTCGTGGACCTTGAGTTCCTCGGGCTCGAAGCCCATGGTGTCCGGCAAGGCGAGTTCACCCGGGGAGAACCGGTGCAGCACGATCTCGCCCACCTGGGCCGCCAGCGCGGGCACCAGGCCCTGCACGAATTCCACGGCATCGCGCGGCAGGCCCGGCCAGCGCACGTCCAGGACCTGCGCGCCGTGGGCCCGCACGGTCTGGTCGGTGGCCTCGTAGCGCAGGGCGAACACGAGGTCCATCTCGCCGGGGGGAAGCTGTCCGTCCGGCAGGCCATCCGCCTGTGCCAGCAACGCGGCGCCCAGCCGGTTGCGCGAGGGCAGCAGCAGCAGGCGCGGGGCGCTGACCTGCAGCTGGAGCAGTCCCGCCACGCCGAGCCGCACCGGGAAGCGCGCCGACAGCATCTTGTGCAGCTGGCCCGCGGAGATCCGGTGGCGCGGCCGGGGTGCCTCGTCCTGGGCCAGCAACCGGCCGAAGGGAAAGCCGGCGAGGTTCGCGAGAATCAGGCGACGGTTCATCGCGCCCATTCTCCGCCGCCGTTCAGGCGATCGGGCGACCGCCCGCCTCGATCAGGACAGCTGCTGCTCCAGCTGGTGCAGCACCTCGTAGCACGGCAGCACTTTCGCCACGCTCGCATTCGGCTCGCGTCCTTCCCGGATGGCGGCGACGAACTCGCGGTCCTGCAGCTCGATGCCGTTCATGGACACGTCCACCTTGGACACGTCGATCTTCTCGTCCTTGCCGTTGAACAGGTCGTCGTAGCGCGCGATGTAGGTAGCGGTGTCGCCGATGTAGCGGAAGAAGGTGCCCAGCGGGCCCTCGTTGTTGAACGACAGGCTCAGCGTGCAGATGGCGCCGTTCCCGGCCTTGAGCTGGATGCTCATGTCCATCGCGATCTTCAGCTCGGGGTGGATGGGCCCCTGGATCGCATTGGCCTTCACCACCGGGCTGCCGGTCTGGTACTGGAACAGGTCCACCGTATGGGCGGCGTGGTGCCACAGCAGGTGGTCGGTCCAGCTGCGCGGCTGGCCCAGCGCGTTCATGTTGGTGCGGCGGAAGAAGTAGGTCTGCACGTCCATCTGCTGGATGCGGAACTCGCCGGCCCGGATGCGCCGGTGGACGAACTGGTGGCTGGGGTTGAAGCGGCGGGTGTGGCCGCACATCGCGACCAGGCCGGTCTTCTGCTGCAACTGGACCACCGCACGGCCGTCCTCCAGCCTGTCGCACAGCGGAATCTCGACCTGCACGTGCTTGCCGGCCTGCAGGCAGGCGATCGACTGCGCCGCGTGCATCTGGGTGGGCGTGCACAGGATGACGGCGTCGACGTCGGCGCGCGCCAGGCTCTCGTCCAGGCGGGTGGTCACATGGCCGATGCCGTACTTCGCAGCCACTTCCTTCGTCTTGTCCAGCTCACGGCCGATCACCGAGGTGACCTGCACGCCGTCGATCAGCTTCAGGGCGTCCAGGTGCTTCTGGCCGAAGGCGCCGGCGCCGGCCAGGGCGATGCGGAGGGTCTTGCTCATGCTTGGTTCTCCAGGATCAGGTGCCCGACGGCGGTGTTCGATGCGGGCACATGGTAGAAGCGGTGCTTCACCTTCGGCTTGCCGCCGCCGGCGACATCGGCCATGGCACCGCGCGCGATCAGCCACATCACCAGCTCGATGCCTTCGCTGCCGGCTTCGCGCACGTACTCGATGTGCGGCACCTCGGCCAGGCCTTTCGGGTCGTCGATCAAGCGATCCAGGAACTGGTTGTCCCATTCCTTGTTGATCAGGCCGGCGCGCGGGCCCTGCAGCTGGTGGCTCATGCCGCCGGTGCCCCAGATCTGCACGTTCAGGTTGTCGTCGAAGCTCTCGATCGCCTTGCGGATCGCCTGCCCCAGCATGAAGCAACGCTTGCCGCTGGGCACGGGGTACTGCACCACGTTGACGGCAAAGGGGATGACCTTGAACGGCCAGGCCTGCGGCTGGCCGCACATCAGCGACAGCGGCACCGTCAGGCCGTGGTCCACGTCCATCCGGTTGACGATGGTGAGGTCGAAGTCCTGCTGGATCACCGACTGCGCGATGTGCGAGGCCAGCTCCGGGTGGCCTTCCACCCTGGGCACCGGTCGCGGGCCCCAGCCTTCGTCGGCGATCGGGAACTCGGCCGCGGTGCCGATGGCGAAGGTCGGGATGATGTCCAGGCTGAAGGCGTTGGCGTGGTCGTTGTAGACCAGGAACACGACGTCCGGCTTGTTGGCCTTGATCCACTCGCGCGAGGGCTCGTAGCCGGCGAACACCTTCTGCCAGTACGGCTCCTGGTCCTTGCCCAGGTCCATCGCGGCGCCGATGGCCGGCACGTGCGAGGTGTAGACGGATGCGGTGATGCGAGCCATTTATTTTTTCTCCCCGATGGTGCGGTTGCCTTCCGGCGAGCGGCCGCCGGCGACCATCATGTCGCGGTACTGCTCCTCCGTCATGCCGGTCATGGAGCCGGCCATCTGCTGGAAGCTCTTGCCGTCGGTGGCGCCGATCTTGGCCAGGAAGTAGATGTTGCCGCCCAGCGCGATGCAGCGGTTCAGGTCGCGCGCCAGCACGGCCTGCTTCTGCTCCTCGGTCATCGCCCACTCGTCCAGGTAGGCGCGCTCGTCGGCCTTGAAGCGCTCGCGGTTGTCGGCCTTCATCAGCGACATGCAGAACTGGTTGAGCCAGTAGCCCTTGCGGCTCTGGTCGGCGTCGAAGATGGTCGTGCCGGGCACGTCCTTGTAGGGTTTGTCGAGGGGCATGGTCAACCTCCTTGGGAGCGTTCGGGCCAGTACAGCCGGGTCGGGTTGTCCACCAGCAGCTTGCGCTGCAGTTCGGGCGTGGTGGCGATGTGCGGGATGAAGTCCACCAGCAGTCCGTCGTCGGGCATGTGGTTCTTCAGGTTGGGGTGCGGCCAGTCCGTGCCCCACAGCACGCGGTCGGGGAAGCTCTCGACCACCTTGCGGGCGAACGGCACCACGTCGCGGTAGGCGTTGCGCTCGCCCTGCAGCGCCGGGGGGCCGCTGACCGACAGCCGCTCGGGGCAGCTCACCTTGCTCCAGACGTTGGCATGTTCGCGCATGAACTTCAGGAACAGCTCGAACTCGGGGCCGTCGACCGGCTGGCCCACGTCGGGGCGACCCATGTGGTCCACCACCACCGTGGTCGGCAGGCGGGTGAAGAAGTTCCACAGCTCGGGCAGGTCCACCGCCTCGAAGTAGATCACCACGTGCCAGCCCAGCGGCGCGATGCGGCTTGCGATCTCCATCAGCTCGTCGCGCGGGGTGAAGTCGACCAGACGCTTGACGAAGTTGAAGCGCACGCCGCGCACGCCGGCGGCGTTCATCTCCTCCAGCTCGCGGTCGGTGACGCTGCGCCGGACCGTGGCCACGCCCCGCGCCCTGCCGGCGGAGGCCTTCAGCGCGTCGACCAGGGCGCGGTTGTCGGCGCCGTGGCAGGTGGCCTGCACGATGACGTTCCGGTCGAAGCCCAGGTGGTCGCGCAGCGCGAACAACTGGTGCTTGCCGGCGTCGCAGGGGGTGTACTTGCGCTCGGGGGCATACGGGAACTCGGCGCCCGGGCCGAACACGTGGCAGTGCGCGTCCACGCTGCCGGGGGGCAGCCGGAACTGGGGCTTGCTGGGGTTGGCATACCAGTCCAGCCAGCCGGGGGTCTTGGTGAATTCCATGGTGGTGGGTTGCTCCCAAGGCCGTGTCATGCCGGGCTTGACCCGGTATCCATCTCCTGCGCGTGAACACGGGTCGGGAGATGGATTGCGGGTCGAGCCCGCAATGACAACGTTCCGGGGTGATTCAATCGATGTACTTCAGCCCCGCCTTCTCCAGCGGCTCGCGCATCTTGTACATGTCCAGCCCCAACTCGCCCGAGGCAAACCGGGCGCGCTTGGCGACTTCGTTGGCCTCGCGCGCGGCGGCGGCGTCCAGGGTCTTGCGCGCCATCGCGGCAGGCACCACCACCACCCCGTCGTCGTCGGCCACGATCACGTCGCCGGGATGGACGATCATGCCGGCACACACCACCGGGATGTTCACCGAGCCCAGCGTGGCCTTGATCGTTCCCTTGGAGCTGATCGCCTTGCTCCACACCGGGAAGGGCATCTCGGCCAGGGTCCGGATGTCGCGCACGCCGGCGTCGATCACCAGTGCGCGCGCCCCGCGCGCCTTGAACGAGGTGGCCAGCAGGTCGCCGAAGTAGCCGTCGGTGCAGGGGGCGGTGACGGCCGCCACCACGATGTCGCCGGGCCGGATCTGCTCGGCCGCCACGTGCATCATCCAGTTGTCGCCGGGCTGCAGCAGCACGGTCACGGCCGTGCCGGACACCTGCGCGCCGGCATAGATCGGCCGCAGGTAGGTGGCCATCAGGCCGACGCGGCCCATGGCTTCGTGCACCGTGGCCGAGCCGTAGTGGCCCAGCTTGTCGGCGGCTTCCGGATCGGCCCGCTGGATGTTGCGGTAGACGACGCCTAGTTCATGCATCTCGGTCTCTCCTGCTTGCTCGTCACGCCATATGGCCTGTCATTGCGGGCTTGACCCGCAATCCATCTCCGTGCCTTCGCAAGCAACCGGCGATGGATGCCGGGTCAAGCCCGGCATGACACCTCATGAGTCTGCTACTGCCCGCGCGCCTTCAGCAGCTTGTCCAGCCGCGGGAACACCCGCCGCGTGTTGCCTTCGAAGATCGCCTGCTTGTCCTGCGCCGACAGCAGGGTCGACGCGTCGATGTAGCGCTTGGTGTCGTCGTAGTAGTGGCCGGTGGTCGGGTCGATGCCGCGCACCGCGCCGATCATCTCGCTGGCGAACAGCACGTTCTTCACCGGGATCACCGTGTTGAGCAGGTCGATGCCCGGCTGGTGGTACACGCAGGTGTCGAAGAACACGTTGTCCATCACGTGCGTGTCCAGCAGCGGCTTCTTCAGCTCCTGCGCCAGCCCGCGGTAGCGGCCCCAGTGGTAGGGAACGGCGCCGCCGCCGTGCGGGACGATGAAGCGCAGCGTCGGGAAGTCCTTGAACAGGTCGCCCTGGATCAGCTGCATGAACGCCGTGGTGTCGGCGTTGATGTAGTGCGCCCCCGTGGTGTGGAAGCAGGCATTGCAGCTGGTGCTGACATGGATCATCGCGGGCACGTCGTGCTCCACCATCTTCTCGTAGATGGGGTACCACCACTTGTCGGTCAGCGGCGGCTCCTTCCAGTGGCCGCCCGAGGGGTCCGGGTTCAGGTTGATGCCCACCGCCCCGTAGTCCCGGATGCACTTCTCCATCTCCGGGATGCAGGTCTTCGGGTCCACGCCCGGCGACTGCGGCAGCATGGCCACCGGCACGAAGTGCTCCGGGAACAGCTGCGACACGCGGAAGCACAGCTCGTTGCAGATGGCGGCCCAGGTGCTGGAGACCTCGAAGTCGCCGATGTGGTGCGCCATGAAGCTGGCGCGCGGCGAGAACAGCGTCAGGTCGTTGCCGCGTTCCTTCATCAGGCGCAGCTGGTTGTTGGCGATCGACTCGCGGATGTCGTCGTCGCCGATCTTCAGGTCGGACACACGGGGCTTCGCCGACGGGTCCTTGATGCCGGCGATCTGCTGGTTGCGCCAGGTCTCCAGCGCCTTGGGCGCGGTGGTGTAGTGGCCGTGGCAGTCGATGATCATGCGTTCTGTCTCCTGGGAAATCGTGTTCGGGTCAGGCCGCGTCCATGCCGCAGGCGCGCTTGATGCCGGCGGTGTCGGCCGAGGCCATGAAGGCCAGCAGCTCGCGCACGGCGCCCGGCCGGCCGGAGGCCGCGCAGACCGCGCCGGAAAAGACCGTGGTGATGTGGATGGGCGCGGGCAGCGGCCCGACCACCTCGATGCCGTCCAGGTGCATCAGTTCGCTCAGCTGCTGGAAACCGAGCGCCACTTCGCCCCGGGCCACGAGCGAGCCGACCGGCACGCCGGCCGGCGCCTGCACGGTGCGCGGCTGCACCTGCTGCGCAATGCCCCAGCGCTCGAACAGTTTCAGCAGCGCCGTGCCGCTGGGGCCGGTGGAATAGCCGATCGTGGGTGCAGCCAGCACCGCCTGCCGGACGGCTGGCTCGCTGGACAGGTCCGGCCGCGGGGCTCCCCGCTTGACGGCGACCGCCACGCCCGAGCGCACCAGGTCGACCCGGCTGCCAGCGACGGCGTGACCGTTGGCGGCCAGCTTGTCGATGGCATCGGCCGCCAGGAAGACCACGTCGAAGGGCTCGCCGGCCGCGACGCGGCGCGCTGCATCCACCCCACCGACCGACTCGATTTCCACCGGTACGCCGGAACGCCCGGTCCACGCCCGGGCGAGCTCGGCCAGCACCTGGCGCGTGGCCATGGACGAGATTCCCCGGATCGCTGCGTTCATGCCGCGATTGTGGTCAGCCCCCCCTGCCGCCAACAGCCCGCACCGCGACTAGCAGCTATAGCAATTCAGCATAATTGGCGGAAAGCTATTCCCATGGACCTCAGGCAGCTCGAATACTTCGTCCGCGTCGCCGAGCTCGGCAGCTTCACCCGTGCCGCCGTCGAACTGGGCGTGGCCCAGCCGGCGCTGAGCCGGCAGGTGCGCCTGCTGGAAGTGGAGTTGCGCCAGAACCTGCTGGTGCGCAACGGCCGCGGCGCCGTGCCCACCGAGGCCGGCATGGTGCTGATGGAGCACGGCCGCGGCATCCTGCACCAGGTGCAGCGCGCCCGCGACGACCTGGGCCGCCTGCGCGGCGGGCTGGCCGGCCGCGTCTCGCTGGGTCTTCCCAGCAGCGTGGCGCGCGTGCTGGCGGTGCCGCTGACGCGCGCCTTCCGCGAGGCCATGCCGGATGCCCGGCTGTCGATCAGCGAAGCCCTGTCCACCGGCTTGCTGGAGGGGCTGGCCAGCGGCCGGCTCGACATCGCCGTGCTGTACAACCCGCAGCCCTCGCGCGAAATCGACGTCACGCCGCTGCTGGACGAGGACCTGCTGCTGGTGCGCCCGCGCCCGCGCGGCCTGCACGAAGATCCGCCACCCGGCCCGGTGGAACTGCGAGAAGTGGCCCGGATGCCGCTGGTGATCCCCAGCCGGCCGAACGCGATCCGCATGCACGTGGAATCGGCCATGGCCGCCATCGGCTGCAAGCCCAACGTGGCGCTGGAGATCGACGGCGTCACCGCCATCCTGGACCTGGTGCTCGACGGCGCCGGCTGCGCCATCCTGTCGCGCAACGCCCTGCTCAACTCGCCTCGGCCATCGGCCTACACGGCGCAGCGCATCGGCGAGCCGCCGCTGCGCATCGCGCTGTCGCTGGCCACCAGCCTGCAGCGGCCCGGCACGCCGGCGCAGAAGGCCACGCTGGACCTGATCCGCAGGATCGTGCCGGAAGTGGTGGGGCGCTGAGCGCCCAGGTCGATCAGCGCGCCGCCACCGCCGCGACGACGGTGAGTGCCGCCAGCACCAGGTTGACGGCCACCAGCTGGCGGATGCGGTTCAGGGCCCCGGCGGCCGCCGGCCAGGCCGCCGCTTCGCAATAGCGCTGCAGCGCGGTATAGGGCACCAGCACGATGTAGGCGTACACGCCCGTCATCAGCAGCCCCAGCGTCATCATGAGGTGCCAGCCGACCGGCGCCGCCGCGAAGCCCACCTGCAGCAGCAAGGTGAAGCCGCTCAGGAGGATCAGGGCGACGGCCACGCCGACCAGCGGGAAGAACCGGCCGAACGTGCGGGCCCACAGCGTCAGGCGCTGCGGCGGCTCCAGCACCTGGACGGCGGCGGGACGAAGGCAGAAATAGGCGAAAACCATTCCGCCCACCCAGACCATGGCACTGGCGAAGTGGAGGAACAGCAGGACTTGGCGAAGCATCCTGCCGAGTGTAGGGGCTGGGCCCCTCAGGTCGTCGCCGGCGGCAGCGGCGGGCGGTTCTTGCGATAGGAATTCTTCAGCGCGATCCGGCCGTCGCGGAAGGTGAAGAGATCGCAGCCATTCACTTCGACCCGGGTGCCATCGGCGCGGGTGCCCGTGAACGTCCACTCCGACACGCCGCGGTCACCGCACACGAAGTGGCGCGCGTTGCCCCAGTGCGCGTCCGGGTACGTGGCCCAGACTTCGGCGAAGCCGGCGCGCACGGCACGCTCGCCCTGGCAGCGCGTGCCGCACGCGTCCGGCCCCGCCGACGCCTCGAACACGCCATCCGGCGCCATGAAGGACATGAGCGCGTCGATGTCGTGCCGGTTCCAGGCGTCGGCGAACGCCTGCAGCAGTTCGGGGGTGGCTTCCACGGTCGGGTTGCTCATGGCGCTGCTCCTTCGAAGCCTGCAGTGTGGCAAGTCCGACTGCGTTGCGCCAGCCTCATGGCAGGTGACCGAAGGCTACGGGCCAGGTGGATCGAAGCCGGGATTGAAGACGACTTCCCACAGGTGGCCGTCGAGGTCCTGGAAGTAGCCGGCGAAACCGCCGTAAAACGTCTCCTGGGCCGGCTTGACGATCCGGGCGCCGGCCTGGGCGGCCCGGGCCATGACCTGGTGCACCTCCTCGCGCGAGGCGACGTTGTGGCCGATGGACATCTCCAGCGCGCTGCGCGGCTGGGGCGCAAGGCCGGTGTCGGCCGCGAGGCTGCGGCGCGGCCACAGGGCCAGCTTGAGGCCATGCTCGAGGTCGAAGAACGCGACCGCACCGTTCTCGAACTCCCGGCCGACGATGCCCTGGGTGGCGAAGCCGAGCCCGTCCCGGTAGAACGCGACCGCGCGGTCGAGGTCGTCCACGGCCAGCGTGAGGACGGTGATGCGTGGATGCATGGGCCTTGCTCCCCTACTCCCTGATCTCCGGCTCGACCAGCCGGGCGAGCAGCGCCAGCGACTCCTGCCACCCCAGGTGGCAGGCCTCCGCCGGAATGACGGCCGGGACGCCCTCCTGGACCACATCGAGCTCCGTTCCACAGGAGACGGCCTTGAACGAGATCGTCACCTGCATCTCGCCCGGCAGGTTCGGATCGTCGAAGACATCCGTGTGGACGATGCGTTCGTTCGGCCGCAGCTCCAGGTACGTGCCGCCGAAGGAATGGCTGTGGCCGTTCGTGAAGTTGGTGAACGACATCCGGTAGGTCCCGCCCACCTTCGGCTCCAGGTGATGCACCTTGCCGGTGAAGCCATCGGGTGGGAGCCACTTGCCCAGGGCGTCCGGGTCGAGGAAGGCGCGGTACACGCGCTCGGGCGGGGCCTTGAGCACGCGGTGGAGACGAATCACATGGGTGGCTGGCATGGCGAATCCTTTTCGATGCGGAGGGTGGCCCTCTACCGGCACGACGATCGACCGCGCCCGGATTCGACAGCCCCGTGGCGGGGGGCGGTCGTTCCTGCTGGCATGCACTGTACAAGGCCTGCCCCGCGCATGGCGCGGGACTCGGCGACCTTCAGTCGCGGTCCGGCGCCCCGAGCGGAAAGTAGGCACGGAAGGGGCGCGCCTCGTCCACGGCCCGCCTCACCGACGGATGGGCCAGCAGGCGCGCACGGTAGGCCCTGAGGTGGGTGCGCGAGTGCGGGATCGGATGGGCCCAGTCGGCATAGAAGAGCGAAGGCGCCGCTGCGCAATCGGCCAGCGTGAACGAATCGCCGGCGGCCCAGGCGCGACCGGCCAGGCGTGCGTCGAGCCATGCGTAGATCCTGTCGAGCAAGCCCCGCGCCTCGGCCACGCCCCAGGCATCGCGGTCGGGCTCGGCCCGCAGCCGGTCGAGCACGATCTTCTGCATCGGCGTCATCACGTAGTTGTCGAAGACCCGGTCGAGCATCCGGGCCTCGATGCCGGCATCGCCGGCCGGGATCAGGCGAACGGGACCCGGATGGTGGGCTTGCAGGTACTCGATGATCGTGCTGCTCTCGAGGACGGTGCGCCCCTGGTCCTGCAGCACCGGAAACCGCGCCAGCGGCCAGAGCTCGGCGAGTTCAGCCTTGGCCGCGGCCTCTTCGAGGTTGCGGTAGTCGAAAGGGGTGGCGTTCTCGTACAAGGCGACCAGCACCTTCTGGCTGTAGGACGAGAAGGGGTGGGCGTAGAGCTTCATGGAGGGCGGCAAGCGGTCCTTCAGCCTTCGAACTCGTCGGTTGTCCGCCTGGCCTGCGGAAGCTGCTCGTCGAGCGACCGCCGATACCTGACGCAGCCTTGCATGAACTGGGGCCAATCCGGCACTTCCAGCGAAGGCGACACTTTCTCGGGCAGCAGCGACCAGAGGCCCGGATGATGCCAGCACAGCGCCTGGCCGGTGGCATCCCGGTGGGCGCGGATCGCGTTCCGCAGCTTCCTGATCTCCCCGATCAGTTGCTCACGCGAGAAGGTGTCCAGGTCTTCATCCATTGCGGCCTCCGGCGGAGATTCCACATTGCTTGCGGCATCGTAGCGGCAGGAGAAATCGAGGGAGCCAGGGCACGTTCCCCGGCAGCCCTATCCCGCTACCAACGCCCATGCCCAATAGATGGCAATTGCCACTTGTACGGCAAACGCAGTGAAGCGCGCATTCACCGCCATCACGCTGAGCGACGCGAGATGGATGCTGGACTGGACGACGCGTGCAACCAGGAGCCAGGGCGCCAGCGGGTCCGTAATCCCGGTTCTTCCGGTGACCAGCGCCAGCAGCAGGAGGCTGCCGAAAACCGGAAGCCCTTCGAGACAGTTGGCATGCGCCCGGGCCAGCCGTTGCATGAACGGCGACAGATTGGAGTTCTCCGGGTTGAACTCGTTCGACCGCGACTTGCCTGTGAGGACGCGATAGCTGCGCAAGACTTCCATGAGCACGAGGAGAGCCAGCGTCCACGAGATGAACAGCGCAAGGATGAGGGCCGAGGTATTCATGTCGCGACACCTGCTTTGGCGGATTGCGTCGCCTCGTGAGGAACCCTTCGCATTGCGGCGAGGGCGCGAAGCGAACGGACGCCCGCGCGCGGGTCCGTGTCGAAGGGCCTGTCAGATGGCAGCTTGGTTCTCCGATTTTTCACGAAGCGCACTCCTGACCAGCGAAACCAGACAATAACTGAACAGGCCTGCACAAAGAACGCCGAGAGCCAGGGCGCCAACTGCGAAGACGCCCGCCCTGCCGGCGGGCCACTGGTGCAACCCCTCGAGCCACGCAAAGTAGACGAAGCCCAGGCCCGCATAGGCAGCACCCGCCAGCGACAGGCAAAGGCCAAGCCACAGGATGACCTTGCGCCGCCTGGTCATGCGCTATCTACCGTCCGGCGCTACGCCATCCCCGCCGTGCGGGCCAGGCTTGGGCGAGTAGGTCCCCCGGCATGCAGCACGGCTAGGTTTCGTAGGAAAGCAAGACTACGTCCGCCGCCTGCTCGCGCAGAGGAATCAGCGATTGGTAGGCGGCCGACGAAAACCACTGATTCACTGCTGCAACATTGGGGAACCGGATGACGACGACGTCGGGGTGCGAATTCTCGCCAGCCAGCACCGCGACCTGCTTTCCCCGGAAAACGAGCTCGGCGCCCCATGGGACCAAGGTGCCGGGCACCTGCTTCGTGTACTCGGCCCACATCTCTGGGCGCTTTATCGTGACTTGGCCGATCAGATAGGCGTAGCTCATGGAACATGTTCCCGGTTAAAGAGAGAGGATTGACGTAGAAGCGACCATAGAGCAGCCTGGAGTTGACCGGCGATCCATGCGCACGACAGAGTGCCACGAAAACGTCGCCGCGACTGCGCTGTCATACGGTCCCGCTTCGGAAAGGCGCTAAGCGGAATTGCGCTGCGAAGCGGACGCCTCGCGGCGCAAGGCCGCTGCATGTCCGCGTCGAACGACCTGTCAAGTCGCATCAGCACCACCTGCCGCTGCGCGCTCGAGAACTCGATGAATGAAGGGCGCCTTGGCATCCGTGTAGCCATCACGATCGTGGCGATACCTGGCTGCCAACGCAAGCTTGAGGCTCCGATACTCCGTTCGAAGATCTTCATCGATGCGCAGAGCGTCTCGGAACGCCAGCCTTTCATTCCAGAGATGACTTCCCATTGGCACCAAATGAAGATGATGCGTCCGCACCGAGGGAGATGGCTTGCAGAACCAGTGCATCACCTCGGCACGGTATGGAAAAAAGACGTAGCCGGCACCCGCTGCTGCGGCAACGGCGGCCCGGGAGCCCTCCAGGGATCTCACTGGGGCCATGATGTCAATGATCGGTTTTGCGGCAAGACCCGGAACCGCAGTGCTTCCAATGTGCTCGGGTATGCCAACAAGCCACGGGGCCAGAGCGTCAGAGAGGACTTCCCGTTCAAGTTGGAACGCCTCGACCCATCTCGGGTCGTACTCGACGATCTCGATCGGGGCGTCATCCACGGCGTTGCCTCGTACGGCCTAACGCCGCAGCTGACCTGCACCCAACGGCAATGCGCCGCGCTTTGAACAGCATCCGCGGTCTTCCTGGATGGGCGGACACTGTACGGAACCGTAGGAGCAGAACACGCAGCAATCTCCTGCCTTGGGCGTAAGCACGGCCTGGCACCCCGCACATCTGTGGAAGTACACGCAGGAATCCGTCGGCATGACCTCGATCGAGGTGAAGCCGCAGTGCGGGCAAGTCAGCCTTGATTCGAGGATCGTGGTGGGCTGCATCTGTCTCTACGGTTTAACGCAGAGTAGACCGGCGCGTACCCAAGTTCTCACGCGCTGCCCAGTAGCAGACTGGCGAACTCTTCAGGGTTATCGAGCATCGCGTGGTGCCCGGTGTGGGTGCGGTGAACGCTCCAGCCGGGTGAGCCGGACAACTTCTCGAAGAATTTGGTGAAGGGGGAAGGACTCCACCCGTCCGCGTAGATGTAGGTCTGCTTGCCAACCTTGCGGTGATTCCCCGTCAAGCGGATTCGCTCCACAAAGCAAGCAAGCGACATGGGAACTACCTTGGACTTCACCCATGCTAGATCGGCTGCGTTCACCTGGAAATCTTCACTTGGGATCGGCTTGGTCCGACCGGCATGCTCGCCTGCGCCTTGTATGAAGTAAGGACGCTTCGGCTCAACATGGTCCCAGAGTGCTTCGCCGTCTTCGAGGATGAAGGCATCGGCGTAGACAATCGAACGAATCCGGTCATGCATGGCGTCGGCAACGCCGCGAACGACAGCGCCGCCATACGAGTGACCGCAAAGAATGACGTCGTGGAGGTCCTCCCACCGCAAGACATTGCAGACATCCTGAATGTGCAGGCTCAAGTTGATCTCGAGCCCTGCGAGATGCGACCGCTCGCCGACTCCCGTGAGAGTGGGGGTGAAGACTTCGTGCCCTTTGCTCCTGAGGAGCCTTGCAACGCGAGGCCAGACCCAAGCGCCGTGCCAGGCGCCGTGTACAAGGACGAATGTGGCCATGCTGCCTCCTTTGTATTGGGGTACGCCAAGTGTACGAAAGGGCTTCAATGGCGGCTATGTGCGGCTTACGTCGGAGTTGACCGGCACGCGGCGGCATTGCGCAGCGAGGCGTAAGCTCACCAGTGTCGAACAACCTGTTAGAGCTCATTTCGGCAGCTTCCCCCTGACGCGTTCGATGTCCTCTTCCAGCCCTTTGGTGTCCACGGCAATGTGGGCGAGCCAACGGTCCACCGCCAACCACTCTTCGGACGTGTACGGCGGCTTCGGCGACCAGCGGTGATCGGAGTCCAGTGCAAAGACGACAGCATCAATGGCGCTCTCACCATCGGCCTTCAGCCCACGAAGCAACCAGGCCTGAAGGTAGTAATGCTTCCCTTCGTCCGACAGGAGCGGAAGATCCCAGACGTGCTTTGAAAATACTTCATCTGGAATCTCTGATGCCTGGTACGAAGACAGATCTTCCGCAAGCTCCTCACATTCGCAGCACTGGTGCGAAATGAGCGCTGTCCGCGTGGGCTTCGGCACAAAATCGAAGGCTTCAAGAATCTCTCGCTCAACGTCGCCGACTGTCATGAGCTCTAACGT
>NZ_JAKFCM010000091.1:0-6715 GCF_036676645.1 Ramlibacter sp.
CCATCGCGCGCGAACAGGCCGAGGTGCTGGGTGCCGCCATGGCCAACGCCAAGATCGACATCGTGGGCGGGCAGGGCGACTACTTCGACCGCTTCGTCGGCGCGCTGGCCGTGGGCAAGGGCATCGACGGCGTGGTGAACAAGAGCAAGACGCTGCAGGTGGCGTTCAAGGACCAGCTCGCGGGCGAACGCGACGTGGTGCCCGACCTGCAGAGCCTGCTGGGTGCGCTCGGCGGCTCGTCCAGCGAGATCCAGAACCTCAGCGTGGCGGGCCTGCTGAGCAAGGTCATGCGCGACGGCACCGAGGCCCAGAAGAGTGCCCTGCGGACCTTGATGAATGGCCTGGACAAAGGCTGATCCCTTTTTGAACGGAGACACCACCATGTCCAACACCTGGCATTGCTGCGCCTGCGACCACCGACCGGCCCTGAGCGAACAATCGCTCTCGCCCGGCCTGCCCACGCGCGAATGCGTCGAATGCAACGGCCACTGGGTCCGCCTGGACGACCACCGGGAATGGGTCGCCAGCGGCGCGCCGCTGGCCGAGGCCCCCGAGCTGGTCGAACACTGGCTGCCCGAGGCCGATTCGCCGGCCCGGGCCTGCCCGGCTTGCCAGCGCATCATGGAGCGCCTGCGCACCGGCGGCCAGCCCGACATCCGCATCGACCGCTGCGTGCATTGCCATGCCGTCTGGCTCGACGGCGGCGAATGGGCGGTCCTGCAGTTCCAGCAGGCGCGGCTGGACGACGTGCTGTCCGACATGTGGCAGCGGCAACTGCGCGAGGCGCAGGCGCAGGAGCGGCGCGACGCGCAGGTGCGCCAGCGCCATGGGGCGGACTGCATCGACGAGGTGCTGCGCATCCGGCAGTGGCTGCAGCAGCAGGCCGAACCCGGGGTGGTGCTCAAACTGATCCGCAACGGCTGGTGACCCCAGGCACCACAGAAAGTCCGACATGTCCAGACAAGATCCCGCGGCGCCGGGTGGGGAAACCGGCGCCGACGCCGTCGAACGCCTGGTGGCCGACGGCGGCAGCTACGAGCTGCTGAAAAAGCGCCTGCAGGCCCAGGGCGACGCGCTGCAGAACAAGACCCAGGCGCTCAACGAAGCCCGCCTGGGCACCTTCGGCCGCTCCGAGCAGAGCCTGCTGCTGCGCACCCGCGCGCGCACCGAGAACAACTGCGTCGCGCGCGACCTGGTGCGCATCGGCGACGTGCTGCTGTTCGGCTACAACGTCTTCATCGGCCTGAAGAAGGAGACGGCGGTGGGCGACGTGTTCGCGCTCTACCGACTGGCCGAACACGACGGCGCCGACGAGTTGGAGGCGGTGCCGCTGGCCGGCAGCTTCCTGGACGACCCGCGCTTCGTGGCCGACTTCCGCGAGCTGCACGCCTACTACAAGCAGGCCACGCTGCTGCAGCTGCGCGTCACGCAGGACAAGCTGCTCGCGGCTTTCCAGATCGGCCAGCAGCTGCACGACCTGCGCGTGTTCCGCTGGAGCATCGAGCCCGGCGGCGCGGTGCGCTACGTGGACAACCGCGGCGAGCGTGACATGGCGCTGCCGCCCACCCACGACTTCGAGTGGACGGTCGCCTCGCGCGAGGACCACGTGGGCGGCAAGTACCCGCACATCAACGTGCTCGACACCATCTTCGTCGAGACCCTGGGCGGCGACCTCACGGTCAAGATCGAGAACAACACCGAGACCGGGCTGGGCATCTACAGCGAGCCGGTGGAAGACAAGCACCAGGCGCTGGTGGACGCCGAGGTGGCCTGGGCGCGCCTGGGCCTCTTGATCCTGCTGCGCGTCAAGCCCTACCGCGAGTCCGAGACGCGTTACCTCGTCTTCAACACCCGCACCCAGAAGGTGGAGCGCATCGACGCCATCGGTGTCTCCTGCGTGCAGCTGCCCGAAGACCACGGCATCATTTTTCCCGGCGGCATGTACCTGCAGTCGGGCGAGTACAAGCGCTTCGATCTGCCTGCTTCGCTCAGCAGCAGCCTGCGTTTCAAGCGCATGCTGCGCTCGCCGCACGGCGAGGAAGTGCTCTATGTGTTCTACCAGCCGGGCGGTGGCCACTATGCGCTGTTCAGCTACCACCTGATCAACAAGACCCTGGCCGCGCCCATCGTGGCGCACGGCTACGCGCGCTTTCCCGACGGGCGCATGCTGGTTTTCCTGGCCGACAACGAAGAGCCCACGCGCGTGCACCCCATGCAGCTGTGGCAGACGCCGTTCGCCAGCGAAGAGCACGCCGCCTCGCTGCCGCGTGGCACCGGCTTCTTCGCCAAGGTGGGCAACGCCGAGCTGGTGCGCGGCGTGTCCGACCTCATGGGCATCGCGCGCGCGGTGCGCGAGCAGGTGCCCACGCGCACCGCCTACGAAGACCTGATCCGCCAGTGCACCCGCGTGAGCGACGCCTACTTCTGGCTCGGCGAGCCCGAGGCTCAGAGCCTCGGCACCGAGCTGCAGGCCATCGTCGAAGGCGCGCGCCAGACCCTGGCCGAGTTCGAGAAGGTGGACAGCATCCGCCGCGAAACGGCGCGCGCCCTGCAGCAGGCCGAAGGCGAGCAGCACGCCCTGCTGACCGACATCGCCAGCACGCTGTGGCGCAAGCCGGAAGACTTCGTGCAGGCCCTGGGGCGGCTGCGTGAGCGCCGCGGGCGGCTGCAACCGCTCAAGGAGCTGCGCTACGCCGACCTCGCCGCCATCGAGGCGATGGACGAGGCGCTGCAGGCGCAGCAGCTGCAGGTGGGCCACAAGGCCATGGCGTTCCTGGCAGACAAACACGCTTTCGACGGCCACCAGCAGGCCCTGGTGCAGACCACGGCGGCCCTGGCCCAGGCCAACACCTCGCCCGCGCTGGGCAAGCTGCTGGAGACGCTGGACGAACAGGCCTCCGGGCTGGACCTGCTGACCGAACAGCTGGGCAGCCTGCCCGGCGGTGACGCGGTGGTGCGCACCGCGATCCTGGACCGCATCTCCGGCCTCTACGCCGACATCAACCGCCTGCGCGCCGAGGCCCGCAGCCGCCGCAAGAGCCTGGGCGCTACCGAGGCCGCCGCCGAATTCGGCGCGCAGTTCAAGCTGTTCGGCCAGGCGGTGGACAACGCGCTCGAATTCGCCGACACGCCCGAGAAGTGCGACGAGGCGCTGACCCGCCTGCTCGCGCAGCTCGAAGAACTCGAAGGCCGCTTCGCCGACCACGAGGTCTTCATCACCGACGTGGCGAGCAAGCGCGAGGCCGTGGTGGACGCGCTGGCCGCGCGGCGCCAGACCCTGGTCGAAGCGCGCCAGCGCCGCGCCCAGGCGGTGAGCGAGGCGGCCGGGCGCATCCTCGACGGCATCCCGCGCCGCGTGGCCGGCTTCGCCGACGTGGGCCAGATCCACGGCTACTTCGCCGGCGATCCGCTGCTGGCCAAGCTGCAGCAGCTCATGGCCGACCTGCGTTCCCTGGGTGCGCAGGTGCAGGCCGACGACATTGCCACGCGCCTGAAGACCGCGCGCGACCAGGCCCTGCGCGCCGTGCGCGACAAGAGCGAGCTGGTCGCCGCCGACGGCAACACGCTGCGCTTCGGCCGCCACGCCTTCACCATCCAGCGCCAGCCGCTGGACCTCTCGCTCGTGCCCAGCCAGGGCGGGTTGAGCTTCCAGATCACAGGCACCGACTACATGGCCCCGGTGCAGGATCCGCGTCTCGATGCCTACCGCGCGCGCTGGGACCAGGCGCTGGTGTCCGAGACCGCCGAGCTGTGCCGCGCCGAGTACCTCGCGGGCTGCCTGGTGCAGGCGGCGCTGCGCGGCGAGCAGGGGCTGGACTGGGCCACGCTGGTGGGCGCGGTGCAGGCCGCCACGCCCGAGCAGCCCGCGCCCCTGCTGGAGCGTGTGCGCGCCTTCGCCGCGCCGCGCTACCAGGAGGGCTACCAGAAAGGCGTGCACGACGAAGACGCCGCTCGCCTCGCCGCCGCCCTGGTGCGCATGCAGGACGGCGCGGGCCTGCTGGCCTGGGGCCCGTCCGAGCGCACGCTGGCGCTGCTCTACTGGCAACACGGCCGCTTCGTGAACGAGCGCGACGCGCTGCAACGCCGCGCTCGCGCGGCCCTGCAGATGCAGCAGCTGTTCGGCACGCAGGCCGCGCTCGAAGCCGTGGAGGCCGACACCGCCGCCGCCCTGCAACGGTTCGCCGACGAGTTCCAGCCCGAGCTGGGCGGCGAGGGCGTGGACCCCGAACAGGCCGCCACGCGCTGCGCGCAGGCCGCCGCCTACCTGGTGCGCCAGCTCGCGGCCCACGACGCCGCCACACCCACCTGGGCCGTGTCCGGCCCGGCGCAGGACCTGGCCGACGCCTTCAAACGCGAACTGGAGCGCGGCGGGCGCTGGGCCGACTGGCAGCATGAGCTGGACGCCTGCATGCCCGGCGAACGCTGGCACCGCGCCCGTGAGTGGGTGCGCGCCTTCGCCACCGCCCAGGCCGCCGACGCGGCGGGCTGGGTGGACGAGGCCGCGGGCGTGCTCTGCCTGCCGGTGCCGCGCGAGCGCGTGAACGCCGTGCTGCAGACGCAAGTAGACGGCCTGCTGAGCGAGCACCCGCGCGTGGTGCAAGGCGGCATGGCGCTCAACCTGAACCACTTCTGGCAGCGCTTTCTGCACCACCAGGGCCGCAACGTGCCCGCGTTCGAAGCCTGGCACCGCCTGCGCCACGAACTGGTCACGCAAGAGAAACAGCGCCTGCGCCTGCACCAGTTCCAGGCCAAGCCGCTGTCCACCTTCGTGCGCAACCGCCTGATCGACGAGCTCTACCTGCCGCTGATCGGTGACAACCTGGCCAAGCAGATCGGCGCCGCGGGCGACGCCTCGCGCACCGACCGCATGGGTCTGCTGCTGCTGATCTCGCCGCCGGGCTACGGCAAGACCACGCTGATGGAATACGTGGCCGACCGGCTGGGCATGGTGTTCGTGCGGATCAACTGCCCGGCCCTGGGCCACGACGTGGTCTCCATCGACCCGGCCAGCGCCGAACACAGCGCCGCGCGCCAGGAGCTGGAGAAGCTCAACCTCGGTCTGGCCATGGGCAACAACGTGATGCTCTACCTGGACGACATCCAGCACACGAACCCCGAGTTCCTGCAGAAGTTCATTGCGCTGGCCGACGGCACGCGCCGCATCGAAGGCGTGTGGAACGGCGAGTCGCGCAGCTACGACCTGCGCGGCAAACGTTTTGCCGTGGTGATGGCGGGCAACCCCTACACCGAGTCGGGCGACGTGTTCAAGATCCCCGACATGCTGGCCAACCGCGCCGACATCTACAACCTGGGCGACGTGCTCTCGGGGCGCGAGGCGCTGTTCGCGCTGTCGTACCTGGAGAACGCGCTGACCGCCAACCCGGTGCTGCTGCCGCTCTCCTCGCGCGACCCGAAGGACGTGCACCTGCTCGTGCGGCGCGCCGAGGGGCAGGACGTGCCCGCCACCGCGTTCGCGCACCCCTACGGCGCGGCCGAGCTCGACGAACTCACCGAGCTGTTCAAGCGCCTGTTCCGCGCGCGCGACCTGCTGCTCAAGGTGAACCTGAGCTACATCGAGTCGGCGGCGCAGAAGGACGACTACCGCACCGAGCCGCCCTTCAAGCTGCAGGGCAGCTACCGCAACATGACCAAGCTGGCGGCGCAGATCACGCCGCAGATGCGCGACGACGAGCTCGACGCCCTGCTGCGCGACCACTACCGCGGCGAGGCCCAGACGCTCACCACCGGCGCCGAAGAAAACCTGCTCAAGCTCGCGCAGCTGCTGGGCAGCCCCACGGCCGACGAAGCGCGGCGCTGGGTGGACATCTGCGGCGAGTTCGTGCGCCAGCGCAAGCTCGGCGGCAGCGACACCGACGCAGGCACCCGCATCACTTCGGGGCTGCTGGATGTGGCGCGCGCGGTCGATGGCCTGAAGAAGCCCGAAAGTGAAAAAGAGGGTCAGGCCTCCGAAGCCCTGCGCCTGGCCGAGGCGGTGCTGGAGATCGCGGTGACCTACCGCACCATCCTGCTGCCGCTGATCTCGGCCACCGAACGCCGCCTGAAGATGGACCACTCGATCCGCACCGAGGTGGAGAAGGTGGCGCAGCAGCTCGACGAGGTCAAGGCGCGGCAGGCGGAACTCAAGGTCCGGGGAAGCTGAGGTGGGCGCCACCACCGAAGACGCGCTGCACCGGCTGCGCCAGCAGCTCGAAGACAGCCTGGCCGACGTGCGCCTCTCCGACGACGAAAAGCGCGCGCTCACCGACACCCTGCGTTCGGCGCAACTGCCCGAAGAGGGCCTGCGGCGCTTGCGCAACCAGGCCTTCGAGCTGGTGCGCGCGCACCTCGCCGAAGTCGAAGACAACGACCCCGGCGCGCTGGTGCGCTGGCTCGAAGGCGTGGTGCGCGCGCTGGACGTGTCGCGCACGGCCGGTGGCTCCTACCGCGCCCAGGCCTGGTTCAGCCCGGGCGACGACTGCCGCAACGCCATCGTCGGCCAGTTGCGCGCCTGCCGCCAGCGCGCCGACCTTTGCGTGTTCACGCTGTCCGACGACCGCATCAGCGACGAGGTGCTCGCGGCCCACCGGCGCGGCGTGGCAGTGCGCCTCATCACCGACAACGACAAGGCCTTTGACCGCGGCAGCGACGTGATCGCGCTGCAGGGCGCGGGCGTGCCGGTGCGGGTGGACCAGAGCGCCGCCCACATGCACCACAA
>NZ_JAKFCM010000092.1:0-6451 GCF_036676645.1 Ramlibacter sp.
CAGCCTCAATCTGTTCGAGAAAGTGCCGTTGGGCCGCCTGCTGGGCGAGGTCGCCAGCTACGAAGAAAGCATGAACGGACCCGCCCAGCTCCAGCTGCTCTGAAATCTCCGGACACGCATGGGCTCGACCCGCAATCCATCACCCGGCCGCCGAACACGCGCGTCGGCTGCTCGAAGGGCGGGAGATGGCTCCCGGCGTTCGCCGGGATGACACGGTTGGGTGTCATTGCGGGCTTGACCCGCAATCCATCACCCGAGCGCCGAACACGCGCGTGGCGCTGTTCCGAGAGCAGGAGATGGTTCCCGGCGTTCGCCGGGATGACAACGGTGTGTGGCCGGGACCCCAAGGCCGGCGGGTAGACTGCCCGCATTGCATTCCTTTCTGCCTCGAGAACGCATGACCCGCTTCCCCTCCGCGCTTGCAGCCGCCCTGCTGGGCCTGGCCCTTGCCCTGCCCGCCACGGCCCAGTTGAAGGCACCCGGCCAGTCCGCGCCGCCGGGCCTGGGGGCGCCGTCCGGGCGCGCACCCGCACCGTCGGCGCCCGCGCCTGGCGCTTCCGCTCCCAAGGCCGCCGCCTCGGCCGCCGGCAAGTCCGCCACCGAAGCGAAGGAGAACGCGGCCCGCCTCGCTGCCGCCGCCTGGCTGACCCTGCTGGACCGGCGCGACTGGGGCACCGCCTGGGAAACCTCGGCTCCGGCCTTCCGCAAGTCCGTCCCGCTGGACAAGTGGATGGACGCCGTGCCCAAGGTGCGCGCCGACCTGGGGCCGCTGCAGGAGCGCACGCCGGCCAACTCGGCCTACAAGGAGCGCATCGAGGGCATGCCGGCCGGCGAGTACGTGACGGTGGTGTTCGTCAGCAAGTTCGCCCAGCGCGAGCTCGAGGAAGTGGTCACCGCCGTGCGCGGGCCCGATGGGCAGTGGCGCGTGACGGGCTACTCGCCGCGCTGAACGCCGCGGGTCGACGGCTCCTCAATCGACGATCCAGCTCCAGGGCAGCACAAAGGTCCGGTCGGCCGTGCCGTCGCGGTTGTCGTCGACCGCCGACACCAGCCGGTCCGGCTCCGTGCGGATCGACGCGCGGATCGGCGACGTGGTGGCCAGCGTGCGGCGGATGCTGTCGCCCGACAGGCTGAACGCGTCGGCCACCAGCGAAGCTGTCGTGCCCACCGGCCGGAAGCCTACGCCATCCAGGGAGGTGGCCTCGCCGGCCGCTTGCGCCTGCACCTGCAGCGTCCCGGCCGCGGCGGTTTCCTGGCGCCATGCGCTGCCGGTGGCACGCATCGCCGGCGTGCCATAGCCGAACCGGGCCGCGGCCGTGTCCATCGCCGCGCCGAGGACGCAGGCGCTGCCGGCCGGGCAGTTGCCGTCGGCCGCGTAGCCGCTGGACTGGATGGCGAACAGCCAGCTGCCGTCGTAGACCAGCGGATCGCCCGCCACCAGCTGGCAACGACGGGCCTCCAGCACGAACTGGGTGGGCGAGGTCTTGCGCGTGGCGATGCTGCCGGCAGCGGCGCAGGCCCGTTCGGCTGCGGTGCCGGACGGACCGGCCAGCTGCGCATGGGCGCCGGCCGCGGCCATCAGGCGCTCGATGCCTGCCAGGCTGTCGAACAGGGCGAGCGCCACCACGCTGGCGCGCAACTCGTCCTCGGCATGCGGCAGGTGCAGGCCGTCGGCGCCGAAGTCATCGAAGAAGCGATCGTGGTGGTGATCGTCATCGAAGAAGCCGAACCCGATGCTGATGCCGCCGCCGCAGCCGGCGAGTGCCGCAGCCATGAGCCAGGGCAACAGGCGAGCAAGTCGAGCGCAGGGCCGCATGCGGCCATTGTTGGGCCGGCCTGGGGGCCCGCGTGTCGGCGCCGTCGGACCGGCGCGTAGGACGGCCTGCTGCGTGCGGGCGGCGGGTGATGGATCCCGGCTTGGCGGCCGGCGCCCCTAGTTGCTCTTCGCGGGCCCGCTGCCGTAGGTCGAGCCCGACTTGCTGCCGCCCGCACCCATCCGGGTGGTGTCGCTGCCGCCGCTCCTGCCCATCTGCTCGCCACCCGATTGCGGCAGTTGCTTGGCCTGGGCCAGGTGGTCCTGCAACACCGGCAGCGTCTTGGTGACGAAGGCCTTCAGCTCCGGATCCTTCACGTCCTTGCCGGCTTCCTGGAACTTCTTGATGTCCTTCTCGTGCGCCTCGATGCCGACCTCCTGCACGAATTCCCTGTCGAACTCGGCGCCCTGCTTCTTGCCCAGGCTTTCCACGTCCCTTCGCTTGGATCGGGGCGCCGTGGCCGGCAACTCCACCGCCTTGGCCTTGGCCAGCTGGGCCAGCTCGTCGTTGGACTTGGTGTGCTGCTCCACCAGCATCTCGGCGAACTTCTTGACCTCCGGGTCGCTGGCCTTGGCGCTGGCGAGCTTGGCCGCCTGCACCTCGTACAGGCCGCCCTCCGCGGCCTCCTGCATGAACTTGCGGTCGCCGCGCGCGACCTTGTCGTCCTTCTTGCTCTCGGCATTGCGGGTGCCGGTGCCGGGCTGGGCCGCGGGCGCGGTGCGCGCCGACGAGCCGCCGCCCGGCGAAGTGGATGGGGGGGTCGACTGCGCGAGCGCGCTGCCCAGCGCGAACGCCGCGGCGATCGCGACGGCCGAAAGCTTCGGTGAAGAGGTCATTGCCTGTACTCCTGGAGGTGCCCTTGGGAAGAAACGTGCAGCGCGGTGCATCGCGCTGCCTGCCGGTGATCGCCCGCCTACTTCCTGCCGCCCGTCGACCCGGAGCCCACGGACGGACTGCCGCTGCTCGACGAGGACGATCCCGAGCTGCCGCCGATGCGCGACTCGCCGCCGCTGGCCGCCTGCGAGGAGCCGCTCAGGGTGCTTCCGGCCGAGCCCATGCCGCTGGAGCCGCGCAGGTCGGCCGTGGAACCGCCGCCCGAGCTGCCCACGCCGCTGGCGCCGCTGCCCTGGTGCGAACCGGTCGCGCCGCCGGACGGGCCGAAGTTGCCGCCCGTGCTGCTGCGCTCCGTGGTGTTCTGGCCCTGCCCACCGCTGCGGCTGGCGCGCCAGCTGTTGAACTCGTCGGAGAACTTGCGGTAGCGGTCCTGGCGCCAGGTCTGGTAGTCGTTGTCCAGGTTGCGGATCTGCTCCTCGCGCCACTGGTGGTAGTCGGGGTCGTGGTGCTGCTGGCCGCTGCCCTGGCCATAGCCCTGCTGGCCATAGCCCTGCTGGCCACGGCCCTGCTCGCCATAGGCCTGCCGCCCGTACCCTTGCTCCCCGTAGCCCTGCTGCTGGCCGCCATAGCTGCCGGCACTGCTCCAGTGGCCCGGCTGGTCCTGGCCGTAATGAGGCTGGCCATAGCCCTGTTCGCGCTGGCCATGGCCCTGCGGCCCCTGGCCGCCGTAGCCGCCCTGCGCCTGTCCGTACAGGCCACCCTGCTGCCCGTAGCCCTGCTGACCGTAGCCCTGCTGACCGCCGTAGCTGCCGGCGCCGCCCCAGTGCCCTTGCTGGCCGCCCCAGCTGCCGCCCTGGCTGCCATAGCCCCCCTGGCCGTAGCTGCTGGCGCTCCCACCCTGGCCATAGGGCGTGCCCATGCCGCCATACGGTTGCCCGCCCTGGCCCTGCTGCTGGCCGTATTCCGGACGGTGCAGGCCGCCGCCCTGCTCGCTCCAGCGCTCGCTGCCATGGCGTCCGGGCTGGTCCCATTGGCTGCCCTGGTGGCCGCTCCACTGCGATTCCTGGCCCTGCTGGCCCTGCCATCCGCCGTGCTGCGAACCGCCCCAGTTGCCGCCGTAGCTGCCCTGCTGCGAGGCGCCTTGCGATCCCCAGCGGCCCTGGCTGCCGAATTCGCCGCCGCTGTACCCGAACTCGCCGCCACGGCCGCCACCTTGCTGCTGCTGGTAGCCGGAGCCGCCGCGGCTTTCGGCATGGTGCTCGCCGCCATAGCCGCCGTACCCGCCGGACTGGCGCGAGCCGAGGTCGCCATAGCCGCGCTGGGGCTCCCAGCTGCTGCCCTGCTGCGACTGCGAGGAGCCCTGCGAGCCGCGCCCCTGTTCCTTCGACCAGTTGCCCTGCTCGTCCTGCGTCCAGCGGCCCCGCTGCCGCTCACGATCTTCGTCATGCGATGCCATCGAGGTTCTCCTTTGCGTCCTGCGCCGCCATGGCGCCGCACGAGGGCGGCGCCGCACGCAGGGCACCTTAGGACGCAGCCGGAGGGGGGCCTGTCGGACAAGCGCGGAGCACGTGTAGGACTGCCCGGCCGTGGGCGAGGGGGCCGCGGATTCCCGCTCGAGCCTGCCTTCGCGAAGACGGATGGAATGAGGAAGCGCTAGTGCGTGTGCGCCGCCACGCTCACCAGCGTGACCAGCCCGATGCCCAGCGCGAGCCAGAGCACCTGGGCGATCGTCTCCTTCGCGCCCAGCCGCTTCTGCAGCTGCGGGATCAGATCCGCCAGCGCGACGTAGATGAAGCTGCTGCTGGCCACCACCAGCAGGAAGGGCAGCAGCGGGTCCAGCCGGCCCACCACCCACCAGCCCACCAGCCCGCCCAGCGGCGTCACCGCGCCGGCCAGGGACACCTTGACGATGGCGGCCCGGCGGCTGCCGCTGGTTTCCCTCAGCACGGCGAGGTCGCCGATGTGGTGCGGCACCTCGTGCGCGAGCACCGCCAGCGCCGCCACCAGCCCCAGCCGCAGGTCGGCCATGAAGGCCGACGCGATCAGCACCCCATCGCCGAAACAGTGGACGCTGTCGCCGGCCAGCACGGCCCAGCCGCCGGACCGCGGGACGTCCTGGGCGTGGCCGTGGCCGTGGTCGTGGGCATGCGAATGCGCGTGGTGATGCAGGTGCGGATGCGCGGGAGCCTCCTCCGTCATGCCATGCTCGTGTCCGTGGTGCCACAGCTCGGCCTTGTCGAGCAGGAAGAAGAACACCAGGCTCACCAGCAGCGTGCCGAACAGCGCCTGCGCCTCGGTGCCGCTCTCGAACGCTTCCGGCAGCAGGTGCATGAAGGCCGTGGCCAGCAGGGCGCCGGCCGCCAGGCTGAGCAGGTTCTGCGCGCCGGCGTGCGGACCCTCCCGCGCCGCGCGGGGCAGCAGCCCCAGGCTCATGAGGGCCGCCGCCAGCCACACGCTGCCGATGCCGGTCGCCAGCGTGGCCGCAAAAATCACGATCAGGGTCATCTGCCAGGCGCCGGACCGCTTGCACGCGGTCCGGCGACGTTCCTCCATCCCAAACACGGGAAAGCCGCCCCGAGGCGGCTTTCCTTCCTCCTGCAGGCAGCCGCGGGGGCCGCCTCCTCTTTTCGTCCTGCGCCGGATCAGGCCACGCCGTGCGCCTTGAACCAGTCCAGCGCGCGCTTCCAGCCGTCTTGCGCCGCCGGCGCCCGGTAGCTGGCCCGGTAGTCCGCATGGAAGGCATGCGGCGCGTCGGGGTAGACCACGAACTGCGAAGCCTTCGCCGCGGGCGAGCCGTTCGCGAGGGCGGCTTTCATCTTATCAATCGTGTCAAGCGGGATCCCCGCGTCGGCCGCGCCGTACAGGCCCAGCACCGGTGCCTTCAGGCCCGCGGCCAGGTCCACCGGGTGCCTGGGCGTCGCCTCGGTGCCGTTGCCCACCAGCCGGCCGTACCAGGCCACGCCCGCCTTGACCGGCGCGTGCGCGGCATACAGCCAGGTGATGCGCCCGCCCCAGCAGAAGCCGGTGATGCCCGCCTTGTTCGCGTCGCCGCCATGGGCCGCCGCCCACTTGAGCGCCCCGTCCAGGTCGGCCATCACCTGCTCGTCGGGCACCTTGGAGACGACTTCCGCCATCAGCCTGGCGATCTCGCCGTAGCTGCCCGGGTCGCCCTGGCGCGCGAAGAGCTCGGGCGCGATCGCCAGGTAGCCGGCCCTGGCGAAGCGGCGTGCCGTATCGGCGATGTACTCGTGCACGCCGAAGATTTCCTGGATGACCAGCACGACCGGCAGGCCGGTCCTGCCGGCCGGCGCGGCGCGGTAGGCCGGCACCTTGAAGCCGCCCACCTCGTAGCTGATCTCGCCGACGGTCAGGCCATCGGAGGGGGTCTTGATCGCCGTCTGTGCCATGGCCGCACCGGCGGCCGCGGCGTAGCCCGCGCCCAGCGCCTTGAGCGCCGTCCGCCGGCTGGGGCCCGCCCGGCCGGCCAGTGGACGCGGCAGCAGGGAGTCGAAGTCGTTCTTCAGGTCGTCTCGCAGCATCGGCAGGTCTCCTGGTTCGTTGCGGTGGATGCGAGGGGAATATAGGGGGGATGGCTCGAGCGTGCGTTGCCCGAGCGCGGTACAAGGGAAATGCAGAGGCGCTCGCTGGGATGACACGGTTGGGTGTCATTGCGGGCTCGACCCATGCGTGTCCGGAGATTTCAGAGCAGCTGGAGCTGGGCGGGTCCGTTCATGCTTTCTTCGTAGCTGGCGACCTCGCCCAGCAGGCGGCCCAACGGCACTTTCTCGAACAGATTGAGGCTG
>NZ_JAKFCM010000093.1:0-128151 GCF_036676645.1 Ramlibacter sp.
TGGCCTGCCCGGAGGGACTCGAACCCCCGACCTGCTGCTTAGAAGGCAGCTGCTCTATCCAGTTGAGCTACGGGCAGGTGAGCGTGGGACAGGAAAGCTGGTCGGAGCGAAGGGATTCGAACCCCCGACCCTCTGGTCCCAAACCAGATGCGCTACCAGGCTGCGCTACGCTCCGAACCCGGGCATTCTAACGAGGCAACCGCAGGAGGAGTCAGGCATGGCAATCCGTATCGTGAGGCTGGGGACACCCCGCAAAACCGGGGAGGGGCCGCGCATCGGCACGGTCCGGCGCCCGCCACGGGGCGTGCCCAAGGAGCGCTTCGCGGCCGACGACTGGTACGACGTGTGGTACCCCAACCTGTCGCCCAGCCCGCCGGTGATGCAGATCGCGCTGCACGCGAAGGACGACAAGGAGTGGGCGGAGTTCACGCGCAAGTTCAAGGCCGAGATGGCACAGCCCGACGCCAGTCGCTCGCTGGACCTGCTGGCCACGCTGTCGCACACCAGCAATTTCTCGATGGGCTGCTACTGCGAGAACGAGGCACGCTGTCACCGCTCGCTGCTGCGCGCCCTGCTCCAACAGCGCGGCGCGCAGATCGTCGATTGAGGAGGGACGGCGCCGGTTGGCGCGCCGGCTGCCCCGCCCTTCTCTATTTCTCGTCCAGCTTCTTGGCCTGGCCCGGAGGCAGGCAGCCGTTGTCCTTCTTGGCCAGCCCCGGCGGGCAGTCGCCCCGGTTGCCCATGGAGGACGTCCCGCGGTGCTCCGGCTCCGGCGCCGTGGTGCCGTCCGTGCTGCCGCTGGTGGTGCCGGTCCCGCCCAGGTAGATGTTGTTGGTGTTGCTGTTGGTGGCGCTGGAACTGGATCCCGACGCTGCGTCGGCGCCGCTGGTGGAGCCGGCCGACGTGCTGCCGTCCGCACCGGTGCTGTCCGTCGAGCCGGTCGTGCTGGCCGTCGAGCCGGTCGACCCGGTTGTGCCGGTCGCGCCGCTCGCGCCCATGGTGTTGGTGGCGGGCGCCGGATCGCCCGGCCGGATGATCGCGCCACCGCTTGCGCCCAGTGCGCCCTCGGTGGTCGCCCCCTGGCCGGTCACGGAGTTCTCCGACGACAGGCTGCCGCTGCTCGTGGCCGACGCCCCCGACTGGGTGCCGAGGGTCGAGCTGGAGGAAGCGGTCTGCGCATAGGCCGCGCCGGCGGCCAGGGTGGAGGCGAGCAGGACGCTCAGAAGTTTGCTCATGCGTAAATCTCCTGGAAGTGAGGACCCGGCGCGACGGTTGCGCCAGGGCACGACAGCAGGATGCCTGCTCGGCTGCGCCGCGGCGGTCGGACGCGTGAACGCATCCGGGTGCGCCACTTCCGACAGGCGGTAGGAGGAGGATGGCCGCCAGAAGCGGCATCGCACCACGCCACCGTCCAGCGGCGGCCACCAACGAAAAAGCGCCGGCAGGCGGCGCTTTCCAGCCAGGGGATGCGGACGTCAGCTCACAGCTTCACGTACTCGTACGCCACCGGCTGGGCGTTGATGCCGCGGTCCGGCGGGGCGATCCACGCGGCCATCTTGCCGGGCTCGGTGACGCGCTGCATCAGGCTCTTGACGAACCGGACGTCCTCCTCGGTCGGCAGCCACTCGGCCTTCTTCGCCTCGAATTCGGCCGCGCCGATCGGGTTGCCCTGCGGGTCGGTGTGCAAGCCCGCCCAGGCGCCCACGTTGCGGCGGAAGCGGATCGACGGCAGCCTGAACTCGAAGGGCACGCCGGCCTTCTTGACCAGCATGTTCCAGCGCGTCACGCCGACGTTGCAGTCCTTGGCGTACTCCAGGCGGGTGATCTCGTTGATGCCGTTGCGCACCGAGATGGTCTCGTCCTTCAGCCCGCCCTTGCCGTCCGGCACCTGGATGGTCATGCTGGTGTCGGCCTCCACGTGGTCGGCGAACTTGGCTTCGTCGGGACGGCCCTTGATGCCGTTGCTGAAGTAGTTGGCGGCGTTGGAGGAAGCCTCCGAGCCGAACAGGTCCAGCGAGCTGGTGAACCAGAAGTTCATGAACTTCTGGATGGTGGGCAGGTCGATGGCGCCGGCGTTGCGGATCTTCTTCCAGTCGTCGGTGTCCAGCTCCTTCATCACCTCCAGCGTGCGCTTGATGGTGCGGCCGACGCCGGTCTCGCCCACGAACATGTGGTGCGCTTCCTCGGTCAGCATGAACTGGCAGGTGCGCGACAGCGGATCGAACGCGCTCTCGGCCAGCGACTTGAGCTGGAACTTGCCGTCGCGGTCGGTGAAGTAGGTGAACATGAAGAAGGACAGCCAGTTGTCCATGGGCTCGTTGAAGGTGCCCAGGATGCGCGGCTTGTCCGGGTCGCCGGAATGGCGCTCCAGCAGTTCCTCGGCCTCCTCACGGCCGTCGCGGCCGAAGTAGGCGTGCAGCAGGTAGACCATGGCCCACAGGTGGCGGCCCTCCTCCACGTTGACCTGGAACAGGTTGCGCAGGTCGTACAGCGAGGGCGCGGTGTGGCCCAGCAGGCGCTGCTGCTCGACCGACGCCGGCTCGGTGTCGCCCTGCGTGACGATCAGGCGGCGGAAGGTCGAACGGAACTCGCCGGGCACGTCCTGCCAGGCGTCCTGGCCCATGAAATCGCCGAAGCCGATCTTGCGGCCTTCCTGCTTGTCGGCCAGGAAGATGCCCCAGCGATAGTCGGGCATGGGGGTGTAGCCGTACTGGGCCCAGCCCTGGGCATCCACGCCGACGGCGGTGCGCAGGTAGACGTCGCTGGCCTTGAAGTCGCTCGGGCCCATCTCGTCCCACCAGCGCAGGAAGGCCGGCTGCCAGTGCTCGAGGGCGCGCTGCAGCTGGCGGTTGTCGCCCAGCGCAACGTTGTTGGGGATCAGGGCTTGCAGGTCAATGGTGCTCATGGTGTTCCTCGTCTCCGGTCAGGCCCGGCTCAGTCAAATCCGCTTCCAGTCGAACTTCGCCTTCTTGCCCGTGCCGAACAGCTTCAGCGCCCCGTCCTCGCCGACGGCGTTGGGGCGGATGAAGATCCAGTTCTGCCAGGCGGACAGCCGGCCGAAGATGCGCGTCTCCAGGGTCTCCTTGCCGGCAAAGCGCAGCGAGGCTTCCATGCCGGTCAGGGCGTCGGGCGACAGCGAGGCGCGCTCCTCCAGCATCAGGCGGATCTCGTCGTCCCAGTCGATGTCGTCCGGCGTCAGCGTCACCAGGCCCAGGGCCAGGGCCTGGTCGGCCCGCAGCGCGCTGCCCTGCAGGCCGCGCAATTGCTCGAGGGTGCCGGCGTCCTCGTTGAAGCGGGTCTGCAGGCGGGTCAGGCCATTGACCTCCGGATACCAGCCGAAGTTGGCGGCCGACAGCTGCAGTGCAGGCGCGACATCCGGGGCGTCCGGCAGGTCCAGCATGTAGATGCGGTCGCAGGCCAGCGCCAACTCGTAGAAGGTGCCGGCGAAGCAGGATCCCTGGTCGACCAGCGCGATCAGCGAGCGGCTGGTGACGTCCAGCCGGGCCAGCGTGCGGCGCAGCAGGCCCCGCGTCTCGCGCACCAGCCAATGATCCTGGTGCTGCTGCAGCACGGCGTCGGCCTGCAGCACGCGCTGCGCATCGCCGCGGGTCCTGATCACCCAGGTGCCGATCTCCAGTTCGTTGGTGCGCAGCTGCAGGATGGCATCGTCCAGCTCGCGCGCGAACTTGAGCGGCCACCACTGGGCACCGGCGGCCACGATGGCGTCGGGTGCCGACTCGATCGCCGCGCCAGGTGCATTCACCGTGAACGTCGCGATGCGCCCTGCGCGGTCGACCCGCACGTCCACCGTGTCGTAGTGGTACCCCTGCTCGTCGATGCGGCCCGCCACCGGCGTGAGCTCGATGCCCTGCTGCGGTCCCTGGCGGGTGGACTGCCGGCGCAGCGCCTGCACTTCGGCCTCCACCAGCTGCGCGAATTGCTGCGGCTTGGCATGCCCGTCGATCAGCTTCCAGTCGCGGGCCCGGTCGGCGCGCACGCCTTCGCTGGTGGTGCAGAAGATGTCGGCCAGGTCGCGGCGCACCTTGCGCTTGTCGGTCACCCGGGTCAGGCCGCCGGTGCCGGGCAGCACGCCCAGCAGCGGCACCTCGGGCAGGCTGACAGTGGAGGAGCGGTCGTCCACCATCACGATGCGGTCGCAGGCCAGCGCCAGTTCGTAGCCGCCGCCGGCGCAGGCACCGGTCACCGCCGCCACCGACTTCAGGCCCTCGTGCTGCGACGAATCCTCCAGGCCGTTGCGGGTCTCGTTGGTGAACTTGCAGAAGTTCACCTTCCAGGCATGGGTGGACAGCCCCAGCATGTAGATGTTGGCGCCGGAGCACCAGATCTTGTCCTTGCCGGACTCGAACACCACGACCTTCACGCCGGGGTGCTCGAAGCGGATGCGGTTGAGCGCATCGTGCAGCTCGATGTCCACCCCCAGGTCGTAGCTGTTGAGCTTGAGCTTGTAGCCGGGCTTGATGCCGCCGTCCTCGTCGATGTCCAGCTTCAGGCGCGCGACGTCGCCCTCCACGGACAGGCGCCAGTGCCGGTAGCGGCCGGGATGGGTGGCGAAGCTGACCAGCTCGCGGTCGCCCTGCTTGAACAGCAGCGGCTCGGTCATGGCGTTCATTACGCGGTCTCCTTGGGAATGCGGGGGGTGGTGGAGGCCTTGGCAGGCCGCGCGGGGGATCCGGACCTGGGGCGGGTGTCGGCCGCGGCGGACGGCACCGCCCGTTCCAGGTCCTTGAAGGACTGCTGCACGCTGCGCGCGGCGGTGTCGACCACCGCGTCGGCGCGTGCGTACAGCGATTCGCGGCTGGCCAGGATGCGCCGCAGGTCGTCCAGCGCCTCGCTGGTGGCGCCCCGGGTGGTGTCGAACGGGCGCATGTCGCCCTGCGCCACCACCCGACTCATGTGTTCTTCCGGGCTGGCCTTGAGCCAGACGCAGTAGAAGCGGCTCTGCAGCAGGTCGAAGGTCTCGCGCTCGCTGACGATGCTGCCGCCGGTGGTCATGACCACGCCGTCCGGGTGCTGCTCGGCGATGCGGAACAGGGCGCGGCGCTCGTAGCGGCGAAATCCCCCCTGGCCGTGCAGCAGCAGGATCTCGTTCATGCCGATGCCGGCCTCGCGCTCGATCTCGCGGTCGAGTTCGACGAAGGGCACGCCGCGATCGGCCGCCAGCCGGGCGCCGAGCGTGGACTTGCCGGCACCGCGCAGGCCGATCAGGGCGATGCGCCGTTCGCGGCCCTGCTCGTCGTGCAGGCCGAATGTTCCCGCCAGCAACCCGTAGGCCTGCTCGAGCTGGTGCTCGTCCAGGCGCTCCAGCAGGTTGTGCAGGCGACCGACGGCGGGCCGCGGCGCGTCCTGGAACAGCTCGAGCACGGTGATGTGCAGGGCGCTGGCGGCCGCCTGCAGCGAATGGATGGACACATTGCCCTTGCCGGCCTCGACGTCGGCCAGGAAGCGTTCGGACAAGCCCGAGTCATGGGCCAGCTGCTTGCGGGTCATGCCCCGGCGGGCCCGCCAGGCGCGCACGCGACCGCCGAGCTCGGCCATGGTGGGCTGGGTGTCGGGGGCGGCAAGGACGGGCATGGGTGAGCTGTGCTGTTGATTTAAATCAAGATTGCAGTATACTTCCGCCCATGGACCTGTCAAGCAGTTTGCTTCATGTCAACTCAAGGAAGTCCCCTATGAAGCTGAAGATCCTCGTCGGCACCATGACCAGCACCGCCGACTACGTGGCCCAGGCAATCCAGATGGACTGCGCCGATCTGGTGGACGAGATCGACGTCGTCCTGATGGACGGGCTGGACATCGCCGCATTCGACGAAGATGCGCTATATCTCATCTGCACCTCGACCTATGGCTCGGGTGACGTCCCGGACAACGCGCGCGCCCTGTACGACTCGCTGGAGGCCACGCCCAGGTACCTGGGCCACGTGCGCTACGGCGTGATCGCACTGGGCGATCGCACCTACCAGCAGACCTTCTGCTTCGGCGGCAAGAAATTCGACGAACGCCTGCAGGGCCTGGGCGCCCAGCGCGTCGGCGAGGTGTTTCTCCATGACGCCAGCGCGGGCACCATGCCCGAAGAGGAAGGCACGGCCTGGTGCCGCCAGTGGCTGGCGCAGGCCCTGGCCCCCGAGAAGGCGGCGGCTTGAACTGAATTAATGTCGGGCGCCGCGCATCGGCGACCATCTCCGGTGCAAGACCACCGGTCCGGCCCGATGACGGCCGGCGAACAACGAGGAGACCAGGCCCATGCATGCCAGCCACGCCGACCACGGCACCATTCCGCCCCGGGTGGACATCCCGCGCGACTACAACGCCGCGCACGACCTGCTGGCACGCAACGCGTCGCGGCCCGACAAGCCGGCCTTCATCGACGCGTCGACCGGCGCCACGCTGACCTACGGCCAGCTCGCGGAGCAGGCGCACCGCTTCGCCAATGCGCTGCGCGATCGCGGCTTGCGCCCCGAAGACCGCGTGCTGCTGGCCATGCTGGACACGCCTGAGTGGCCGGTGGTGTTCCTCGGCTGCATGCTGGCCGGCGTGGTGCCGATCGCGGCCAACACGCTGCTCACCGCGCCGGACTTCGAGTTCATGCTGCGCGACTCGCGCGCCCAGGCGCTGTTCGTCTCCAAGCCGCTCGCCGCCACCTTCGACGGCATCGTCGGCAAGGCACCGGCGCTGCGCACGGTGGTCCTGGCCGGCGCCGAGGGCCCCGACACGGTCGCCGGCATGGTCGCCGCCGGCTCGTCGGAACGGAAGGTGGAGGCCACCTGCGCCGACGCAGCCTGCTTCTGGCTGTACTCCAGCGGCTCCACCGGCACGCCCAAGGGCACCGTGCACCTGCACAGCCACCTGATCCAGACCGCCGAGTTGTACGGGCGCGCGGTGCTGGGCATCCGGGAGGACGACGTCGTCTATTCGGCCGCCAAGCTGTTCTTCGCCTACGGGCTGGGCAACGCCCTCACCTTTCCGATGAGCGTGGGCGCCACCACGGTACTGCTGCCCTCGCGGCCGACGCCGGGCGACGTGTTCGGCGTGCTGAAGCAGTTCCGGCCGACGATCTTCTACGGGGTGCCGACGCTGTATGCGGCCCTGCTGGCAGACCCGGCACGCCCGAAGCAGCAGGAGCTGAACCTGCGCGTGTGCACCAGCGCCGGCGAAGCGCTGCCGGCCGAGATCGGCAAGCGCTGGAACGCGGAATACGGCTGCGAGATCCTGGACGGCATCGGCTCCACCGAGATGCTGCACATCTTCCTGTCCAACCGGCCCGGCGAAGTGCGCTACGGCACCACGGGCAAGCCGGTGCCGGGCTACGAAGTGCGCATCGTCGGCGACGAGGGCCAGGACTGCGGCGTCGGCGAGATCGGCGAGTTGCAGATCCGCGGCCCGAGCGCGGCGCTGATGTACTGGAACAACCGCGCCAAGACCAAGGCGACCTTCTGCGGCGAATGGACACGCAGCGGCGACAAGTACACGTGCGACGCCGACGGCTACTACACCTACGGCGGCCGCAGCGACGACATGCTCAAGGTGGGCGGCATCTACGTGTCGCCGTTCGAAGTCGAAGCCTCGCTGATGACGCACCCGGCGGTCCTGGAGGCGGCGGTGATCGGCGTCGCCGACAGCGACCAGCTGGTCAAGCCCAAGGCCTACGTGGTGCTCAAGCCCGGGCAGAAGGCCGATGCGGGCGAACTGCAGCAGCACGTGAAGGGCCAGCTCGCACCGTACAAGTACCCGCGCTGGGTGGCGTTCGTGAACGAGCTGCCCAAGACCGCCACCGGCAAGATCCAGCGGTTCAAGCTGCGGCAACTCGCCGGCTGATGCCGGCTGCGCAGCATGACAAAAGACGAATGACGAACGGCCGTGCTGCCATTCGCCCGCCGCCGACTCTTCACCGTGCGGCGCAGCGCGCTTCGGCGCCACGCCGCCTAGGGTAAATCTTGGTGCGTCCAGCCTGCGCCCTGCGGTACAAATTGCTTTAGACCTCAACTAATTGGAGACCCACGAATGACCACTCGCCGCCTCGTCCTCACCCGCAGCGCCGCCGTCGTCGGCGCCGCGTCCGCCGGCCTGCTGCTGCCCGGGATCGTCCGCGCCCAGTCCAACCGGGTCCGCGTGGGCTTCATGCTGCCCTACACCGGCACCTACGCGCAGCTGGGCGTGAACATCGAGAACGGCGTGCGCATGGCGATCAACGAGAAGGGCGGCAAGCTCGGCGGCCGTGAGATCGAGTGGTTCAAGGTCGACGACGAGTCCGAACCCTCCAAGGGCGTCGAGAACGCGCAGCGGCTGGTGCAGCGTGACAAGGTCGACGTGCTGATCGGCACCGTGCACTCCGGCGTGCAGATGGGCATCCAGCGAGTCGCCCGCGAGTCGGGCGTGCTGAGCCTGATCCCGAACGCCGGCGCCCACGCCGCCACCCGCGGCCTGTGCGCGCCCAACGTGTTCCGCACCTCGTTCACCAACAGCCAGCCGACCCTGGCCCTGGGCAAGCCGATGGTCGACAAGGGCCTGAAGAAGGCGGTGTGGATCACCTGGAAGTACGCAGCCGGCGACGAGGCCTTCGAGGGCTTCAAGCAAAGCTACACCAAGGCCGGCGGCACCATCGTCAAGGAGCTGGGCCTGCCCTTCCCGAACGTGGAGTTCCAGGCGCTGCTGACCGAGATCGCCTCCCTCAACCCCGATGCGGTGGCCTGCTTCTTCGCCGGTGGCGGCGCGGCCAAGTTCATCCGCGACTACGCCGCCGCGGGCCTGAAGGACAAGATCCCGCTGTGGGGCTCGGGCTTCCTGACGGAGGGCGTGCTCGACGCCGCCGGCGCGGCCGCCGACGGCATCATGACCACCATGCACTACGCCGACTCGCTCGACACGCCGCGCAACAACCAGTTCCGCAAGGCCTTCGCCACCACCTTCAAGCTGCAGCCGGACGTGTACGCCGTGCAGGGCTACGACACCGGCCTCCTGCTCGCCCAGGGCATGGAAGCGGTCAAGGGCGACATCGGCAACAAGCAGGCGCTGTACAAGGCGCTGGAGAACCAGACCATCGACAGCCCGCGCGGCAAGTGGACCATGAGCAAGGCCCACAACCCGATCCAGGACATCTACCTGCGCCGCGTCGAGAACAAGGACAACAAGGTGATCGGCATCGCCGCCAAGGCGCTGGCCGACTCGGGCGCCGGGTGCAAGATGGCGGGCGCCTGACCCTCGCGCGCTTCGCGCGCTCGCCCGGGACCAGGGACCAGGGGCTAGGGGCTGGGGAAACAGCCCCCAGCCCCTTTTCTCGGCCCCATGCCTGAACTGATCCATTCCGCGCGAGAATCGCGCGCCTGACCGCGCGCGATGTCCGACAGCCGCGCCCCTAGCCCCTAGCCCCTAGCCCCTAGCCCCTAGCCCCTAGCCCCCTTGGACTTCTCCACCTTCCTGCTGCAGCTGCTCAACAGCGTCCAGTACGGCCTGCTGCTGTTCATGCTGGCCGCCGGCCTGACGCTGATCTTCGGGATCATGGGCGTGGTCAACCTCGCCCATGGCAGCTTCTACATGCTGGGCGCCTACATCGCCTGGTGGCTCTCCAGCACTTTCGGCAGCCTGACCCTGGCCATCCTGGGCGGCGCGGTCCTCGCCGTGGCCTTCGGGCTGGTGCTGGAGCGGCTGCTGTTCCGCCACTTCTACCACCGCGACCACCTCGACCAGGTGCTCCTGACCTTCGGCCTGATCTACGTGTTCGAGGAGGCGCGCTCGATCTTCTGGGGCGACGACGTGCATGGGGTGAACATCCCGGCGGCGCTGTCCGCTTCCATCCCGCTGACCGACAACCTCTCCTATCCGGTCTACCGCCTGTTCATGTCGGGCCTGTGCATCGTGCTCGCGATCGGCCTGTACCTGCTGATCTCCAGGACCCGCCTGGGCATGAAGATCCGCGCCGGCGCCTTCAACCACGACATGACCGAGGCGCTGGGCATCAACATCAAGCGCATCCACGCCATCGTGTTCGCCCTGGGCGTGGGGCTGGCCACCATCGCCGGCACGATCGCGGCGCCGATCTCCAGCGTCTATCCGAACATGGGCTCGCAGGTGCTGATCATGTGCTTCGTCGTGGTGGTGATCGGCGGCATCGGCTCGGTGCGCGGCGCGCTGATCTCCGCCCTGCTGGTCGGCGCCGTCGACACCTTCGGCAAGGTGCTGCTGCCCCAGGTGGCGGGCATGCTGGTCTACATCCTGATGGCGGCGGTGCTGCTGTGGAAGCCCGAGGGGCTGTTCAAGCAATGAGCGCAACGCAGTCCCACCTCGAAGTCCTCCCGCGCAGCCTGCAGGTGCTGCTGGTGCTGGGCCTGGTCGCGCTGGCGGCGTTTCCCTTCGCCAGCACCGATTTCTACGCGAGCATGGTCGCCCGGATGATGATCCTGGCGATCTTCGCCATGAGCCTGGACCTGCTGCAGGGCGTCACCGGGCTGGTGTCGCTGGGCCATGCCGCATTCTTCGGGGTCGGCGGCTACATGCTGTCCCTGGTGTCCTCCGACAGCGGTGCGGTCGGCCTGTGGTGGACCCTGCCCGTCGCCCTGCTCGTGTCCGCGCTGTTCGCGCTGGTGATCGGCTTCTTCGTGGTTCGAACCCGCGGGATCTACTTCATCATGGTGACGATGGCGTTCGCCCAGATGCTGTTCTACCTGGTGTTCGACAACAAGGACCTGGAGTTCTTCGGCCTGTCGCTGCGCCTGGGCGGCTCGGACGGCATGTACATCAACTTCAAGCCCGACGCCGGCCTGATCGACCTGGAGGACAAGAAGGTCTTCTACTTCTTCACGCTCGGCTGCCTGGTGCTCGTGTACGCCTTCCTGCGACGGCTGCTGTGGAGCCCCTTCGGCCGCGTGCTGGCCGGCATCCGCGTCAACGAGCACCGCATGCGCGCGCTGGGCTACGGCACCTTCGGCTACAAGCTGGCCGCCTTCACGCTGGCCGGCGCCCTGGCCGGCCTGGCCGGCTACCTCTGGGGCGCACAGACCGGCTTCGTCAACCCGGAGCTGATGGGCTTCCACATGAGCGCCCACGTGATCATGATGGTGATCCTGGGCGGCATGGGCAACTTCGCCGGCGCCATCGTCGGCGCCTTCGCGTTCGAGTACCTGCTGCACCTGTTCAAGGACCTGCCGGACATCGGCGAATTCCGCGCCGGCAAGCACTGGCAGCTGTGGATGGGCCTGTTCATCGTGGCGGTGGTCGCGTTCGCCCCGCGCGGCCTGCTCGGTGCGGCCGAGCGCCTGCTGCGCCGCAAGGGAGCCGGCGATGCCTGAAGTCCTGCTCTCGGCGAAGAACCTGACCAAGCGCTTCGGCGGCCTGGCCGCGGTGAACGACGTGTCGATCGACCTGTGGCGCGGCGCCATCCACGCGGTGATCGGCCCCAACGGCGCGGGCAAGTCCACCCTGACCAACCTGCTCTCGGGCGACCTGCCGCCCACCACCGGCAGCATCCACCTGGGCGGCAGCGAGGTGACGGGGCGCAGCCCGGAGCGCATTTCGCGCGCAGGCCTCGGGCGCAGCTACCAGAAGACCAACATCTTCCTGCCCTTCACCGTCCGGGAGAACGTGCGGCTGGCCGCACAGTCGCGTGCCCAGCACCCGCTGCGCTGGCTGCGCCGCGCCACCTCGTTCAAGGCGATCAACGAGCAGGCCGAGCGCGCCATCGAGCTGGCTGGCCTGGCTCCGCGCCGCGACGCCGTGGCCGGCACGATCAGCCACGGCGAGCAGCGCCAGCTGGAGATCGCCATGACGCTGGCCACCGCGCCGCAGGTGCTGCTGCTCGACGAACCGCTGGCCGGCATGGGGACGGCCGAGGCCGAGAGCATGGTGGCGCTGCTGCAGCGCCTGAAGCCGGCGCACGCGATCATGCTGGTGGAGCACGACATGGACGCCGTGTTCGCCCTCGCCGAGAAGCTCACGGTCATGGTCAACGGCCAGGTCATCGCCAGCGGCACGCCCGAGCAGATCCGCGGGGATGCCGGCGTGCAGGCCGCCTACCTCGGGGAGGAAGAACTGTGAGCCCCCGCGCTTGGCACTTCGTGCACTGCGCTGCCCCCCGAGGGGGCCCAAGCCTCCTTGGGGCGGCCCTGCGGAGGCTTGACTGATGCCCGAGCTCCTGATCGACGCGCGCGGCCTGCACACCTATTACGGCCAGAGCCATATCCTGCGCGGCGTGGACTTCCAGGTCGCACGCGGCGAGACCATCGGGCTGATGGGCCGCAACGGCATGGGCAAGAGCACGCTGCTCAAGACCCTGATGGGCCTGGTCAAGCCGCGCGAGGGCAAGGTCCACGTGATGGGCCGCGACATGACCGGCTGCGCGCCCTACGAAATCGCCCAGCTGGGCGTGGCCTACGTGCCCGAGGGGCGCGGCATCTTCGGCAACCTGAGCGTGGTCGAGAACCTGAAGATGGCGGCCCGTGCCGGCACCCGCGGCCAGCGCGAATGGACCTACGAGCGCGTGCTGGAGACCTTCCCGCGCCTGGCCGAGCGCCTGTCGCACGGCGGCCAGCAGCTCTCGGGCGGCGAGCAGCAGATGCTCACCATCGGCCGGGCGCTCATGACCAACCCCGACGTGCTGATCCTGGACGAAGCCACCGAAGGGCTGGCACCGCTGATCGCCCGCGAGATCTGGCGCATCTGCGGGCTGATCCGTGAATCCGGCATCTCGACCGTGATCGTGGACAAGAACTGGAAGCACGTCACGCGGCTCACCAACCGCAACCTCATCCTGGTCAAGGGCACTGTCGTGTTCAGCGGCAGCTCGGATGAGCTGCGCGCGCAACCCGACCTGCTGGCCCAGCACCTGGGCGTGTAAGCCCGCGCCCTGCGCCGATTGACATTTCTTCCATCGGCCGTGTGACCGATGTGCCCGCGCGCGCGTCGGCGCGGACCGACTCCCGACTGTAGGCAACCGCCTACGGCGTTTCGCCGGGCGTTCCGTCATGCTTTGCGCAGTGCGCACAGCAATTCTCTGCACACGCAAGTTACGGAACATGACGGCCAGCCACGATTTCCCCGGCGCAGTCGCCTCCCCCGTTCCGGGCGTGCAGCAGCGCGCAGCGCGACCGAGCCACCATCACCGGCAGTTCGAGGTGATGGGCGCCCACCCGGACGGCACAGGCACGCGCTTCACGGTCTGGGCCCCCAATGCGCAAGGCGTGTACGTGGCGGGCAGCTTCAATGGCTGGCATGGCGAGCCGCTGCAGAAGCTGGAGGACGGCAGCGGCCTCTGGCACGGCCGTGTCGAGGGCGCGCGCGCGGGCGACTACTACAAGTACCGGATCCAGGCCGCGCGCGGCGAATGGATGGACAAGGCCGATCCCTATGCCTTCCGCGCCGAGCACCCGCCCGGCACCGCCTCCCAGATCTGGGAGCTGTCGCACGACTGGGGGGACCGCGAGTGGATGGCACGGCGCGGCTGGCGACAGTCGCACCGCCAGCCGATCTCGATCTACGAAGTGCACCTGGGTTCGTGGCAGCGCGAGGAGGATGGCCGCGTCCTGAACTACCGCGACATCGCAGTGCGCCTGGCTTCGCACTGCCGCACCCTGGGCTTCACCCACGTGGAACTGATGCCGGTCGCCGAGCACCCGTTCTACGGCTCCTGGGGCTACCAGACCACCGGCTACTACGCACCGACCGCGCGCTACGGCACGCCGCAGGACCTGATGGTGATGGTCGACACCCTGCACCAGCAGGGCATCGGCGTCATCCTGGACTGGGTCGGCTCGCACTTCCCGTCGGACTGGCACGCGCTGGTCCGCTTCGACGGCACCGAGCTGTACGAGCACGCCGATCCGCGCATGGGCTATCACCCGCAGTGGAACAGCCTGATCTTCAACTACGGCCGCTACGAGGTGCGCGACTTCCTGATCAGCAACGCGCTGTTCTGGCTGGAGAAGTACCACTTCGACGGCCTGCGCGTCGACGCGGTCGCGTCCATGCTGTACCTGGATTTCGCGCGCGAGCCCGGCCAGTGGATTCCCAATTCGCACGGCGGCAACCAGAACCTGGAGGCGGTGCGCTTCCTGCACGACCTCAACAGCGCGGTGTACGCCGCCTTTCCCGACGTGCACATGATCGCCGAGGAGTCCACCGCCTGGGCAGGCGTCTCGCGACCGGTCCACCACGGCGGCCTGGGCTTCGGCATGAAGTGGAACATGGGCTGGATGAACGACACGCTGCGCTACATGCAGCGGCCGCACTTCTTCCGCCGCTGGCACGGCGACGACATCCGCTTCTCCTCCGTCTATGCCTTCAACGAGAACTTCGTGCTGCCGCTGTCGCACGACGAAGTCGTCTATGGCAAGGGCAGCCTGCTCGGGCGCCAGCCGGGCGACGAGTGGCAGCGTTTCGCCGGCCTGCGCGCGCTGTACGGCCTGATGTGGACCCACCCCGGCAAGAAGCTGCTGTTCATGGGCGGCGAGTTCGCCCAGGTGCAGGAATGGCACCACGAGCGCACCCTCGACTGGCACCTCTGGGCGCGGCCGCTGCACGCCGGGGTGGCGCGATGGGTGGCCGACCTCAATGGCGCCTACCGCAGCCTGCCTGCGCTGCACGTGAACGACTTCCACGCCGAGGGTTTCGCCTGGCTGCCGGTGGACACGCCCGAGCCGCAGACGGTGCTGGCCTTCCTGCGCCGCGGCGCGGCCGGCGACGCGCCGGTCGTCGCGGTGTGCAACATGACCCCCGAGCCGCGCCACGGGCTGCGGCTGGGGCTGCCCCATGCCGGCGCCTGGCGCGAGCTGCTCAACAGCGATGCCGCCTGGTACGGCGGCAGCGGCATGGGCAACCTCGGACGCATAGCCGCGGACGAGCAACCCCTGGCGGACCTGCCCGCCAGCGCCTCACTGACCTTGCCACCCCTGGCCACCCTGGTGCTCGTCGGCGAACGGCCGCAATCCGACGACGCATCTGCCCCTGGAGGAGACAACCCATGACCGCCCACCGGAACGTACTGGCCTTCGTGATGGCCGGCGGCGAAGGCTCCCGCCTGCATCCGCTGACCGCCAACCGCTGCAAGCCGGCGGTGCCCTTCAACGGCAAGCACCGCCTCGTCGACTTCGTGCTGTCGAACCTGGTCAACTCGGAGATCTGGTCGACCTACCTGCTGGTGCAGTACAAGTCGCAGTCGCTGATCGAGCACGTGCGCCAGACCTGGGCGATGGCGCGCTTCATGCCGCAGCACTTCATCACCTGCGTGCCGCCGCAGATGCGCAACGGCCCCGAGTGGTTCCAGGGCACGGCCGACGCCGTCTACCAGAACATCCACCTGATCGAGAGCATGAAGCCCGACCTGGTGGCGGTGTTCGGCGCCGACCACGTGTACCGCATGGACGTGCGCCAGATGGTCGACTTCCACCGCCAGAGCGGCGCCCACGCCAGCGTGGCGACGCTGCCGGTGCCGCTGACCCAGTGCAGCCAGTTCGGCATCGTCGGGATCGACGATTCCAACGGCATCACCGAGTTCAAGGAAAAGCCCGCCCGCACCGGGCCCATGCCCGGCAGCCGCACCCATGCGCTGGCCTCGATGGGCAACTACATCTTCGACACCGACGTGCTGCTGCAGCAGCTGCGCCGGATGCACGAGAACGGCACCAGCGATTTCGGCAAGCACATCCTGCCGGCCATGGTGGGCAGCCACAAGCTGGTGGCCTACGACTTCGAAAGCAACCACATCCCGGGCCTCCAGCCCTACGAGGAGCACGCCTACTGGCGCGACGTCGGCACGATCGACGCCTACTTCGACGCCCACTTCGACACCCTGGGCGCAGCGCCGCGCTTTCGCATGAGCAACCCGCGCTGGCCGATCTACGCCAGCCCGGACGAGGCCGAATCGGCCCAGATCGAGAATGGCGTGATCCACCGCTCCATCGTCGGCTCCGGTTGCGTCGTCGACGGCGCCACCCTGGACCACGCGATGCTGCGCCGGTCCGTGCATGTCGAGCGCGACGCGCACCTCGAGCACTGCATCGTGATGGAGGGCTCGCGGATCGGCCGCGGCGCCCAGGTCCGGCGCGCCATCATCGACCAGGACAACGACGTCCCGCCGGGCGAGCGCATCGGCGCGGACCTGGCGCAGGACCGGCGCCGCTTCCACGTCAGCGAGAACGGCGTCGTGGTGGTGCCGGCCGGCTACTTCCGCGCCGGGGCCCGGCACGCCAGCACGCAGCGCGGCGCCGTGAGCGCAGGCAAGCGCAGGCTGGAGGTGGTTGCATGAGGGTGGCGGCCGCCGCCGCCCACCTGCACCCGACCGAAGCGCAGCTGCCGGACACGTGCGAGCCGGGCCGCCCCTGCCCGCTCGGCGCCACGCTGGACGCGCGGGGCGTCAACTTCGCCGTGTACTCCAGCGTGGCCGACAAGGTGGAAGTCTGCCTGTTCGACCGCACCGGCACCCGGGAGGTGCGCCGGCTGGCCCTGCCCTGCCGCACCGGCGACGTCTGGCACGGCCTGGTCCCGGGCCTGCCCGCCGGCACCCGCTACGGGCTGCGCGTGCAGGGCCCCTACCAGCCCGCCCAGGGCCTGCGCTGCAATCCCCACAAGCTGCTGCTGGACCCCCATGCACGGGCGCTCGACCGGCCCCTGCGCGGCGGCGCCTGGCAGTACGGCTACACGCTGGGCGGGCCCGCCCGCGACCTGGCGATGGACACGGTGGACAACGCCGCGGGCGCCGCCAAGTGCGTGGTGCTGGACACGGCCTTCGACTGGGGCGACGACCGGCGCCCCGGCACACCCATGGCCGACACGGTGTTCTACGAAGTGCATGTGCGCGGCTTCACCCGGCTGATGGACGAGGTGCCGCAGGCCCTGCGCGGCACCTTCGCCGGCCTGGCCAGCGCGCCCGCCCTGGCGCATTTCAAGCGGCTGGGCGTCACCGCGGTCGAGCTGCTGCCGGTCCACGCCTTCAACGACGAGCGCCGGCTGATCGACCTCGGCCTGGCCAACTACTGGGGCTACAACAGCGTGGCCTTCTTCGCCCCCGAGCCGCGCTACTGCGCCGACGGGGATCCCGACGATTTCAAGCGCATGGTCAAGGCGCTGCATGCGGCCGGGATCGAGGTGATCCTGGACGTGGTCTACAACCACAGCTGCGAAGGCAACCACCTCGGCCCCACCCTGTTCCTCAAGGGCATAGACAACGCGTCGTACTACCGCCTGGCGCAGGACCGCCGCTACTACGACGACGTCACCGGCACCGGCAACACGCTGGACACCAGCCACCCGGCCACGCTGCGGCTGGTGATGGACAGCCTGCGCTACTGGGTGGAGGACATGCACGTCGATGGCTTCCGCTTCGACCTGGCGCCGGCCATCGCGCGCAACGCAGCGTACGACTTCGACCACCGGTCGCCCTTCCTGGCGGCCGTCGCACAGGATCCCGTGCTGCGGCAGGTGAAGCTGGTCGCCGAGCCCTGGGACATCGGCGACAACGGCTTCCAGGTCGGCGGCTTCCCGCCCGGCTGGTCGGAGTGGAACGGCCGCTACCGCGATGCCGTGCGCGAGTTCTGGCGCGGCACCGACGGGGCGGTGCAGGAGTTCGCGGCGCGGCTGGCGGGCTCGGCCGACATCTATGCACCCTCCCGGCGCGGGCCGACCGCCAGCATCAACCTGGTGACGGTGCACGACGGCTTCACGCTGGCCGACCTGGTCAGCTACAACGACAAGCACAACGAAGCCAATGCCGAGGACAACCGGGATGGCGAGAGCCACAACCGCAGCTGGAACTGCGGCGTGGAGGGCGAGACCGACGACGAGGAGATCCTGGCCCTGCGCGAGCGCCAGAAGCGCAACTTCCTCGCCACCCTGTTCTGCTCCCGCGGCGTGCCGCTGCTGCTGGGCGGCGACGAGATGGGGCGCACCCAGGCCGGCAACAACAACGCCTATTGCCAGGACAACCCGGTGAGCTGGTTCGACTGGAGCGAGGCCCGGCGCCAGGACCCGCTGCTCGACTTCACCCAGGCCATGGTGGCATTGCGGCGCGAGTTGCCGGTGCTGCGCGACGACCGCTGGACCACCGGGCAACCCGACGAGGCCGACCGGCGCGACCTCGGCTGGTACAGCGTGTGGGGGCTGCCCATGACCGAGGAGGAATGGACCAATCCGGCGGTGCGCTGCGTGGCGGCCCTGTTCGACGGGCGCTTCACACCGGTGGACGGCCTCCCCAGCCCCAGCGTGCTGCTGCTGTTCAACGCGTCCGACGAGGCGGTGATCTTCACCCTGCCGGAAATCGGCGCCCTGGCCGAATGGCGGGTGCGCGTGGACACCGGCCAGGGCCACTTCCCGCATGCCGAAGCCGAGCGGGTGGAGCCGCTGGCCCGGATCGAACTGGAATCGCACGCCATGGCGGTGCTGGTCGAGGGGCGGGCGCAATGAGGTGCGCGCATGCGATGCGCTTCGGCGCCAGCCTGCCCGAAGGCGGCGGCGTGGATTTCCGCCTGTGGGGGCCGGCCGCCCGGCAAGCCCAGCTGGCGCTGTACGACGCAGCCGGCGCGGCCCCCCGGCTGCTGCCGGCCCGGCGCGACGCGCAGGGCTGGTGGGACTGCCACGTGCCGCAGGCCGGCGCCGGCACGCCCTACCACTGGCGCATCGACGATCGGCTGATGGTCCCGGACCCGGCCTCGCGCCACAACCCGCAGGGCGTGCACCAGCCCAGCGTGGTGGTCGACCCCCTGGCCTTCGAATGGGACGAGGACTGGACCGGCCGGCCCTGGCACGAGGCCGTGCTGTACGAACTGCACGTGGGCGCCTTCACGCCGGAAGGCACTTTCGCGGCCGCGCAGGCCCGCCTGCCGGAGCTGGCGGAACTGGGCGTCACCGCGATCGAGCTGATGCCGCTGGGCGCCTTCCCGGGCCGCTTCGGATGGGGCTACGACGGCGTGCTGCCCTTTGCCCCGCATGCCCCCTATGGCACGCCGGAGGCGCTCAAGCGCCTCATCCAGCAGGCCCACCGGCTGGGGCTGATGGTGTTCCTGGACGTGGTCTACAACCACTTCGGGCCGGACGGCAACTACCTGCACCGCTATGCGCCCGGCTTCTTCTCCAGCACGCACGGCAGTCCGTGGGGGGCCGCGATCAACTTCGACGGGCCGCACAGCCGCCCGGTGCGCGAGTTCTTCATCGAGAACGCGCTGTACTGGCTGACCGAATACCGCTTCGACGGCTTGCGGCTGGACGCAGTGCACGCGATCCACGACGCAGGCACCCCGCACATCCTGCAGGAGTTGTCCTCGCGCGTTCGGGCCGCCACGCCGGGCCGGCACGTGCACCTGGTGCTGGAGAACGCGGACAACCACTACCAGCGGCTGTCTTCGACACCCGAGCCCGGCTGCTACGACGCCCAGTGGAACGACGACTTCCACCACGCACTGCACGTGGCGTTGACCGGCGAAGGCGGCGGCTACTACCGCGACTACGCGCAGGCGCCCGGCGAAGCTGCGCTGGACCTGCTGGGGCGCGCGCTCACGCACGGCCTGCTGTTCGAGGCCAGCCCGCGCAAGCCCGGCGGCGCCCGCCAGGATCCGCGTCCGGCGCCGCCGCAGCCCTTGCCGGCGCTGGTCAACTTCGCCCACAACCACGACCAGGCCGGCAACCGCGCGTTCGGCGAGCGGCTGGCCGCGCTGGCAGGACCGGACGCGGCCCCGCTGGCCACCTTGCTGGCGCTGCTGACGCCCGCGGTGCCGCTGCTGTTCCTGGGCGAGGAGTCCGGCAGCACGCGGCCCTGGCTGTACTTCGCGGACTGGGACGGCGAGCTGAGGAAGGCCGTGCAGGAAGGCCGCCGGCGCGAGTTCGGCCATGTCGCGCGCCGCGTCGACGGGCAGCCGGTGCCGCTGCCGGATCCCTGCAGCGCGGCGACTTTCGAGGCCAGCCGGCCGACCCGGCAGGAGCACGACAGCGAGGCGGGCCGGCGCTGGCGCGACATGGTGCGCAGTGCCCTCGCGGCGCGCCGCAAATGGATCGTCCCGCGGCAGGGGCAACTGCTCACCGGCCAGCACACGGCCCAGCGCGTCGGCGGCTCCGGGCTGGCCGTGCAGTGGCGCTACCGGGACGGCCTGGTGCTGTCGCTGGAGGTCAACCTGGGGCCGCAGCCGCTGGACGTGCCGGCCCAGCGGCCCGGGCCGGTGGAGGCCCAGGAAGTCCATCGCCACCGCTGGCCGGCCGACACGGCCGCAGGCACCTGGCCGGCCTGGTCCGCCCGCTGGCGCCTGGGCGCCGAGATCACGCAATGACCGCCGGCTCCGTTGCCGACCTGGCGCAGCGGGCCGAGCAGTACGGCGTCGCGCTGCGCTACACCACGTTCTGGGGCGAGGACCAGCCGGTGCCGGACGCCGTCCTGGCCCGCGCCCTGGCCTGCATGGGTGCGGACGGCCGGCGGCCGCCGCAGCCGCCGGCCTTGCCCCCGGTGCACGTTTGCGTCCAGGGCGAGCCGATCCGCATTGCGTGGCCCGGCCGCACCGCGGCCGGCGCACGATGGCGGCTCGCCCCGCACGAACCACCCTCCTCCTCCGCGCGCGAGGGCGAGGTCGCCGTCGAGGACAACGAGTGCGTCATCGCCCTGCCCGCCGACCTGCCGATCGGCTACTGGCAACTCGCGTTGGCGGGCGAGCCGGAACCCGGCTGCCTGCTCGTGGTCGCCCCGCAGCGCGGCTGGGCGCCCGCCGCCCTGCTGCAGGGCGAGCGCTGGTGGGGGTGTACGGTCCAGCTGTATGCCCTGCGATCCGCGCGCAACTGGGGCATCGGCGACTTCGGCGACCTGCGCCGGCTGGTCGACACGGCGGCGCGGCATGGCGCGTCCTTCATCGGCCTGTCGCCGCTGCACGCGCTGTTCCCGCAGCGGCCGGAAGCCGCCAGTCCGTACAGCCCCTCCAGCCGCAGCGCGTTCAATCCGATCTTCCTGGACGTGCAGGCCCTGGCCGAGGTGTCCGGCTGCGACGAGGCCCTTCGCAAGCTGCATGACGAGGCGTTCCAGGATCGCCTGCGGCGGCTGCGCGAAACGGAGCTGGTCGACTACACCGGCGTGGCGGCCGCCAAGGAGGAGATGCTGGCCCTGCTGTGGCGCCACTTCGAACAGCACGAATCGAAGGGCTCCACGCCACGCGGCCAGGCCTTTGCCCGCTTCATGCACGAGCGCGAGGCCACCCTCGGCCCGCACGCGCTGTTCGAGGCCCTGCAGGCGCACCTGCAGGCCGCCGATGCCGGCGCGTGGGGCTGGCCCGCCTGGCCGGAGCACTACCGGGATCCGCACGGCGAGGCGGTGCGCGAGTTCCGCCGCAGCCATGCGGCGGCGATCCGCTACCGCTTCTGGCTGCAGTGGCTGGCCGATGCGCAGCTCGAGTCGGTGCAGCGGCACGCGCGCTCGCGCGGCATGGGCCTGGGCCTGTACTGCGACCTGGCGGTCGGCGCCAATCCCGGCGGCGCCGAAACCTGGGCCCGGCCATCGCTCTACGCGCTGGGAATGGAAGTGGGCGCGCCGCCCGACCCGCTGAACACCCAGGGCCAGAACTGGGGGCTGCCGCCCGTCAATCCGGTGCAGCTGCGGGCCGCGCGCTACCAACCCTTCATCGAGATCCTGCGGGCCAACATGCGGCACGGCGGCGCCCTGCGGCTCGACCACGTGATGGCGCTGATGCGCCTGTTCTGGATCGGCGCCGAGGGCGGCACCTACGTGAGCTACCCCTTGCAGGACCTGCTGGGCATCCTGGTGCTGGAGAGCCACCGCCAGCAATGCCTGGTGATCGGCGAGGACCTGGGCAACGTGGCCCCGGCGATGCGCGACGCCATGCGCGAGCGCGGCCTGCTGTCGTACCGGCCCCTGCTGTTCGAGCGCACACCCGACGGCGCCTTCCGGCCGCCGGCCGACTGGCCGCCGCAGGCGCTGGCCGTCGCCAGCACGCACGACCTGCCGACCCTGCGGGGCTTCTGGCTGGGCGATGACCTGGAGGTGCTGGCGCGGCTGGGCCTGTTCCCGGACGCGGCCCGGCGCGAGCAGGCCGTGCTCGACCGCGCCCGGGACCGCGCCCGGCTGCTGCTGGCCCTGGAGCACGAGCGGCTGCTGCCGGCCGAAGCGACCGCCCAGCCGACCTCCCTGCCCGACGCCACCGCCGATTTCGTGGCCGCGGTCCATGCCTTCCTGGCGCGCACGCCGTGCTGGCTGGCGGCCGTGCAACTGGAGGACGTGACCGGCCAGCGGCTGCAGGTCAACGTGCCCGGGACCACCGAGGACCAGTGCCCCAACTGGCGGCGCAAGGCAGGCGTCGCGCTCGAGGACCTGGCCCGCGACGAGCGCTTCGCTGCCGTCGCCGCCGTGATGCGGGCCGAGCGCAGCGGCCCCCCGTCCGAATCGGCGGCCCCCGAGCTGCCGGCCCTCGAAACGGCCCGGATTCCCGTCGCCACCTACCGCGTGCAGTTCCACGAGGACTGCCGCTTTGCCGACGTGGCCGAAGCCGTGCCCTACCTGGATGCCCTGGGCGTGAGCCACCTGTACAGCTCGCCCTTCCTGCGGGCCCGCCCCGGCAGCACCCATGGGTACGACATCGTGGATCACTCGGCGCTCAACCCCGAGGTGGGCGACGAGCACGACTTCGACCGCCTGTGCCGCGCGTTGCGCCGGCACGGCATGGGGCAGATGCTGGACCTGGTGCCCAATCACATGGGCGTGCTGGAGGCCGACAACGCCTGGTGGCTGCAAGTGCTGGAGCACGGCCAGGCCTCGGCCCATGCCCGCACCTTCGACATCGAGTGGGATCCGGCGGCGCCGGAGATGCGCGGGCGCGTGCTGCTGCCGGTGCTGGGCGACCACTACGGCCGGGTGCTGGAGTCGGGCGAGCTGCGGCTGCACTTCGACGCCCAGGCCGGCGCGTTCGAGCTGCGCCACTGGAACCACCGGTTCCCGCTCGATCCGGCCACCTACCCCGACATCTTCGGCGTGCTGCCGCCGCCACCGGCGCAGGACGAGGTCGAAAGCGACAGCCAGGCGGTGGTGGCGTCGCTGCTCGCCTCCTTCGGGCGGCTGCCGCCGCGCGACGGTGCCGACGAGGGCGAGCGGCGCGCGCGCGTGCGCGACGCCGCGATCTACCAGCGCAACCTGGCCCGCCTGGTCGCCCGCAACGACTGGCTGGCGCAGTGGATCGCCGCCTGCCTGCAGCGCTTCGACGGCACCCCGGGCGACGCCGCCAGCTTCGACCGGCTGGACCGGCTGGTCGCCCGCCAGGCCTGGCGGCTGGCGGACTGGCACGTCGCCAGCGACGACGTCAACTACCGGCGCTTCTTCGATGTCAACACGCTGGCCGCGCTGCGCATGGAAAGGCCGGAGGTGTTCGAGGCCACGCATGCGCGGGTCCTGCAGTGGCTGCAGGACGGGCACCTGGATGCGCTGCGCATCGACCACCCCGACGGCCTGTCGGATCCGCAGCAGTACTTCGAGCGGCTGCAGGCGCGCCATGCCCGCCAGGCCGAAGTGGCCGGGCGCGAGCCGCGCGCGCTGTACCTGGTGATCGAGAAGATCCTGGCCGGGCAGGAGCCGCTGCCGCACCGCTGGCCGGTGCACGGCGATACCGGCTACCGCTTCGCGGCCCTCGCCAACGGCCTGTTCGTGGATGCCGGCCGGGTCGCGGCCATGGACGAGGGCTACCGCGCGTTCACCGGCGTGCGCGAGGACTTCGCCGAGATCGCGTACCAGTGCCGGCGCCTGATCATCGGCAGCTCGCTGTTCTCGGAACTGAACTGGCTGGTGGAGGCGATCCACCGCATCACGCGGGCGAACCGCCGCCGCTGCGACTTCACGCGCAACCGGCTGCGGCTGGCGCTGGCCGAGATCGCGGCCGGCTTCCCGGTCTACCGCACCTACCTGCGCGCGGACGAGCCGCCGAGCGCCGCCGACCGGCACCACATCGACCGGGCCGTCGCGGCGGCGCGCCGCCGGCTGGGGGGATCCGAGGCGGGCGTGCTGGACCATGTGCGCGAGGTGCTGCTCGGCGAGGGCGAAGCGGCCGGCGTGCCGGCACCCCAGCGCGCGCGCTTCCTCGCGCGCTGGCAGCAGTTCACCGCCCCGGTGATGGCCAAGGCGGTGGAGGACACGGCGTTCTACCGCTCCCTGAGGCTGGTCTCGCTGAACGAGGTCGGCGGCGATCCGGCGGCCTATGGCGTGTCGGTGGCGGACTTCCACGCCGCCAACCTGTCGCGCGCACGGCACCGGCCGCACTGCCTGCTGGCCACGTCCACCCACGACAGCAAGCGCGGCGAGGACCTGCGCGCGCGCATCGACGTGCTCTCCGAGCAGCCGCACACCTGGCTGGAGGCCGTGCAGCGCTGGGCCGGCCGGGCCGAGCCGTTCGTCAGCGACACGGACGCGGGGCCGGCACCGAGCCGCAACGACATCTGGCTGCTGTTCCAGACCCTGGCCGGGCTGTGGCCGGCGCAGGAGCCGCATGCGCAGGCGCGCGAAACGCTGCGCGAACGCCTGCAGGCCTACCTGCGCAAGGCCGCGCGGGAAGCCAAGCAGCGCACCAGCTGGATCGCGCCGGACGAGGCCTACGAAGGGGCGCTCGCGCGCTACGTCGACGCGGTGCTGAAGCCCGGCCCCAATCCCTTCGCCGACGAACTGCAACGCTTCACCGCGCGGATCGCGCCCTGGGGCTTTCGCAACAGCCTGGCGCAGCTCGCGATCAAGTTCACGTCGCCCGGTGTGCCGGACATCTACCAGGGGTGCGAGCGCTGGAACTTCAGCCTGGTCGACCCCGACAACCGCCGGCCCGTGGATTTCGGCGAGCTCGCGCGCTCGCTGGCGCAGTTGCGGGCCCATTGCGTGGCCGGCATCGCGCCTGCGCCCCTCTGGGCCACCCTGCAGGCGCACATGGACGACGGCCGGATCAAGCAGCTGGTCACCTGGCGGCTGCTGCAGTTGCGCCGGCAGCGGCCGCAGCTGTTCCGCGAGGGCGCCTACCTTCCGCTGCCGGTGGAGGGTCCCGCGGGCGGGCATGCGATCGCCTTCGCGCGGACGCACGGGGGCGATGCCGTGCTCGTGGTGGCCGCACGCCTGGCCTGCAGCCTGTGCGGCAACGACGAATCGCGCTGGGGCCCTGCGCTCTGGCGCGGCACGCGCCTGCGGTCGCCCGAAGCCGCCGCGCTCGCGCACTGGCCCGGCTGGCGCAACGCACTCACCGGGCACTGCGTCGGTGCGGTCGACGGGGCGGTGCCGGACCTGGAGGCACTCTTCGCCGGGGCGGCCGGCCTGCCCTTTGCCGTGCTGGTGGCGCTCACCGGAGAGGACCCTGCATGAACGTTCTGTTCGCCACGCCCGAATGCGCGCCCTACGTCAAGACCGGCGGACTGGGCGACGTCAGCGGCGCGCTGCCCGCTGCGCTGGCGGCCCTCGGGCACGACGTGCGCGTGCTGCTGCCCGCCTACCGCGGCATGAAGGTCAGCGGCGAACTGGGTGACGGCATCGACCTGCCCGCCGACGGGCCCTGGCCGGCCGCCCAGCTGCTGCCGGTGAGGGCGGACAACGGCGTCCCCCTGCTGCTCCTGGCCTGCCCGGCGCTGTACCAGCGCGCCGGCGGTCCCTACGTGGACAGCGGCGGCCACGAGTACCCCGACAACGTCATCCGCTTCGGCTTCCTCAGCCGGATTACCGCGCTGCTCGGCACCGCCGCGAGCCCGGTCGAGGGCTGGCAGGCCGACCTGGTGCATGCGAACGACTGGCCCTGCGGCCTGGCGCCGCTGTACCTGGCGCACGCGCGCGAGCAGGACGCGCACCGGCCGGTGGCGGCGAGCGTGGTCACCATCCACAACCTCGCCTTCCAGGGCGTGTTCGACCTGGAGCACGCGGACCTGCTGGCCATTCCCCGCCATTGGCGCGGCATCGAGGGCGTCGAGTTCTGGGGGCAGCTGTCGATGCTCAAGGCCGGCCTGCAGTTCGCGCACGCCATCACCACGGTCAGCCCGACCTACGCGCAGGAAATCCAGACCCCCGCCTTCGGCGCAGGACTGGACGGCGTCCTGCGCAGCCGCGCGGACCGGCTCACCGGCATCCTGAACGGCATCGACGGCGCGGTGTGGAACCCCTCGACGGACGCATTGCTGCCGCACCGCTACGGACCCGGGGACCTGTCGGGCAAGTCGCGCAACAAGGCCACCCTGCAGGCCCGCTGCGGGCTGTTGCCGGACCCGAACGCGATGCTGTTCGGGCTGGTCAGCCGCCTGACCGCGCAGAAGGGCATCGACCTGGTCCTGGAAGGCCTGCAGCCCTTGCTGCAGGCCGGCGGCCAGCTGGTCCTGCTGGGCAGCGGCGAGCCGCAGCTGCAACGACAACTGCAGGACGCGGCCGACCGGGCGCCGCGCGCCGTCAGCGTGAACTTCGGCTTCGACGAAGCGCTCGCCCACCTGATCGAGGCCGGGGCGGACTGCTTCCTGATGCCCTCGCGCTTCGAGCCTTGCGGGCTGAACCAGATGTACAGCCAGGCCTATGGCACGCCGCCGCTGGTGGGGGGCACCGGCGGGCTGGTGGATTCGGTGCTGGATGCGACGCTGGCCCCCGAGACCGGCACCGGCTTCGTCATGCGATCGCCCGACTCGGCCGGGTTCGCCGACGCGCTGGCCCGGGCCCGCGCGACCTGGGAGCGTCCGGCCGACTGGGGGCGCATCCAGGCCAACGGCATGCGCCGCGACTTCGGCTGGGCCGCCAGCGCGCGCCGGTACGAGGCGGTCTACGCCGAGGCGATCGAACGGGCCCGGCCGAGGTCCTTCAGCACACCCTGAGTTGCAGGGCCGGGATCAGGCCTTGGCGTGCTTCCGGACCCACTCGCAGTAGGTGTTCATCCAACCCTGCAGGAACTTCTTGGTGTCCTCGATCCCGATGCCGCCGTCGGGTGCGAACAGGCCGTCCCTGGCCTGCACGAAGGCTTCGGGCTGGCCCAGGGTGGGCATGTCCAGGTAGGCCAGCGTGTTGCGCAGGTGCTGCTGCGCCATCGAAGTGCCCAGCGCGCCGACCGAGATGCCGATCACGCCGGCCGCCTTGCCAGCGAAGGCACTCTGGCCATAGGGCCGCGAGGCGCTGTCGATGGCGTTCTTCAGCACGCCCGGAACGGACCGGTTGTACTCGGGCGTCACGAACAGCACGCCCTGGGCATTGGCAATCTCGCCCTTGAGCCGCTTGACCGGCTCGGGCATGTTGCCGTCCAGGTCCTGGTTGTAGAGCGGGATGTCGCCGATGGCGCACTCCTGGAAGCTGAACTCGCCGGGCGCCATCTTGAACAGGGCGTGCGCCAGCTTGCGATTGAAGGAATCCTTTCTCAGGCTGCCGACCAGGACGGCGATGCGGTAGTTGTTGGCCATGGGTGCTCCATTTCCGGGTTGCGGGGGACGAGTGGCGATTCTGGGCGCCACGCCGCGCGGACGCCGGCCAGCGAAACCTTGCGCAAGAACTGTCGCAAGGCACTGCCCTGCAACGGCGATCCGGCCTTCAGCTCAGTCCGCGGCCCTCGTCGTTGCGCGCCTGGGCAACGCTGCCGCCGGCCGGCACGTCGTGCGTGACCCAGACGTTGCCGCCGATGACGGCGCCCCTGCCGATGGTCACCCGGCCCAGCACGGTGGCGCCGGCATAGATGACCACGTCGTCTTCCACGATGGGGTGCCGCGGCAGCCCCTTGGTGAGCTGCCCGTCCTCGCCCACCGGGAAGCGCTTGGCGCCCAGCGTGACGTTCTGGTAGAGGCGCACCCGCTCGCCGATCACGCAGGTCTCGCCGATCACCACGCCGGTGCCGTGGTCGATGAAGAAACCGGGGCCTATCGTCGCGCCGGGATGGATGTCGATGCCGGTGCGGCTGTGCGCGATCTCCGAGACGATGCGGGCCAGCAGCGGCAGGCCCAGTTCGTACAGCCGATGGGACATGCGGTGGTGGATCATCGCCAGCACGCCCGGATAGCACAGCAGGACCTCGTCGACACTGCGCGCCGCCGGGTCGCCCTGCCAGGCGGCCAGCACGTCGGTGTCCAGCATGCGGCGGATGGCGGGCAGGGACTGCGCGAACTCGCGCACCATGCCGGCGGCCCGCTCCTTCACCCCTTCGGTGAGCCCGTCGCCGCGCCGGGACGCCTGGCAGGCCTCGAGCACCGCCTGCGCCAGCAGCCCGCGCAGCGCGGCGTCCAGCGTGTGGCCGACGTAGAAGTCCTCGGCTTCGTTGCGCAGGTCGGGCGGGCCCAGGCGCATCGGAAAGAGCGCGCCCTTGATCTGTTCGACGATGCGTTCCAGCGCCTGCGGCGACGGCAATTCGCGCCCGCCGTTCTCGCGCGCGCGGCCCTGCGATTCGCGCCAGTCGCTGCGTGCCGCGCGCAGGCCCTTCACGATGTCGCCGATGTCGAAGGTGGTCATGGGGATGGGGCGTTTGCGGATGGGAATGCGCCACGATACCGGAGAACCCCGGCCGGGCCGGCGGCACGGGTCAACATCCCGCGCAGCCGTGGGGTGTGAGCGGTGCTGACGCGCGGGCGCCGCCGGGGATGTTGATACAGTCGGCGGATCCCCCTTTTGTCCAGCAGGAGGCGCCGATGGCGCGCACCGTCCAATGCATCAAGCTCGGCCGCGAAGCCGAGGGCCTCGACTTCCCGCCCTACCCCGGCGAGCTCGGCAAGCGCATCTACCAGAGCGTCAGCAAGCAGGCCTGGCAGGACTGGCTGAAGCACCAGACCATGCTGGTGAACGAGAACCGGCTGAACCTGGCCGACCAGCGTGCGCGCGAGTACCTCAAGCGCCAGATGGAGCAGCATTTCTTCGGCAGCGGCGCCGACGTCGCGCAGGGTTACGTCCCGCCCACGCGCTGACCGGACGCCGTCGTGGCCGAACCGGTCGAGTGGTCGCCTGACGGCACGCCGCGCAGCCCCCGGTTCGAGGACATCTACCGCAGCCGCAGCGGCGCGCTGGCGCAGGCGCGCCACGTGTTCCTGGGCGGCTGCGGCTTGCCGCAGGCGTGGGCCGGCCAGCCGCAGTGGCGCATCCTCGAAACGGGCTTCGGCCTGGGCCTGAACTTCCTGGCGGCCTGGCGCGCCTGGAAGGACGATCCGCGGCGACCGGGCCTGCTGCATTTCGTCTCCGTGGAGGCCTGGCCGGTGTCGGCGCAGGACCTGCTGCGCGGCGCCGCCGACGCGCCCGAACTGCAGCCGCTGGCGCGTGAATTGGCCGATCAATGGTGGGGCCTGGTGTCCGGTTTCCACCGGCTGCAGTTCGAGGGCGGGCGCGTGCTGCTCACGCTGTGCGTGGGCGAGGCCCGGGCCATGCTGCGCGAGCAGGCCTTCGCGGCCGATTCCGTGTTCCTGGACGGCTTCGATCCCCAGCGCAACCCGGCCATGTGGGAACTGGCCACGCTCAAGGCCGTCGCGCGCTGCTGCCGGCGCGGCACCGGCCTGGCCACCTGGACCGTCGCCGGGCCGGTGCGCCGCGACCTGCAGCAGTGCGGGTTCGCCGTGGAGAAGGCGGCGGGGCTGCCGCCCAAGCGCGAATGCCTGCGGGCCCGGTTCGAGCCTCGCTGGACCCTGAAGCATCCGCCGCCGCAGGCGCGCGGCCCCGCCGCCAGCGCGTTCGTCGTCGGCAGCGGCCTGGCCGGCGCTTCGGTGGCCGCCAGCCTGGCCCGCCGCGGCTGGCGCGTGCAGCTGCTCGATGCCGCCGCGCATCCCGCCGCCGGCGCCTCGGCCCTGCCGGCCGGCCTGCTGGCCCCGCACACCTCGCCCGACGACAACCTGCTGTCGCGCCTGTCCCGCGCCGGCGTTCGCATCGCCTTGCAGCAGGCCCGCATGCGGCTGCAGGCGGGCCGCGACTGGCAGCCCACCGGCGTGCTGGAGCACCGCTTCGACCCGGGCCGGCTGCCCGAGCTGGGCCCCGGCCAGGAGGACTGGCAACGGCCGCGCGACGCGCAACCCGCAGCGCTCTGGCATGGGGCCGCGGCCTGGGTGCGACCCGCCGCGCTGGTGCAGGCGTGGCTGGCCGGGCCCGGCATCGAATGGCAGGGCGACACGCCTGTCGCACGAGTCGAGCGGCGCGATGACCGATGGCAGGCGATCGGCTCCGGCGGCCGGGTGCTCGCGCAGGCCGACCTGGCCGTGCTGGCCGCCGCCCTGCACACCGCCGACCTGCTGCCGCCGGCCGGCCCGGCGCCGGCGCGCCCGATCCGCCTGCATCCCGTGCGCGGCCAGGTGAGCTGGAACCTGCTGGACGAGGGCCCGCCGCTGGCCGCGCACCCGCACAACGGCAAGGGCCACTTCCTGCCCGAAGTCGCCCTGCCCGAAGGCCGCGCCTGGCTGTGCGGCTCCACCTATGTCCGTGCCGACCGCTCGCTGGACGTGCGGCCCGGGGAACACCTGGCCAACCTGGAGCGTCTTCGCCTCCTGCTGCCGGAAGCGGCCGAGCGGCTGGCGCCGCAGTTCGAAAGCGGCGCGGTGCGCGCCTGGACCGGCGTGCGCTGCGCGTCCGGCGACCGGCGACCGCTGGTGGGGGAAGTCGAACCGGGCCTGTGGGTCTGCACGGCACTGGGCTCGCGCGGCCTGACCTTCGCGGCCTTGTGCGCGGAACTGCTGGCGGCCCGCCTGCACGGCGAACCGATGCCGCTGCCGCCCAGGCTGGCCGCCGCCCTGGATGCGGGCCGCCCCGCCGCGGGTGCTACACGTGTGCCAGCAACGCCTTGAGCTTGCCCGGATCCAGCGGCTTGGCCAACAGCGCCGGCCCGCCGCCCCACAGGACGCGCGCCTTGTCGCCGGGTGACACCCATTCCTTGGTGACGATCAGGTGCGGGATGCCCTGACCGGCGGCCCTCAACTGGCGCACGAAGCTCCATCCGGCCGCGCCGGCCAGCGCGAAATCCACCACCGCGATCTCGTAGCGGTTCAGGTTCGCGAGTTCCAGTGCGTCCGCGACCGTGGCGGCATCGTCGGCCTGCGCCAGGCCGGCCAGCGCCAGGCGGGCACGCAGGTACAGGCGCTCGTCGCGATCGGCGCCGGCGATCAGTGCACGCCTGGACGGCGGCCCGGGCTCGGGGGGCAAGGTGTCCTGGGCTTCCGGCGGGTCGCCCAGGTCGAAGTCCAGTTCGGGCGCAGGCAGGAACAGCTGGTCCATGGCCGCGATGACGTCGGTCCAGTGGATGGGCCGCTCGAAGCGGCGCCAGGCGTGATCGGGCGCTCCCGGGCCGATCCAGATCTGCTTCAGGTCGGGGTTGCCGGCTGACTCGAACTCGAGCCCCGCTGCGTGCGAGTCGCTGTCGAGCAGTGCGACCCGGGCCACGCCGCCGCAGCCGGGGGTCCACAAGGCGTATCCGACGTCACGCTCCTGGGACAGGCGCAACAGGGTGTCCAGCGCCTCCCGCTCGACATCGCTGAAACCCAGCACCTTGACGAAAACCCTCTGCATCGGCTCCTCGGCTTTCGCCGCGGATTATGGCCGCTGCTCGCGCGGGGGCACCCCGGGGCGGCTTCGGTGCTGCGGTGGGCGGCAAGGCCGCCGCATATGCATATCCGGATAAGCGGCGAAGAAAAAAATCGTTGGTCGCCGCGGGGGCCCCTTCTAGAGTCGCGCCCCATGTACCGCTACACCGAGTTCGACCGCGCCTTCGTGCATGCGCGTGCCGCGCAGTACCGCGACCAGCTCGAGCGCCACCTGGCCGGCGAGCTGGCCGAAGAGGACTTCCGCCCGCTGCGGCTGCAGAACGGCTGGTACATCCAGCGCTACGCCCCGATGCTGCGCATCGCCGTCCCCTACGGCGAGATCTCCAGTGCCCAGCTACGCGTGCTGGCCCGGATCGCGCGCGAGTTCGACCAGCCCGACCCCGAGCTGCTGCGGCGTGCCCAGGCGCAGCAGCTGGCGCTGGGCGAGGTGCCGGTGCCCGGCGGCACGCCGGTGGCGAGCCGGCTCAAGTTCGGCTACGGGCACTTCACCACCCGCACCAACGTGCAGTTCAACTGGATCCCGCTGGTGCGCAGCGCCGACGTCATGGACCTGCTGGCCAGCGTGAACATGCACGGGATCCAGACCAGTGGCAACTGCGTGCGCAACATCACCGCCGACGCACTGGCCGGCATCGCGCCGGACGAGATCGCCGACCCGCGGCCGTTCTGCGAGATCCTGCGCCAGTGGAGCACGCTGCACCCGGAGTTCTCCTTCCTGCCGCGCAAGTTCAAGATCGCGATCAACGGCGCGCGCGAGGACCGGGCGGCGCTCGGCTGGTACGACATCGGCCTGCAGCTGCATCGCAACGAGGCGGGCGAGCTGGGCTTTCGCGTCCAGGTCGGCGGCGGCATGGGCCGCACACCGATCATCGGAGCCGTGGTGCGCGAGTTCCTGCCCTGGGACCAGCTGCTCAACTACGTCGAGGCAGTGATCCGCGCCTACAACCGCTATGGCCGGCGCGACAACCTGTGGAAGGCGCGCATCAAGATCCTGGTCAAGGCCGAAGGCCAGCACTACATCGACGCGGTCGAGGAGGAGTTCGCCCGCATCGTCGCAGGCGGCGCCGCGCACACCATCACGCAGGCCGAGTTCGACCGGGTCGCGGCCTGCTTCGAGGCCCCGTCGGTACGCCCGCTGCTGAAGGACCTGCGCCTGCACGAGATCGTGCGCGCGGATGCCGAGGCCGATCCGGCCTACGACCGCTGGCTGCAGCGCAACGTGCACGCGCACCGCGATCCGTCCGTGCGGGCCGTGACCCTCTCGTTCAAGCGGCTCGGCCAGGCGCCGGGCGACGCCAACGCGCAGCAGCTCGAGGCGGCGGCCGAGCTCGCCGACCGCTTCTCGTCGGGCGAGGCACGCGTGACGCACGAGCAGAACCTGCTGCTGCCCTGGGTGCACCATGACGACCTGCCCGAACTGTGGGCGGCGGCCCGCAAGCTGGGGCTGGCGCGGCCCAACATCGGCCTGCTCACCGACATGATTGCCTGCCCGGGGGGCGACTTCTGCTCGCTGGCCAACGCGCGCTCGCTGCCGATCGCCGAAGCCATCACCCAGCGCTACCAGGACCTGGACGAGGAACACGACCTCGGCGAGATCGACCTGAACATCTCCGGCTGCATCAACTCCTGCGGCCACCACCACGCCGGCCACATCGGCATCCTGGGCGTGGACAAGGACGGGCGCGAGTGGTACCAGGTGACGGTCGGGGGCGCGGACGGCTCCGGGCCGTCCGGCCGGGCCAGCCCCGGCAAGGTGCTGGGCCCGTCTTTCAGTGCCGCCGAAGTGCCGCTGGTGGTCGAGGCGCTGCTGGACACCTATCGCCGCGAACGGATCGTCGCCGACGGCCGGCTGGAAACCTTCATCGCCACCGTGCGGCGCATCGGCGTCGAGCCCTTCAAGGCCGCAGCCAACGCCGTGCGCCTGGCCGAGAAGGAGATCGCATGACACGGCGCACCCTCCGGATCCTGACCGCACAGGAGTACGCCGGGACCGGCGAGGAGCCGGACGTGCTGCGGATCGGCAACGACCGCGACGTCGACGATCTCGCATTCGACGGCGCGCGCGTGATCGAACTGGAGTTCCCCAGGTTCACCGACGGGCGCGCCTACAGCCAGGCCTGGGCGCTGCGGCGGCGCGGCTTCGCCGGCGAGATCCGCGCCGTCGGCGCGGTGCTGGTCGACCAGCTGCTGCTGATGCAGCGCAGCGGATTTTCCAGCGCGGTGCTGCGCGCCGACCAGGATCCGGCGCACGCGCAGCGCCAGTTCGACCGCTTCGCGGCTTTCTACCAGGGCGACGCCGGCGGCGGCCGCCCGCGCTTCCGGAGCGCGGCCTGATGCGCGCGACCGAGCTGTACGCACGACCGTCGCCCGGCTACGAAGCCCGGCTGGCGCAGGCCCGGTCGCTGCTGGTGCAGGCGGCCCGCGCGCACGCCCCGCTGAAGCAGGCCAGCAGCCTGGGCGCCGAGGACATGGTGATCACCCACCTGGTCCAGCAACTGGAGCTGGACATCCCGGTCTTCGTGCTCGACACCGGAATGCTGCATGCGCAGACGCTGGAAATGGTCGACCGGCTGAAGGCCACGCTGCAAGTACCGGTGCAGGTGTACCGGCCGGACGCAGCGGCGCTCGCGCGCTTCGTCGACCGCGAGGGCCGCGATGCGATGTACCGCAGCGTCGAGCTTCGCAAGGCCTGCTGCCATGTCCGCAAGGTGGAGCCGCTGCAGCGCGCGCTGGAAGGGCAGCGCGCCTGGATCACCGGCCTGCGCCGCGAGCAATCGGCTGCCCGCGCGGACGTGCCCCTGGTGGACACCAGCGAGCCGCGCATCAAGTTCAACCCCCTGGCCGACTGGACCTGGGGCGACGTCTGGCACTGCATCGCCACCGAGGGCATCGCCTACCACCCGCTGCACGACAACTTCTACCCCAGCATCGGCTGTGCGCCCTGCACACGCGCGATCAGCCTGGGCGAGGACTTCCGCGCGGGGCGATGGTGGTGGGAGAACGAGTCCGCCAAGGAGTGCGGCCTGCATGTGAAACCGGAAGGAGAAGCCGCATGAATGCCCGGGTCGAATCCCGCCTGCTCGCCCGCCTGGGCAACCGGCACCTCGATGCGCTGGAGGAAGAGGCGATCTTCGTCCTGCGCGAGGTGGCGGGCGCCTTCGAGCGGCCGGCGCTGCTCTTTTCCGGCGGCAAGGATTCGCTGGTGCTGCTGCGCTGCGCCGAGAAGGCCTTCGGCGCCGGCCGCATCCCGTATCCGCTGCTGATGATCGACACCGGGCACAACTTCCCCGAAGTCACGCAGTTCCGGGACTGGCGTGCCGCTCAACTGGGCGCGCAGCTGATCGTGCGCAGCGTGGAGGATTCGATGCGGCGCGGCACGGTGCGACTGTCCCGGCCGGACGAGCCGCGCAATCCGCACCAGTCGGTGACGCTGCTGGAGGCGGTGGAGGAATTCCGCTTCGATGCGCTGATCGGCGGCGCCCGCCGCGACGAGGAAAAGGCGCGGGCCAAGGAGCGGGTGTTCTCGCACCGCGACGGCTTCGGCCAGTGGCAGCCCAAGAGCCAGCGCCCCGAGCTGTGGACGCTGTTCAACACCCGGTTGCACCCGGGCGAGCACTTCCGCGTGTTCCCGATCTCGAACTGGACCGAACTGGACGTGTGGCAATACATCGAGCGCGAAGGCATCGAGCTGCCGTCGATCTACTACGCGCACCAGCGCGCCGTGGTCGAACGCAGGGGCCTGCTGGTGCCGGTGACGGCGCTGACGCCCCCGCGCGAGGGCGAGGCGGCCGCCGTCCGCACGGTGCGCTTCCGCACCGTGGGCGACATCACCTGCACCTGCCCCGTGGCGAGCACGGCGGCGAACGCCTCGGACGTCGTCCTCGAGACCCTCGCGGTCGAGGTGAGCGAGCGCGGCGCCACCCGCATGGACGACAGGACGTCGGATGCGTCGATGGAAAAGCGCAAGAAGGACGGGTACTTCTGATGGATGCGAGCACCCCGGTTCCCGTCATCGACGAAGCGCATGCCGCCCCGCTGCGCTTCATCACCGCCGGCTCGGTCGACGATGGCAAGAGCACACTGATCGGGCGCCTGCTGGTGGACAGCAAGGCGGTGCTGCAGGACCAGCTGGCCGGCGTGCAGCGCGCCGGGGCCACCGACCTGGCACTGCTCACCGATGGCCTGCAAGCCGAACGCGAGCAGGGCATCACCATCGACGTGGCCTGGCGCTACTTCGCCACGCCGGCGCGCAAGTTCATCATCGGCGACGCCCCCGGCCACGAGCAGTACACGCGCAACATGGTCACGGCGGCCTCGGCGGCCGATGCCGTCGTGGTGCTGGTGGATGCGACCAAGCTTCCGTGGCAGGCCGGCGAGCCGGCCCTGCTGCCGCAGACCCACCGCCATGCCCTGCTGGCCCACCTGCTGCGCGTGCCCTCGATCGTGTTCGCCGTGAACAAGCTGGACGCGGTGCAGGATCCGGCGCTGGCGTTCAGCCGCATCGAGGCCGCGCTGCGGCGCTTCGGCGAAACGGCCGGCCTGGCGGCACGTGCGGTGGTGCCGATCTCCGCCCTCCAGGGCCGCAACGTGGTCGAACCGTCCCCGGGCTGGTGCGGCCATGTCGGCCCTTCCCTGCTGCAGTGCCTCGAATCGCTGCCGGTCACGGCGGCGGAAACCGGCGAAGCCTTCGCCCTCCCGGTCCAATGGGTCGAGAAGGCGCCCGACGGCGCCGGCACGGGCCAGGGTCGACGGGTGTTCTGGGGCCGGGTCGCCACCGGCGCCGTCCGACCCGGCCAGTCCGTGCGGGTGATGCCCTCCGGGCAGGCCGCGACCGTGGCGCAGGTGCTGGATGGGGTGCGCCGACCCCGCGAGGTCGCGGCCGGCCACAGCGCCGGCCTGGTGCTGGACCGCGAGGTGGACGTGTCCCGTGGCGACTGGCTGCTGGCGCCCGAGGCGCCCGAGCCGTCCCGCGAACTGAGCGGCACCGTGGCCTGGCTGGACGACCAGCCGCTGCCCCCGGGCCGGGCCTACTGGGCGCTGCACGGGCACCGCTGGGTGAAGGCGCGCGTGCGCCGCGTCGTGCACCGGCTGGACGTCCATACGCTGCAGCCGCAAGCGGCCGAACAGCTCGAGCCCAATGCGATCGGCCGCATCGAGCTGGTGCTGCAGGAGCCGCTGGCCGTCCGGCCGTTCGATCGGGCCCGCGGGCCGGGGTCGCTGGTGCTGGTCGACACCGCCAGCCACCGCACCGCAGGAGCCCTGCTGGTCGATTGAGGAACGTCAAAGTGGCCCCTGCGGCTCTGCGGCACCATGCCCTCGAGCCCGTCCGGCCGCAGGCCGGCCGTTAAAATTCGGGGTTTTCCCCAGCGATGACCGCAAGCACATGACCCACGTCGTCACCGAACAATGTATCCGCTGCAAGTACACCGACTGCGTGGATGTCTGCCCCGTGGACTGTTTCCGCGAAGGGCCCAACATGCTGGTGATCGACCCGGATGAATGCATCGACTGCGCGGTCTGCATCCCCGAGTGCCCGGTGAACGCCATCTACGCCGAGGAGGACGTCCCGGCCGACCAGGTGTCGTTCATCAAGCTCAACGCCGAACTGGCGCCCGCCTGGAAGAGCATCACCAAGCGCAAGCCGGCGCTGGACGACGCCGAGGAATGGAAGGACAAGCCGGGCAAGCTCTCCGAGCTGGTCCGCTGATCGAGAAACGCCCCTCACCCGGCCCGCCCCGTGGCGGGAGAGGGTGGAAACGGAGCAAGCTAGTATTGCGATGGAACCCCGACTCAGCCAAGAAGTGATCAAGACCGCCGCCGAGCATGACGGCCCCATCGAGACCGACGCCGTGATCGTCGGGGCCGGCCCGGTCGGGCTGTTCCAGGTCTTCGAACTGGGGCTGCTGGAGATCAAGGCCCACGTGATCGATTCGCTCGCCTACCCCGGCGGCCAGCCGGTCGAGCTGTATCCGGACAAGCCGATCTACGACATCCCGGCCATTCCGGTGTGCACGGGCAAGGAGCTGACGGACGCGCTGCTCAAGCAGATCGAGCCTTTCGGCGCCACCTTCCACCTGGGCCAGACCGTCACCGAGCTCCAGAAGCAGGACGACGGCCGCTTCTTCGTGCGCACGTCCAAGGGCACGCAGTTCCTGACCAAGACCGTCTTCATCGCCGCCGGCGTGGGTGCCTTCGAGCCGCGCACGCTCAAGGTGGAGGGCCTGGACAAGTTCGAGGGCTCGCAGCTGTTCTACCGGGTGCGCAACCCGGGCAAGTTCGCCGGCCTGAACCTGGTGATCGTCGGCGGCGGCGACTCGGCGCTGGACTGGACGCTGAACTTCGTCGCCGACGGTCCGAACAAGGCCGGGAGCGTGATCCTGGTCCACCGCCGCGATGGCTTCAAGGCGGCGCCGGCGTCGGTCGCGAAGATGAAGGAGCTGTGCGAGCAGTACGAGATGCAGTTCATCGTCGGCCAGGTCACCGGCTACGAGGAGAAGGACGGCTGTCTCTCGGGCGTCAAGGTCACCGGCGCCGACGGCGTCACGCGCGTGGTGCCGCTGGACGTGCTGCTGGTGTTCTTCGGCCTGTCGCCCAAGCTCGGCCCGATCGCCGACTGGGGCCTGGACCTCGAGCGCAAGCAGGTGGTGGTGGATACGGAGAAGTTCTCCACCAGCGTCCCCGGCATCTTCGCCGTGGGCGACATCAACACCTACCCCGGCAAGAAGAAGCTGATCCTCTCGGGTTTCCACGAGTGCGCCCTCGCCGCCTTCGCCGCCGCGCCCATCATCTTCCCCGAGAAGGGCAAGATCCACCTGCAGTACACCACCACCTCGCCCAAGCTGCACAAGGTGCTGGGGGTGGAGTCGCCGGTGTTCGATTGAGCCGCACGGCAATCACGACGCGACAAGGGCCCTGCGGGGCCCTTGTCCATGGCGGCTTACAATCCGCGCCGCATCCGCAAGGGTGCATCCGCTAGGGGTGTTGCTGCCTGCCCCGGGCAGCGACTGAGACAGTCCCTTCGAACCTGACTGAGGTAATCCTCGCGCAGGGAAGCCGGCCACCTGCAGCGTCCTTCGCGGACCTGCCTCCAGCCCGCCCCCGCGCGACCGCCTGGAGAGATCGCGATGGCCAGCCCGCCTGCCGCAGCAACGCTGCCCGTTCCCGCCGCCAACCGGGCGCTGACGCCGCTGCCCGCGGCCGAGCGCGTCTTCGGCTGGCGCGAGCACGCATCCCTGTGGTTCAGCCTGGGGGTCGGCCTGCTGGTGATGCAGGTCGGTGCCTACCTCGTGCCCGCGCTCGGTCCGCGCGACGCCCTGCTGGCCATCGTGGCCGGCTCGGTCATCGGCGCCGGCCTGCTGGCCTGGGTCGCCAAGCTGGGATGCGACAGCGGCCTGGCCAGTGCCGGGCTGATGCACGCGGTGTATGGCAGCGGCTTCGCACGCCTGCCCATCGTCCTGAACATCGTGCAACTGCTCGGATGGGGGACGTTCGAGCTGGTCGTGATGCGCGACGCTACGGTGGCCATCGCCGCGCGGGGCGGAGACACCGTGCCCTGGTGGCCGTGGGTCGCCACGCTCGCCTGGGGTGGCCTGCTGGCCCTGCTGGTCTCCGGCTCGATGGTGCGGCTGGTGCGCCAGGTGGTCTCGCGCGTGGCGCTGCCGCTGGTGGTGCTGTCGCTCGTCTGGCTCAGCTGGCAGTTCCTGGGCATGGCCCGGGCCCAGGGCTGGGCGGCCTTGTGGCAGCGACCGGGCACGGGCGGCATGGGCGTGCTGCCGGCCCTGGACCTGGTGATCGCGATGCCGATTTCCTGGCTACCGCTGGTGGCGGACTATGCCCGGCACGGATCGAGCGGGCGTGCCGCCCTGAAGGGAACCTGGCTGGGCTACGCCGTGGCCAACAGCTGGTGCTATGCACTCGGCGTGCTGGTGGCGCTGACGCTGCCCAGCCAGGACCTGGTCACCGCGCTGCTGCTGGCGCAAGGCGGCCTGGTCGCGCTGTCGCTGATCCTGGTCGACGAAGTGGACAACGCCTATGGCGACGCTTACTCGGGCGCGGTGTCCGGCCACAGCCTGGCGCCGGGCTGGAGCATCCGGCGCTGGGGACTGGCGATCGCCGCCGCCTGCACGGCCATGGCCCTGGTGCTGCCCATGCACAGCCTCGAGCCCTTCCTGCTGATGCTCAGCTCCGTGTTCGTGCCGCTGTTCGGCGTGATGCTGGGGCGCCTGTCCTTCGGCACCGATGCCGTGGCCCTGCTCGCGCGGGCGCGCCGCGCCGAGGCCGTGCCGATCGCGATCTGGGTCGCCGGCATCGCCACCTACCACGCCTGCAGCCGGTTCGCGCCGGCGCTGGGCGCCGCCCTGCCCGCGCTGGCGCTGACCTTCGCGCTGGCCTGGGCCACGCGGCCGCGGACGAAAGCCTAGGCCGGCCGCACGCGAGAGGCTTCCGGCGCGAAGCCGTGGTTGAGCGGGCCGTGCCCCTGGCCGGTGCGAACGCCGGCGCCCGCCAGCATCGCCGAGCGCACGTAGGCGCGGGCCTGGGTGACCGATTCCACCAGCGGCAAGCCCAGGGCCAGCCCGCAGGCGATCGCCGACGACAGCGTGCAACCGGTGCCGTGCGTGTTGGGGCTGGCGATGCGGGGACCGCGCAGCGTGACGCAAGCCGGCTCCGCCCCGCGCTGGGCGAGCAGGTCCACCACTTCCTCGCCCGGCAGGTGGCCGCCCTTGAGCAGCACGGCCTGCGCCCCCAGCGCGAGGAGATCCGCGGCCGCGGGCGGCAGCGCCGCTGCGTCGGCAAGCTGCCGCCCCAGCAGCAGCGCGGCCTCGTCGAGGTTGGGCGTGACGACCTCGGCGCGGGGAAACAGTTCGCGCACCAGCACCTGCACGGTCTCCTGCGCGATCAGGCGATCGCCGCTGGTGGCCACCATCACCGGATCGAGCACGACGTGCGGCAGGCCGTAGCCGTCGATCGCCCAGGCGACCACCTCCACGATTTCCGGCGCGTGCAGCATCCCGACTTTCACCGCGTCGACGCCGATGTCCTCGATCACGGCCTGCAGCTGCGCCTTCAGGAAGTCCGGCGGCACTGCGTGGATGCCGCGCACGCCCTGCGTGTTCTGCGCCGTCAGTGCCGTGATGGCCGTCATGCCGTAGCAGCCCAGCGCGGCGAAGGTCTTCAGGTCGGCCTGGATGCCGGCGCCGCCGCCGCTGTCGGAGCCGGCGATCGAGAGCACGCGCACGTACCGTTCCTGCATCATGCCGCCTCCATGCGCTGGTGGAAGGTCTCGGCCGCCGCGCGCGGGTCCTCGGCTGCGCACAGCGCACTCACGACCGCCAGGCCGTCGGCGCCGGCACGCAGTACCTCGGCCGCGTTGCCCGGGTGGATGCCGCCGATCGCCACCAGCGGCAGCCGGGTCATCGTGCGTACGCGACTCAGCCCTTGCAGGCCCCAGGCCGGCAGGGTGTCGGTCTTGGTGGGGGTGTCGAACACGGGGCTCACGCCCAGGTAGTCGACCGGCAGGCTCGCGCTGCGGACCACGTCATCGGGCGTCTCCACCGACCAGCCGATGAATGCGTGCGATGGCAGCAGCCCCCGCGCGACCTCGGGCGGCATGTCGGACTGCCCGAGGTGCACGCCGTCGGCGCCGCAGGCCAGGGCGACGTCGATCCGGTCGTTGATCACCAGCGGGATGCCCAGCGGCGCGAGCAGGCGCTTCAGGGCCACGGCGAGCGCCACGAACTCGCGCGTGCCGGCTTCCTTCTCGCGCAGCTGCACGCAACTGGCGCCGCCCTGCACCGCAGCCGCCACCACCGCCTCCAGGCTGCGCGCGCCGCAACAGCGGCGATCGGTCACCAGGTACAGGCGCAGGCTGCGCCGCAGCGCATCGCCTGCTACCACGGCCCCACCTCGAGCCGCAGCCGCCGCTCGAACTCGGCCTGCGGCAGCAACTGCAGGGCGTCAAGCAGCAGCGCCTGCATGCTGCCGACGCCGGCGTTCGCGGCCTGCGCCTGCTGCGCCGCCAGCTCGCCGGCCACGCCCAGCAGCGCCATGGCCGCCGTGGTGGCCCGCCACGCATCCGGCTGCACGGCGCAGAACGCGCCCACCAGGGCGGTGGCCGAGCAGCCGATGCCGGTGATGCGCGTCATCCACTCGTGGCCGTTGGACAGGCGGCTCCAGCGCCGCTGCGCATCCAGTACGTGGTCGGTGGCGCCGCTGACGCAGACCACGCCGCGGGTGCGCTGCACCAGGGCCTGCGCCGCGCCCAGCGCGTCGCCGGCGCCGGCGCTGCTGTCGACCCCGCGCGTGCGGATGGCGGCGCCGGCCGTGCTCATGATCTCGGAGCCGTTGCCGCGGATCACCGTCGGCGCGGCCGCGGCGATCAACCGCTCCAGCGTCTGGTTGCGGTACGGGGTGGCGCCGGCCCCCACCGGGTCGAGCACGACGGGGATGCCGCGCGCCGCCGCAGCGACCATGGCCAGCTCCATGCTGCGCACCCAGTAGGGGTCCAGCGTGCCGATGTTGACCACCAGCGACTGCGCGATGCCTGCCATGTCGGCGACCTCCTCGTGCGCGTGCGCCATGACCGGCGATGCACCGGCCGCGAGCAGCACGTTGGCGTTGAGGTTGATCACCACCAGGTTGGTGATGTTGTGGACCAGCGGCGAACGCGCGCGCACGGCGGCGATGTCGGCCCAGAGGTCGGAGGCGGTCAGGTGTTGCGTCACGTCGTCTTCCTTCGGTGGCAGCCGGGTCGGCGACGGTGGGGAGAGGGCCCGGTGGGGCTGGCGCTTCCCTACGCTGGCATGACCCAGGTCAGGTTCAAAGAGTGTTTCTCAGTCCCCCGGCGCACGCCGCAGGACACCTCTAGCAGCGTGGATTATGCGCCGTCCGGCCAACCGCTAGAATTCGCAGCTCTTCACCGGTCCCGGTGAAGTCCGCTAGGGGTGTTGCCGCGTCCGCGCGGCGGCTGAGACAGTCCCTTTGAACCTGATTGAGGTAATCCTCGCGCAGGGAAGCAAGCACAGGGCGGCGCTCGCGATCCACGACCGCAGCAGCACGCCGCCCCCGCTGGCCCACCTGCCACCCGACGTTGAAGGAAACGGCGTGGCACGACTCCAACCGATCCCGGGCGCAGTGGCGCTCTTGTTCGCGCTGACCGCAGCGCAGGCGCAGGAACCGACCCTGCGCCCCCTCACGATCACCCCGGCCGCAGTGCCGGCAGCAGCCGACGTCACCGGCTTCGGCGACTTCCCGCGCAAGGAAGTGCCCGTGTCGACCACGGTCGTTTCCAGCCAGGAGATCGAGGCGGCGGGCGCCCGCCGGCTGGCCGACCTGACGCGTTTCGACAGCTCGGTCGGCGACGCCTACAACGCAGCGGGCTACTGGGATTTCCTGTCGGTGCGTGGCTTCACCCTGAACAACCAGTTCAACTACCGGCGCGAGGGCCTGCCCATCAATGCGGAGACCATGATCCCGCTGGACAACAAGGATCGCATCGAGATCCTCAAGGGCACCAGCGGCATCCAGGCCGGCACCAGCGCCCCGGGCGGGCTGGTCAACTACGTGGTCAAGCGGCCCACCGCCCGTGACCTGCGCGAGGTCCGGCTGGAGGCGACCCAGCGCGCCAGCCTGCTGGGCGCCGCCGACCTGGGCGGGCGCTTCGGCGCCGGCCAGGCGTTCGGCTACCGGCTGAACATCGCCCAGGAAAAGCTGCGGCCGCTGGTGCGCAACACCGATGGCGAGCGCAGCCTGCTGGCCCTGGCCACCGATTGGCGCCTGTCGGCCGATTCGCTGCTGGAAGGCGAGGTGGAATGGAGCCAGCGCGCCCAGGCCAGCCAGACCGGCTTCAGCCTGCTGGGCAACGTGCGGCCCGGGCCGGTCGATCCTCGGCTGAACCTGAACAACCAGCCCTGGACCCCGCGCTCGCAATTCGATGCCCTCACCGGCACCCTGCGCTTCACCCAGGCCCTGGGCAGCGACTGGCGCTGGACCGCGCAGCTCGGCACGCAAAGGCTGAGGACCGACGATTACACCGCCTTCCCCTTCGGCTGCATGGCCGAGGGCAACTTCGACCGCTTCTGCTCCGACGGCAGCTTCGACTTCTGGGATTTTCGCAGCGAGGACGAGCGGCGCCGGCGCGACGCGGCCGCCCTCCGGCTGGCGGGCAGTCTGGAGACCGGTGCCGTGAAGCACGAACTGTCGGCCGGCATCCTGCGCCACCGCACGCGCGACCGGTTCCAACCGCAGGCCTTCAACTTCGCCGGAATCGGCACCATCGACGGGAACACCGTGGTGGCGCCCAACCCGGCCACCGGCTTCATCGTGCCGGATCGCGACGAGCACGCGACCGAGATCCACCTGCAGGACGCGATCCGCTGGAACGATCGGCTCGCCACCTGGCTCGGCCTGCGCCACACGCGACTGGATCGCGGCTACCGCCAGAGCCTTACCACGCCTTGGGCAGCAGCCAGCTACCGGGTCGGCGGCCTGGTCGCGTACGGCAGCTGGGGCGAAGGCGTCGAGTCCTGGCAGGTCACGACCAATCCCGTGTTCGCGCTGGCCAACGCCGGCCAGGTGCTGCCGGCGGCCCGGTCACGGCAGGCCGAGATCGGCCTGCGCGGCGGGGATGCTGCGCTGGGCTGGCAGGTCGCGCTGTTCCGGATCCGCAGGCCGATGACCAATTTCGACTTCTGCACGCGCACCTTCAGCTGCCTGGCCGGCGAATACGACGGCTCCGCCGTGCACCGCGGCCTGGAGGCGTCGGCGCAGTGGGCGCGGGGTCCCTGGCGCCTGCAAGGCGGCGCGACGCTGTTGCGCGCCCGCCGGGAAGGCAGCGTGTACGAGCCGGCCACCAACGGCCGGGAGCCGGTGAACGTGCCCGGATTCGTGCTGCGCGCCACGGCGGCGTACCGCCTGGCCGCCCTGCCCGGCCTGGAACTGCAGGGACACGTCTCGCACGAAGGTTCGCGCGCGGTGCTGGCCGACGGCTCCTTCGAAATTCCTGCCTGGACCCGCCTGGACACCGCGCTGCGCTACGAGCAGCGCATCGGAACGACGCAGGCCACCTGGACCCTGGGCGTGCACAACCTGCTGGACCGCCGCTACTGGCGCGAGGCGCCCTACCAGTTCTCGCACGTGTACCTGTACCCCGGCGCGCCGCGCACCGTCCGCCTGTCCTTTGCGGCCGCGTTCTGAAGAAGCCGCGAAAAAGATACCGCTATAATCGCGGGCTCATTCCCCGATAGCTCAGTCGGTAGAGCGCCGGACTGTTAATCCGTAGGTCCCTGGTTCGAGCCCAGGTCGGGGAGCCACCTAACCGCACTGCGAACACTGGTCTGTGTACCCGCGTTCAGCAGTGCCTCCGGTCGGTAATCGATCGTCACGCCGCCGGCGTCGAGGGTCATCCGATCGATGAACGCGCCCAGGAAGGCGCGTTTTTTTTGCTCGTCCGCCGCCGCGAACGCTCCTCAGGCCTACGTCGATGCCCTAGCCTTCTTAGGCCTAATCCCACGCAAGGGTCTGCCCGGCCCTGACACATTCAGTTACTGATCCAGCAGTGGGGCTCGGTGCCCTCTGTGCACGAGAACGATATGCATGCTGCGCAGGACATCGATATCGAGTTGACTGAACTGGAGCGCGACCCCACGGACCGATGGCTACTCATAGAGGCCATGTCTCATCGCATCCTTCGACATGGCAACGTGGATGTCTGGAGGCGCCTATTCATCGGCTCCCACTACAAGTCAATCCAATATGAAGCGGAGGAGTTGACCCTTCTCGCCGCTGACGCGGCTCTGGTGTCTGCAGATCCTCAGGAGAGCGAACGGCTCCTCGCGCAACTCGGTGGCGAGAAGCAACCATCCAGACGAGTGGACATGCTTCTGAGTTTCAGGGATGCGCCGGCGGCCGTGCGTGCCGCGGTTACCCTGCAGCGCGTATCCGGCGGCCATTTGCTGCGGACGAAAGTCAGGACGTGTCTGTGCAACGTAGCGAGTTTCGAACTTGACGGTACTGTGCGCAGACGCGTGTTTGGGCACGAGATAGACGCAGTCGAGGAAGCGTTGTCAGAGGCGGCGCGCGGGGTCGTGACCCTTTCAGCCCGGACCTACGAGCTAGTCGGTGAGAGCCTGTCGGCGCAGCTGAAGAACGCGATGATCGCAACCGAGATAGACGACGGGACCGTTACTCGCGCCTACATCGCGCTGACTCCGGACGCGGCTGCTCCATTGAGCACATTCGCTGGTCTGGGACTCAGCTGAACGCGCTTTCCAGCCCCCTACTTCGCGTCGATCGGCCCGGTGCACGCCAGGTCGGGGAGCCAAATCCAGCAAGGCCCCGCACGAACGTGCGGGGCCTTTGTTCTTCCGGCTGCGACGGCCACGCGCACGGTCGGGTACTGGCCCGATGGAGCTACCTCAGGCACCGACCCCCGGCGGCAAGATGGAGCGTCCAACAACGCACCGGGCCGCCTGCGATCCAGGGGGCCGCACGAATGAAGATCACGGTCACGTCGCCGGATGAACTCGGCCAGGCGGAGGTGGCGCGCTGGCGTGAGCTGCAACTGAGCACGCCGACGCTGGCCAGCCCCTGCTTCTCCCGAGAATTCGCCGTCGCCGTCGCAGCGGTCCGACCCGATGTCCGGGTCGCCGTGCTCGAGCAGGACAACCGGGTGCTCGGCTTCTTTGCGCATCAGCAGCGATGGAGCGCGGGCGAGCCGGCCGGCGGCCGGCTTTCGGATCACCACGGCGTCGTTGCCGCGCCCGGCACGCAATGGGACTGGGCCGAACTGCTGCGGGCGTCCGGGCTCTCGTTCTGGCAGTTCGACCACCTCGCCGCGTGGCAGCGTCCGCCGGGGCCGGTTGCCCAGGCCAGTTCGCCCGGACTCGACCTGTCCCGCGGCTTCGAGGCCTACCGGCAGGGCCGGCTGGCCGCCGGCGCGCGGCGCCTGGCCGAACTGCCGCGCAAGTCGCGCAAGCTGGCTCGCGAAGTGGGTCCGCTGCGCTTCGAGTCCAACACGCGGGATCCGCGGGTGCTCCAGACGGTGATCCGGCTCAAGTCCGAGCAGTGCCACCGCACCGGCGCACTCGATTGCTTCGGCTCGCATTGGGCGCGCGAACTCGTCACGCGCATCGCCGCGGCGGACCATCCCGAGTTCGCCGGCCGCCTGTCGGCCCTGTACGCGGGCGATGCGCTCGTCGCGGCGCACCTGGGCATGCGCTCGAGTCGCACCTGGCACTGGTGGTTCCCCGTCTACAGCCATGCGCACGCGGCGTACTCCCCCGGCGCGCTGCTGCTGCTGGAAGTAGCCAGGGCCGCCGCCGCCGAAGGCTGCGGCCTGCTCGACCTCGGCAAGGGCGACGAACCCTACAAGACCAGTTTTGCGGATTGCGCGTTGCCGCTGGTCGAAGGCCTCGTCAGCCGGCCCACGCTGGTGACCCTGGGCCGCAGCCTGAAGAAGCGCACCGGCGCCTGGTTGCGCAGTTCGCCCTGGGCCACTCCGCTGCGGCCCCTGATCGCGCGCCGCCAGCCGGATCGCCACCCGCTGACGCTCCGCTGATGGAGCGGAGGTTCCGGCGCTCGTTCGACGGACCCCCGAGCACGCACCAACGCACCGGAGCCGCCCGATGGAATTCGCCACGCTGCTCGCCATCGCCCTGGCCGGCGCGCTGGCGTCGCCGCTCGGCGGTGCACTGGCGCTGTGCAGGCGACCGACCACCCTGGCGCTGTCCATTGCCGTGGGCTTCGCCGCCGGTGCCTTGCTGGGCGCGTTCGCATTCGAAATGCTGCCCAGGGCCGCGCAGATGGCCTCGCTGCCGATCGCCGTGGCCGGTTTCACGGGCGGCTTTGCATTCCTCTATGCACTGGACCTGTTCGTGCAACGCGGCGCCAGCGCCGGTGACAAGGCTTCGCAACGGGACTGGGTCCGCAGCATCCGGCGGCGGCGGCGGCCGCGCGGCGACGAGGTGACCGTGCTGGCCGGCGGCACCAGCGCCGAGGAGATCATCGAAGGCCTCACGATCGGGGTCAGCGCGGCGACCGATGCGTCGGTCGGCATCGTGGTCGGGATGGCCATCGTGATCGACAACTTCAGCGAGGCGCTGAGCATCGGCGAACTGATCCGGGAGAAGGACGGCGAGCGCCCGGCGCGCCGCATCCTCGGCTGGACCGGCCTGATCGGCGCCGCCCTGTTCGCGGCGGCCATGGCAGGCTGGTTCCTGCTGCGCCATCTCTCGCAGGACCTGCTCGGTCTGCTGCTGGCCGGCGGCGCCGGCGCGATGTTCTACCTCACCACCACCGAACTGGTGCCGGAAGCCGAAAGCCACCAGTTCCAGCAGTCGTCCGCCATTGCCGCCGCAGCCGGCCTGCTCGTCATCTTCTCCCTTTCGCACCTGTCCGCACGGTGAACGCCAGGTGCGTGGCGCGAGCCCCGCGCCCGCTCGGCTCGCGCCGCCGCTCCGGCCGATCAGGGGCCTTCAGTTGGCCTTGATCCGGCTTTGGACCCTGGCCTTGTGCATCGTCGGCCAGTCAGGTTCCGGAAATGGGCTGGTCGAGCTGGTGCCTGGCCGCGTACGCATGCAGGCTCAGCCGGTTGCGCACGCCCAGCTTGCGGTAGATGGACGTCAGGTGGTTGCGCAGGGTGTGCTCGCTGATGCACAGCCGGCCGGCGATCACCTTCCCGGATGCCGGCGCGTTGCACAGGACCGCCAGGATCAATTGGCGCTCGCGCGCGGTGAGGGCCGCGATCCGGGCCTGCTCCGCATCGGCGGGCGGGTCGCCCACAGTGCCGAGGCGGCCCCACGCCGGCGCGGGTCGGCCGTCCGGCCCACCGGCCGAGTTCGCCGCTTCGATGGCAGCCACCACCTCGGGTGGCGGGTCGCTCTTGCGAACGACCGCCTTGATGCCCAGGCCACCGAACTGGTCGAGCACCGCCGACGGCCGGCGCGAGGTGAGCAGCAGCACGGGGAACCGCCGGGTGGCATGCAGCAGGGCTTCCTCGCCATAGCCTTCGTCCAGATCGACCACCAGGACGTCGACGGGCCCCCCGGGAGGGGACGCGAGCGCTTCCGCGAGCGTCGGTGCGGAGCCGGTCATGTGGATGCCGGCACAGGCCGTCCGGACCAGTTTCTCGAAGCCCCAGCACAACATGGCTGGAGCGACGACGAATACGTGGATCGGCCGGCTCGCGTCGCTCATGGAATCTCCCACTGCGCGCGTCGATGCTACGCAGGCGCGCTGTGGGCCCTCCGGATCTTGCATCCGGTTTCCGGGCTTGCGAAAAGCAGCGAAGCTCGAGAGGTGCGAGGCCCGGCCCGGATTGGCCCCTCGTCGCGGTACGCGGGCACCTGAGGGCCGGCTGGCCATTCGATGCGGCGGCAGCGGCCTGCCTCGACGTTTCAGGAACAATGGAGGCCAGACATCCCTGGTCCCATGAAGCTTCCCTGGCTCGAGCCCGGCGATCCCTTTCCTCCCGCCCGGCGGGCCTGGGGTCCGCACGACCCCGCGCCGGGACTGCTGGCCGCGGGTGGGGCGCTCGACGTCGACACACTGCGGCGCGCCTATGGCGGCGGCATCTTTCCCTGGTTCAGCGAAGGCCAGCCGATCCTGTGGTGGAGCACGGATCCGCGCATGGTGCTGTTCACCGCGGAGTTCCGGCTGCACCGCTCCCTGCGCAAGACCCTCAGGCGTTTCGTCGACGACCCGCGCTGCCAGGTGCGCTTCGACACTTCGTTCGCCGAGGTGATCCGCGCCTGTTCCAGCAGCCTGCGCGACGGCCAGTCGGGTACCTGGATCGTGCCGGACATGGTGAGCGCCTACGAGGACTTCCACGCCGCCGGCCATGCGCACAGCGTGGAGACCTGGATCGACGGCGAGCTGGCCGGCGGGCTCTATTGCGTGGCGATCGGGCAGGCGGTGTTCGGCGAGTCCATGTTCACGCGGGTGCCCGACGCCTCCAAGATCGCATTGGCGGCGCTGGTGGCGTTCTGCCTTGCGCACGGCATCGACCTGATCGACTGCCAGCAGAACACACGCCACCTGGCGTCGCTGGGCGCCCGGGAAATCCCCCGCGCGGAGTTCGTGGCGGCGGTGGCGGCGCGCACGCAGCGCACGCCGCCGGCGTGGGAATTCGACCCCGTATACTGGCGCGAACTCCTGTTGCCGAAGCCCGTCGCGTGACGCTCCTCAAGGACCTTCCGCTCCAGACCCTGCAGTTCTACGCGACGGCACCCTACCCGTGCAGCTACCTGCCGGGCAAGCAGGCCCGCTCGCAGGTGGCCACGCCGAGCCACCTGATCCACAACGACGCCTATTCCGACCTGGTGACCAGCGGCTTCCGCCGCAGCGGCATGTTCACCTACCGGCCCTACTGCGACGGCTGCCGGGCCTGCGTGCCGCTGCGCGTGCTGGCCGAGCAGTTCAAGCCCGATCGCAGCCAGCGCCGCGCCTGGGCGCGCCACCGCAACCTGCAGGCGCGCGTGCTCAAGCTGTGCTTCGTGCCCGAGCACTACCAGCTGTACCTGCGCTACCAGAGCGGCCGCCATGCCGGCGGCGGCATGGACCACGACAGCATCGACCAGTACACCCAGTTCCTGCTGCAGAGCCGGGTCAACTCGCGGCTGGTGGAGTTCCGCGAGACCCTGCCCGATGGCTCGTCCGGGCCGCTTCGGATGGTGTCCATCCTGGACGTGCTGGGCGACGGCCTGTCCGCGGTCTACACCTTCTACGAACCCGAGGGCGCGGCCAGCTACGGCACCTACAGCGTGCTTTGGCAGATCGATCAGGCCCGCAAGCTGAAGCTGCCGCACGTCTATCTCGGCTACTGGATCGCGCAGAGTCCCAAGATGGGCTACAAGGCCCGCTTCCAGCCGCACCAGGTGTTGCAGGAAGGCCGCTGGGTGGAAGGCCGGGCGACGGGGTCTTGATTTCACAAAGTAAAATGCGCGGAACGCACCAGCCGTTTCCCGCATGAGAAAGACCGACAGCGGCGTCGCCGCAACCCCCACCATCCAGGTCATCGAGCGCATGTTCGCGCTGATCGACGTGCTCGCCTCCCGCGAGGAAGCCGTCTCCCTCAAGGAGATCAGCGAGAAGACCGGCCTGCACCCGTCCACCACCCATCGCATCCTCAACGACCTGGCCGTGGGCCGCTTCGTCGATCGCCCCGAGGCCGGCAGCTACCGGCTGGGCCTGCGGCTGCTGGAGCTGGGCAACCTGGTCAAGGCACGCCTGAACGTGCGTGATGCGGCGCTGGTGCCCATGCGCGAGCTGCACCGCACGATCCTGCAGCCGGTGAACCTGTCGGTGCGCCAGGGCGACGAGATCGTCTATGTCGAGCGCGCCTACAGCGAGCGCTCCGGCATGCAGGTGGTCCGCGCCATCGGCGGCCACGCGCCGCTGCACCTGACGTCCACCGGCAAGCTGTTCCTGGCCGCCGACGAGCCGCAGCGCGTGCGCGCGTATGCCACCCGCACCGGCCTGGCCGGCCACACGCGCAACAGCATCACGCAGCTGCCCGTGCTGGAGCGCGAACTGTCCAAGGCGCGCCAATACGGCATTGCGCGCGACAACGAGGAACTGGAACTGGGCGTGCGCTGCATGGCCGCCGGCATCTACGACGACCAGAGCCGGCTGGTGGCGGGCCTGTCCATCTCCGCCCCGGCCGACCGGCTCGACGAAGGCTGGCTCAGCAAGCTGCAGTCCACCGCCAACGAAATCTCCGCCGCGCTGGGGTACAAGCCACCCCAAACGGCGAAAGCGGCCTGAGAAGGGCGGGCCGCACAAAAGGACACGGCGCCGACGGCGCCGTGTTTCCTGTTGGAGCGTAGCGGGATGCTCGCCGTGTTTCCTGTTGGAGCGCAGCGGATTACCCGCTCACCTGCCGGATCACCGCCGACTCCGAGGACTTCGTTGCCGCCGGCGCATTCGATTCCACCCAGCGGCGCACCCGCTCGGCATCGCCGAGCCGGCTCAGCTTGCCGGCCGAATCCAGGAACACCATGATGACCTTCCGGCCTGCCACCTTGGCCTGCATGATCAGGCACTGGCCGGCCTCGGAGATGTAGCCGGTCTTCTGCAGGCCGATCTCCCAGTCGGGGTTCTTCACCAGCCGGTTGGTGTTGTTGTACTGGAGCGTCCGTTTGCCCACGGCCACTTCGTAGCCCGGCGACGTGGAGTATTCGCGCAGCAGCGGATCCTGGTAGGCGGCATTGGCCAGCCGGGCCAGGTCGTGCGCGCTGGACTGGTTGCGGCTGGACAGGCCGGTCGGCTCCACGTACTGCGTGTCCTTCATGCCCAGCTGGCGCGCCTTGGCGTTCATCAGCTGCACGAACACGTCCATCCCGCCCGGATAGGTCCGGCCGAGCGCGTTGGCGGCGCGGTTCTCGCTGGACATCAGCGCCAGGTGCAGGGCCTCGCCGCGGGTGATGCGGGTGCCCACGCGCAGGCGCGAACGGCTGCCCTTTTCGGTGTCCACGTCGTCCTGCGTGATGGTGATCTCTTCGTCCAGGGGCAGCTTGGCCTCGCTGACGATCAGGCCCGTCATCAGTTTGGTGAGCGAGGCGATCGGCAGCACGGCCTGCTCGTTCTTGGAGAACAGCACCTCGCGCGTGTCCTGGTCGATCACCAGGGCGACGCTGGACTTGAGATCGAGTTCGTCAGGGGTGCCCTGCAGCCCGGCCAGGTGGCCGTAGGAAGGACGCGGGGTCTGCGTGATCACCACCGAGCGCCTTTTCTTGCTGACGCTGGCCTTGACCGCGCGCTTGGCGGTGGTCGTGCGGTGCTTCTTGGCGACCGTCCCCTTGCGCGCGCCCGCTTCGGCGGGCGTGGGCGCAAGCGCGAAAACGACGATGACGGCGGTGAGCGTGCACAGGACGCGTGTCAAGGTCCTGGCCAGGGCCTTCGGCAAGGTGGGTTGCATCCGGTCTCCTATTCGTCTCTTGTTGCAAGCCAGGCCCTGGATCTTGTAAAAGTTACACAAGATCAACGACTTAGGCAGGGAACCTCAGCTGGGACGAATTATATGGACACAAACCTAACCTTGCGCAGCCACCCGATCAGCTTTACTTTGTAACTTGTTGAGGGCACTCAGATATGCCTTGGCCGACGCCACCACGATGTCGGGGTCTGCCCCGATGCCGTTGACCACCCGGCCGGAGTTCTGCAGGCGCACCGTCACCTCCCCTTGGCTTTCGGTGGACCCACTGATGGCGTTGACCGAATACAACACCATCTCGGCGCCGCTGCGGACATGGCTCTCGATCGCCTTGAGCGAGGCATCGACCGGGCCGTTGCCGTCGGACTCCCCGCGCACTTCCCGGCCATCGGCCGTGAACACGACCACGGCGTGCGGCCGCTCGCCGGTTTCGCTGCGCTGGCTGAGCGAGACCAGGCGGTAGGTCTCCTGCTCCTGCGTGACCGTCTCGTCGCCGACCAGCGCGAGGATGTCCTCGTCGAAGATCTCGCTCTTGCGGTCGGCCAGTTCCTTGAACTTCGCGAACGCGGCATTGATCTCGCCTTCGCTGTCCAGTTGCACGCCGAGCTCCAGCAGGCGCTGCTTGAAGGCGTTGCGCCCCGACAGCTTGCCCAGCACGATCTTGTTGGCGCTCCAGCCCACGTCCTCGGCCCGCATGATCTCGTAGGTATCGCGTGCCTTGAGCACGCCGTCCTGGTGGATGCCGCTGGCGTGGGCGAAGGCGTTGGCGCCGACCACGGCCTTGTTGGGCTGCACCACGAAGCCGGTGGTCTGGCTGACCATGCGGCTGGCCGGCACGATGTGGCGGGTGTCGATGTCCACCTCGAGGCCGAAGTAGTCCCTTCGGGTCTTGACGGCCATCACGACCTCCTCGAGCGAGCAGTTGCCGGCGCGCTCGCCCAGCCCGTTGATCGTGCATTCCACCTGGCGCGCGCCGCCGATCTTGACGCCGGCCAGCGAGTTGGCCACCGCCATGCCCAGGTCGTTGTGGCAGTGCACCGACCAGATCGCCTTGTCGGAATTGGGGATGCGCTCGCGCAGGGTCCGGATGAAGTTGCCGTACAGCTCGGGCACGGCGTAGCCCACGGTGTCCGGCACGTTGATGGTGGTGGCACCCTCGGCGATGACGGTTTCCAGCACCCGGCAGAGGAAGTCGATCTCGCTGCGGTAGCCGTCCTCGGGCGAGAACTCGATGTCGCCGCACAGGTTGCGGGCGAACCGGACCGACTGCTTCGCCTGCTCCAGCACCTGCTCCGGCGTCATCCGCAGCTTCTTCTCCATGTGCAGCGGCGAGGTGGCGATGAAGGTGTGGATGCGGGCCCGGGCCGCGCCCTTGAGTGCCTCGGCCGCGCGCGAGATGTCGCGGTCGTTGGCACGCGAGAGCGAGCAGACCGTGGAGTCCCGGATGGCGCTGGCGATGGACTGCACGGCCTCGAAGTCGCCGTTGGAGCTGGCGGCGAAGCCAGCCTCGATGACGTCGACCTTCAAACGCTCGAGCTGCCGCGCGATGCGCAGCTTTTCCTCGCGCGTCATGGAGGCGCCGGGCGACTGCTCGCCGTCGCGCAGGGTGGTGTCGAAGATGATCAGCTTGTCGGCCATGTCTGTTTCCTCACTTCGCCGCCGCGAACTCCGGCTCGTCGCAGCGGGCGGTGGTCGCGCGCGCCCGCTGCAGGCCGGACACGATGGCCCTGAGCGAGGCGGACACGATGTTCGCATCCTGCCCGACACCGAACAAGGTGCGCTCGCCCACCCGCAGCTCCAGGTAGGCGACCGCCTGCGCGTGGGCTTCGGCACCGATCGCGTGCTCGCGGTAGTCGAGCACCCTCACGGTCTCGCCGGTGGCTGCGGACAGGCCCTGCACGAAGGCGTCGATCGGGCCGTTGCCGGTTCCCTGCAGCTTCAGGTCCTGGCTGCCGAGCTTCACTTCGGCGGCGATCGTGACCCGGCCGTCGTCCCCTTCCTCGAGCACCTGGTGGCGCAGCGCGATCCTGCTGCCCAGCCCGTACTCGCGCTCGAACAGCCCATGGATCTCGCGGGCGGTGAGTTCCTTGCCGCTGTCGTCCATCACGGCCTGCACCACCTGGCTGAACTCGATCTGCAGCCGCCGCGGCAGTTCCAGCCCGTATTCGGTCTCCAGCAGGTAGGAGATGCCGCCCTTGCCGGACTGGCTGTTCACGCGGATGACCGCTTCGTAGCTGCGCCCCAGGTCCTTGGGGTCCAGCGGCAGGTAGGGCATGTCCCAGGCGTCGCCTTCCCTGCGCGCCGCGAACGCCTTCCGGATCGCATCCTGGTGCGAGCCGGAAAACGAGGTGTAGACCAGGTCGCCGGCGTAGGGGTGGCGCGGGTGCACCGGCAGCTGGTTGCAGTGCTCCACCGTGCGGCGGATCTCGTCGATGTCCGAGAAATCGAGGCCGGGGTCCACGCCCTGCGTATAGAGGTTGAGGGCGACGTTGACCAGGTCCAGGTTGCCGGTGCGCTCGCCGTTGCCGAACAGGCAGCCTTCCAGGCGGTCGGCGCCCGCCATGACGGCGAACTCGCCGGCCGCCGTGCCGGTGCCGCGATCGTTGTGCGGGTGCACCGACAGCACGATCGAATCACGCCGCGCCAGGTGCCGGTGCATCCACTCGATCATGTCGGCGAAAATGTTGGGGGTGGAGTGCTCCACCGTCGAGGGCAGGTTGACGATGCACTTGCGCTGCGGGGTGGGCTGCCACACCTCGGTGACGGCATCGACCACCCGCTTGGCGAAGGCCACTTCGGTGCCGGAGAACATCTCGGGCGAATACTGGAACACCCAGTGCGTCTGCGGCTGTTCGGCGGCCAGTTCCCTGAACAGCCGCGCCTGGCCGGTCGCGAGTTCGACGATGCCGTCTTCGTCCAGTCCGAGCACCACCTTGCGCATCACCGGCGCCGTGGCGTTGTACAGGTGCACGATCGCCCGGCGCGCCCCGCGCAGCGACTCGAAGGTGCGCCGGATCAGCGGTTCGCGCGCCTGCGTCAGGACCTGGATGGTCACGTCGTCGGGGATCAGGCGCTCGTCGATCAGCTTGCGCACGAATTCGTATTCGACCTGCGAGGCCGAGGGAAAGCCGACCTCGATTTCCTTGAAGCCGATCCTGACCAGCGCCTGGAACATGCGCAGCTTGCGCGCGATGTCCATGGGTTCGATCAGCGCCTGGTTGCCATCGCGCAGGTCCACGCTGCACCACACCGGCGGACGGGCCAGCACCGCGTCCGGCCAGGTCCTGTCCTTCAGGCCGACGGGGGCGAAGGGGCGGTACTTGGCGGCGGGGTTCTTCAGCATGGGCATGATCGTCTTTCGTCAGGGGGGAGAACCAGCAGCCACAAACGAAAACGGCCCGCTGCTGGTGCATACGGGCCGTCGAGGCTGGTGCTTGCGCGCGCGCTACCGTCTCCGCCCGGAGGGGATTAGCAGTAGGGCCAGCGCAATGCGGTTCATGAGCAACGAATGTAGCACAGGATTCCTGCCTCGTCGGTCCGGGGGCTTTCCTAGCGGTGCAGGCCGCGTTCGTCGGGTTCGTCGGTGGACGTGCTGATGACGCTGGTCTGCAGGCCCTTGGCCTTGCGCCAGCCATACATCACGTAGCCGGAGAGCCCGTAGATGCAGAACAGGACGAACAGCACCACGGGCGGATCGATGTTGATCACGGCGATGCCCAGCGCGATCAGCACGATCACGACGAACGGCACGCTCTTCTTCATCCCGATGTCCTTGAAGCTGTAGAACGGCACGTTCGTCACCATGGTCAGGCCGGCATACAACGCCATGGCAAACATCACCCATACCATCTCGTAGCCCTTGACGCCGTAGTCGTTCATCAGCCAGATGAAGCCGGCCACCAGGGCCGCGGCGGCGGGGGACGGCAGCCCCTGGAAGTAGCGCTTGTCGACCACGCCGGTGTTGACGTTGAAGCGGGCCAGGCGCAGCGCGGCACACGCGCAATAGACGAATGCGGCGATCCAGCCCCAGCGGCCCAGCCCCTTGAGTGCCCACTCGTAGGCGATCAGCGCCGGCGCCGCGCCGAAGGACACCATGTCCGAGAGGGAGTCCATCTGCTCGCCGAACGCGCTCTGGGTGTTGGTCATGCGGGCCACGCGCCCGTCCAGGCTGTCCAGCACCATGGCCACGAACACCCCGGCCGCGGCCATGTCGAAGCGCTGGTTCATCGCCATCACCACCGCATAGAAGCCGCCGAACAGCGCCGCCAGGGTGAACAGGTTGGGCAGGATGTAGATGCCCTTGCGCCGGCGGCGCACGACGATGCCTTCTTCGGGAGAGTGGTCGCTGTGGACGGGGCCATCGTGCATGGCCGAGAGTGTAAGGGCGACGGGGCGGCTCTCCGGCCGCGGGGCCTGCCGCGCCCGGAGCACGAAGGCGCCGCTGCTCAGGCCCGCCAGAACACGTCCCCCTCGGACCGGACGATTCCCTGCGCGACCAGTTCATCCAGGTGCATGCGGATGCTGTTGCGCTCGGCGCATTCGAGATAGGGCACGTCGAATCCCTGCGGGTAGAGGATTCGCCGTTGCGCCAGTTGCGCCAGGGTTTGCGGCCCATCGTGCAGGTAGTCCAGCAGGGTTTGCGTCCGCTCCTCGATGCGTCGTGCGAATCGTTCCAGGTGCCCGAGGAATCCAGCCCGGTCGGTCAGCACGGCGCGATGGTGCGAAGTCACCCAGATCCTCGCGTCGAGGTCGGCCACCGAGCGCAGGCTGCGGCGGAAGGCCGTCAGGTCGGAAGTGGCGTCGCCGTAGTACGGCCCGAAACCGGTGAGGTCGATGTCGCCGATGAACGCCAGTCCCACGCCCTCCACCACCAGGGCGCAATGGCCGGCGGTATGGCCCGGCAGGTGGTGCGCCCGGACCGTCACGCCGCCGCCCAGGTCCCATGAGGCGCGGTCGGCATAGCCGGTCGCGTCCGGGCGGGGAGCGTAGTGGAAATCGCGCTCCAGGACCGGGCGGAAGGCCGACAGCACGTCGTGCGGATAGCCGTAGTGTCGCGCGAGCCCTGCCCACGACTGCGCGGCGGCCAGGTCGGCCTCGTGCACCTGCACCTGCGCGCGCGGCACCCGGTGCAGCCCGGCCATGTGGTCCTCGTGCACGTGGCCGAGGATCACCAGGTCGACACCATCGAAGGTCGGGCCGATGCGGTTGGACACGAGCGGCGTGTCGAACGCGACCCGCGTGTCGCTGCCCTGCACCAGCACCTGGTTGCCATCGGGGTACTTGCCGGCTTTGTCGCCGAGGAAGATCGAGACGGGTCCGAAGCGCAGGGAGGGGTCCATGTGTCGGGGCCGGTGTTCTGGCGGACTGTAGCAAGGCCAGGCCAATGGGAAAGGGCGGCCTTTCGGCCGCCCTTCTGGATCCCCGCTTCACGGGGTGGCGCTTCGCGCTCCCTAGATCCCCGCATTCGCGGGGATGACCTCGCGTGCGGCCTGCGGCCGCGCGGCGAAGTCAATTGCGGGTCTGGTCGACGAGCTTGTTCTTCTTGATCCAGGGCATCATCGCGCGCAGCTTCTCCCCGACCACTTCGATCTGGTGCTCGGCGGTCAGGCGGCGGCGCGATTGCAGGGTCGGCGCGCCAGCGCGGTTTTCCAGGATGAAGCTCTTCGCGTACTCGCCCGTCTGGATGTCCTTCAGGGCCTGGCGCATGGCCGCACGGGTCTCGTCGTTCACGATCTTCGGGCCGGTCACGTACTCGCCGTACTCCGCGTTGTTGGAGATCGAGTAGTTCATGTTGGCGATGCCGCCCTCGTAGATCAGGTCCACGATCAGCTTGAGCTCGTGCAGGCACTCGAAGTACGCCATCTCGGGGGCGTAGCCGGCTTCCACCAGCGTCTCGAAGCCGGCCTTGATCAGCTCGACGGTACCGCCGCACAGCACGGCCTGCTCGCCGAACAGGTCGGTCTCGGTCTCCTCGCGGAAGTTGGTCTCGATGATGCCGGCCTTGCCGCCACCGTTGGCCATGGCGTACGACAGCGCGAGGTCGCGCGCCTTGCCGCTGCGGTCCTGGTGCACCGCCACCAGGTGGGGCACGCCGCCACCCTGCGTGTAGGTGCTGCGCACGGTGTGGCCCGGCGCCTTGGGAGCGACCATCCACACGTCCAGGTCGGCACGCGGCACGACCTGGCCATAGTGCACGTTGAAGCCATGGGCGAAGGCGAGCGAAGCGCCCTGCTTGATGTTCGGCTCGACATCGTTCCTGTAGACGGTGGCGATCTGCTCGTCGGGCAGCAGGATCATCACCACGTCGGCCATCTTCACGGCCTCGGCCACCGCCGCGACCTTCAGGCCGGCCTTTTCGACCTTGGGCCAGGAAGCGCCGCCCGGGCGCAGGCCGACCACGACCTTCACGCCGCTGTCGTTCAGGTTCTGCGCATGCGCATGGCCCTGCGAGCCGTAGCCGATGATGGCGACCGTCTTGCCCTTGATCAGGCTCAGGTCGCAGTCCTTGTCGTAGTAAACCTTCATGGTCTCTCCAGGAAAAAAGCGAAATTCAGTGACTTGGGTCCAGTGCCACCGCGGAACCGGCTTTGCCGGGCCGCTGGTGGCGCCCCCTTGAGGGGGAGGCGCCGCAGGCGCTTCGGGGGTGGGTCATACCCGCAGGACGCGCTCGCCGCGGCCAATGCCGCTGGCGCCCGTGCGCACGGTCTCGAGGATGGCGGTGCGGTCGATGGCTTCCAGGAAGGCATCGTTCTTGGACTGCACGCCGGTCAGCTCGATGGTGTAGCTCTTCTCGGTGACGTCGATGATGCGGCCGCGGAAGATGTCGGCCATGCGCTTCATCTCCTCGCGCTCCTTGCCCACCGCGCGCACCTTCACCATCATGAGCTCACGCTCGGTGTAGGCGCCCTCGGTCAGGTCGACCACCTTGACCACCTCGATGAGCCGGTTCAGGTGCTTGGTGATCTGCTCGATCACGTCGTCCGAGCCCGTGGTCTGGATGGTCATGCGCGACAGCGACGCGTCTTCCGTCGGTGCGACCGTCAGCGATTCGATGTTGTAGCCGCGGGCCGAGAACAGGCCCACGACGCGGGAGAGTGCGCCGGGTTCGTTCTCCAGCAGCACGGCGATGATGTGTTTCATGTGCGATTCCTCTTTTCGCCGCCCTCCCCCGGTGCCGGTAAGCCCCGGGCTTGGCGGGCAATAGATTCGTCTTCGGTCCGGGAGCATGCCACCGAGGCTCGACCCGCCATCCATCGCTGTTCGTGGATCGCGGCCCAGGACCGGGATGACGTGCCCCTGGGCCGTTAAAGGTCTTCGCTCCCCACCAGCATCTCGGTGATGCCCTTGCCCGCCTTGACCATCGGCCAGACGTTCTCGGTGGGATCGGTGCGGAAGTCCATGAAGACCGTCCGGTCCTTGAGCTTGCGCGCCTCGCGCAGCGCCGGCTCCACGTCCTGCGGCTTCTCGATCAGCATGCCCACGTGGCCGTAGGCCTCGGCCAGCTTGACGAAGTTGGGCAGTGCGTCCATGTAGCTGTGGCTGTAGCGGCCCTCGTAGTCGAGTTCCTGCCACTGGCGCACCATGCCCAGGTAGCGGTTGTTCAGCGAGATGATCTTGATCGGCGTGCTGTACTGCAGGCAGGTCGACAGCTCCTGGATGCACATCTGCACCGAGCCCTCGCCGGTGATGCAGTACACCTCGGAATCGGGCTTCGCGAGCTTGATCCCCATGGCGTAGGGGATGCCCACGCCCATGGTGCCCAGGCCGCCCGAATTGATCCAGCGGCGCGGCTCGCGGAACTTGTAGAACTGCGCCGCCCACATCTGGTGCTGCCCCACGTCGGAGGTGATGTAGGCGTCGGCGTCGCGCGTGAGGTTCCACAGCGTCTCGATCACGTGCTGCGGCTTGACCACCTCGCGGTTGGCCCGGTCGTACTTCAGGCAGTCGCGCTTGCGCCAGCCGTCGATGGTTTCCCACCACGCCGCGAGCGCCTGCGGATCGGGCCTGGCGCCCGACTCGCGGATGTGGGCCGCCAGGTCGGCCAGCACTTCCTTGACGTCGCCGACGATGGGGACGTCGACCTTCACCCGCTTGGAGATGCTGGACGGGTCGATGTCGATGTGGATGATCCTGCGCTCGGCCGAGCCGAAGTGCTTGGGGTTGCCGATCACCCGGTCGTCGAAGCGCGCGCCCACGGCCAGCAGCACGTCGCAGTTCTGCATGGCGTTGTTGGCCTCGATGGTCCCGTGCATGCCCAGCATGCCCAGGAACCTGGGATCGTTGCCGTCGATGGAGCCCAGGCCCATCAGCGTATTGGTGCACGGGCAGCCCAGCAGGTCGGCCAGCGCCCGCAGTTCGGCCGTGGCGTTGCCCAGGATGGTGCCGCCGCCGGCATAGATGTAGGGCCGCCGGGCCGCCATCAGCAGCTGCATGGCCTTGCGGATCTGCCCGCCATGGCCCTTGCGGACCGGGTTGTACGAGCGCATGTCGACCCGGTCGGGATGGCCCTGCCAGGCGGCCTTGTTGAAGGACACGTCCTTGGGGATGTCCACCACCACGGGGCCCGGACGGCCGCTGCGCGCGATGTGGAAGGCCTTCTTCATCACCAGGGCGAGGTCGCGCACGTCCTTGACCAGGAAGTTGTGCTTGACCACCGGTCGGGTGATGCCGACGGTGTCGCATTCCTGGAAGGCGTCGAGGCCGATCGCCGCCGTCGGCACCTGGCCGGTGACGATCACCATCGGGATGCTGTCCATGTACGCCGTGGCGATGCCGGTCACGGCGTTGGTGACGCCCGGCCCGGAGGTGACCAGCGCGACGCCGACTTCACCCGTCGCGCGCGCATAGCCGTCGGCCGCGTGGACGGCGGCCTGCTCGTGCCGCACCAGCACGTGCTGGATGCTGTCCTGCTTGTACAGCGCGTCGTAGATGTGCAGCACGGCGCCGCCGGGATAGCCCCAGACGTACTTGACGCCCTCGGCCTGCAGCGCGCGCACCATGATCTCGGCGCCGCGCAGTTCGGTGGGTGTATGGGGATCGGCGCCGGAGCCGGCCGCCGCCGCGGAGGTGATCTCCGCCTTCGAGATTTCCATGATCAACCTTTCGGGTTTCGGGAACGAAAAACCAGTTGGGTGCCCCTTCGCGAACTCTCGTGAAGCCGCGTCGGGACTTGGAACCCACAGAACATGGACGGGCCGATTGCGCCGCCGGATCCGGGCTCGTTTGCCTGTGACTTGCAGCGCGCATTATGTCACTGCGGCAGCCACAGGCCCAGCCGCAGGGGGCGGATGCCATAATCGCCGCCGCCTCGACCACCCCGACGGCGAGCCGCTGCGCCCCGAAAGGCCCACCGCCCCTTGGCCACCGAACGAGAACTGTCCGACTTCCTCAAGAGCGTCGAAAAGCGGGCCTTCAAGCGCTCCGTCTACCACGTGCGGGACGAGGAAGCGGCGCTGGACATCGTGCAGGAAAGCATGATGAAGCTGGCCGAGCACTACGGCGACAAGCCGGCGGACGAATTCCCGATGCTCTTCCAGCGCATCCTGTCCAATTGCACGCTGGACTGGTTCCGCCGCCAGAAGACGCGCAACGCGCTGTTCTCCAACATGAGCGACTTCGAGCCGGCCTCCGGCGAGGGCGATTTCGACCTGCTGGAAACTTACCCGGTGCTGCAGGATTCCCAGCAGTCGGAGAGCGCCGAGGATGCCAGCCGCCGGGCCGAGGTGCTAAGGGAGATCGAGGCGCAGGTCAAGGCCCTTCCCCCCCGTCAACGCGAGGCTTTCCTCATGCGTTATTGGGAGGATATGGACGTGGCCGAAACCGCCGCGGCCATGGGCTGCTCCGAGGGAAGCGTCAAGACGCACTGCTCGCGGGCAGTCCAGGCCCTCAGCAAGGCACTGAAGGCAAAGGGAATGCAACCATGAATGACGTCACCGCCCTGGCCCAGCCCCGCCAGGACCAGTTCGGCCGCCGGGTCGCCGCCCGGCTCGACGCCGCGGCTGCCGAGTTGCCGCGCGACATCTCCGAACGCCTGCGCGCCGCGCGCGAGCAGGCCGTCTCCCGCCGCAAGACACCCGCGATGCAACCGGCGCGTCCAGCCACGCCCGCCGGAAACAGCCAGGCCGCCCTGCGCGGGCCGGACCGCTTCAGCCCCTGGCAGCGCATCGCGCTCGCGCTGCCCATCGTCACGCTGGTCGCCGGGCTGGTGACCATCCACGTCGTGCAGGACGAGCGCCGTGCCACCGAGGTGGCCGAGGTCGACGCGGACCTCCTCACCGACGACCTGCCGCCCGCCGCCTACGCCGATCCGGGATTCGTCCAGTTCCTGAAGACCAGCCGCTGATGCAAGGGCACCACTGGCACACCGGGTGCTGCCCGGGCAGCAGCCGGCTCGGCCGGCGCGGGGCGCGCACGCTGGCCGTGCTCGCCTTCTGCGCGCTGGCTCTGCACGGGCCGCTCGCCCAGGGTGGCACCTCCTCGACCGCCGCGTCGGCCGCCCCCTCAGGGGCCACGAAGGCGCCCGCCACGCGCGTCGCGCAGGCCGGCCGCAGCCGGGCGGGCGCCGAAAGGCGCTCCGGCTGGACCGAGCTCAGCGCCGACCAGCGGCAGGCGCTGCAGCCCCTGTCCGGCGCCTGGCCCACCCTGAGCGAAGCACAGAAGCGCAAGTGGCTGGCCCTCTCGCGCAACTACCAGCGCATGTCGCCCGACGACCGGGCCCTGCTGCACAGCCGCATGACCGACTGGGTGGCCCTCAGCCCCCAGCAGCGCACCCAGGCCCGCCTGAATTTCGCCGAAACCCGGGGCCTGTCGGCCGACGACAAGAAGGCCAAGTGGGAGGCCTACCAGGCCCTCTCGCCGGAGGAAAAGAGCAGGCTGGCAGCCGGCGCTCCTGCGCGCACGCCGCCCGCGGCGGCAGCCATCAAGCCGGTCCCTGCGCAGAAGCTGGCCAAGGTTCCGCGCGGCAATCGCAAGGCGAAGCCGCCTCGCATCGCGGCTTCCGGTTCGCCGGCCCCCGTGCAGCCGCACTCGCCGGCGCCGGACGGCCCCAACTAGCCGCTTGCCGATGACGCATCCGCCGGGCCCCGCCCGAGGCACGGGCGTTTCCACGCCCGCTGTCCCCGACCTCACCGCGCCCCCGCTGCGCCGCCGCATGGCCTGCTGGGTGTACGAGGGCATGCTGCTGTTCGCCGTGGTGTTCGTGGCCGGCTGGCTGTTCAGCACGCTGGGGCAGGTGCGCAGCGGCATGGATGAGCGCCGCCACCTCCTGCAGGCTTTCCTGTTCGTGGTGTTCGGCATCTACTTCGCCTGGTTCTGGAGCCGGGGCCAGACGCTGGCGATGAAGACCTGGAACATCCGCGTCGTCGATCGGGCCGGCCGTCCGCTGGCCCAGGGCCGCGCCTTGCTGCGTTACCTGTGCAGCTGGCTGTGGTTCATGCCGCCGCTGCTGGCCCTCGCCCCGTTCCGGCTCGGGGCCGGCGAGTACGCGGTGGTCGTGTTCGGCTGGGTGGCCATCTGGGCGGTGCTCAGCCGGTTCCACCCCCAGCGCCAGTTCTGGCACGACGCCCTGGCCGGCACGAGGCTGATCACGGCCGGCCCGGCAAGGGCCGCGTCCGGCTCGTAGACAATCGGCTGCCATGTCCCGGTCGCCGCAAGCCCTAGCCCCTGCCATCAATCCGTCCCTGTCGCGCACCGGCTCCGGGCCCGGCCCTGCAGCGGCAGGCCGCCTCAACCCCCCACCGTTTTCCATCTGCGTGTACTGCGGCTCGCGCACCGGCCTGGCCGAGAGCTTCGTGCAGGCGGCCCGCGACGTGGGCCGGTGGATAGGCGCACGCGGCGGGCAGCTGGTCTATGGCGGCGGCAACGCCGGACTGATGGGCATCCTGGCCGATGCCACCCTGGCGGCCGGCGGCACCGTCATCGGCGTGATCCCGCAGGCGCTGGTCGACAAGGAGTACGCCAAGCACGACTGCACCGAGCTGCACGTGGTCGCCAGCATGCACGACCGCAAGCGGATCATGGCCGAGCGGGCCGGCGCCTTCCTGGCGCTGGCCGGCGGCATCGGCACGCTGGAGGAGCTGTTCGAAGCCTGGACCTGGCGGCAGCTGGGCTACCACGCCAAGCCGGTGGGGATCCTGGATACCGCGGGCTACTACGCGCCCCTGCTCGATTTCCTGCGCAGCAGCGTGGCGCACGGCCTGATGAACGACTGGCAGATGGACCTGGTGCGCATCGCCGGCGAGCCCGAGCCGCTGCTGCAGGCGCTGGTCGACGAGTCCACGCCGGCGTCGGCGCAGGACCTTTCGCAAATCTAGGGCGGCGGGCCTGCGCCCTCCCTTTCGGCGGAAGGGCGCCCTCAGACCGCCGATTCGTCGGTCTCGCCGGTCCGGATGCGCACCACCCGCTCGACGCTGGTGACGAAGATCTTGCCGTCGCCGATCTTGCCGGTGCGGGCCGCCTTGACGATGGCGTCGACGCAGCGCTCGACGTCGTCGTCCTTGACCACCACCTCGATCTTCACCTTGGGCAGGAAGTCGACGACGTACTCGGCGCCGCGGTACAGCTCGGTGTGGCCCTTCTGCCGGCCGAAGCCCTTGACCTCGGTGACCGTCAGCCCGGTGACGCCGCACTCGGCCAAGCCTTCGCGCACCTCCTCGAGCTTGAATGGTTTGACGATGGCGGTGATCTGTTTCATGGATTCTTTCCTGGGGCCCTAGGCCCCGAACTTTCCAGTTATAGGATAGCGCCAATCCTTGCCGAAGCCGCGGTGCGTGACGCGGATCCCTACCGGCGCCTGCCGGCGCTTGTACTCGTTGATCCTCACCAGCCGCGCCACCCGCTCGACCACCGCGCGGTCGAAGCCCTCGGCCACGATCTGCTCCACGCCCTCGTCCTCCTCCATGTAGCGCGAGAGGATGGCGTCCAGCACCTCGTAGGGCGGCAGGCTGTCCTGGTCGACCTGGTCGGGGCGCAGTTCCGCGCTGGGCGGGCGGGTGATGATGCGATCGGGAATCGGGTGGGCGCCGGTGCCATACGGGTCGTTGGCATTGCGCCAGCGCGCCAGCGCGAACACGCTGGTCTTGAGCACGTCCTTGATCACGGCGAAGCCGCCGGCCATGTCGCCGTACAGCGTGCAGTAGCCGGTGGCCATCTCGCTCTTGTTGCCCGTGGTCAGCACGATGCTGCCGAACTTGTTGGACAGCGCCATCAGCAGCACGCCGCGGATGCGGGCCTGGATGTTCTCCTCGGTCGCGTCCTCCGGCAGGCCCTCGAAATCCTTCGCCAGCGCGGCCTTGAAGGCCTGGAACTGCGGCACGATGGAAATCTCGTCGTAGCGCACGCCCAGGCGGGCCGCCATGTCGCGCGCGTCGATCCAGGAGATGTCGGCCGTGTAGGGCGAGGGCATCATCACCGTGCGCACCTTGTCCCGGCCCAGCGCATCCACCGCGATCGCCAGCACCAGTGCCGAGTCGATCCCCCCCGACAACCCCAGCAGCACGCCCGGGAAGCCGTTCTTGCGGATGTAGTCGTGCACGCCCAGCACCAGGGCATCCCACAGGTCGGCCTCGGGCTCGCGCGCCGACGCCATCGGCGCATTCAGCACCAGGGCCGCTGGCGTGCCGTCGACGTCGACCGTGAACAGGTCCTCGCGGAAGGCCGGCGCGCGACCGGCCAGCGTGCCGTCGGCGGCGACCGCAAACGAGCCGCCGTCGAACACCACCTCGTCCTGCCCGCCCACCAGGTGCGTGTACACGATCGGCAGCCCGACGGCGCGGGCCCGCTCGGCCATCCGCGCAATCCGCTCGCCGCCCTTGCCCATGTGGAAGGGCGACGCATTGATCACCGCCAGCAGCTGCGCGCCGGACTCGGCCGCCAGCAGCGCCGGCTCCTCGAACCAGGCGTCCTCGCAGATGAGCAGGCCCACGTTCAGGTCCCCGACCTGGAACACGCAGCTGCCGCGGCCCGGCGTGAAATAGCGGCGCTCGTCGAACACCTGGTAGTTGGGCAGTTCGCGCTTGGCGTAGGTCTCCAGCACCTTGCCTTCGCTAATGACGCTGGCCGCGTTCAGGCGCCGCTGCACCTGCACCGACCGGCTGCGCACGTCGCCGCCGACCGGGTGGCCGACCACCAGGTGCAGCCCCTTCAACCCCGCCAGTTCGCGGGCCACGGTTTTGACGGCATCATCGCAGGCCGCGATGAACGCCGGGCGCAGGAACAGGTCCTCGGCCGCGTAGCCGCAAATGGAAAGCTCGGGCGTGAGGACCAGCCGCGCCCCGTCCTGGTAGGCCCGGCGGGCGGCTTCGACGATCCTGCGGGCGTTGCCGGGCATGTCGCCCACCACGAAGTTGAGCTGGGCGTTGCAGATCCGGAGGGCCATGTCAGCAGTGCGAAAACAGCCGGACGATTATGTCATTCGACTTCTCCGGGCGCCCGGCGATGTGCCGCGGCGTGCGTGGAACGAACTGCTGGCGGCACAGGATCTGCCCACGCCCTTCATGCGTCAGGAGTACCTGGCGGCGCTGCACGACAGCGGCAGCGCCGCCGCGGCGACGGGCTGGCAGCCGGAGTTCCTGACGCTCTGGCGCGGCGATGCGCTGCAGGCCGCCTGCGCCTTCTGGCTGAAGGCGCATTCGTACGGCGAGTACGTGTTCGACTGGGCCTGGGCCAACGCCTACGAGCAGCATGGGCTGGACTACTACCCCAAGGGCCTGGTGGCGGTGCCGTTCACGCCGGTGCCCGGCTCGCGGCTGCTGGCTCGCGACCGCGCTGCGCGGCGGGCGCTCGTGCAGGCCCTGGTGGCCCTGTGCCGCGGCAACGGACTGTCCTCGCTGCACCTGCTGTTCCTGTCGGATGTCGATGCCGCCGCCTGCGAGGAGGCCGGCCTGATGGCCCGCCACACGGTCCAGTTCCACTGGCTCAACCAGGGGTGGCGGGACTTCGAAGGCTTCCTCGCCGGCCTGGCACAGGACAAGCGCAAGAAGATCCGGCAGGAGCGGCGCAAGGTGGCCGGCGCCGGCGTCAGCTTCCGCGCGCTGCGCGGAAACGCCATCCGCGCAGCCGACTGGGATTTCTTCTACCGCTGCTACGAGCGCACCTACCGCGAGCACGGCAATCCGCCCTACCTGCGGCGCGAGTTCTTCCGGCGCATGGCAATCGACCTGCCAGCGCACTGGGTGCTGTTCATCGCCACGAGAGCGGGCCGCGACATCGCCTGCAGCCTGGTGGCGCTGTCGGACGAGGGGCCCGCGCCGCAAGCCGCCTACGGCCGCTACTGGGGCGCGCTGGAGCGGGTGGACTGCCTGCACTTCGAGGCCTGCTACTACCAGCCGTTGCAATGGTGCATCGAGCACCGCGTCCAGCGCTTCGAAGGCGGCGCCCAGGGCGAGCACAAGATGGCGCGGGCGCTGCTGCCGGTGAAGACGCACAGCGCCCACTGGCTGGCGCAGCCCGCCTTTGCCGATGCCGTGGAGCGCTTCCTGGAACGCGAGGGCGCCGGCATCGACAGCTACATGGAACAGCTGGAAGGGCGCTCGCCCTTCCGCCGCGACGGCGACCGGCCCTAGGCGGCGCGGGGCATGCGCCGGAAGTTCTGGATCCCCTCCAGGACCTCCTTGCGCGCGGCGTCCGGACCCTCCCAGCCCAGCACCTTGACCCACTTGTTGGCCTCGAGGTCCTTGTAGTGCTCGAAGAAGTGGGAGATGGTCTTCAGCCGCAGCGGGTTCAGGTCCTCCGGCTTCTGCCAGTGCGAGTAGATCGACAGCACGCGGTCCACCGGGACCGCCAGCACCTTGGCGTCGTCGCCCGCCTCGTCCTGCATCTTCAGCACGCCCAGCGGGCGGCAGGTGACGACCACGCCGGGAATCAGCGGCACCGGGGTGATCACCAGCACGTCGACCGGGTCGCCGTCGCCGCTGATGGTCTGCGGCACGTAGCCGTAGTTGGTCGGGTAATGCATGGACGTGCTCATGAAGCGGTCCACGAAGATGGCGCCGGAGTCCTTGTCCACCTCGTACTTCACGGGGTCGGCATTCATCGGGATCTCGATGATGACGTTGAAGGCATCGGGGGCCTGGCGGCCCGGCGTGACGTTGTCGAGGGACATGGGTGGGTTCGGGTGGAAGTGAAAACCTAGGACTAACCCTGATTTTACTTTCGCGACCCTTGGGCCAACCGGGCCGTCGCCGGTCCCGGTCGAGTTTGGATTTATAGTCAGCCGGTTGGCCAATCGTCTCCCGACCGGAGGGAAGCGGCGAGGAAGCAACGCAGCGGGGGGACCGCTTGCGGTGCCTCCTCCAAGCAGACAAACGGACAGGAGATCGAAGAAATGAGTGGCAACTCGGCGCTGATACTGGCGCTCGTCTGCGGCCTGGCGGCCGTGGCCTACGGGTTCTGGGCCCGAAGCTGGATTCTCTCGCGCGACCCCGGCAATCCCCGCATGCAGGAAATCGCCGCGGCGGTGCAGACCGGCGCGGCCGCATACCTGGCACGGCAGTACAAGACCATCGCCATCGTCGGCGTGGTGCTGGCCATCCTGATCGGCGTCTTCCTCGATTCGCAGACGGCCATCGGCTTCGTCATCGGCGCGGTGCTGTCCGGCGCCTGCGGCTTCATCGGCATGAATGTCTCGGTGCGCGCCAACGTGCGCACCGCGCAGGCAGCCACCCACGGCATCGGCCCGGCACTGGACGTGGCCTTCCGCGGCGGCGCCATCACCGGCATGCTGGTGGTGGGCCTGGGCCTGCTGGGCGTCTCGGCCTTCTACTGGTTCCTGGTCGGCAACGGCCGCCTCACCCCCGACGCCAGCCTGGCCAACCTGCTCAATCCGCTGATCGGCTTCGCCTTCGGCTCCTCGCTGATCTCCATCTTCGCGCGCCTGGGCGGCGGCATCTTCACCAAGGGCGCCGACGTGGGCGCCGACCTGGTGGGCAAGGTGGAGGCCGGCATCCCGGAAGACGACCCGCGCAACCCCGCGGTGATCGCCGACAACGTGGGCGACAACGTGGGCGACTGCGCCGGCATGGCCGCCGACCTGTTCGAGACCTACGCCGTGACGCTGATCGCCACCATGGTGCTGGGCGCGCTGCTGGTCGGCGCCGCCGCCTCGCAGGCCGTGCTGTACCCGCTGGCCCTGGGCGGCGTTTCGATCATCGCCTCCATCATCGGCTGCTTCTTCGTCAAGGCCAGGCCGGGCATGACCAACGTGATGCCGGCCCTGTACAAGGGCCTGGCCGTGGCCGGCGTGCTGTCGCTCATCGCCTTCTACTTCGTCACCGTCTGGCTGATGCCGGACAACGCGATCAGCGCCAGCGGCTCGCAGATCCGCCTGTTCGGCGCCTGCGCGGTCGGCCTGATCCTGACCGGCCTGCTGGTCTGGATCACCGAGTTCTACACCGGCACCCAGTACTCGCCCGTGCGCCACATCGCGCAGGCCTCCACCACCGGCCACGGCACCAACATCATCGCCGGCCTGGGCGTGTCGATGCGCTCCACCGCATGGCCGGTGCTGTTCGTCTGCCTGTCGATCATCGCGGCTTACTGGCTGGCCGGGCTGTACGGCATCGCGGTCGCCGCCACCTCCATGCTGAGCATGGCCGGCATCGTGGTGGCGCTGGACGCCTACGGCCCGATCACCGACAACGCCGGCGGCATCGCCGAGATGGCCGAAATGCCCTCTTCGGTGCGCGACATCACCGACCCGCTGGACGCGGTGGGCAACACCACCAAGGCCGTGACCAAGGGCTATGCCATCGGCTCGGCCGGCCTGGCCGCGCTGGTGCTGTTCGCCGACTACACCCACAAGCTGGAAAGCTACGGGCGCGCCATCAGCTTCGACCTGTCCGACCCGATGGTGATCGTGGGCCTGTTCATCGGCGGCCTGATTCCCTACCTGTTCGGCGCCATGGCCATGGAAGCGGTCGGCCGCGCCGCCGGCTCGGTGGTGGTGGAAGTGCGCCGCCAGTTCCAGACCATCAAGGGCATCATGGAAGGCACGGCCAAGCCCGAGTACGGTGTTGCCGTCGACATGCTGACCAAGGCCGCCATCCGGGAAATGATGATTCCGTCGCTGTTGCCGGTGGTGGTGCCGATCCTGGTCGGACTGATCCTCGGCCCCAAGGCGCTGGGCGGCCTGCTGATGGGCACCATCGTCACCGGCCTGTTCGTCGCCATCTCCATGTGTACCGGCGGCGGTGCCTGGGACAACGCCAAGAAGTACATCGAGGACGGCAACCACGGCGGCAAGGGCTCCGAAGCCCACAAGGCCGCGGTGACCGGCGACACCGTGGGCGACCCCTACAAGGACACCGCCGGCCCCGCCGTCAACCCGCTGATCAAGATCATCAACATCGTGGCGCTGCTGATCGTGCCGCTGGTGGTGCAGTTCCACGCCGGCGGTGCGGAAACGGCCAAGGCGCAGGCCGCCACGCCGGCCGCCGTGGCGGCTCCGGCTGCCGCCGCGGCCCCGGCCGCAGCACCGGCGGGCGAGACCAAGTAGGCCCGTCGCCCCATGAACGGAAAGGCCCGCCCCGGCGGGCCTTTCCGTTTCCGGCAACCGCCGCCCTTGACTCCGTACGATCCGCCGCCAAGCTTGCACCTGCACCTGTTTGCCGACCCTCGCCATGACCGATCTCGTCGTCCGCCGCCTCCTCGTCGACATGGAAGCGCCCGTCGAGCGCCACTGGTGCGCGGGCGACGCCTTCCGCACCGCGCTGCTGAACGCCTTGTCGATGAGTTTCCCGGTCGGCGAGCAGTTCTTCATCGACAGCGTGCGCGACGGCTTCAAGGCGCTGCCGGCGCCCCTGCAGGACCGGTTTCGCGACGAGGTCCAGGGCTTCGTCGGCCAGGAGGCCACCCACCGGCGCCTGCACGGCCTCTACAACGAGCACCTGGGCCGGCTCGGGCTGGTCAACCGCTGGGAGGCGCGGGCGCGCGACCGCCTGAAGATGATGGAAGGCGTGGACGTGCGCCACTGGCTGGGCATCACCGCGGCCAACGAGCACTTCACCGCCATCCTGGCCGACTGGCTGCTGCACAACCCCGACCTGCTGGGCGACCGCGACCCGCGGCTGGTCACGCTGTGGCTGTGGCACAGCGCCGAGGAGTCGGAGCACAAGGCGGTCGCCTTCGACCTGTACCAGGCGCTGGGCGGCAACCACGACTGGCGGCTGCGCTGGTTCCGGCGCGTGACCGTGTTCTTCCTCACGGACACGCTGCGCCAGACGCTGGGCAACCTGCGGCAGGACGGCACGCTCTGGCGCTGGCGCACCTGGCAACAGGCCGCCTCGTTCCTGTTCGGCCGTCGCGGCCTGGTGCGGCAGACCTTCGGCCCCTGGAAGCAGTACCTGCGGCGCGACTTCCACCCGAACCAGCAGGACAGCTCCGCCTCGCAACGCTGGCTGGCCGCGCACTCGCACCAGTTCGTGCCCGTGGGCCGCTGAGGGTCGACGGGGCTGGCGCACAATCGTCGCCATGCAACTCCACTACATCGCCAACGAAGGCGTCCGCTCCTCCTCCGGCCATACGCTGCCGGTCATCGACCCGTCCGACGGGCAGCCCTTCGACGAACTGCAGCGCGGCAACGCCGAGGACATCGACCTCGCCGTGCAGGCCGCTCGCCGTTGCTACGACAAGGTCTGGAGCAAGCTCAGCGCGGCCGAGCGCGGCCGCCTGCTGATGCGCCTGTCGCACAAGGTCGCCGAGCACGCCGACGAACTGGCGGCGCTGGAGCAGCGCGATTGCGGCAAGCCGACCAAGCAGGCGCGCGCCGATGCCCTGGCGCTGGTGCGCTACTTCGAGTTCTATGCCGGCGCCTGCGACAAGCTGCACGGCGACACCATTCCCTATCTGGACGGCTACAGCGTGCTGACCTGGCGCGAGCCGCACGGCGTCACCGGCCACGTCATCCCCTGGAACTACCCGATGCAGATCTTCGGGCGCAGCGTCGGCGGCGCACTGGCGGCCGGCAACGTCTGCGTGGTCAAGCCCTCGGAGGACGCCTGCCTGTCGCTGATCCGGGTGGCGCAGCTCGCGGCCGAGTGCGGCTTCCCCGCAGGCGCCATCAACATCGTCACCGGCCTCGGCCACGAGGTCGGCGACGTGCTGGCGCGGCATCCCGGGATCGACCACATCAGCTTCACCGGCAGCCCGCGCGTGGGCACGCTGATCCAGCAGGCCGCCGCCGAGCGGCACTGCCCGGTGACGCTGGAGCTGGGCGGCAAGAGCCCGCAGATCGTCTTCGACGATGCCGACCTCGAGGCCGCCCTGCCCGCCGTGATCAACGCCATCGTGCAGAACGCCGGCCAGACCTGCTCGGCCGGCTCGCGGCTGCTGGTGCACCAGCCGCTGTACGAATCGCTGCTCGACCGCCTGGGCAACACCTTCGCCAACCTGCGCGTGGGCCCGGCGGCCATGGACCTGGACGTGGGCCCGCTGATCCGCGCCACCCAGCAGCAGCGCGTCTGGGATTTCCTGTCCGACGCGCAGCACGCCGGCATCCCGATGGTGGCCCAGGGCCAGATCGTCGACGAGGCGCCCGACACCGGCTACTACCAGGCCCCCACCCTGCTGCGCGACGTGCCCGTCAACCACCGGCTGGCCCAGGAGGAGGTGTTCGGCCCGGTGCTGGCCGCGATGCCCTTCAAGGACGAGGACGAAGCCGTGCAACTGGCCAATTCCACCCACTTCGGGCTGGTGGCCGGCATCTGGACGCGCGACGGCGGCCGGCAACTTCGCATGGCCCGGCGCGTGAAGAGCGGCCAGGTGTTCATCAACAACTACGGCGCCGGCGGCGGCGTCGAACTGCCGTTCGGCGGGGTGAAGTCCTCCGGCTACGGTCGCGAGAAGGGCTTCGAGGCCCTGTACGGCTTCACCACGCTGAAGACCGTGGCCATCCGGCACGGGTGAGCGCGCGGGTGGGCAGCGACCCACCAAGCGGCGCCCCGTCAGCCGCGGATGCGCGCGCTGCGCACCACGGCCTCCGCCTTGGGCAGCAGCCGCGGGAAGAAGGCCAGGCGCGGGGCCACGAAGCTGGCGGCAAACAGTTCGTCCTGCCGCACGCTGATCCAGCCGACCCCGCCCAGTTGCAGGTCGTTGCGCTTGCGCACCACGCTGAACTCGAATCGCACCCCCCGCTCGCCCGCAAACTGGAACGGCTCCACCCGGGTGACGCTGACCAGCGAGCCGTCGCTCGAGTACATGGACTCGAACAGGCTCACCAGCTGGTCGGGAGCCATGCCCGCCGCATAGGTGGGCACACGCGGAGCCTTCTGCCCGGCCGGCACGCTGCCCGGCGGCAGCGTCATCAGCGGCTGGCCGGGGCGGATGCCGGCCCACAGGCGCAGCTCGTCCAGGCTGAGGCCTTCCTGGGTCCATCGCTCGTAGGGCTGCGTGTCGCCCGGGATGACGACCTTGTTCCAGGCTTCGGTGAGCTGGATCGCCATGCGCTGGTTGACGAGCTGTTCGCCCTCCACCTTGGCAATGTTGGCGCAGCCGGCAACCAGCGCGGCAAGCAGCAGGGCAATGAGTTTCTTCATGGCTTCAGTTCGGTGAGGTACTGGCGGATCAGCGCGGCATCGACGGCCTGCGGCGCAAGGGCAAGGTACTGCTCGAAGGCGAGCGCCGCGCCGGCCGGATCGGCGAGGCGGCGCAGCACGAGGCCGAGCGAGCGGAAGGCCTCCGTCGGCGGACTCGCGGCGGCGGAGGCGGCGCGCAGATCCTGCCGCGCGAGCTCGAGGTCGCCCTGGCCATCGCGCTGGCGGTAGACCTCGCCGCGAGCGAACTGCACCTGCGCATCGCCCGGCCGGCGCGCCAGCATGCGGCGGAACAGCACCAGGCTTTCCTCGAACTGGCCGCGGCGGATTTCCTCCTGCAGCCAGCCCAGGCGGTGCGGCGCCATCGCCTGCTCGAATTCGTCGGCGCCGATGCGGCCTTCGCCGGCGCCCGCCAGCCGCAGCAACTCGTCGCGCCGGTCGGCTGCAGGCGGGTGCGTGGCCATCATCACGCTGCGTCGCCCGGCGTCCTCGCCGCCGGTGACCTCGAGCTCGCCCAGCAGGTTGTCCCAGACCTGCGCCGCCTGGCGGCCGTCGTAGCCGGCCGCCTGCATCAACCGCATCCCGATCGCGTCGGCGCGCGATTCCTGCTCGCGGCTGAAGGCAAAGCCGCTGGCGACGACGGCCAGGCTGGCGACGGCGCCCGCCAGCCCGAACAGGCCGAGCACCTGGCCCGCCGCGGCCCGGTCCTTGGCGGCACGCAGGAGTTCGAGCTGGTGGCGCTCCAGGTAGTGGCCGATCTCGTGGCCCAGCACGGCCGCGAGCTGGGCCTCGTTCTCCACGCGCAGCAAGAGGCCGGTCCAGATCTGCATCATGCCGTTGGGCGCCATGGTGGCGTTGAACACCGGCGTGCGCACCACGTGCACGCGCACGTCGCGGCAATGCTCGCCGCCCAGGCGGCAGACCAGCTGCTCGAGGTAGGCGGCCAGTGTCTTGTCACGCACCACGAAGGGGCTGCGGCGCAGCCGCGTTTCCTCGCGATCCATCAAGGCCCACAGGCCGCCCTCGTCCGTATCCAGCGCCGGGCGCGCCAGCCGCGCGGGCGGCAGCGTGGGCTCGGCAACCGGCGCCTGGGCCAGCGCCGGCGCGGACAGGCCGGCGCCGCCCAGGCCCAGCGCGGCGCAGTGCCGGCAGGCCGAGCGCAGGAAGGCGCGGCGGCCCTCTTGCGGGTGGCTCATTTCACCGCCGGGAAGCCCTTGAGCAGGGCCTCGACGGTTTCCCGGGCGGGCTCCGCTTCGCGCAGGTCGCCCGAAGCGCGCTGCAGGTTGTTGAACCAGACCACGCGCCCGTCCTTCAGGTCCACCAGCGAGGCATAGGCGATCTGGGCGCCGCCGGAGATGCCCACGCCGAGCAGCGCCAGGGCCACCATGGCGGCCTTGCGCTCGGCACTGGCGTAGCTGTCGCGGATCCAGAAGAACAGCGCGTAGTCGGCGCCCGTCTTCTGGCGCAAGGGCTGCACCGCCTCGCCCAGGGACCAGTCGAGCTTGTCGTCCTTGGTGGGCAGCTTGAGGATGCCCCAGGCGTGGTGGATGAACACGGCGTCGGCCACCGCGCCGTGCAGGGCATTGACCTGGGCGAGTTCGTCCATGTCCGCTTCGCGCAGCTCCGGCACCTGGACCCCCAGGAGCTGGCCCTGGCCGGCCAGGGCGGCCTTGAAGTGCACCTGCGCGGCCTGCGTCCAGTCGGCCCGCGGCTCCTGCACGCCCCCCGCACTGATGGAGAACAGCTCCATGTCGGCCGGCACGATGACCAGGCGGGAATCGGCGGCACGCTGGGTGAAGCCCGGCGCGCGCTGGCGGTCGGACTGGGCGAATGCCCCGGCACAGGCCAGCACCAGCACCGTGAGCAGCGCGCGGCGTGCGCCGGCTGCGATCGCTTGCAACATTCCCGCCTCCCTCCTGAAGCCGGGTGATTCTAGGAGCGGGTCGTAACCAAACCCATCCGTGCGCACCCTCTGTGTTGCCTAGGCAACAATAGCCACCCACAGGAGAACACCATGCGAGTGAAGGACAAATCGATCATCGTCACCGGCGCCGGCCAGGGCATCGGCGAGGGCATTGCCAGGCGGCTGGCCGAGGAAGGCGCGCAGGTCGTCGTCAACGACATCAACACCGCCCTGGGGGAAAAGGTCACGGCGGCGATCCGGGCCGCGGGCGGCCGGGCCTCCTTCCTCGCCGCCGACGTGACGAAGTCGGCCGACATGAAGGCGCTCGTGCAGGCGGCTGTGGACCGGCACGGCAAGCTGGACGTGATGGTCAACAACGCCGGCTGGACCCACCGCAACCGGCCGGCGCTGGAAGTCGGCGAGGAGGAGTTCGACCGCGTCTACGCCATCAACGTGAAGAGCATCTACCTCTCGACCATCCACGCGGTGCCCGCGTTCCGCGCCAACAAGGGCGGCAGCTTCATCAACATCGCCTCCACCGCCGGCATCCGGCCGCGCCCGGGGCTGGCCTGGTACAACGGCTCCAAGGGTGCCGTCATCACCACCAGCAAGTCGCTCGCGGCCGAGTTCGGCCCCGACAACATCCGGGTGAACTGCATCAACCCGGTGTTCAACCCCGACACCGGCCTGTCGGCCGAGTTCGCCGGCGGGCCGGTGGACGAGGCCCGCCGCGCGAAATTCCTCGCCACCATCCCGCTCGGGCGCTTCTCCACGGCGCTGGACGTGGCCAATGCCGCGCTGTACCTGGCCAGCGACGAGGCCGCCTTCATCTCGGGCGTGTGCATCGAAGTGGACGGCGGGCGCTGCGTCTGATCCCCCGGCAACCGTAGGGCTGTCCGCTGCGGCAGAATCGATCCCGTGTCCGAGCGCGCCACCCCTCCCGTCCACCAACGCACCGCCGTTCTGCCGGCGCGGGTGCCGGCGGCGCCGATCGCCGCCGCCGGCCACCTGCAGGACGCCCTGGCGCGGCCCCTGCGCGACCTGCGCATCAGCGTCACCGACCGCTGCAATTTCCGCTGCAGCTACTGCATGCCCAAGGAGGTGTTCGGCAAGGACTACCCCTACCTGCCGCATGCCGCGCTGCTGACCTTCGAGGAGATCACCCGGCTGGCACGGCTGTTCGTGGCGCATGGCGTCCGCAAGATCCGCCTGACCGGGGGCGAGCCGCTGCTGCGCAAGAACATCGAGGTTCTCGTGGAGCAGCTCTCGCAGTTGCGGACGGTGGACGGACAGCCGGTGGAACTGGCGCTGACCACCAACGGCTCGGTACTGGCGCGCAAGGCCACGGCGCTGCGGGCGGCGGGCCTGCGGCGGGTCACCGTCAGCCTCGACGGGCTGGACGACGCCGTGTTCCGGCGCATGAACGACGTCGACTTCCCGGTGTCGCAGGTGCTGGAGGGCATCGAGGCCGCACGGGCGGCGGGGCTGGCGCCCATCAAGGTCAACATGGTGGTGCAGCGCGGCACCAACGAGCAGGAGATCCTGCCGATGGCCCGCCACTTCCGCGGCAGCGGCATCGTGCTGCGTTTCATCGAGTACATGGACGTGGGCGCCACCAACGGCTGGCGCATGGACCAGGTGATGCCTTCCGCCGAGGTCGTCGAACGGCTGCAGCAGCACTTTCCCCTGCGCCCGCTGGAGCCCACCTCGCCGGGCGAAACGGCCCAGCGCTGGGCCTACCAGGACGGCGCCGGCGAGATCGGCGTGATCAGCAGCGTCACCCGGGCCTTCTGCGGCAGTTGCAACCGCGCCCGGCTGTCCACCGAAGGCAGGCTGTACCTGTGCCTGTTCGCCGAGCAGGGCTACGACCTGCGATCGCTGCTGCGCGGTGGTGCCAGCGACGAGGACATCGCCTCGGCCATCGGCCTGATCTGGCAGGGCCGCACCGATCGCTACTCGCAGCTGCGCGGCCAGCAGGGACCCGACACGGGCGGCGGCAGCCGCCGCGTCGAGATGAGCTACATCGGCGGCTGATGGACGCGCAGGAAGTCACCGGCATCGTGCTCGCGGGCGGGCGCGGCTCCCGCATGGGCGGGGTCGACAAGGGCCTGCAGAACTTCAATGGCATGCCGCTGGCGCTGAATGCGCTGCTGCGGCTGCAGCCGCAGGTGGGCGCGTCCATGGTCAACGCCAACCGCAACCTGGCCGCCTACGAGTCGTTCGGCGTGCCCGTGTGGCCCGATGCGCTACCCGACTACGCCGGGCCGCTGTCCGGTTTCCTCGCCGGCCTGGAGCAGTCGGATACGCCCTGGCTGGTGACCGTGCCCTGCGACACCCCGCTGTTCCCGGTCGACCTGGTGCAGCGGCTGGGCGAAGCCGCGCAGCGCGACGGCGCCGAGATCGCCATGGCCAGCGCGCCCGAGGCCGACGGCCAGCAGCGCACCCAGCCGGTGTTCTGCCTGCTGCGCCACGAACTGCTCGAAAGCCTGGTGCGCTTCACCCACGGCGGCGGCCGCAAGATCGACCAGTGGACGGCGCAGCACCGCACGGTGATCGTGCCCTTCGGCCCGCCGGCCGATGAACCACGCGCCTTCTTCAACGCCAACACCCTGGCCGAACTGCGCGCGCTGGAGCGCCCGTGAAGACCCTGGAGCAGATCGCGGCCGAGCTGCAAGGCTACGATCCGCAGGCCCTGCCCGCTTCGACCGTCCAGGATTTCCTGGCCAGGCTGGCCGCCCCCGTCGGCGACACCGAAGAGGTTGCTCTCGGCGATGCACTCGGCCGGGTGCTGGCGCAGGACATCGTTTCACCCTTCAGCGTGCCGCCGCACGACAACTCGGCCATGGACGGCTACGCGTTCGACGGTGCGCAATTGGCGAACGGAGCGGCACTGAACCTGCGCGTGGTCGGCACCGCGCTGGCCGGCAAGGCCTGGCAGGGACAGGTGGGCCCGGGCGAGTGCGTGAAGATCATGACCGGCGCGGTCATGCCGGCCGGGCTGGACACCGTGGTGCCGCAGGAGTTCACCCGTCCGGCCGGCGAGCAGGCCATCGAGGTCCCGGCCGGCGCGCTGCGCCGCGGCGACAACCGGCGCCTGGCGGGCGAGGACCTGAAGGCCGGCCTCCCTGCCCTGCTCAAGGGCGAGCGGCTCGGGCCTGCCGCGCTCGGCCTGCTGGCCAGCCTGGGGTTGCCGGGCGTGCCGGTGTTTCGCCGGCTGCGCGTGGCCTGCTTCTCCACCGGCGACGAGATCCTGAGCCTGGGCGAGCCCCCGCGCGAAGGCGCGGTGTACGACAGCAACCGCTACACGGTGCGCGGATTGCTCACGCGGCTGGGCTGCGAGGTGATGGACCTCGGCGTGGTGCGCGATCAGCCCGTGCAGCTGGAGCAGGCGTTCCGGTCGGCCGCGCCACAAGCCGACGCCATCATCACCAGCGGCGGCGTCAGCGTGGGCGAGGCCGACTTCACCAAGGCCATGATGAAGCAGCTGGGCGACGTGGCGTTCTGGCGCATCGCCATGCGGCCCGGCCGGCCGATGGCGGTCGGGCGCATCGCCTCTTCCGTGCTGTTCGGGCTGCCCGGCAATCCGGTGGCGGTGATGGTCACGTTCCTGGCCTTCGTGCGCCCGGCCCTGCTGCGGATGATGGGTTGCCACGACACGGCGCCGCCGCCCCTGCTGCGCGCCCGCAGCCAGGAAGCGGTGCGCAAGAAGCCCGGCCGCACCGAGTACCAGCGCGGCATCGTGTCCGTGGCGCCCGACGGCGGCCTGCAGGTGCGCACCACCGGCAACCAGGGCTCCGGCGTGCTCAGTTCCATGGTGCAGGCCAACGGCCTGATCGTGCTGCACCACGCCCAGGGCAGCGTGGCGGTCGGCGACGAGGTCGACGTGATGATGTTCGAGGGCGTCGTCTAGCCCTACGCGAACATCCGCCGCGCCTCGTCCGCCAGTTCCTGGCGCTTCATGACGAGCCGGGGCAGGTCCGGGTGCATGGGGTCGATCTCGCGCAGCGCCCAGCCATAGAACGCCTGCGCGAACGTCAGGTGGATAAAGCGGAGGATCTTCATGGGAGCCATCGTGCGCGGGCACGGCAGAGCCATCCCGTCGGCGCCACCCGGAACGCCGCGTCGGCGGCACGCCGCACGCGCTGTCGGACGGCAGCGACCCAGCCGTGGCGACCGGCCGCTCGCGCCGGCCGCCCGTGGATCGGCTACTTGGCGATGAGATCGCCCGCGCCGCGTGCCGGCAGCTCGTCCCTGGCTTCGGATGTGTTGGCGCCCGGCACCTTGCCGCGCGCGAACACCGAGTACATGGTCGGCACCACGAACACCGTGAGCAGCGTTCCCAGCGACATGCCGCCCACGATCACCCAGCCGATCTGGGTGCGGCTCTCGGCGCCGGCGCCGGTGGACAGCGCCAGCGGCATCGCGCCCAGCACCATCGCGCCGGTCGTCATCAGGATGGGGCGCAGGCGCAGCGAGGCGGCTTCGACCACCGCGTCGACCACCTCGCGCCCCTGCTGGCGCAGCTGGTTGGTGAACTCCACGATCAGGATGCCGTGCTTGGTGATCAGCCCCACCAGCGTGATCAGCCCGATCTGCGAATAGACGTTCAGCGATCCGCCGGCCCACTTGAGCGCCAGCAGGGCGCCGATCATGGACAGGGGAACCGACAGCATGATCACCAGCGGGTCGACGAAGCTCTCGAACTGGGCCGCCAGCACCAGGAAGATGAACAGCAGGGCCAGCACGAACACGATGCCCAGTGCGCCCTGCGAGTTGCGGTATTCGCGCGAGGTGCCGTTCAGGTCGGTCGTGTAGCCGGGCTTGAGCACCTTGGCGGCGGTCTGCTCCATGAACTGCAGCGCCTGGCCGAGCGAGTAGTCGGGCGACAGGTTGGCCGTGATGGTGGCCGAGCGGCGCTGTCCGAAGTGGTTGAGCTCGCGCGGGCTGACGCTCTCGCTCACGGTCACCAGCGCCGACAGCGGAATCATGGTGTCGCCGCGGCCGCGCACGTAGATGTCGTCGATGTCTTCCGGCGTCGAGCGGCCGCTGGGGCGGTTCTGGATGATCACGTCGTACTGCTCGGCATCGCGCTTGTAGCGCGTGACCTGGCGCCCGCCCAGCGTGGTCTCCAGCGCGCGGGCGACCACGTCGACGCTCACACCCATGTCGGCGGCCTTCTCGCGATCGACCTGGATGCGCAGTTCCGGCTTGTTCAGCCGCAGGTCCACGTCCACGCCCTGGATGCCGGGGTTCCTGCCGATCTCGTCGACCAGCTGGCGCGCCACCCGGCTCAGGTTCTCGTAGCTGTCGGAGGTCTGGATCACGAAATTGAGCGGACGGTCGCGGAAGCCCTGGCCCAGCGAGGGCGGCGTCAGGATGAAGGCGTTGATGCCGGCCAGGCTGCCCACCTTGGGCTGCAGCTCGCGCGCGATCTCCAGGGTGGTGCGGTCGCGCTTCTCCCAGTCGACGGCCCGGTAGACGACGCTGCCCTGCGAGACCGTGGGGTTGCCCAGGCTGGCGAAGATGCGGTCGAACTCCGGGTAGTCCTGACCCAGCTTCTCCAGCACCCGCGCATAGCGGTCGGTGTACTCCAGCGTGGAGCCGTCCGGCGCATTCATGGTGGCCAGGATGGTGCCGCGGTCCTCCAGGGGCGACAGCTCCGACTTCATCGTCGGCCAGACCGCCGCGATCGCCAGCGCGCTGGCGAGCATCACGCCCACGATGATCCAGCGCGCCTGCAGCAGCTGGCCGGCGCCGCCGGCCGCGCGCGCGGTGAGCACCCAGCGCAGCGCCCGCGCATAGCGGTCGCACAGCGCCGTCAGCCAGCGCTCCATGCTGCGGTCGAACCAGTTCGGGTTCGGGTTGTGCCGCAGCAGCTTGGAGCACATCATGGGCGTGAGCGTCAGCGCCACGAAGCCCGACACCAGCACGGCCCCGGCCAGGGCCAGCGCGAACTCGACGAACAGCCGGCCGGTGCGGCCGGGCGTGAACGCCAGCGGCGCGTAGACCGCCACCAGCGTCAGTGTCATGGTGATGACCGCAAAACCGATCTCGCGCGCGCCCTTGATCGCCGCCGAGAACGGGTCCAGCCCCTCCTCGATGTGCCGGAAGATGTTCTCCAGCATCACGATGGCGTCGTCCACCACCAGGCCGATGGCCAGCACCAGGGCCAGCAGGGTCAGCGTGTTGATGGTGAAGCCGGCCAGCGCCATCATGCCGAACGTGCCGATCAGGCTGACCGGGATGGTGACGATGGGGATCACCGACGCGCGCATCGTGCGCAGGAAGACGAAGATCACCAGCGCCACCAGCAGCACCGCCTCGGCGATGGTGGTGTACACGTTCTTCACCGACCGGTCGATGAACAGCGAGTTGTCGTTGGCGACGTGGACGTCGATGCCGGGCGGCAGGTCCTGCTGGAGCCGGGGGATCATCTCCCGCACGCCCTGCGACAGGGTCAGCGGGTTGGCCGTGGCCTGGCGGATCACGCCGGTGCCGATGGCGGACTTGCCGTTCAGCCGCATGCCGCTGCGCTCGTCGGCCGGCGCCTCCTCCACCCGCGCCACGTCGCGGATCTTCACCGGGAAGCCGTTGACGGTCTTGACGACGATCTCGCCGAACTGCGCCGGCCGCACCAGGTCGGTCTGCGAGGTGACGCTGAACTCCCGCTGCCGCGACTCGATGCGCCCGGCCGGCACTTCCAGGTTGCTGCGCCGCACGGCGTCCTCGATGTCCTGCGTGGTCAGGCGATAGCCGGCCAGCTTGTCGGGGTCGAGCCAGACGCGCATGGCGTACTTGCGCTCGCCGTAGATGCGCACGTCGGCCACGCCGGTGACGGTCTGCAGGCGCGGCTTGATGATGCGGTTGACCAGGTCGTTGATCTGCAGCGGGGTGTAGGTCTCGCTGGTGAAGGCCAGCCACATCACCGGGAAGGCATCGGCCTCGACTTTGGCGATCACCGGTTCGTCGATGGCCTGCGGCAGCTTGTTGCGCACGCGCGAGGTGCGGTCGCGCACCTCGGCGGCCGCGGCATCGGCGTCTTTCTCGAGCCGGAAGCGCACCGAGATCTGGCTCTCCTCGGGCCGGCTGATGGAGGTGATCACGTCCACCGCGTCGATGCCGGCGATCGAGTCCTCCAGCGGCTTGGTCACCTGGGATTCGATCACCTCGGCGGACGCGCCGGCGTACTTGACCCGGACGGTGACCACCGGCTCGTCGATCTTGGGGTACTCGCGCACGGCCAGCCGGTTGAAGCTGACGGCGCCGATCAGCACCACCAGCAGCGACAGCACGGTGGCGAACACCGGCCGCCGGATCGCGATCTCGGGCAGTTGCATGGCGCGCTCCTGGACGTCTTACCGCGCCGCGGCGGCCGCGACGCGGCACGGATGGCTGCTGCCGGTGCCGGCCGCTTCAGCTGGCCCCTGGAGCCGGGCCGTCGCGGTGGGCCCGGCCAGCGCTTGGGCCGGCGCCCCGTTGGCGCCCGTCGCGCCGACCTCCACCACCCGGACCCCCATGCCGTCGCGCTGGATGCGCTGGTGCCCGGCGGTGACGATCAGGTCGCCGGGCTGCAGCCCTTCGGTGATCTCCACCCGCCCCGGCTGCCGGATGCCGGTCTTGACTTCCACCCGCCGCGCCGTCTTGCTGTCCTGGTCGGGCCCTTCGACCAGCCGATAGACGAACTGCCGGTCGCCCTGCGGCACGATCGCTTCCTCGGGCACCACCCGCGCGTCGGGGCGTTCCCCGAACACGGCCGTGATGCGCGCGAACATGCCGGGGCGCAGCACGAGCTGCCGGTTGTCGATGCAGCCGCGGATGCCGATGGAGCGGCCGTTGGCGTCCACCAGCGGATCGATCGCCTGGATCACCGCCTCCCAGCGGCGACCCGGCAGCGCATCGGCCTGCACGAAGGCCGTCTGCCCCACCTTCAGCTTGGTCTGGTAGCGCTCGGGCAGGCGGAAGTCGACGTACAGCGCATCCAGGTCTTCCAGGTTGACCACGTCGGCCCCGTCCTTGAGGTAGTCGCCGACGTTGACGCTGCGGATGCCGGCAATGCCGTCGAAGGGCGCCACGATGCGCAGGCGCGCCGCCGTCGCCTCGGCCAGCGCCAGCCTGGCTTGCGCCACCTGCAGGTTGGCCGCGCTCTCGTCGACCTGGCGCTGGCTGATGAAGTTCTGCGCCACCAGTTCCTGGTTGCGCTTGTGGTTGGCCTGCGCGATCGACAGCTCGGCCCGCGCCTGCTGCACCTGCGCGCGCGGCAGCTGGTCGTCCAGTTGCACCAGCAGTTGCCCGCGCTGCACGCGCTGGCCGTCGCGGAAATTCAGCTGGGTGACGCGCCCGCTCACCTCGGGCCGCACGATGACGCTGCGGCGCGACCGCAGGCTGCCCACGGCCTGGGCGTCGTCGGCCAGCCGCATCACCTCCACGCGCGCGACTTCGACGGCGGGTGCCCGGCCCGCGGTCCCGGCGGCTGGCGAAGCATCGGGCGCGCCAGCGGCCTCCTGCGCCGAGGATGCGGGTGCCTTGTGCTGGTACCACCAGGCGGCCGCCGATGCAGCCGCGATGCCGACGACGGCGATCACCGTGTAGAGGGGCCTGGATGCCATGTACTGCGTGCCTGGGAAAAGTGCCGTGGTCGCGAACACGTCAATGTAGCAGCCGCACCGGGCCCTGCCATGCGCGCAAGCCCGGACCCGGCACCGATCCCGGCCAGGCTTTACCTCAGGTTTACAGCGCGGCCCGCCGTGTCGCCAGGGCCTGCTCGACGCCCCGGTTGGCCAGCGCGTCGGCGCGCTCGTTGCCGGGGTCGCCGTTGTGCCCACGCACCCAGCGCCAGTCGATCACGTGCCCGCTGTCCTGCACCAGGCGGTCGAGCTGCTGCCACAGCTCGACGTTCTTGACCGGCGTCCTGCCCGCCGTTCGCCACCCCTTGGCCTTCCAGCCCGGCAGCCACTCCGTCATGCCCTTGAGCACGTACTGGCTGTCGACATACAGCGTCACCGCACAGGGCCGCTTGAGGGCCGACAGCGCCTGGATCACCGCCATCAGCTCCATCCGGTTGTTGGTGGTGCTGCGCTCGCCGCCGAACAGCTCCTTCTCGGTGCCGCCGGAGCGCAGCAGCACGCCCCAGCCGCCCGGGCCGGGGTTGCCCTTGCAGGCGCCGTCGGTGTAGATCACGACCTGGTTCAAGCAATCTCCTGCTGCATCTCGGGCTGGGGCCGCCGGTTGGCCAGCGGCACGGGGGCGGTGGCCATGGACTTGGCCGGCTTCCACAGGCGTCCCACCAGCTTCATGCCCCGCACCCGCTTGGTGGCGACCACGAAGTACACGGCGCCAAAGATCGGCCACCAGCGCTCGCCGACCGGATCGATCCAGTCGAACCGCTCCAGCCAGCGGTCGGTGGTCAGCGCCGGCCGGTAGCAGCCGAAGCTGCCGGTCTCGACCTCGAAATTGAGCAGCCGCAGCCAGTCGCGCAGGCGACGGTAGCCGATGAACTCACCGCCATCCGGCAGGTACAGCTGGCCGAAACCCAGCCGCCGGTACAAATGCGCGCGGCGCTGGCGCAATCCCCACAGGCTGGCCGGGTTGAGGCAGGAAATCACGACCTTGCCCTCCGGAACCAGGACCCGCTCGACCTCCCGCAAGGTGGCGTGCGGGTCCAGGTTCAATTCCAGTGAATGCGGCAGCACCACCAGGTCCAGGCTGTTGGCCTCGAACGGGAGCGCGGCATAGTCGGTGAGCAGCGCGGGTTGCCGGGTGCCGTCGTCCAGCGGACGCAGGCTGCGCAGGCCCAGCCACCGGTGCGGCATCCGGTTGGCGGCCAGGGCATCGAGTTCCGGCAGACCGAGCTGCAATGCGTGGTAGCCGAAGATGTCGCTCACGGCGACGTCGAATTCGGCCCGCTCCCAGGCCAGCACGTAACGGCCCGGGGGGGTCTCGAACCACTCGTGCATTCCTATAATCGCATCGCTCATGAAGTTGGTTCCTCTGCCCGCCTTCCAGGACAACTACCTCTGGGTGTTGCACGACGGACATCGGGCGCTGGTGGTCGACCCGGGCGACGCGCGACCGGTGCTCGATTTTCTCGCGCAAGCCGGCCTGCAGCTGGAGGCGATTCTAGTCACGCACCACCATGCGGACCACATCGGCGGGCTGGCACAGGTGCGCGAAGCCACCGGCGCAGCGGTCTACGGGCCGTCGCGCGAAGCCATCCCCGGCCCGCTACAACGGCTGGCCCAGGGCGACCGTGCGACGGTGCTCGGCCTGGACTTCCGGGTCATCGACGTGCCCGGCCACACGGCCGGCCACATCGCCTACTTCAGCGACGGCGACGAAGGCGGGCCGCTGCTGTTCTGCGGCGACACGCTGTTCTCCGGCGGCTGTGGCCGGCTGTTCGAAGGCACGCCGGCGCAGATGCTGGCCTCGCTCGACTCGCTGGCCGCGCTGCCGGACGCCACGCGCGTGTGCTGCGCGCACGAGTACACCTTGTCCAACCTGCGCTTCGCGCGCGCGGTCGAGCCCGGCAACGAGGCGCTCGCCGCCTACCAGCGCCACTGCGAGGACCTGCGCGCCCGCGGCGAACCCACCTTGCCGGCCACGATCGGCGAGGAAAGGCGCATCAATCCCTTCCTGCGCAGCCGCGAGCCCGCCGTCGCCGCCGCCGCGCGGGCCTTCAACGGCGCCAGCGCCGAGGATGAAGTGGCCGTGTTCGCCGCCATCCGCCAGTGGAAGAACGAATTCAGATGAGAGTCCTGCTGCAGGCCGCCGGCCTGGCGATCACGCTCTGGCTGGCCGGCTGCGCAAGCACGCCGGGCACCGACGCCCCCTCCCCGCTCGCAAGCGACGGCACCGGGCCGACGCCCGGCATCGCCGCGAAGACGCCCTCCGGGCCCCCGGTGGTGCCCAGCGGGCCGCTCACCCCGATCACGGCCGTCCACGCCAGCTCGCGCAGCGTCGCCGCGCTGCAGCCGCCGGCCGACCTGTGGGAGCGCATCCGCGGCGGCTTCGCCATGCCCGACATCGACTCGGACCTGGTGCGCCAGCACGAGCAGTGGTACGCCAGCCGGCCCGATTACATGCAGCGCATGACCGACCGCTCGCGCAAGTACCTGTTCCACATCGTCGAGGAGCTGGAAGTGCGGGGCATGCCCAGCGAGCTGGCGCTGCTGCCCTACATCGAGAGCGCCTTCAACCCGCAGGCGGTCTCCAGCGCCCGCGCCGCCGGCATGTGGCAGTTCATGCCGGCCACAGGGCGCGACTACGACCTGAGGCAGAACTTCTTCCGCGACGACCGCCGCAACGTGCTGGCCTCCACCCGCGCGGCGCTGGACTACCTGCAGCGCCTGTACGGCATGTTCGGCGACTGGCACCTGGCCCTGGCCGCCTACAACTGGGGCGAAGGCAGCGTCGGCCGCGCCATCGCCGCCAACAAGCGGCGCGGGCTGGGCACGCGCTACGTCGACCTGAACATGCCGGCCGAGACGCGCAACTACGTGCCCAAGCTGCTGGCGGTCAAGAACATCATTTCCGATCCCGACAAGTTCCGCGCCGAGCTGCCCGTCATCGAGAACCACCCGTATTTCGACGTGGTGACGGTGGACCGCGACATCGACATCGAGCTGGCCGCGAAGCTGGCCGACGTGGAGCTGGCGGACTTCAAGGCGCTGAATCCCCAGCTCAACCGCCCGGTGATCCTGGCCGCCGGTACGCCCCAGATCCTGCTGCCCTGGGACAACGCCAAGGTGTTCACGCGCAACCTGGCGGAGTACAGCGAGGGCCGCTTCGCCAGCTGGACGGCCTGGACCGTGCCCGCGACCATGAGCGTGGCCGAGGTCGCCCGGCGGGTCGAGATGAGCGAGTCCGAGCTGCGCAGCGTCAACACCATCCCGCCGCGGATGCTGATCAAGGCCGGCTCGGTGCTCGTCGTGCCGCGCCCGCCCAGCAAGCAGGACGACGTGGCCGGCCATGTGGCGCAGAACGGGCAGCTCGCGCTGGCCCCGGAGGTGAGCCTGCGCCGCCGGGTCGTCAAGGCCGGCAAGCGCGACTCCGTCGCCACGATCGCCAGGCGCTACCGCGTGACGGCTGCGCAGGTCGCCGACTGGAACGACATCGCCGTCGGCGCCAGATTCAAGGCGGGGCAAAGCATCGTGGTCTACGTGCCCGTGCGGGCCAAGGCCGCCCGCTCCAAATCGGGGCACCGGATCAAGCAGGTCAGCAGCCGCAAGAAGGCGGCACCGAAGAAGCGGCGGCGCTGAGCAGCCTTCGGCGCGCCGGAGTCAGTAGCGCCAGAAGAACCGCTCGTCGATCTGCCCCGACGTGCTCAGGTACCGCAACTGCTTCAACCGGGTAAATGGCCGCGCGGAAAAGGTGGCGGCGTCCATCCCGATGCGCTCGAAAACGTCGTGCAGCTGGCGCGCGCCCTTGCGGGCATCCCACGTGCAGCGGAAGCCGGGCAACTGGCGGTGGATCTTGGTGAAGTCGACCCTGTAGCTGCGGTTGTCCCCCCCGCTGGGGCCGAAGCTCACTTCGCAACCAGGATAGACCTGCGCCACGATCTGCGCGATCTCCCGGATCTGGTAGTTGTCGGCGTCGTGACCCACGTTGAAGATCTCGCCGTGGACGTTCTCCTGCGGCGCCTCGAGCACGCAGGCGATCGCCTCGCAGATGTCCAGCACGTGCACCAGCGGTCGCCACGGCGTGCCGTCGCTGGTCATCGCGATCTTCCCGGTCGTGGCTGCAAGCCCGCACAGGTTGTTCAGGACGATGTCGAAGCGCATGCGCGGGGAGGCACCGTAGGCCGTGGCGTTGCGCAGGAAGGTCGGCGAAAAGCCGGGCGATGCCAGAGCTGCCACGTCGCGCTCGACGAGGGTCTTGCAGCGGCCGTACGCGGTCTGCGGGTTGAGCGGCGAGCGTTCGGTCATCGGCTCGGCGCCGTCGGCCACGCCATAGACGCTGCACGAGGAGGTGTAAACGAAGCGCCTCACGCCGGCGGCCTTGGCCAGCTCGGCCAGGCGCACCGAGGCCCGGTGGTTGATCGCGTAGGTCAGCTCGGGGACGTTTTCCCCGAGTGGATCGTTGGACAGTTCCGCCAGGTGCACCACGGCATCGACGCCGTGCAGCTTCGAAGGCTGGACTTCGCGGATGTCGCCGTTGATGGTTCGCGGGAATCCGGGCACGAGCGCGCGGTCGCTGAACAGCCAGCCGTCCCGGTAGTAGCCGGTGTCGAACCCGGTGACTTCGTGCCCGCGCGCCTGCAGCAGGGGCGCCAGCAGGCAGCCGATATAGCCTTCGACTCCGGTGACGAACAGTTTCATGGGCGCTCCAATCCTTGCCTGGGTTGTGGCTCGCCGGCCGCACGGGAGAAGTCCGGCCAGGCTCTGTCCTTGTCCGCGATCAACGTGACGGGCACCGGCCATGCGATGCCGAAGGCCGGATCGTCGTGGCGGGCTCCCCGCTCGGCTCCCGGGGCATGGAAAGCCGAGACCTGGTAGTAGACGACGGCGTCGTCGGACAAGGCGATGAAACCGTGAGCGAAGCCCTTCGGTGCCAGCAGCATGCGGCCGTTCGATTCGCTCAGCTCGACGCCGAGCCATTGGCACCAGGTGGGCGACCCGGGACGGATGTCGACGATGACGTCCCAGATCGCCCCGCGCACGCAACGCACGAGCTTGTCTTCCTGGTGTGGCGCGGCCTGGTAGTGCATGCCGCGCAAGGTGCCGGCGCGTCGCGTCGCCGACACGTTGCTCTGCACCATCCTGGCAGGCAGGCCGTGGTGCTCAAATTCGCGCTCGCAGTAAGTGCGTGCGAAGTACCCGCGCTCATCCTCCCGGCGTTCCGGGTCGATCAACATGGCGCCGGCCAGGTGCGTTGCCGTGAAGATCATGGGCGCTTTCCACAGCCGGGTCCCGCGCGGTCGCGACCCGGCTGCCGTTCTGTCCTCCAGGTGAGGCCAAACCTCGTCGCTGCACTATAGGGACCCCAGCAGCGCAGCGGGGAAGGCGGACGGCAGGTGCAGCAGCCGTCCTACGCCGCGGCGGTGCGCCGTCCGACGTGCCTCGACCGTGTCGTGCGCAGACGCTGGCGTCGTGCACGCCTCCCGTGCCCCGACATGAGCACACCGGACAGCCCCATTGCCGTCCTCACCGGCGCCAGCAGCGGCGTCGGCGAGGCGATCGCGCTCGGGCTGGCTGAGCTGCGCGCCACGCTGTGCCTCATCGGTCGGCACCTGCCCGCCCTCGAAGCGGTCGGGCGGGCCTGTCGCGCCCGGGGCGCACAGTACCGGTGCTATCGGGCCGACCTGGCGCTGGACCACGAAGTCGAGCAACTTGCAGACCGCATCCTGCAGGACGTGCCCGGGGTGGATATCCTCGTGCATGCGGCTGGAGCCATCCGGCGGGGGCCCATCGAGCAGGCCAGCGCGCAGGAACTGGACCTTCAATACCGGACCAACGTACGCGCGCCCTACGTGCTCACCCAGGGGCTGCTTCGCCCTCTCAAGGCCCGGCAGGGCCAAGTCGTCTTCGTGAACTCGACCGCGGGGCTGGCAGCCCGGGCCGGGGTGGGGCCGTACGCTGCCAGCAAGCACGCGCTCAAGGCAGTCGCCGACAGCCTGCGCGAAGAGGTGAACGCGAGCGGGATACGGGTCCTGAGCCTCTTCCTCGGCCGCACGGCCACCCCCATGCAGGCCGCCGTCCATGGCTGGGAAGGCCGGCCCTACCGTCCGGAGTTGCTGATCCAGCCGCAGGACGTGGCCGCCGTGGCCTTGCACGCCCTGTCCCTGCCGCGCAACGTGGAGGTGACGGACATCAGGATGAGGCCAATGGCCAAGTCGTACTGAAGGACCGAGCAACTCCTACACCGCCGCGCAGCGCTGTCCGACACGATGGAGGCCTTCCATCCGTGATGGCGTTCCCATAATCGGCACGGCCCAGCCAAGCCACCACGCAGCCGCGCCCGGCCGGCGCCCATTGAACGGAGGCCATTGCAGCGATGTCCACGACCACGGATCAGCCCCGCGCGGCCTCCTGCCGCTTCTGCGACGCGCCCCTGCGCCACACCTTCGCCGATCTGGGCATGTCGCCGCCCTGCGAGAGCTTCTTGTCGGCCGCGCAGCTGAACCAGCCGGAGACCTTCTATCCGCTGCACGTGCATTTGTGCGACCAGTGCCTGCTGGTCCAGCTGGAGGAGTACGTCAGCCCGGAACGGATCTTCTCCGAGTACGCCTACTTCTCGTCGTTCTCGGACAGCTGGCTGGCCCACGCGCGCAGCTATGTCGAGCGCATGGCCGAAAGCCTGCAACTGGACGGTGACAGCCTGGCGGTGGAGCTGGCGAGCAACGATGGATACCTGCTGCAGTATTTCGTCCAGCGCGGCATCCCCGTGCTGGGCATCGAACCCGCGGCCAACGTGGCCCGGGAGGCCGCGCGCAAGGGCATACCGACCCTGGTGAAGTTCTTCGGCCGCGAACTGGCCACCGAGCTCGTGCAAGACGGTGTCCGGGCAGACTTGATCCTGGGCAACAACGTGTTCGCCCACGTGCCCGACGTGCGCAGCTTCACGCAGGGGATGAAGATCCTGCTCAAGCCTCGCGGCGTGATCACGCTGGAGTTTCCGCACCTGATGCGGCTGATGGAGAGCAACCAGTTCGACACCATCTACCACGAGCATTTCTCGTACTTCTCGTTCCTGACCGCGCGCCGCGTGCTGGCGGCCTCCGATCTGACGGTGTTCGATGTGGAAGAGTTGCCCACCCATGGCGGCTCGCTTCGAATCTTCGCCCGCCACGCGCAGGACGAGTCGCGCCCGGTGAGCGAACGCGTGCACGGGCTGGCCCGCCGCGAGGAGAGCGCCGGATTCGGCCGGTTGGAAACCTACCGTGACTTCGATGAACGGGTCAAGGCCACCAAGCGGCGGATCCTGGCGTTCCTGGTCGATGCGAAGCGCGAGGGCAAGACCATCGTCGGATACGGGGCCCCCGGCAAGGGCAACACCCTGCTCAACTACTGCGGCATTCGCACCGACTTCCTCGACTACACCGTCGATCGCAACCCCTACAAGCACGGGAAGTTCCTGCCGGGCACCCACATCCCGGTCTTTGCTGTCGAGAAGATCCGTGAAACCCGGCCCGACTATGTCTTCATCCTGCCCTGGAACCTGAAGAACGAGATCCGGGAGCAGCTGGCCTACGTCCGCGATTGGGGCGGCCGGCTGGTGGTGCCCATCCCCGACGTGGAGGTCCTTGCGTGATGGCAGCCCGGGGCGGTGGCGCCTTCGCGTCGCTGGGCCCTGAAATGCACGACCTCGTGCGCGAGCTGTACCCGGTCTGCCGCAGCATCACGGGCGACGGCGTTCGCCAGACCCTGGCGCGGCTGGGCAGGGAGATCCCGCTGTCGATCCACGAAGTGCCCAGCGGCACGCAGGTGTTCGACTGGATCGTGCCACCGGAGTGGAACATCCGTGACGCCTGGGTCAAGAACTCGCGCGGCGAGCGCGTCATCGACTTTCGCCGCCACTCGCTGCACGTGGTCAGCTACAGCGTCCCGGTACGGACCCGGATCCCGCTGGCGCAGTTGCGCCCCCACTTGCACAGCCTGCCCGACCAGCCCGACCTCATCCCCTACCGCACGTCGTACTACCAGCCGGCCTGGGGCTTCTGCCTGCCCCATCGCCAGCTCGAGCAGCTGCCCGACGACGAGTACGAGGTCTGCATCGACGCCAGCCTGGCACCGGGCCACCTGACCTACGGCGAGTGCCTGCTCGAGGGCAGCTCGGGCCAGGAGGTGCTCGTCTCCTGCCATGTCTGCCATCCGTCCCTGTGCGACGACAACCTCTCGGGCGTGGTCGTGGCCACTTTCCTGGCGCGCCACCTGCAGCAGGCGCCCCATCGCCATGCCTACCGCTTCCTGTTCGTTCCGGGGACGATAGGCGCGATCACCTGGCTCAGCCGCAACGAGGAGCGGGCACGCGCGACAGCACACGGCCTGGTGCTCACCTGCATCGGGGACCGCGCCGGCTTCACCTACAAGGCCAGCCGGCGCGGCGACGCGCCCATCGACGTCGCGGTGCGGCACGTCTTGCGCCACACCCAGCGCGAGCACACCCTTCTGCCGTTCACGCCGTATGGATACGACGAACGCCAGTACGGCTCGCCGGGCTTCGACCTGCCGGTTGGCTGCCTCATGCGCAGCCATTACGGGCAGTTCCCGCAATACCACACGTCGGCGGACGACCCCGACTTCGTCGAGGCGGGGCAGCTCGCCGATGCGTTGGCCACGGTCGCCAGCGTGTTCGACGTGCTCGAGAACGACGGCCGCTATCGCAACCTGAATCCCAACTGCGAACCGCAGCTGGGCCGCCGGGGGCTGTACGGTGCGATCGGCGGCAGCCGTATCGAGCAGCTGGAGCTGGCGATGCTGTGGGTTCTCAACCTCTCGGACGGTCGCTGGAGCCTGCTGGACATTGCCGAACGCGCCAGCCTGCCGTTCCAGACCGTCCAGGCGGCGGCTCAATTGCTGCTGCGCCATGACCTGCTGGCACCTTGCGATGCCGCACCCGGCGCTTCAGGCCCCCAGCACTAGCTTGCGGCAGTGGAACGCCTCGGCGTGGCGGTCCGGGGCGGCGCACTCGATGCCGCGCAACCGCGCCAGGCCCAGGAAGGTGTCCTCGCTCAGCCACCCCTTGCCGGCCTCGGACCGGAACGCCTCGCAGATGATCCGTGCCTTGCGTTCGCATGCGGACTGCGACAACGGCACGAAGAAGTTGGGATGCCCCAGGTCGCCGTCGTACTTGGGCACCTCGTATTCGAGGACGAGGTGACTTCGCCAGGTGTTCCAGGTCAGGTCGCTGATGGCGCGGTGATCCTGGTGCCGGTCTTCCCGGAAATGGGTGAAGATCAGGTGCGGGTCGATGTCCTTCCTCAGCTGCTCGAAGCACTGCTTGAGCCCGGTGCCCTGGTAGGGCAAGTGGCCGTCCCGGAACCGCTGCACAAGCACCTGCGCCGGCCGCCGCACGCCCGCGAGGAACCGTGCCGCGCTGGCACGCGCCTCCTGCTCGCGGACGTCGGTGGCGCTGAACACGACCCAGGTGACTTCCACGTCCGGGTGGGCGGCCACCAGCCTCAGGACCGTTCCGCCGCAGCCGATTTCGATGTCGTCGCAATGCGCCCCAAGAAACAGCAGACGCAGTGGCGCGGCCGCGTCCCGAGGCAGCAGGAGCGGCAGCATGGCTCAGTGCGGCGCGACGGCTGGCTCGGCGCCGGTACGCCAGAGTTCCCAGGGCGCGGTGCCGCGGGCGTAAAGGCTCTCCAGTTGCTGCTTGTCCTTGTGCGTGTCCATGCTGGCCCAGAAGCCGTCGTAGACGTAGCCCACCAGCTGCCGGTCTCCCGCGAGGCGGCGGAACGGCTCCTCGACGAGTTCCTCTCCCTCCTGCACATACTCGAAAATGTCCTTGCGGAAGGCGAAGAATCCTCCGTTGATTCGCAGGTCTCCATTGTTGATCGGCTGGATGTCGGAGACGAGGCTGCTACCCTGCTGCAGCGACACCACGTGATAGCTGAGGTTCGGGCGCACGCACAGGAAGCTGGCGACCCGGCCCTGCCGGTGGAAATCGTCCAGGTAGCGCGGCAGCGGCAAGTCGGTCAGGCCGTCGCTGTAGTTGGCCAGGAACTCGTCCTCGCCCTCCAGGTATTTGCGCACGGCCCTGAGCCGTTGACCGATGTTGGAGGAAGCGCCGGTATCGGCAAACGTGATGCGCCAGTCGTCGATGTCGCGGCTCATCAGCTCCAGCTTCTTGCCACCGCCGGACAGGACGAAGTCGTTGGAAAGACACTCGTTGTATCCCAGGAAGTAGTCCTTGATCGCATCCGCCCGGTAGCCCAGGCAGAGGATGAAGTCCTTGTACCCGAAGTGGGCGTAGTACTTCATCACGTGCCACAGCAATGGGCGCTGGCCGATACGCACCAGGGGCTTGGGCAGGTTCTCGGCATCACGGATGCGCATGCCGAGGCCACCACAAAACAATACGACTTTCATGCCCTTGTCCTGCCGATGTGCGGATCCACCTGCCCCATGCAGGTGCGAACCAAGGTCAAGTTTGCAGGGCAGATCAGGTGGGCACGCCCCATTGTCCGCCGCAGTTTCAGCGATTACGTATTGCCACTGGATGAATCCAGGCCGGCCGCCGCTACAGCTTCTCGGTCTCGCCCGCCTTGGGCTGCCACTTCATCAGCCGCTTTTCGATGCGCCCGACCAGCCCGTCGAGCGCCAGCGCGAAGGCCGTCAGCACCACGATGCCCGCGAACACCGTGTTGACGTCGAAAGTGCCTTCGGCCTGCAGGATCAGGTAGCCGACGCCGCGCGCCGAGCCCAGGTATTCGCCCACCACCGCGCCGACGAACGCCAGGCCGACCGAGGTGTGCAGGCTGGAGAACACCCAGCTGGTGGCGCTGGGCAGGTACACGGTGCGCAGCAGCTGGCGCTGGTTGGCGCCCAGCATGCGGGCATTGGCCAGCACCACCGGGCTGACCTCGCGCACGCCCTGGTACACGTTGAAGAAGACGATGAAGAACACCAGCGTGACGGCCAGCGCCACCTTGCTCCAGATGCCTAGGCCGAACCACAGGCCGAAGATCGGGGCCAGGATCACCCGCGGCATGGAGTTGGCCGCCTTCACGTACGGATCGAGGATGGCGCTGGCGGTGGGCGCCAGGGCCAGCCAGAGGCCGAAGGCCAGGCCCATCAGGGTGCCGATGCCGAAGGCCAGCACCGTCTCCAGCAGCGTGACGCCCAGGTGGACGTAGATGTCGGCGCGGCCTTCCAGCCCTTCCGCGAACAGGGCGTTGGCGGGCAGGGCGAAGGGCAGGAACCATGACCAGATCCGGCCCGCCACCTTGATCGGCTCGCCGATGAAGAAGGCCGTCTGCTCGTCGCGCGAGGCCAGCTGCCAGATCGCCAGCACGAGGACCAGCACGCCGACCTGCCAGGCGCGCAGGTTCCTGTCGTTGGGGCGCAGGGTGTTCCACATGGTCATGCCTTCTGCAGTTGCTGGGCGTAGCCCTTGAGGACCTCCTCGCGCAGCTCGGCCCAGATGCGCGAGTGCAGCTCCACGAAGCGCGGGTCGTTGCGGACTTCGGCCACGTCGCGCGGCCGTGGCAGGTCGATGACGAACTCGCCGATCGGGCGGGTGGCCGGTCCTGCGGACAACACCACCACGCGATCGCTCATCGCGATGGCTTCGTCCAGGTCGTGCGTGATGAACAGCACCGCCTTGCGCCTGGCGGCCCACAGCTCCAGCACCTCGTTCTCCATCAGCTGGCGCGTCTGGATGTCGAGCGCCGAGAAGGGTTCGTCCATCAGGATGATGTCCGGATCCAGCGCCAGCACCTGCGCCAATGCGGTGCGCTTGCGCATGCCACCCGAGAGCTGGTGCGGGTAGCGGTCCTCGAAGCCGGCCAGGCCCACCCGCGCCAGCCACCCGCTGGCCTGCTCGCGCGCTTGCGCATCGGCGACGCCGCGGTACTGCAGGCCGACCATCACGTTGTCGATCGCGCTGCGCCAGGGCATCAAGGCCTCGGTCTGGAACATGTAGCCGGCGCGACGGTTCAGGCCGGCCAGCGGCTCGCCGAACACGCGCACCTCGCCGGACGAGGCCTGCAGCAGGCCGGCGCCGACATTCAGCAGGGTCGACTTGCCGCAGCCGGTGGGCCCGACCACCGACACGAATTCCCCGGCGGCGATGCGCAGGGTGGTGTCGGCCACCGCGGTGTAGCGCTGGCCGGGATCGTCCTTGGACCGGAAGGTGACGGTGATGTCCTGCAGTTCGAGCGCGTGCGGCATGGGTCGCAAGCCTACCAAACGGAAGAGCCGCCGCGGCGGGCGAAAAAAAACCGGCCCGCAGGCCGGCTTCGGCGGAGGCCGTGGATCAGGCCTTGTACCTTTCCTTGGCCCGGCGCGCGAACTCGTTGGTGTAGGTCTTGGCCAGGTCGATGCGGTCGCTCTTGACCGCCGGCAGGAAGCTGGAGAGCGCGCGCAGCGCCGTGCGCGCGCCTTCGTCGGGCAGCACGCCGTCGAGCGAAATCGCCTCGCGCACCTTGTTGAACGAAGCCAGGTACAGCGCGCGGTCGCCGAGCAGGTAGGCATCGGGCACCGTCTTGATGATGTCGCTGGGCCCGGCGGTCTGCAGCCACTTGAGGGCGTGCACCACCGCGTTGGCCAGCGCCTGGCAGGTGTTGGGGTTCTTCTGCACGAACTCGGTATGCGTGTAGAAGCAGGCGGCCGGCATGGGGCCGCCGAAGACCTCCTGCGTGCCCTTGAGCGTGCGGGTGTCGCTGATGATCTTGACGTCGCCCTTCTGCTCGAGCATGGTCATCACCGGGTCGGTGTTGCTCATGGCGTCGACCTGGCCCGAGCGCAGGGCCGTCAGCGCGCCGGCCGAGGTGCCCACGCCCACGTAGCTGACGTCGGCGGCCTTCAGGCCGGCCCGCGACAGCACCAGGTTGGCCACCATGTTGGTGGACGAACCCGGCGCCGACACGCCGATCTTCTTGCCGCGCAGGTCGGCCACCGACTTGAACGCAGGCATGGCCTTGGTCGATACGCCCACGGCGATCTGCGGCGCACGCCCCATCAGCACGATGGACTGGATGAACTGGTTCTTGCTTTGCAGGTTGATGGTGTGCTCGTACGCGCCGCTGACCACGTCGGCCGAGCCGCCCATGAGTGCCTGCAGCGAGCGCGAGCCGCCGGCGAAATCGGAGATCTCGACGTCCAGGCCCTCGGCCTTGAAGTAGCCCAGCTGCTCGGCAATGGTGAGCGGCAGGTAGTAGAAGGCCGCCTTGCCGCCCACGGCGATGGCCACCCGGGTCTTCTCGAGCCGGTTCTGCGCGAGCAGCGCGGGCGCCGCCAGCACGGCGGCGGAGGCGGTGGCCGCCAGCGCGAAGCCGCGGCGGGTGATGGTGCTTTTCATTGTCTTCAAACCTCTCTGATGCAGCTCAGGCGAGGTTAGTCGGAGCCCCCTGCAACCGCATCCGGAACATCCCGTGCGGGTTTCCACGTAAAGGAAAACGTAACGCAACCACGCGTGCGTCCTGCTGCGCGCCACTGTCGCGCGCTACCGCACCGCCGACAGCAGGATCGCCAGGTTCGCCAGCAGGCCGGCGGCCCAGACGGCGGAGCGCACGGTCGGCAGCCCGGCCACGTACATCGCGATGTAGATGGCGCGAAGCGTGACGAACAGCACCGCCAGGATGTCGATCCGCGTCTGCGGAGCCCCGAGCTGGTGCGCGATGATCACCGCGCCGATGAAGAGCGGCAGCGCCTCGAAGCTATTGGCCTGCGCGGCATTGGCGCGCGCGCGCCAGTCGCTCTGGCGGGCCAGCCAGCCGCGCGGATCGCGGTTGTCGAAGCCGCCCTGGCTGCGCGGCTTGCCCAGGCCGCCCGACTTCGCCAGGTAGGCGCAGGCGTAGGGCAGCAGCGCGGCGACCAGCACGCACCAGTAGGCCACGGTGAAGCGGGTGGAACCCATTTGGTCATTTTCCTTTCGGGCAAGCCGCTTCGGGCGGGGCCATGTCCTAGCGCCGGTCCACCAGCGCGTGGGCGATGGTTCCCAGGTCGACGTACTCGAGCTCGCTGCCGGCGGGCACGCCCCGGGCCAGGCGCGTGACGGCCAGCCCACGCTGCTTGAGGGCCTCGCCGATCACGTGCGCGGTGGCCTCGCCCTCGGCGGTGAAGTTGGTGGCGAGGATCACTTCCTGCACCTTGCCGTCGGTGGCGCGTTCGAACAGCTTGCCCAGGCCGATGTCGCGCGGGCCGATGCCGTCCAGCGGGCTCAGCTTGCCCATCAGCACGAAGTAGCGGCCCCGGTAGGCGGCCGTGCGCTCCACCGCCGCCTGGTCGGCCGGCGTCTCCACCACGCACAGCTTGCTGGCGTCGCGCTGCGGGTCGCGGCAGGTGGCGCAGACCTCGTCCTCGGTGAAGGTGTGGCACAGGCTGCAATGGCGCATGCGCGCCACCGCCTGCTGCAACGCCTGCGCCAGCAGCTGGGCGCCCTCGCGGTCGTGCTGCAGCAGGTGGTAGGCCATGCGCGAGGCGGACTTCACCCCCACGCCGGGCAACCGGCGCAGCGCTTCGACCAGCGCGTTGAGGGTGGAGTCGGCCATCGTTGCCTGTCATGCCGGGGCTCGACCCCGGCATCCTCTCCCGCAGCCGGTTCGACCGCCGGAGATGGACGGCGGGCCCGGCCCGCCATGACACGTTTCAGAACGGCAGCTTCATCCCGCCCGGCAGGCCCGGCATGCCGGCGGTGATCTTCGCCATCTTTTCCTGCGAAGTCTCCTCGGCCTTGCGCACGGCCGCATTGAAGGCGGCGGCCACCAGGTCTTCCAGCATGTCCTTGTCGTCGGCCAGCAGGCTCGGATCGATCTCCACGCGCCGGACGTCGTGCTTGCACGTCATGGTGACCTTGACCAGGCCGGCGCCCGACTCGCCCGTCACCTCGATCGTGGCGAGTTCGTCCTGGGCCTTCTTCAGGTTGTCCTGCATGGCCTGGGCCTGCTTCATCAGGCCGGCGAGCTGTCCCTTGTTGAACATGTGGATTCCTTCTGCGGCACGGCGCCGCGCATGGGGTGGATTGTGCCTATCAGGTGGGCCGGATGCCGCCCGGCGCGATCCTCGCGCCCAGTTCGCGGACCATCTGCTGCACGAACGGATCGTTCTGCACCGTTTCCTCGGCCTGGCGCTGGCGCTCGGCCGCCGCGGCGGCGTTGCGCCGGGCCGGGCTGTCGGAGACCGCGCCGACCTCGACGCCCAGCGTGACTTCGTGTCCGGCTGCGACCAGCGCCGCCTGCAGCCGCTCGCGCGAATGGCCCTGGTTGAGCGACTCGCGTTCCACCCGCAGCAACCAGTGGCCGTCGTCCCGGGCGACCAGTTGCGACTGCAGCGCGAGCTCCCGCACCAGCGCCGCGATGGCATCGGCCGCCAGCAGCTGCTGCACGGTGCCGTACCAGAAGTCGCCGTCCTCGCTGGGCACGAAGCTGGCGGCGGGCAAAGCCGCCTCGCGCGCCGACTCGGGCTGCTGGCGCACCGGCATGCCCACGACGTGCGACTTGGGCAGGGACCGCTCGGCCGTGGCCCCGGCGGGCACTCGCGAGGGCGGCTCCACCACGGGGAGCACGCGGCCCGGGGGGATCGCACGCATCGGGGCAGACTCGGGTGCGGGCGAAGCGGCGGCCGGAGCAGGACCTGCGCCCGGAATGCCGGGCTTGTCGGGCGCGGCCGGAACGGGCACCGCCGGGGCCGGAGCGGCCGCGGGCGTGCGCCGCTCAGGCGGCGACCCTGTATTCAGTGTTTTTTTTTCCGCCGTGGCCACTGCCGCGCCGGGCTTGAAGGCCAGCAGCCGCAGCAGCACCATGGTGAGGCCGGCGTACTCATCGGGCGCCAGCCCCAGTTCGGCCCGCCCATGCAGGCACAGGGTGTAGAGCAGCTGGGTCTCGTCGGCCGGCATCGATCCGGCCAGCCGGGCGATCTCGGCATCGTCGGGATCGCCGGCATCGCCGGCTTCGGGCACTGCCTGCACCACCGCCATGCGCTGCAGCACCACCGCCATCTCCTCCAGCGCGCCGGCGGCCGACAAGCCATGGGTGCGCAGCGCTTCCGAGATCTCCAGCACCGAGCGCGCATCCGCCGCGGCGAGCGCCTCGACCAGCCGGAACACGTGCGTGCGGTCCACGCTGCCCAGCATCTGGCGCACCGACTCTTCCCGCAGCTCGCCGTCGCCGAAGGCAATGGCCTGGTCGGTCAGGGACAGCGCGTCGCGCATGGAGCCGCGGGCCGAGCGCGCCAGCAGGCGCAGGGCCTGCGGCTGGGCCTGCACGCCCTCGGCCGCGAGCACGCGTGCCAGGTGCTCCTGCACCGTCTCCGGCGCCATGGGCCGCAGGTTGAACTGCAGGCAGCGCGAGAGCACCGTGACGGGCACCTTCTGGGGGTCGGTGGTGGCCAGCACGAACTTGAGGTACTCCGGCGGCTCCTCCAGCGTCTTGAGCATCGCGTTGAACGCATGCCCGGTCAGCATGTGCACCTCGTCGATCATGAAGACCTTGAAGCGCCCCTGCACCGGCTTGTAGACCGCCTGCTCCAGCAGGGACTGCACCTCGTCGACGCCGCGGTTGGAAGCGGCGTCCAGCTCGGTGTAGTCGACGAAGCGGCCGGCATCGATCTCGGCGCAGGCCTGGCACACGCCGCAGGGGGTGGCGGTGATGCCGCCGTTGCCGTCGGGACCCTGGCAGTTGAGCGACTTGGCCAGGATCCGCGACACCGTGGTCTTGCCCACGCCGCGGGTGCCGGTGAACAGGTAGGCATGGTGCAGCCGCTGCTGCGCCAGCGCGTTGGAGAGCGCCTGCACCACGTGCTCCTGGCCGACCATCTCGCCGAAGGTCTTCGGCCGGTACTTGCGGGCGAGCACGAGATAGGACATCGCGGCGATTCTAAGGTTGCGTTCACGCAGGGACCGCGCCCCACTCGCCTACAATCGACCCTGACGGGCCTCCCCGCATGGTGAAGTGGCCAACCGGGTCAGGTGGGGAACCAAGCAGCCCTAACTGCGGAGCCAGTGCCGGGGTAAGGCTCGTCACCCCTCCCCTCCCGTGCCTCTTGCGTCGTTCGCGCCGGCCTGCGCGGCTGCCCGACAGCGCCGACACCCGGCTGCGGAGGCGTCCCACAAGCCCGGCGCTGAGCCAGGCCGACACTGCCGTGGCATCCGAGGGAGATCGCCATGTGCCACCGGGCTTCCCCGTCCTGCCGCCCGCAGCCGTGCGCGCGCCGCGCGCCGCGCGCGATGTTCTGGATCCTTGCATGCAGCACGCCGATGGCACTGGCGCAGGCGCCCGGCACGCCCGACCTCGCGGTGCAAGGCTTCGACGGGTCGGTGTCCCTGGTCGATCGTCCGCACGTGCCACCCTTGGCGCTGGCCGTGTTGCCTTCGCTGCCGTCGGCCCTGCCGGGGCAGTCCGGCCACGACATCGGCCTGAACTGGCGCACCCGGCTGGCGGACGACCGGGTGATCGACATCACCGCGTGGCGACGCGTGCCGCAGCAGCCGTTCAACGCCATCAGCCAGATCCGGCAGCGCGACCTCCTTTACGGCGCGCGCGTGGAGATGAAGCTGACGCCGGCGCGCTCCCGGTTCGCGACCGAGCTGCGCGCCATCGGGCTGCAGCTGGACAACGGCGCCCGGATCCTGCTGCGCCGCAAGGACGGCAACCCCACGCTGTATTACCGGATGCAGTTCTGAGGCGGCCCTGTCGCGCCGATCAAGGCGTGCTCCCGGTCCACAGCCGGGAGGGGCAAGGGTTTCTGCCAAAATCGTCCGGACCCAAGGCCTCGTACCCCAAGAAAGGATTCCCCCATGGCCAGCGACCTCATCAAGCATGTCTCCGACGCGAGCTTCGAAGCCGACGTCCTGCAAGCCGGCAAACCCGTGCTGGTGGACTACTGGGCCGAGTGGTGCGGCCCGTGCAAGATGATCGCGCCCATCCTGGACGAGGTGTCCGCCACCTACCAGGACAAGCTGCAGATCGCCAAGATGAACGTGGACGAGAACCGCGACATCCCGGCCAAGTTCGGCATCCGCGGCATCCCGACGCTGATGCTGTTCAAGGACGGCCAGCTGGCGGCCACCAAGGTCGGCGCCCTGAGCAAGGCGCAGTTGACCGCTTTCCTGGACCAGCAGCTGGGCTGAGGCTCGCGCAAGGCTGCGCATGCGCTCGCAGGGACTAGGGACTGGGGACTAGGGGAACAGCCAAACAGCCCTGGCCCTAGTCCTAGCCCTTAGCCTGGCCCCTGCCACTAGCCCCTATAATTTCCTCGTTGACGCCGCAAAGCCGGCGGCAGCTTCCCAGAGTTCCCGGTCTGCAAGGCGCCTTCCGCCTTGGCGAAAGACCCTCCCCCACAACACCGAATACAGCGCCCCGCCGGGGTGCACCCACCGCAGCCGCAGCCATGCATCTGAACGAACTCAAGGCGCTCCACGTCTCCGAAGTCCTCAAGCAAGCCGAAGAGCTGGAGATCGAAAACACGGGCCGCATGCGCAAGCAGGAGCTGATGTTCGCGATCATCAAGAAGCGCGCCCGCGCCGGCGAGCAGGTGTTCGCCGACGGGGTGCTGGAGATCCTGCCCGACGGTTTCGGCTTCCTGCGCAGCCCCGACACCAGCTACACGGCCAGCACCGACGACATCTACATCTCGCCTTCGCAGGTGCGCCGCTTCAACCTGCACACCGGCGACATGATCGAAGGGGAGGTCAGGACGCCGAAGGACGGCGAGCGCTACTTCGCGCTGACCAAGCTGGACAAGGTCAACGACGGCCCGCCCGAGCAGAACAAGCACAAGGTGATGTTCGAGGCCCTGACGCCGCTGTTCCCCAAGGAGCAGATGAAGCTGGAGCGCGAGAACTTCAAGGGCGACGAGAACATCACCGCCCGCATCATCGACATCATCGCGCCGATCGGAAAGGGCCAGCGCGCGCTGCTGGTGGCCCCGCCCAAGAGCGGCAAGACGGTGATGATGCAGCACATCGCGCATGCCATCGCGGCCAACTACCCGGACAGCCACATGATGGTGCTGCTGGTGGACGAGCGCCCCGAGGAAGTGACCGAGATGCAGCGCTCGGTCAAGGGCGAGGTCATCGCCTCCACCTTCGACGAGCCGGCCGCGCGCCACGTGCACGTGGCCGAGATGGTGATCGAGCGCGCCAAGCGCCTGGTGGAACTCAAGCGCGACGTGGTGATCCTGCTGGACTCGATCACCCGGCTGGCCCGCGCCTACAACAATGTGGTGCCCTCGTCCGGCAAGGTGCTCACCGGCGGCGTCGACGCCAACGCACTGCAGCGGCCCAAGCGCTTCCTGGGCGCGGCGCGCAACGTGGAGGAAGGCGGCTCGCTGACCATCATCGCCACCGCGCTGATCGACACCGGCTCGCGCATGGACGAGGTGATCTTCGAGGAGTTCAAGGGCACCGGCAACTCCGAGATCCACCTGGACCGGCGCCTGTACGAGAAGCGCGTGTTCCCCTCGATCCAGCTCAATCGCTCGGGCACCCGGCGCGAGGAGCTGCTGCTGGCCCCCGAGATCCTGCAGAAGACCCGCATCCTGCGCCAGTTCATGTACAACATGGACGAGATCGAGGCGATGGAGATGGTGCTCAAGTCGATGAAGGCCACCAAGACCAACGTCGAGTTCTTCGACATGATGCGCCGGGGCGGCTGAGGCGGCCGGCCGCTATAATGGCGGGCTTACCCGCGGAAAGTAGGACGGACGGTCCGGCCCGGCTCCCGCACGCGAAACGAGGAATTCCCATGGCCAAAGAAGGCATCCACCCGAACTACCGCGAAGTGCTCTTCGTGGACCTGTCCAACGGGTTCAAGTTCGTCACGCGCTCGTGCGTCGCGACCCGCGAGACGGGCAAGACCGACGACGGCCGCGAGCTGCCCCTGTTCAAGCTGGACACCTCCAGCGAGTCGCATCCCTTCTACACCGGCACCCAGAAGTCGGTCGACAACATGGGCGGCCGCGTCGAGCGCTTCCGCAACCGATTCGGCAAGACGGCCGCCAAGTAAGGCGCCGCCGGCCGCACCGGGCAGCTCGGGAGACCGCGCTGCCCTTTTTCTTGCCCGCAAGGCGCATGGCACACTTGCCCGCGTGAACCAGCCGACCCCCGCAATCGTCGCCCAGAGCGCCGTGCGACGGCTGCCGCGGCTGGCCTTGCTGCTGTTCTGCGCCGCCTACATCGTCCCGGGCTTCATCGGCCGCGATCCCTGGAAGAACGCCGATGTCACCGCCTTCGGGTACATGCTCGAGTTGGCAGCGGGCCGCAGCGACTGGCTCTCGCCCACGCTGCTGGGGCAACCTCCCGAGTTCGACGCCCTGCTGCCCTACTGGCTGGGCGCCTGGGCGATCCGCCTGTCGCCATCCTGGGTCCCGGCGGACTTCGCCGCCCGCCTGCCCTTCGCGGCCTTGCTGGTGCTGGCGCTGGCCGCCACCTGGTACGCCGTCTACTTCCTGGCCCGCACGCCACGCGCACAGCCGGTGCCCTTCGCCTTCGGCGGCGAGGCCCAGCCCAGGGACTACGCGCGCGCCATCGCCGACGGCGGCCTGCTGGCGCTGATCGCGTGCCTGGGGCTGGCGCAGCTGTCGCACGAGACCACGCCGGCGCTCGCGCAACTCGGGTTCAGCGCCCTCGCCTTCTTCGGCGCCGCCGCCCTGCCCTATCGCACGGCCAGCCCGCTGGTGGCCATCGTGGCCGGCCTGGCCGGGCTGGCCCTCAGCGGCGCGCCCAGCACGGCGGTCCTGCTCGGTGCCGGCAGCGCGCTGGTGACCGTGCTGGACTCGCCGGAGGAAGACCGCCTGCGCCGCCGCCGCTGGCTCTGGGCCGCCCTGTTGCTGGCGACCACGGCGGGCGTGGCCTGGCTGGCCGGCACGCTCGACCTGTGGCGCTGGCGCATTCCCGCGCCCGGCGACCGCGACTGGCATCCGGCGGTGCGCCTGCTGGTCTGGTTCACCTGGCCCGCCGGGCCCCTGGCCGCCTGGACGGTCTGGCGCTGGCGCCGGCAGCTGACGGCGCGCCACGTGGCGCTGCCGTTGTGGTTCGCGCTGGTCGCCATCGGATCCACCCTGCTGACGCACGCCTCCGACCGCTCGCTGTTGCTGGGGCTGCCCGCACTGGCGACGCTGGCCGTGTTCGCGCTGCCGACCCTGCGGCGCAGCGTCGCCTCGCTGATCGACTGGTTCACCCTGCTGTTCTTCACGGGCTGCGCCATCGTGATCTGGGTGGTCTGGATCTCGCTGCACACCGGCGTGCCGGCCAAGCCGGCCGCCAACGTCGCCAAGCTGGCATCGGGGTTCGAGCCGAGCTTCTCGCTGCTGGCGTTCATTGCGGCGCTGGCCGGCACCGTCGCCTGGGGCTGGCTGGTGCGCTGGCGCGCCGGCCGGCACCGCGCCGCCATCTGGAAAAGCCTGGTGCTGCCGGCCGGCGGCGCCGCGCTGTGCTGGCTGCTGCTGATGACGCTGTGGCTGCCGGTGCTGGACTACGCCCGCAGCTACACCGCGGTGGTGCGCGGCGTGACGCAGGCGATGGACGAACCGGGCTGCGTCGAAGTGTTCGGCCTCACGCGCGGGCAGCTGGCCGCGCTGCGCTACCACGGCAAGCTGGATCTCAGGCCGGCCGCAGCGCCGGCCCGGTGCCCCTGGCTGGTCATGGGCTCGGAGTACCAGCCGGCCGCCGGGCTGGCACTGGACATGAAGCAATGGCGCCTGGCCGCCACCGTGCGGCGCCCCACCGACGCCAAGGACAACGTCCTGCTCTACGAACGGCAGTCGCGGGGCGGCTGATGTCCGAGCGCAGTGCCATCGCCCGCCACGCGGGCACCGTGCTGGTGGGCCAGCTCGCCACCATGGCCTTCGGCGTCGCCGACACCCTGATCGCCGGCCGCTACGCCCCGGAGGCGCTGGCGACGCTGTCGGTCGCCTCGGCGGTCTACATCAGCATCTTCGTCGCGCTGCAGGCCATGGTGCAGGCACAACTGCCGGTCTGGGCCGAGCTGCGTGGCGGTGGCCGCGGCCCCGAGATGGGCCGCTCGGTGCGGCAGGCCGTCTGGCTGTGCCTGGCCGGCATCGTGCTGGGCATGGGCGCGCTGCTCTTCCCCGGGCCGCTGCTGCGCTGGGCGGAGGTGCCCCCGCACCTGGAGCAGCAGGTGCTGGCCTACCTGGCCGTGCTGTCGCTGTCGCTGCCGCCCGCCATGCTGTTCCGCGCCTATTCCACCCTGAACCAGGCGCTGAGTCGGCCGGTGATGGTGACCTGGCTGCAGGCGGCATCGCTGCTGGTGAAGGTGCCCCTGTCGATCTGGTTCACCTTCGGCGGGGCCGGCGTGCCGGCGATGGGCCTGGTCGGCTGCGCGTGGGCGACCGTGGCCGTCAACTACCTGCTGGTGGCGCTCGCCGCCTGGACGCTGCGCACCCATTCGCTCTACGAGCCGTACCGGATCTGGGGGGCCCTCGAGCGACCCGACTGGCAGGTGCAGCGCGCCTTTGCGCGCCTGGGCGTGCCGACGGCGCTGGCGGTGATGGTGGAAGTGACCTCGTTCACGCTCATGGCCCTGTTCATCGCACGCCAGGGCACGGTGGCCGCCGCCAGCCACCAGATCGCCAGCAACCTCACCGCCGTGCTCTACATGGTGCCGCTGTCCCTGGGCCTGGCCACCAGCGCCCGCGTCAGCTACTGGCTGGGCGCGCGCGAGGACGGGCGCGCACGCGAGGCCCTGCGCACCGGCCTGCGCCTGACGCTGCTGCTGGCCTGCGCGAGCGCGGCTCTGATCGTGCTTTCGCGCAACGGGCTCGCCCGCCTGTACGCCGGCGACAACCCGCGGGTGGTGCAGATGGCCGCCGGGCTGCTGATGTGGGTGGCGCTGTACCACATCGCCGATGCGATGCAGGCGCTGTGCGTGTTCCTGCTGCGCAGCTTCGGCGTGGCGACCCGGCCGCTGGTGGTCTATTGCGTGCTGCTGTGGGGCGTCGGCCTGGGCGGAGGCTACCTGCTCGCCTACCGTGGGCTGGGGCCGTGGCCGCCCCTGCAGACACCGGCCGCCTTCTGGGGCGCGGGCGGGGTGGCGCTGGCGCTCACGGCCGCCGCGTTCACGGCGTTGCTGTGGCGCGTGGTGCGCTCGCACCGTCCCGTTCCGGCGTGACGATGCGCACCCGCGCCGGCGGCAGCAGGATGGCGAAGGTCGACCCCTCGCCGGGCCGGCTGTCGATGCGCAGTTCCCCGCCATGGCGTTGCACCACGTGCTTGACGATGGCCAGGCCCAGCCCGGTGCCGCCGGTCTCGCGCGAGCGGCTGCGATCGACCCGGTAGAAGCGCTCGGTCAGGCGCGGCAGGTGCTCGGGCGGGATCCCTGGCCCGGTATCGCGCACCGAGAACTCGGCGCGGCCATCCGGCAGGAGCCGCCAGCGCACCTCGATGCGGCCACCCACCGGCGTGTAGCGCACCGCGTTGCTGGCCAGGTTGGACATGGCGCTGAGCAGTTCCGGCGCGGCCCCGGCCACTTCCAGCCCGGCGGGCGCTTCGAACGCGAGTTCGTGCGAGTCCTTGCCCAGCACCGACGACAGCGAACGGGTGTCCTGCTCGCACTGGGCCAGCAGCGCGCCCGCGGCAACCCACTCCGACACGCCGGGCGACGGGCTGCCCTCCAGCCGCGACAGCGTGAGCAGGTCGCTGACCAGCGACTGCATGCGGCGGGCCTGCTGCGCCATCAGCGCGAGATAGCGGACGCGGTCGGCCTCGCCCAGCGGCAGTTGCTGCAGCGTCTCGATGAAGCCGGCCAGCACCGTCAGCGGGGTGCGGACTTCGTGCGAGACGTTGGCGACGAAATCGCGCCGCATGGCGTCGGCCTGCTCGATCGCCGTGACGTCGCGCGCCAGCAGCAGCTTGCGTCCCTCGCCGTACGGGTGCAACTGCAGCGACAGGCGCACCGGCCGGCCCGGCGAGCTGTCGCGGGCGGTGATCACCACGTCGCGGACGTAGTCGCCGGCCGCGTTGTAGTCGGCGAACACCGGGTCGCGCACCAGGTTGCCCACGTGCTGCAGCAGGTCGCGTTCCGGATCGATGCCCAGCTGCCCGGCCGCCGTCTGGTTGCACCACTCGATGCGCCCCTGCGCGTCGAGCAGGACGACGCCGTTGGGCGAGGCCTGGATCGCCGACAGGAACGCCTGCAGGCGCTCGGCCGCCTCCGCCGACGCACGCTCGCGCAGGCGCAGGGCGCGGCGGATGCGGTCGGCGCTTTCGCCCCATGGCCCGGCCACCGCCGGCGGCTCGCCTTCGGCGCCGCCGCGCAGCCAGTTCAGCACGCGCCAGCCCCGCGCCAGGTCGGCCAGGAACCAGGCCATGGCGCCGGCCAGCGCACCGGCCAGCGCGCCGCGCTCGCCGGCCAGCCAGCCGCCCAGCGCCGCGCCCGCGGCTTGCCACAGCACGAACGCAAGCAGGCGGACCGGCATGGGATGGGCGGGGACTCAGTTGCCGCGCGGCGCCACGGCCGGCTGGGCGGCAAAGCGGTAGCCCGCGCCGCGCACGGTTTCCACCATCGCGCCGGCCGGACCCAGCGCCTCGCGCAGGCGCTTGACGTGGACATCGACGGTGCGCTCCTCGATGAACACGTGGTCGCCCCAGACCCTGTCCAGCAGTTGCGAGCGGCTGTGCACCCGCTCGGGATGCCGCATCAGGTAGTTGAGCAGCCGGAACTCGGTCGGTCCCAGCTTGAGCGGCTCGCCGCGCCAGCGCGCCCGGTGCGCCTGCGGGTCAAGCGACAGCTCGCCGATCTGCAAGGCGTGGCCGTCCTGCTCGGGCGCCCGGCGGCGCAGCACCGCGCGGATGCGCGCCAGCAGCTCCTGGGTGGAAAAGGGCTTGGTGATGTAGTCGTCGGCACCGGCGTCCAGCCCGGCCACCTTGTCCGGCTCGTCGCCGCGTGCGGTCAGCATCAGGATGGGAATGGCGCGGGTGCGCTCGCTGGCGCGCCACTTGCGCGCCAGCGCCAGGCCGCTCTGGCCGGGCAGCATCCAGTCCAGCAGGATGGCGTCGGGCAGCACCGCGTCCAGTTCGCGCTGCGCCTGCTCGGCGTCGCCGGCGCAGACCGGCTGGAAGCCGCCGTGGCGCAGGTTCACCGCCACCAGTTCGGCGATGGCCGGCTCGTCCTCCACCACCAGGACGCGGGGATGCTGCTTCATCGGCCTTCCTGGCGCAGCGCGGACTCGACTTCCGCCATGGAGGAATGGCGCACGTCGGCGCCCTTGACCACGTAGATGATGAACTCCGCGATGTTCTTGGCGTGGTCGCCGATGCGCTCCAGCGCCTTGGCCACGAACAGCAGGTCCAGGCTGGCCGAAATGGTGCGCGGGTCTTCCATCATGTAGGTGATGAGCTTGCGCACGAAGCCGTCGAACTCCTGGTCGATCTGGTCGTCGGCCTTGAGGATGGCCAGCGCCGACTCGGTGTCCAGCCGGGCGAAGGCGTCGAGCGCGCGCCGCAGCAGCTCCGATGCCAGGTCGGCCGCCACGCGCAGCTCCGACGCGGGCAGCGAGCGGGAGGCGCCGCTGTCGATGATGGAGTGCACCATGCGCGCGATCTTCGCGGCCTCGTCGCCGACGCGCTCCAGGTTGGCGGTGGTCTTGGAGATCGCCATCAGCAGCCGCAGGTCGCGCGCCGTTGGCTGCCGGCGCGCGATGACGGACGACAGCTCGCGGTCGATGTCCAGCTCCATCGCGTTGACGCGCTGCTCGGTCTGCAGCACCTCCGAGGCGGCGTCGGCGTTGAACTGCGACAGCGCGTACACCGCTTGCCGGATCTGCGATTCGACCAGGCCGCCCAGCTCCATCACGCGCGCGGAAGCGCCGCGCAGGTCGCTGTCGAACTGGGTGGAAAGGTGCTTGTCGGGCATGGGCTTCTCCTGCCGGTTCAGCCGAACCGGCCCGTGATGTAGTCCTCGGTCTCCTTGCGGGCCGGCTTGAAGAAGATCTGCTCGGTCTCGCCCATCTCCACCAGGTCGCCGAGATACATGTAGGCGGTGTAGTCGCTCACGCGGGCCGCCTGCTGCATGTTGTGGGTGACGATGACCACGGTGTACTCGTCCTTGAGCTCGCCGATCAGTTCCTCGATGCGCCCGGTGGAGATCGGATCCAGCGCCGAGCAGGGCTCGTCGAGCAGCAGCACCTCGGGCCTGATGGCGATGCCGCGGGCGATGCACAGGCGCTGCTGCTGGCCGCCGGACAGGCCGGCGCCGCTCTGGCCCAGCTTGTCGCGCACCTCGTTCCACAGCGCCGCCTTGCGCAGCGCCCACTCGACCCGCTCGTCCATGTCGGTCGCGCCCAGGTCCTCGAACAGCCGCACGCCGAAGGCGATGTTGTCGTAGATCGACATGGGAAAGGGCGTGGGCTTCTGGAACACCATGCCGATGCGGGCGCGGATCAGCGCCACGTCCTGTTTGGAGGCCAGCAGGTCCTCGCCATCCAGCACGATCTGCCCCTGCGCGCGCTGGTCCGGGTACAGCTCGTACATGCGGTTGAAGGTGCGCAGCAGCGTCGACTTGCCGCAGCCGGAGGGCCCGATGAAGGCCGTGACCTTCTTCTCCGGGATCTCCAGGTTGATGCCCTTCAGGGCGTGGAACTTGCCGTACCAGAAGTTCAGGTCCTTGACCGCGATCTTGGCGGAGGGCGTTTGCATCGGATTCATGGGGATCAGGTCCGGTTGCGCGTCAGCAGGCGCGCCAGGATGTTCAGGCCCAGCACGGCGGCGGTGATCAGGAACACGGCCGCCCACGCCAGTTGCTGCCAGTTCTCGTAGGGGCTCATGGCGAACTTGAAGATGGTCACCGGCAGGCTGGCCATGGGCTCGCCCATGTCGGAGGTCCAGAACTGGTTGTTCAGCGCGGTGAACAGCAGTGGCGCGGTCTCGCCCGAAATACGCGCCACCGCCAGCAGCACGCCGGTCACCACGCCGGCACGCGCGGCCCGCAGCGTGATCAGCGTGATCACCTTCCACTTGGGCGCGCCCAGCGCGTACGCCGCCTCGCGCAGGCCGGCCGGCACCAGCAGCAGCATGTTCTCGGTGGTGCGGATCACCACCGGGATCACGATCAGCGCCAGCGCCAACGCGCCGGCCCAGCCGGAGAACTGCTTGAAGCGCGCCACCACCACGGCGTAGATGAACAGGCCGATCACGATGGAGGGCGCCGACAGCAGGATGTCGTTGACGAACCGCGTGGTCGAGCCCAGCCAGCCCTGCGGGTCGTACTCGGCCAGGTAGATGCCGGCCAGGATGCCGATCGGGGTGGCGATCAGGGTCGCCGCCGCCACCATCAGCAAGGAGCCGTAGATGGCGTTGGCCAGGCCGCCCGCCTCGTTCGGCGGCGGCGTCATCTCGGTCAGCGTGGACCAGGCCAGGCCGGCGACGCCCAGGTTCACGGTCTCCCACAGGATCCACAGCAGCCAGAACACGCCGAAGGCCATCGCGCCCAGCGAGAGCGCAAGGGCCACCTCGTTGACCCGCTTGCGCGCGGCATAGCGGCGCTCGCGCATCGAGGCTGCATCGGCACGGGCGATCAGCCGCGCGCCGGTTCCGGTATCGCTCATGCCCGCGCCCCCTCGCCCTTGCGCAGGCGCATCAGCAGCAGCTTGGACAGCGCCAGCACCACGAAGGTGATGAAGAACAGGACCAGGCCCAGGTAGATCAGGGCCGACTGGTGCAGTCCGCTGGCCGCCTCGGCGAACTCGTTGGCCAGCGCCGAGGTGATGCTGTTGGCCGGCTGGAAGAGCGACAGCGAGTCGAGCTGGTTGAAGTTGCCGATGACGAAGGTCACGGCCATGGTCTCGCCCAGCGCGCGCCCCAGGCCCAGCATGATGCCGCCGACGACGCCGGCCTTGGTGTAGGGCAGCACGACGCGCCAGACGACCTCCCAGGTCGTCGAGCCCAGTGCATACGCGGACTCCTTCAGCAGCGACGGCGTGACCTCGAACACGTCGCGCATGACGGCCGCGATGAAGGGAATGATCATGATGGCCAGGATGATCCCGGCCGAGAGGATGCCGATGCCCACCGGCGGCCCGGACACCAGCGCGCCCAGGTACGGCACCTCGCCCAGCAGGGCCTGCAGCGGCTGCTGCACCCAGGTCGCCAGGATGGGGCCGAACACCAGCAGGCCCCACATGCCGTAGACGATGGACGGCACCGCCGCCAGCAGTTCGATCGCGGTGCCCAGCGGGCGCTTGAGCCAGGCCGGCGACAGCTCGGTCAGGAACAGCGCGATGCCGAAGCTCACCGGCACCGCGATCACCAGCGCGATCAGCGAGGTGGCGACGGTGCCGTAGATCATCACCAGCCCGCCGTATTCGTTGGCGACCGGATCCCATACGGTGCTGGCCAGGAAACCCAGGCCATAGCGCTCGATGGCCGGCCAGGCGCCGACCACCAGCGAGCCCAGGATGGCCAGCAGCAGGCCCAGGGTGACGAGGGCGGCCCCGCGGGCCGCCCAGCCGAAGGCGCGGTCCGCCCACGGGCCGGCGCGGCCTCGTCCCGGCGGCTTCATGCGGCGCGCCCACGCGCGCACGGACGCGCCGGGGCCTTCGAGGCTGCCATCATGGGCCGGCAGTGTAGAGGACACGCGCGCCGCCTTTTCGCCTGCCGCTTACCGCAGAGCGATGTTCTTGCCGGAGCCGTCCTTCACCTCGGACGCCCACAGCTTGCGGATCTGGTCCTTGACGGCCGCCGGCATGGGCACGTAGTCCAGGCTCTCGGCGGTGGCGTCGCCGTTGGCGTAGGCCCAGTCGAAGAACTTGAGCGCGGCCGCGGCCTGCTCGGGCTTGTCCTGCACCTTGTGCATCAGGATGAAGGTCGCGCCGGTGATCGGCCAGGCTTGCGCGCCCGGCTGGTTGGTCAGGATCTGGTAGAAGCTCTTGCTCCACTCGGCACCGGCGGCCGCCGCCTTGAAGGCCGTGTCGTCCGGCGCGACGAACTGGCCGGCCGAGTTCTGCATCAGTGCGTAGTTCATCCTGTTCTGCTTGACGTACGCGTACTCGACATAGCCGATCGAGTTGGGCAGCCGGCCGACGAACGCGGCGACGCCCTCGTTGCCCTTGCCGCCGGCGCCGGCCGGCCAGTTCACCGCGGTGCCCTCGCCCACCTTGGCCTTCCACTCGGGGTTGACCTTGGACAGGTAGTTGGTGAACAGGAAGCTGGTGCCCGAGCCGTCGGCGCGGCGCACCGGCGCGATGGCGGCGTCCGGCAGGTTCAGCGAGGGGTTCAGGGCCTTGATCGCCGGGTCGCTCCACTTGCTGATCTTGCCCAGGTAGATGTCGCCCAGCACCGGGCCGCTCAGGCGCAGCTGGCCCGCCGCGATGCCCTTGATGTTGACCACCGGCACGACGCCGCCGATCACCGTCGGGAACTGGATCTGGCCCTTCCTGGCGAGGTCCTCGTCCTTGACCGGCGCGTCGGAGGCGCCGAAGTCGACCGTCTTGGCGTCGATCTGGCGAAGGCCGGCACCCGAGCCGACCGACTGGTAGTTGATCTTCACGCCGGTCGCCTTGTTGTAGTCGGCGGCCCACTTGGCGTACAGCGGCGCCGGGAAGCTGGCACCGGCGCCGGTGACTTCCTGCGCGGCAGCCAAGCCGGCGATGGAGAAGGAGACCAGGCCGAGGGCGGCCACGCGGATGTACTTGCTCATGGATGTCAGTCCTTTGCTGGATGGAACCGTAGAGGACTTTAGGAACGCTGGATGACGACTCTAGGAAGCTTTCGTGACAGTTCCGTGACAGGCCCGGATCCTCTCCCGGTGGATTTCGATGCGCCTGTCATGTCCCGGTCACGCTGCCGTCATCGGTGCTCCCTAGCCTCTGTTGCATTTGCTCACAACGGAGAAGATCTCGATGAACCTGCGGGTCCACCCCTTGTCGCCGCGTCGCCGCGCGCTGCTGCTGTCCGCCGCGGCCGGTGCCGTCGCCCCCGCTGCCCTCGCCCAGTCCAGCCGCGCCCCCGCGCGGCCGCTGAAGGTCGCCCAGATCCACGATGCCTCCGCCGCCCAGCAGGACGTCTCCAAGGACTTCCTGATCGGCTCGCGGGCCGCCTGGCAGGCCATCAATGCCAGGGGCGGTGTGCGCGGGCGGCCCGTGACCCACCTCAACCTCGAGGTGGACGGCTCGGAGGCGAGCGTGCGCCGTGCCCTGGACAGCCTGCGCGACGATCCGGCCTGTGTGGTGCTGTCGGGCACCGCCGGCGATCCGGCCGCGGCCGAGGTGGTCCGGCAACTGGAGCGCGAGAACCTGCCGATCGCCCACGTCGCGCCCTGGCTGCAGAACTCCAGCATCGAGGTCGACGAGCGCACCTTCCCCATCTTCGCCGCCCGCCAGGAGCAGATCGGCCATGCCCTGAAGTCGCTGATGGCGGTCGGCATCCGCGACGTCGGCGCCGTCTATGCCTCCGAAGCGGACCACCGGCTCTACCGCGAGGACGTGGAGCGCACCGCAGCGGCCCTGCAGTTGCGGCTGCAGGGCTTTCCGGCCCATGGCGACCTCGCCCGGCTGGGGCAACGCCTGACTCCCGGCACGCCGGCCATCCTGCTGTTCGTCGGCGGCACGCCCGAACTGGTGCAGTTCACCCGGGGACTGGAGAAGCAGCAGCGCCAGCGCTACCTGGTGGCGCTGGCCGATGTGAACCTGCAGACCGTGATGCAGATGGGTGGCGCCCGCAGCACGCCAGTGATCGCGACCCAGGCCGTGCCGATGGTGACCGCCAGCCTGCCGGTGGTGCGGGCCTACCGCGAAACGCTGGCCCGGCTGTTCGACGAACCGCCGGCGGCGCTGTCGCTGGCCGGCTTCATCGCGGCGCGCTCCACCTACGAGGTGCTGGCGGAGATCGAGGGTCCTCTCACGCGGCCGGGCGTGCTGGCCGCGTTCCAGCGGCGCGGCGCGCTGGACGTGGGCGGCTTCCGCGTGAGCTTCGATCCGCGCCGGCGCAGCGGTGGTTATGTCACCCAGAGCATGCTGACGCAGGACGGGCGCGTCGTCGGCTGAGGGCGTTGCAGGGAACACCCGGGGGTCCGGGCGGGCCCAGTGGATCGTCGCCGGACGGCCGGGCCCGCACGCCCCCACCGTCGCCGCGCATCGGCGCCGATGCGGCGGCTCTCAGCGGCGGAGGAAGTGCTTGCGGTAGCGTGCCGCCAGGTCGGCGATGCGCATCAGCATCGGCAGGTCGGCGCTGTTGAAGTCGGGATCCCAGGCCGGTGCCCCGAGCACCCTGGCGCCCAGGCGCAGGTAGCCCTTGATCAGCGCCGGCGGCTCCACCGCCAGCGAGCCGTCGAGCCGCTCCACCGGCAGCGGCAGGCGCGGCCGCACGTGGTACTCGATCGGCGCCAGGTGGGTTTCGCGCAACTGCCGCCAGATGCTGGCCGCGGCATCGCCGCTGACCACGCCGTTGTGCAGCATCGGAATGCTGGCGCAGCCGATCATGGTGTCGAGCCGGTTGCGCACCATGAACTCGGCCAGTGCGCCCCACAGCGCCAGGATCACGCCGCCATGGCGGTGCTGCGGGTGCACGCAACTGCGCCCCAGTTCCACCATGCGGTCGCGCAGGTGGCGCAGCCGGGTGAGGTCGAACTCGGTGTCGCTGTAGGTGCTGCCCACGCGCCGGGCCTGGGCCGGCGTCAGGACGCGGTAGGTGCCCACCACCTCGCCGGATGCCGAATCGCGCACCAGCAGGTGCTCGCAGTAGTCGTCGAACAGGTCGACGTCGTGGCCCGGCACCCAGGTGTCCAGCCGGGCCCCCATCTCGCCGGCGAACACCGCGTGCCTCAGACGCTGCGCTTCCCGGACTTCGTCCAGGTGCTGCGCCCAGGCGACCGTAACCGGCGCAGCCCGTGGCGGATGCGATCGATGAAGCGACCCCCGAGGCAGTGCGATCGGGGACAGCGGCAGGGTGGGGTTGGGCAGTTCGTTCAAGCCGGGCTCCTCTCCTCTATCGATGCCCGGCAGTGTGGGGGGCCAGGATGACCGGCTCATGGCGTTCACGTGGCACTTCGGTGACGCCTGCGTCCGGCCGGGGGAGGCGCCGGGACCACGACAGCACCTGTTCCGCCACCCATTCCGGGTGGTCCATCGGCAGGTCGTGCCCGGCCCAGTCGTGCACCTGCAGGGGCGCGGCCCAGCATTCGGCCAGCCGGCGCGAGCACTCGGCCGACACCAGCCGGTCGCCCCGGGACGCGAGCAGCAGCAGCGGTACCGGCGGCCCCGCTGCCGCAGCCCGGTAGCGGGCGGCGGCCCAGAGCTGCCGCCAGGCGTTGGCCGGGCTCACCGGGCGCAGCTCGGCCAGCTGCGCCCAGGTCTGCGGCACGCCCTCGTGCTGCCAGGGGCGGGCGCTGGTCATGCGCAGCACCCGCTTCTCGCGCGCCAGCGGCGAAAGGCCGGGCAGGAACATGCGGGCCAGCGCCGGGTAGTTGCGCGGCTGCAGGCGCTGCCAGAATGGATTCAGGCCCCCGGCGCTGGCATTGACCAGCACGCAGCCGGCGAGTTCGTGCGGCGCCTGCCGGCCCCATTCGATCGCCACCATCGCGCCGAGCGACATCGCGATCACGATGGGCGGCGCGCCGCGCGTTGCCTGCCGGCGCACCGACTCGGCCATCGCCGGGACCTGCCAGGGACTCTGCGCGCGGCAATGCCGGCCATTGCCCGGCAGGTCGATCGCCTCGACCGGCGCGCCCGAGCGGCGCTCCAGCATGCGGGCGAAGGGGCCCCAGTGGCCCGCCTCCCGCGTGAGCCCGCGCAACAGGATCCAGCGCGCGGTCATCGCGCTGCGTACCAGCGTGCCAGGCCGGCGCGCCGATGATGCTCGCGAGCGTCCCCGGCGGGCAGCCAGCGCGGCGCCGCCAGCGCGGCGCGCACCACGAAATCGAGCAGGGTGAAGTGGCGGCGCAGCACCCGCTGGCGCCGGTGTTCCAGCACCGGATCGAAGATCCCGTTGCGGGAAAGCAGTTGCCTCGGGTTCTTCCTCACCCAGAGCCACGATCCCATCTCCAGCGTCAGGGGCAGGAAGCGGCAGCCCTGCTCCAGCGCCAGCAGGTAGAGGTGGTCCCACAGGTCGCCATGGGCCAGGTAGTGGCGGCTCTGCGGCTCGAAGACGTACGGATGGTGGGGGTGGGTGCGGCTGAAGATCGCGTGCAGCGCGTGCAGTTCCGGCAGGTGCTCGATCGGCTGCGCGCTGTGGGCGAACGGAAACCAGATCCGGTCGCGCATGCCGAATCCGGAATGGCAGTCCAGCGCGAGGCCGAACGGCCGGCCGTGCAGTTCCTGGCGGACCGCCTCGCACAGCGCGGCCGCCTCGGCTTCCATCGGCGCCCCTGCACGGCCGCGGTACCAGGGCAGCCCGGCGCTGATCCGCTGTCCGCCGACCAGCACCGGCACCGGGTGCCTGGCTTCCACCGGCGCATTGCGCATCAGGTCGACCCCCGCGGGGTTGGCGCGCGTGCCGCGCAGCATGCCGCCCGGATTGACCAGCGGCATGAAGATCAGGCGCACGCCTTCCAGCTGGCGGTGCAGCGTCTCGTCCCAGTCCAGCCGCGCAACCAGGCTGCGCAGCCACGCGATCACGACCTGGGCGCCGATGCGCTCCAGGCCGTGCACGCCACCGAAAAAGCCGACGGCCGGCACGTACGGCGCGGGATTGCCGACGGCGATGCGGTAGACCGGCAGGCGGTCTTCGCCCACGCTGGCGACACGGCGCACGTCGATCCGGTGGGCACCGGCTTCGAGCGCCAATTCGAGATCCTCGAGTTCGGGCAACTGGGGCATGGCGGCGATGCGGCCCAGCTTAGGCGCCGCCCGTGACACGAAAAAGTCACGCGCGCCCGATACGGTGGGCGCATCCGACATCGCCAGCGAAATGCGACTGCGCTGCCCCGGCCCCACCCGCTTGCTCGTGCTCGCCGCCGCACTGCTCGGCGGCGCCGGCGAGCTGTTGGCGTTGCAGGCCTGGCGCCTGCGCGACCGGGTGGCCGGGCGTGGCCGCGAGCCCGCCTAGCCCCGGTGTTCCCCGAACGGCTCGCCTTCTGCGCAGCGGCGCTTCAGCCGCCCTGGATGGCCTGCGCGAGTTGCTGGGCACCCTCTTTCGCCAGGGCCTCGTCCTGCGCCTCGACCATCACGCGCACCACCGGCTCGGTGCCGCTCGGGCGGATCAGGATGCGCCCCCGCTCGCCCAGGCGCTGCTCCAGGGCCTGCTGCGCGGCAGGCAGTCCTCGGCTCTTCTTCCAGTCCTGGCCCGGCTGCAGGCGGACGTTGACCAGGGTCTGCGGATAGAGGTGCACGCCCTGCAGTGCCTGCGCCAGCGACTGGCCGCTGCGGGCACAGGCCTTGAGCACCTGCAGCGCACTGATCAGGCCGTCGCCGGTGGTGTGCTTGTCCAGCGCCAGCAGGTGCCCCGAGCCCTCCCCGCCGAGCAGCCAGCCGCGCCTGTCCAGTTCTTCCAGCACGTAGCGGTCGCCCACCTTGGCGCGCACGAACTCGACGTCGAGGGCCCGCAGCGCGACCTCGACGGCCATGTTGGTCATCAGGGTGCCGACCACGCCGGGCACCCGCTCGCCGCGCGCGAGCCGGTCGGTGGCCATCACGTACAGCAGCTCGTCGCCGTTGTACAGGCGGCCGCTGCCGTCCACCAGCTGCAGCCGGTCGGCATCGCCGTCCAGCGCGATGCCGAAGTCGGCGCCGTGCTCGCGCACGGCCTGCACCAGCGCCTCCGGATGGGTGGCGCCGCAATTGCGGTTGATGTTCGTGCCATCGGGCGCGCACCCGATGCAGTGGACCTCGGCGCCCAGTTCATGGAACACCTTGGGTGCGATGTGGTAGGCGGCCCCATGGGCCGCGTCGACCACGACGGTCAGGCCCTTGAGCGTGAGGTCGCTGGCGAAGGTGCTCTTGCAGAACTCGATGTAGCGGCCGGGCGCGTCGTCCAGCCGGCGCGCCTTGCCCAGGCTGGCGGAATCGGCCCAGGCGGGCGATTCCTGCAGCGCGGCCTCGACGTCCAGCTCCCACTGGTCGGGCAGCTTGCTGCCCTGGGCACTGAAGAACTTGATGCCGTTGTCGCCGAACGGGTTGTGGCTGGCGCTGATCACAGCCCCCAGGCTGGCGCGCTGGGCCCGGGTCAGGTACGCCACGCCCGGCGTGGGCAGCGGCCCGAGCAGGACCACGTCGACGCCGGCGGAATTGAAGCCGGACTCCAGCGCGCTCTCCAGCATGTAGCCGGAGATGCGGGTGTCCTTGCCGATCAGCACGGTGGGGCGCGGCTCGGAACGCTTGAGCACCCTGCCGACGGCATGCGCGAGGCGCAGCACGAAGTCGGGCGTGATGGGCGCCTGGCCGACGGTGCCGCGAATGCCGTCGGTGCCGAAATACTGCCTGTTCATGTCGTGGGCCTCCCTTCGCGCCCCTGTTGCTGACGGTTCATCGCCGCCCAGACCTTGAGTGCCGCCACCGTCTCGCCCACGTCGTGCACCCGCACGATGCGGGCGCCGCGGTCGACCGCCAGCAGGGCGGCCGCCACGCTGGGTGCCATGCGGTTGTCCACGGGAAGACCGGTGACCTGGCCCAGGGAGGACTTGCGCGACCAGCCGGCCAGCACAGGATAACCGTGGGCCAGCAGTTCCTGCTGCCGCGCCAGCAAGGCGAAATTCTGCTCCACCGTCTTGCCGAATCCGATGCCCGGATCCCAGACGATGCGCCCGGCGGCCACGCCACGCGCCTGCAAGGCACGGCTCTGCGCCTGCAGGAATGCGACCACCTGCGGCACGGCGTCGCCCCCCATCGGCGCCTGTTGCATGGTGCGAGGCTCGCCGTGCATGTGCATGAGGCACACGCCGCATCCCGGGTGTCCGGCGACTGCATCCAGCGCCCCTGGCTGGCGCAAGGCGCAGATGTCGTTGACGATGTCGATCCCGAGGTCCAGCGCCCGGCGCATCACCTCGGGCTTGTAGGTATCCAGTGAAACGGGCACACCCAGCCGGATCGCGCCCTGCAGCACCGGCAGCACGCGCGCGAGTTCCTCCTCCAGCGACACCGGCGCGATGCCCGGGCGGGTGGACTCGCCGCCGATGTCCAGGATGTCGGCGCCCTGCTGCAGCAGGCGCTCGCAGTGCTGCAGGGCGGCGCGCGCATCGAGCAAGCGTCCGCCGTCGGAGAACGAGTCCGGCGTGAGGTTGACGATCCCCATCACCCTCGGACTCGACAGGTCGATGCGGAAGCGGCTGGTTTGCCAATGCATGGGTCGTGATTGTGTGTCGGCGCCGGCCACGACAAAGGGCCCCGTGGGGCCCTTTCTGTTCGCCGCGAGCGCGTTCAGGCCGCCGTCGGGGCCGGGTTGTCGGCGCCCACGGGCGCTCCACCCGAGCCGCCGCCGGAGGACGGCGTGCGAGGCGTGAAGTCCTTGGGCGGACGCGGATCCTTGCCGGCCATGATGTCGTCGAGCTGCTCGGCGTCGATGGTTTCCCACTCGAGCAGGGCCTTGGCCATGGCGTGCATCTTGTCCTGGTTGTCCTCGATCAGCTTGCGCGCCAGCGTGTACTGCTCGTCGATGATGCGGCGCACCTCGCTGTCGACCTTCTGCATGGTCTGCTCGCTGATGTTGGTGGTCTTGGTGACCGAACGGCCCAGGAACACCTCGCCCTCGTTCTCGGCATAGACCATGGGGCCCAGCGCGTCCGACATGCCGTAGCGCATGACCATGTCGCGCGCCAGGTGGGTGGCCCGCTCGAAGTCGTTGCTCGCGCCGGTGGTCATCTGGTTCATGAACACCTCTTCCGCGATCCGCCCGCCGAACAGCATGCTGATCTGGTTGAGCATGTACTCGCGGTCGTAGCTGTAGCGGTCCTGCGAGGGCAGGCTCATGGTCACGCCGAGCGCGCGGCCGCGCGGGATGATGGTGACCTTGTGCACCGGGTCGCACTTGGGCAGCAGCTTGCCGATCAGGGCGTGGCCGGACTCGTGGTAGGCCGTGTTGCGGCGCTCTTCCTCGGGCATGACCATGCTCTTGCGCTCGGGGCCCATCAGGATCTTGTCCTTGGCCTTCTCGAAGTCCTGCATCTCGACCACGCGGGCGTTGCGGCGCGCGGCCATCAGGGCCGCCTCGTTGCACAGGTTGGCCAGGTCGGCGCCCGACATGCCCGGCGTGCCGCGCGCGATGATCTCGGCCTTGACGTCCTGGCCGATCGGGATCTTGCGCATGTGCACGTTGAGGATCTGCTCGCGGCCGCGGATGTCCGGCAGCTGCACGTAGACCTGGCGGTCGAAGCGGCCGGGGCGCAGCAGCGCGGCGTCGAGGATGTCGGGGCGGTTGGTGGCGGCGATCACGATGACGCCGAGGTTGGTCTCGAAGCCGTCCATCTCGACCAGCATCTGGTTGAGGGTCTGCTCGCGCTCGTCGTTGCCGCCGCCCAGGCCGGCGCCGCGCTGGCGGCCGACCGCGTCGATTTCGTCGATGAAGATGATGCAGGGCGCGTTCTTCTTGGCGTTCTCGAACATGTCGCGCACCCGGGCCGCGCCGACGCCGACGAACATCTCGACGAAGTCGGAGCCGGAGATCGAGAAGAACGGCACCTTGGCCTCGCCGGCGATGCCCTTGGCCAGCAGCGTCTTGCCGGTGCCCGGGGGGCCGACCAGCAGCAGGCCGCGCGGGATGCGCCCGCCGAGCTTCTGGAACTTCTGCGGGTCCTTCAGGAAGTCGACCACTTCCTTGACTTCCTCTTTCGCTTCGTCACAGCCGGCTACATCGGCAAAGGTCACCTGGTTGTTGTTCTCGTCGAGCATGCGCGCCTTGCTCTTGCCGAACGAGAACGCCCCGCCCTTGCCGCCGCCCTGCATCTGTCGCATGAAGTAGATCCACACGCCGATCAGCAGCAGCATCGGGCCCCAGCTCACGAGCAAGGTCATGAGCAGGGAGCCTTCCTCGCGCGGCTTGACGTCGAACTTGACGTCGTTGTTGATCAGGTCGCCGACCAGCCCGCGGTCCAGGTAGGTGGCCGTGGTGCGGATCTTGCGGTCGTCGCTGGTGATGGCCACGATCTCGGTGCCGCCCGGGCCTTCCTGGATGACCGCATTCTTGATGCGCTTGGCGCGCACTTCCTCCAGGAAATCGGAGTAACCCATGACGCTGGCCCCGGCCGCGCCACGCGTGTCGAACTGCTTGAACACCGTGAACAGCACGAGCGCAATGACGAGCCAGACGGCGATTTTCGAGAACCACTGATTGTTCAACTCGGAACTCCGGGATGCGTGCCTGTGCGGCACCTCAGGCAGATGCGCCCCATTCTAGGGGTTTCAAGTCGTGGAACCCTGCCATGGCGCAAGGACCCGGCCAGACAAAAGGTGACAGGCGGTACGCCCGGACGGCCCCTGCGGGCCGCTCAAGCTCCGCGCCCGGCGGGGTTCTTCAGGCCGATCCCGACCAGGAAGGTTTCCGATGACCGGTCCCGCGATGCCTTGGGCTTCAGGGGCTTGACGACCCGGAAGGTCTCCTTGAACAGGCGCACCAGCTGGCTGTAGCCGCTGCCGTGGAACACCTTGGTCACGAGAACCCCCTCCGGCCTGAGGTGCCCGCGGGCGAATTCCACGGCCAGCTCGACCAGGTGGCTGATGCGGGCGGCGTCGGCCGCGGCGATGCCGGACAGGTTGGGGGCCATGTCCGAGACCACGACGTCCGCCTTGCGTCCGGCGACCGCCTGCTCCAGCCGGGCCAGCACGTCAGCCTCGCGGAAGTCGCCCTGCAGGAAGGCCACCCCCTCGACCGGCTCCATGGGCAGGATGTCCAGCGCGATGATGGTGCCGTCCAGTTCGCCGGCGGCCGCCCCCCCGGGCGCCAGCCTGCGGCGCACGTACTGGCTCCAGGCGCCGGGCGCCGAGCCGAGGTCCACCACCAGCTGGCCGGGCCGGATCAGGCTGAGCGCCTCGTCGATTTCCTTGAGCTTGTAGGCCGCGCGGGCGCGGTAGCCCTCCTTCTGCGCCAGCCGGACGTACGGATCGTTGACGTGGTCGTTCAGCCAGGCCTTGTTGACCTTGGCGCTGCGGGTCTTGACTTTCACTCGGGGGCCTTCGGGGTGCGCGGGATAATAGCCGCCATGCCCGCCCTCGAATTGTCCATCGCCGAACGCAAGGCCCACCGGGCCGATGCCCACCACCTCGATCCGGTGGTGATGATCGGCCAGGAGGGCCTGACCCCCGCCGTGCTCAAGGAAACCGACGCGGCGCTCAACGCCCACGGCCTGATCAAGGTCCGCGTCCAGGGCGACGACCGCGGGCAACGCGAAGCCATCTACCGGCAACTGGCCGACGAGCTCGGCGCCGCCCCCATCCAGCACATCGGCAAGCTGCTGGTGCTGTGGCGGCCCGAACCGCTGAAGGAAAAGCCGGTCGACGAGGATCGCAAGCCCGGCCCGCGCGAATTCAAGGTGCTCAAGTACAGCTCGCGCGGCGGCCAGCGGCCCGAGGTCAAGACCCTGCGGGTGCTGGGCAACCAGCGCCTGACCGCCGGCGGCCAGGTCAAGCGGGCCAAGCCCAAGCAGAAGTCGGTGAAGAAGGGCCGGTCGGGTTAGCCCCGCCGCCGGCCACCTTCGCCATCCCCGCGCGTCACCCGCCAGAGCACCACCAGCGCGCACGCCCACTGCAGCACGTAGGCCGCGCTGCCGGCGGTGTGCCACAGGCGAAGGTTCTGGCGGGCCATGATGCGAGGCGCGATGGCGAACTCGAGCAGCAGCGCGAGCAGCAAGCCCGCCAGCACGAAAGCGACCGCCCCTGCCGCCCAGTCCATGCTCGGTGCCTCGCCCTTGCGGCGCGACGAGAGCAGCAGCGCCACGCCGCAGCCGACGCCGACCCAGGCCTGGGCCTGGAACAGCTTGGCGGCGGTCTGCCCGGCCAGCGCCGGCGTGGGCAGATGGGCGAACAGCAGCGGCACCGCCAGGAAGCCGATCGCGCCCAGGCTGCCCCACCACAGGGCCGCTGCCAGCACCGCCACCCGCTGCCGCCAGGCCATGGACCGTTCAGGCGTAGCGGACCGCGACGATCTCGTAGTGCCTGATGCCGCCGGGCGCCTGCACTTCGGCGGTGTCGCCTTCCTCCTTGCCGATCAGCGCGCGGGCGATCGGGCTGGAGATGTTGATCAGGCCTTCCTTCAGGTCGGCCTCGTCCTCGCCGACGATCTGGTACTTCACCTGCTCGCCGGAATCCTCTTCCTCCAGTTCCACCGTGGCGCCGAACACCACCTTGCCGCCGGCATCGAGCTGGCCCGGATCGATGACCTGGGCCGCGGCCAGCTTGCCTTCGAGCTCGCGGATGCGGCCCTCGATGAAGCCCTGGCGGTCCTTGGCGGCGTCGTACTCGGCGTTCTCCGACAGGTCGCCCTGCGCGCGCGCCTCGGCGATGGCGTTGATCACCGCCGGACGTTGCACCGTCTTGAGGTGGTGCAGCTCGGCCTTGAGCTTCTCGGCGCCTCGCCGGGTGATGGGGATGGTGGCCATGTCTCGTGTTGCCCTGTTTCGCGGATCCAAAGGAAAACCGCCGGACGTTGCCGACCGGCGGTGTGTTGATGGGGCCAATTATGCCGAAATCCCGGCCGGCCGCAGCGGGCCGGGAAGGCCCGCGGCTGCTCAGGCCAGCTGCGCGTGCAGCTCCTGCAACGAGTACACGACGAGGTCGTCCACGTACTTCATGCCCTCCACCGCCGCCTCGGCGCCCCAGATGGTGGTGAAGGTGGTGACCCGCGCCAGCAGCGCCGAAGTGCGGATGGCGCGCGAGTCGGCGATCGCGTTGCGGCGCTCCTCGACGGTGTTGATCACCATGCCGATCTCGTCGTTCTTGATCATGTCGACCACGTGCGGCCTGCCTTCGGCCACCTTGTTGACGGTCTGGCAGGGAATGCCGGCCGCGGCAATGGCGGCGGCCGTTCCCTTGGTGGCCACCAGCTCGAAGCCCATGGCGGCCAGCTGGCGCGCGATGTCCACCGCGCGCGGCTTGTCGCTGTTCTTCACCGTGAGGAACACCTTCCTGGCCGCATCGGTCGGCCGGGGCAGCCGGGTGCCGGCGCCGAGCTGGCTCTTGACGAAGGCCTCGCCGAAGGTCCGGCCCACGCCCATCACCTCGCCGGTGGACTTCATCTCCGGGCCCAGGATGGTGTCCACGCCGGGGAACTTGACGAACGGGAACACCGCCTCCTTGACGCTGAAGTACGGCGGCGTGACCTCCTCGCGGATGCCCTGCTCGTCCAGCGACTGGCCGACCATGCAGCGCGCCGCCACCTTGGCCAGCTGGATGCCGGTGGCCTTGCTGACGTAGGGCACGGTGCGCGAGGCGCGCGGATTGACCTCCAGCACGTAGATCACGTCGCCATCGTCGCCCTCCTGGATGGCGAACTGCACGTTCATCAGGCCCACCACGTTCAGCGCCCGGGCCATCGCCGCGGTCTGCCGCTTGAGCTCCTCGACCGTGGCCTTCGACAGCGAATACGGCGGCAGCGAGCAGGCCGAGTCGCCCGAATGCACGCCGGCCTGCTCGATGTGCTCCATCACGCCGCCGATGAAGGTCCTCTGGCCGTCCGACAGGCAGTCGACGTCGCACTCGGTGGCGTCGTTCAGGAAGCGGTCCAGCAGCACGGGCGAGTCGTTGGAGACCTTGACCGCCTCGCGCATGTAGCGCTCCAGGTCGCGCTGCTCGTGCACGATCTCCATGGCCCGGCCGCCCAGCACGTAGCTGGGCCGCACCACCAGCGGGTAGCCCAGGGACTGGGCCTTCTGCAGCGCTTCCGCCTCGGTGCGCGCGGTGGCGTTGGGCGGCTGGCGCAGGCCCAGCTCGTTGAGCAGCTTCTGGAAGCGCTCGCGGTCCTCGGCGGCGTCGATCATGTCGGGGCTGGTGCCGATGATGGGCACGCCCTCGGCCTCCAGGCCCAGCGCCAGCTTCAGCGGCGTCTGCCCGCCGTACTGCACGATCACGCCGGTGGGCTTCTCCTTGTCGACGATCTCCAGCACGTCCTCCAGCGTCAGCGGCTCGAAGTACAGGCGGTCGGAGGTGTCGTAGTCGGTCGAGACGGTCTCCGGGTTGCAGTTGACCATGATGGTCTCGTAGCCGTCTTCCCGCAGCGCCAGCGCCGCGTGCACGCAGCAGTAGTCGAACTCGATGCCCTGGCCGATGCGGTTGGGCCCGCCGCCCAGCACCATGATCTTCTTGCGGTTGGTGGGCTCGGCCTCGCACTCGTCCTCGTAGGTCGAGTACATGTAGGCGGTGTCGGTGGCGAACTCGGCCGCGCAGGTGTCGACCCGCTTGTAGACCGGGCGCACGCCGAGCTGCTTGCGCCGCTCGCGCACCGCCTTGTCGCTGGTCTTGAGCAGCTTGGCCAGGCGGCGGTCGGAGAAGCCCTTGCGCTTGAGCAGGCGCAACTGCTTCGCGTCGAGCGAGGCCAGCGCGCCCTCGCCTTTCGCTTCCGCGATCCGGTCCAGCTCGAGCTCGATCTTCACGATCTCCTCGATCTGCACCAGGAACCAGCTGTCGATCTTCGTCAGGTCCTGGACTTCCTCCACGCTCCAGCCGGCGGCGAAGGCGTCGCCCACGTACCAGATGCGCTCCGGGCCGGGTTCGCCCAGCTCCTTTTCCAGCACCTCGCGGTCCTGGGTCTTCTCGTTCATGCCGTCGACGCCGACCTCCAGGCCGCGCAGCGCCTTCTGGAACGACTCCTGGAAGGTACGGCCCATCGCCATGACCTCGCCGACCGACTTCATCTGGGTGGTCAGGCGGTCGTCCGCCTGCGGGAACTTCTCGAAGGCGAAGCGCGGGATCTTGGTGACCACGTAGTCGATGGTCGGCTCGAAACTCGCCGGCGTGGCGCCACCCGTGATCTCGTTGCGCAGCTCGTCGAGCGTGTAGCCCACGGCCAGCTTGGCCGCCACCTTGGCGATCGGGAACCCCGTGGCCTTGGACGCCAGCGCCGAGGAGCGCGACACCCGCGGGTTCATCTCGATCACGATCATGCGGCCATCCTGGGGGTTGACCGCGAACTGCACGTTGGAGCCGCCGGTGTCGACGCCGATCTCGCGCAGCACCGCCAGCGAGGCGTTGCGCATGATCTGGTATTCCTTGTCGGTCAGCGTCTGCGCGGGCGCCACGGTGATGGAGTCGCCGGTGTGCACGCCCATCGGGTCGAGGTTCTCGATCGAGCAGACGATGATGCAGTTGTCCGCCCTGTCGCGGACCACCTCCATCTCGAACTCCTTCCAGCCGAGCAGCGACTCCTCGATCAGCAGCTCGCTGGTGGGCGAGGCCTCCAGGCCGCGCTTGCAGATGACCTCGAATTCCTCGGGGTTGTAGGCGATGCCGCCGCCGGTGCCGCCCAGCGTGAAGCTGGGCCGGATCACGGTCGGGAAGCCCACGCTCTTTTGCACCGCCCAGGCCTCGTCCATCGAGTGGGCGATGCCGGAGCGGGCCGAGCCGAGGCCGATCTTCGTCATCGCCTCCTTGAACTTCTGCCGGTCCTCGGCCTTGTCGATGGCCTCGGGCGTGGCGCCGATCAGCTCGACGCCGTGCCTGTCCAGCACGCCGTTGCGCCAGAGGTCGAGCGCGCAGTTCAGCGCGGTCTGGCCGCCCATGGTGGGCAGGATCGCGTCGGGCTTCTCCTTGGCGATGATCTTCTCGACCGTCTGCCAGGTGATCGGCTCGATGTAGGTGACGTCGGCCGTGGCCGGGTCGGTCATGATCGTCGCCGGGTTGGAGTTGATCAGGATGACCTTGTAGCCCTCCTCGCGCAGCGCCTTGCAG
>NZ_JAKFCM010000094.1:0-6685 GCF_036676645.1 Ramlibacter sp.
GGCCTGGGACCACTGCTGGGCGCACTGGCAGGCCGGCCGCCATGGGCGCGGCTGGGCCTGGGGCGTGCTGGGCGTGGGCGGCGCCACCGTGCTGGCCGGGCTGGGCAAGGCCAACGGCCTGCTCACCCCGCTGCTGGCGCTGGTGCTGTGGTGGGTGCTGTACCTGCCGCAAGCGGCGGCGCTGCCGGCGCCGCGCAATGCGCGCGTGCGCCGCGACGGCTGGCTGCTGCTGGGGTTGCCGGCGCTGGCGATCGTCGGCTACGTGCTGGCGCAGGCGCCCGCCGCGGCGCGGCGCGCGCTCGCGATCCGCGGCTGGGACCTGGGCGAACGCCTGCTCAGCCAGCCGCGCGCGCTGATGGATTACCTGGGCCTGCTGCTGGTGCCGCGCGAGGGCAGCGGCGGCGTGTTCAACGACGGCTTCGCGGTGTCGCACGGGCTGCTGGATCCGGCGAGCACGCTGCCGGCGCTGCTCGGCGTGCTCGCGCTGCTGGCGCTGGGCTTCGCCGTGCGCCGGCGGCTGCCGCGGCTGGCGGTGGCGCTGCTGTTCTTCTTCGCCGGCCATGCCATGGAAAGCGGCCCGCTGCCGCTGGAACTGTATTTCGAACATCGCAACTACCTGCCGGCGCTGTTGCTGTTCTGGCCGCTGGCGGCGTGGCTGCTGGCGCCCGGCGCGGCGGCGCGCCTGCGCGGCGCGCTGGCGGTGGCGCTGGTCGCGGCGTGGCTGCTGCTGTCCTGGCAACGCGCCGAAGTCTGGGGCAACCCGACCCTGCAGGCGCTGCTGTGGGCGCAGCGCAATCCGCAGTCGCCGCGGGCGCAGGGTTACGCCGCCGACCTGCTGGAGAAGGCCGGCCGCAACACCGAGGCGCAGGCATTGCTGCAACGCGCTGCGCTGCGCACGCCGGGCCAGGTCGAGATCGCGCTCAACCGGATCGCCGAAGGCTGCGCGTCCGGCCAGCTGTCGGCCGCCGATCTCGCCGCTGCCGAGGCCGCGCTGGGCCGGCACCGACGCTGGAACCAGGGCATGCAGCAATGGCTGCTGCGGATGGACGACGCGGTGTTGCGCGGCGACTGCGCGGCGCTGGGCATGCCAGGGCTGGAGCGACTGCTGGACGCGGTGGAGGCCAACCCCGCCTACTCGCGCGCGCCCGGCCGCCGCCAGGCGCTGCTGCGCCTGCGCGGGCGCAACGCGCTGGCCGCGGGCGACGCGCAGCGCGCGCTGCAGCTGTACGACCGGGCGCTCGACCTGGACCCGCGGCCGACCTCGGCGCTGGCGATGGCCGCCGACCTGGGCAACGCCGGCCACCCGGAGCTGGGCCTGCGTCACCTGGACCATTACGCGTCGCTGGACGTGCAGTACGCACCGCGCCGGATCCGGTCGATGGCCGACGTGCATCGCTGGCTGCTGTTGCGTACGGGCTACTATCGGCATGAGATCGACGCCCTGCGCACGGCCCTGCTTGCCGCCGCCGAAGGCCGTTGACCGCTGCCGGCGACGCATTCCCGGGGAAGGGCAATGCAGTCGGCCGCCTGGCCAAGTAACCCGCTGATCCGCACTGCCTGACCGAAAAACGCATCGAACGGACCCTGCCGTGCCGACCAAGACCATCACCGGCCCCGCCGACCTCGCCATCAACGGCGCACCGCCCGCGTTCGCCGAACCGCTGCACGTCGGCCGGCCCAACCTCGGCGACCGCGAAGCCCTGCTGCGTTACACCGCCGAGATCTACGATCGCCGCTGGCTGACCAACGACGGCCCGCTGGTGCAGGAGCTGGAAACCCGGATCGCGCAGCGGCTTGGCGTGCGCCACTGCGTGGCGATGTGCAACGGCACCATCGCCCTGGAAATCGCGATCCGCGCGCTGGGGCTGGAAGGCGAAGTGATCGTGCCCTCGTACACCTTCGTCGCCACCGCGCACGCGCTGCACTGGCAGGCGATCACGCCGGTGTTCGCCGACATCGATCCAGCCACGCACAACCTCGATCCGGCCGCCGTGCGGCGCATGATCACCCCGCGCACCAGCGGCATCATCGGCGTGCACTTGTGGGGCCGCCCGGCGCCGGTTGCGGCGCTGCAGGCGATCGCCGACGAACACGGCCTGCAGCTGATGTTCGACGCCGCGCACGGCTTCGACTGCCGCCTGGGCGCGCGCAAGCTCGGCGGCTTTGGCCGCTGCGAGGTGCTGAGCTTCCACGCCACCAAGGTGTTCAACACCTTCGAAGGCGGCGCAGTGACCACCGACGACGACACCCTGGCCGAGACGATGCGCTTGATGCGCAACTTCGGCTTCAAGGGCTACGACAACGTCATCCACCCCGGCACCAACGGCAAGATGCCGGAGATCAACGCCGCCATGGGCCTGGTCAACCTCGACGCGCTGCCGGGTTTCATCGCCGCCAACCGCGCCAACCACGAAGCCTACGCCGCGGCCTTCGCCGCGATCGACGGCGTGCGCCTGCTGCGCTACGACGATGCGCAGGATCCCAACTACCAGTACGTGGTGGCCGAGGTCGATCCGCAATTCCCCGCCAGCCGCGACCGGATTGTGGCGGCGCTGCAGGCCGAGAACATCCTCGCCCGCAAGTATTTCTGGCCGGGCTGCCATCGGATGCAGCCGTACCGCGACCTGTATCCGCATGCCGGCCTGTTGCTGGGGAATACCGAGGCCGTGGCCAGGCGGGTGGTGGTGCTTCCCAGTGGATCGACGCTCCCGCCCGGCACGCCGGGGCTAGTCGCGGACCTCTTCCGGAATGTTCTGCAGGCCCACGGCCCATGAGTGCCCATCACACGGCGTTGCGCCCGCGCGACTTCACGCGCCTCTACGTCGTGGGCGCGGGTGGGCATGGCCGGGAAATTGCCTGGCTGGCGCGCCAATGCTGGGACTCACATCTCGAAATCATCCACCTCGTGGACGACCCGAAGTACCTGCCGCCTGGGGAACACGCCATCGGCCTGCTGAGCGATGCGCAATCCGACGGACAGACCCGGTTCGTGGTCGCCATCGGTGATGCGGTCGCCAGGCGCAGGCTTGCCGCCGCCTGCGAACACCGTGGCCTGCGTGCAGCCACGCTGATCCATCCCGGGGTGGAGCTTTCCGCGTCGGTGGAGGTTGCCGAAGGCGCAGTTGTCTGTGCGGGCACCGTGCTGACCACCGATGCGCACATTGGGCGCCACGCCCACGTCAACATCGGCTGCACGATCAGCCACGACGTGGAAATCGGTGAATTCGCAACCCTCAGCCCCGGCGTCCATGTTGCGGGACACGTGTCGATCGGGGCCGAAGTGTTCATCGGCATAGGCGCCAACATCGTCAACGGCCGGCCCGATCGTCCGCTCAGCATCGGAGACCGCGCGGTGATCGCCGCCGGCGCCTGCGTAACCGGGGACGTGGCGTGCGGCGCGATGATGGCGGGCGTTCCCGCGCTACGCAAACGCTGACGGCACGTACATGGCCTACCCTGGCGCGGAGGCAGCCTACCTCCACATCATCCGCGATGAGAAGTTCATCGATGCCGCGCGTGCATTGTTCGAGTCCGCGGCGCCGGGACTTCACCGATTCGTCGTGGTCGGCGCCCCAGGGCCCTTTGTGCACTTGAAGACTTTCGTGCCAGAAATCGTTCCGCTGGAGCAGGCGACGGGCCCCGCATTCCTTGGGCAACTGGCGCGGAGCCGCGTGGTTTTCCTGCATGGGCTTTCTCACGCTGCGCGCTGGATCGTGTCGCGTGCGCCGGCCAGCACACGCTTCGTTTGGATCGGCTGGGGCGGCGACTATTACCACCTGATCCGCCCGGGAGACGAACTCCTGCTGCCGGAAACGCGCGCGCTCGTGGCGGGCCTGAGGGAGGCACGCTATCGCGCACGATGGTTGCGTCGCTTGCGCATCGCTTGCAATGTGCTGTGGCGGCCTTGGTCGTGGCCTGCGTTCCTGGCACGGCTGCGGATGGATCGTGACCTGCGCCGGCTGGGCCCCGGCATGGGCGGGGAGGCCGCTCTGCTGGCCAAGATCAGTCTTTTCGCGCCGGTGCTGCGCGAGGAGTACGGACTGCTAACCGAGGCACACCCCGGTTTCGGTCCGGGACTGGCGGAATGGAATTACGACATCAACCAGAGCCTGGAGCACGCGCGGCGCGCGCAGGCACCGGCGCTCGGTGACAACATTCTGCTCGGCAACTCGGCCACTCCGGAAAACAACCATGCCGATGCCTTCGCGTTGATGGGCGAGCTCGGCGGGCGCACCGTCGTCTGTCCCCTCGGCTACGGCGACGCCAGTTACGCGTCAGCCATCCGCCAACTCGGAAAGGAGACGCTGGGCCAGCATTTCCACCCGCTTGCCGATTTCGTGCCGGCGTTGCAATACGCGGACCTGATGCGCTCATGCGGAATCGTGGTCATGAACCATCGCCGCCAACAGGCGCTGGGCACCATCAACGCGGCCCTTTGCAATGGCGCCAAGGTATTCCTGCGGCCGGAGAACCCGCTGCATGCCTTTTACCGGAGTCTCGGCGTCCAGATATTTTCCGTCGACGAACTGCGCTCGCACCTCGGCGCGGATGCGCCGGCATTGGACGACACACAGGTCGCACATGCGCGCACGGCAATCGACGCCAATTTCGGCCCTGCGGCATTGCAGCGCAAAACGCGCAGACTGCTTGAGGCATGCGAAGCTCTCCCACGGAAGCACGCAGATTGAACGGCAGGCCCTCCACGTCGCGCAACACGCTGGTCAGCCTGGCCGACACCGTCGGGCGCCAGGCAATCCAGTTCGGCTTCACGATCATTCTTGCGCGCCTGCTGGCGCCGGAGGAGTTCGGCCTGTTGGCCATGCTCGCCATTTTCATCGGCCTGGCGTCGGTGATGGCCGAGGGCGGGCTCGGTGTGGCGTTGATCCAACGCCAGGCCACCACCCCGCTCGAGGAATCGAGCGTCTTTTATTTCAATGCCGCGATTGGTGCAGCGATGACGTTGCTGCTGGCGCTCGCCGCACCGTACATCGCGATGCTTTACGGCGAGCCGCGGCTGGTCGCGATCAGCGCCGCCATGTCGCTCAATGTACTGTTCAACGCGCTCGGTGCGATCCACGTTGCACTGCTGGTGCGCGAAGGACGGCTTGGGGTGCAGCTGCGGATCGGCCTGCTCGCGAGCGTGCTGTCCGGTTCGTTCGGCGTGGCTTTGGCCCTGCGCGGCTATGGCGCTTGGAGCCTGGTAGGACAGAGCCTGCTCGGCAGCGCGACCTTCACGGCCCTGCTCTGGGCTTCACACCGCTGGCGGCCGGTGCGCGCGTTCTCCATGCAGGCGTTGCGCCCGCTGTTGCATTATTCCGTGCCATTGATGGCATCCGGCGTGCTGGACGCGGGATTCGGACGCCTGCACACGCTATTGATCGGACGCCTGCATGGGGCCAGTTCCCTCGGCCTATACATGCGCGCCAGCACCACCCAGCAGTTGCCGCAGATAATGCTGTCGTCCGCCATGCAAAGAGTCGCGCTGCCGGCCATGGCGGCACGCCAGCGGGACGGTGCACACATGCTGGCGTTCACTCGCGCGTCGCTTCGCAGCGCCTCGCTGCTTTATCTGCCGGCGATGCTCGGCATGGCTGCGATCGCCGAACCGCTGGTGCCTTTCCTGTTCGGGCCCGGCTGGGCGCCCAGCATTCCGGTGCTGCAGGTACTTTGCCTGGCGGGAACCCTGTACCCGCTCCACCAGATCAACCTCATCCTGCTCAAGGCGATGGGGCATTCCAGGCTGTTCCTGCGGCTGGAGGTGTTGAAGAAATCGGTGCTCGTCGCGCTGCTGCTGGTCGCCGTACCGATGGGACTGCTGGCGGTCGCATGGAGCACGGTGGGCGCGGGCTTGGTTGCGGTCGCGATCAACGGACATTACACGCGGCGGCTGGTGGGCTACGGTTTGTCCGCGCAACTGCGCGACTTCGCGCCGTTTCTGGGAGTGGCATTGGCGATGGCCGGCGTGGTGTGGTGGCTGGGGCAGGCAATCACTTTCGGCCCTGCCACCGAACTGCTGGCGCAGGCGGCGGCCGGGATCCTCGTTTATGGCGGCGCCTGCCTCGGACTAGGCTTGATCACGCTTGGCGAGTTGCGAGCAGCCGTGACAGGAGTCGATGCGCGGTGACCGCAATCCCTTGCACTGATCCCAGCCCTATCGAGCCGCGGCGCACCGGGGCGGGGCAAATGACCACAGCGCGCGAATCCGGACCCACTCCACCTGGATGGCTGCGCCTTCGGATCTCAGCGCAAAGGTGCTCCGCCCAGACGCAAACGTAGGCGCTCGATCTTTTCCACGCCCCACAGCATCGCAACGACGCCGAGCACGCGCCAGCCCTGCGTGCCGGAAAGTCCCAGGCGCCGTGGACGGGACAAGAGGCAGGCAAGCATCCGCATACCACGTGGCTGTGCGTCGATCCACACGGTTGCCGTGCTTGCCGAAGGCTTCGTTGCGCCGATGGCCATGAGCCGTCCACCCGCCGTGCGGCGACGCTTGAGGACCAGCTCGCCCAATGCGCCGCGCGCAGGATGGTGAACCACCACCTGCGGGGCATAGCGCAGCACGTGACCGGCTGCGGCGAGGCGCTGCCCCCATTCCAGGTCGCCGCCGGACTTGCGGGCGCCATCGAATGGACCGACCTCCTCGAAGACGTTCCGCCGAACGATCAGGTTCGCCGTCGCGGCGAAC
>NZ_JAKFCM010000095.1:0-78643 GCF_036676645.1 Ramlibacter sp.
GGCACGGCCGCTCCCGCGGCGCCCGCCCCGGTGGTGCCCGCGGCGCCGGCTGCCCCCGGGCCGCAAAGCGGGGCCGGCGGCGCCGCCCAGATTCCCGGCCGGTAGGCCGGCCTGATCCTGCGCAAGAAGCTCTGCCGAATCACCCTTGTCCCGGCGGGAAGGGCGAGGGATTCAGGGTAAACTCCAAGGCTGCCCGGAAGCCGACAACAAAGCCTCACGCGCCCGGGCAACCACACACGCCGTCGTGGTGAAATTGGTAGACACGCTATCTTGAGGGGGTAGTGGCGAAAGCTGTGCGAGTTCGAGTCTCGCCGACGGCACCAGAACCAAGGGCTGCCTGCCGCACCGCGGCCCGGCAGCCGACCAGAGTCCGCGATGAATCTTGACCAGTACCTGCCTGTCCTCCTGTTCATCCTGGTGGGCATTGCGGTAGGGGTGCTGCCGCAGGTGCTGGGCTGGGCCTTTGCCGGCGCCGCCGGCTTCAACAAGCCCGACGCGGCCAAGAACTCCCCCTACGAATGCGGCTTCGAGGCCTTCGAGGACGCGCGCATGAAGTTCGACGTGCGCTACTACCTCGTGGCCATCCTGTTCATCCTGTTCGACCTGGAGATCGCGTTCCTCTTCCCGTGGGCCGTGGCACTCAAGGAGATCGGGCCCGCCGGCTTCTGGGCCATGATGGTTTTCCTGGCGATCCTGGTGGTCGGCTTCATCTACGAGTGGAAGAAGGGCGCGCTCGACTGGGAGTGAACGCCCCACCGCGCCCGCAACGGACTCTCAAGCAATGGCTAAAGAAGGCATCCTCGACAAGGGCGTCGTCACGACGACCGTGGACAGCGTCATCAACTGGGCCAAGACCGGCTCGCTGTGGCCGATGACGTTCGGGCTGGCCTGCTGCGCGGTGGAGATGATGCACGCGGGCGCGGCCCGCTACGACATCGACCGCTTCGGCATGCTGTTCCGCCCCAGCCCGCGCCAGTCCGACCTGATGATCGTGGCCGGCACGCTGTGCAACAAGATGGCGCCGGCGCTGCGCAAGGTGTACGACCAGATGCCCGAGCCGCGCTGGGTGCTGTCCATGGGCACCTGCGCCAACGGCGGCGGCTACTACCACTACAGCTACTCGGTGGTGCGCGGCTGCGACCGCATCGTGCCGGTCGACGTGTACGTGCCCGGCTGCCCGCCCACCGCCGAGGCGCTGCTGTACGGGATCATCCAGCTGCAGCAGAAGATCCGCCGCACCCAGACGATTGCGCGGGCCTGAACCGATGACCGTCAACACGCCTTTCGCGGTCGACCCCGCCGCGCTGCAAGCCACGATCACCGAAGCCCTGGGCCCGCTCGCCAAGCGGGTGGTGCTCAAGCTCGGCGAGGTGACGGCCACCGTCGCGCCGGACAACTACCTGGCGGCCGCGCAGGTGCTGCGCGACGATCCGCGCTGCCGCTTCGAGCAGCTGCTGGACCTGTGCGGCGTCGACTACTCCGACTACGGCAACGGCGCCTGGGACGGCGCGCGCTACGCGGTGGTGTCGCACCTGCTGTCGGTCAGCCTCAACCAGCGCGTGCGCCTGCGCGTGTTCTGCGCCGACGACGAGCTGCCGGTGGTCGACTCGGTGACCGGGCTGTGGGCGTCGGCCAACTGGTTCGAGCGCGAGGCCTTCGACCTGTACGGGATCGTCTTCGAGGGCCACGTCGACCTGCGCCGCATCCTCACCGACTACGGCTTCATCGGCCATCCGTTCCGCAAGGACTTCCCGATCTCCGGCCACGTCGAGATGCGCTACGACCCCGAGCGCCAACGCGTGATCTACCAGCCGGTGAGCATCGAGCCGCGCGAGATCACGCCGCGCATCATCCGGGAAGAGAACTACGCGGGGCTGCAGCCCCGGGGCCTGGACCACCATGGCTGAGATCAAGAACTACACGCTCAACTTCGGCCCGCAGCACCCGGCCGCGCACGGCGTGCTGCGCCTGGTGCTGGAACTCGATGGCGAGGTGATCCAGCGCGCCGACCCGCACATCGGGCTGCTGCACCGCGCCACCGAGAAGCTGGCCGAGACGCGCACCTACATCCAGACGCTGCCGTACATGGACCGGCTCGACTACGTCTCGATGATGTGCAACGAGCACGCCTACTGCCTGGCGGTGGAGAAGCTGCTGGGCATCGAGGTGCCGATCCGCGCGAAGTACATCCGCGTCATGTTCTCCGAGCTCACCCGGCTGCTCAACCACCTGCTGTGGCTGGGCGCGCACGGGCTGGACTGCGGCGCGATGAACATGCTGATCTACTGCTTCCGCGAGCGGGAAGACATCTTCGACATGTACGAGGCGGTCTCGGGCGCGCGCATGCACGCGGCCTACTTCCGCCCGGGCGGGGTCTATCGCGACCTGCCCGACAGCATGCCGCAGTACAAGGCCAGCAAGATCCGCAACCAGCGCGAGATCGACCGCATGAACGAGGACCGGCAGGGCACGCTGCTGGACTTCATCGAAGCCTTCACCCGCCGCTTCCCGGGCTACGTCGACGAATACGAGACGCTGCTGACCGACAACCGGATCTGGAAGCAGCGCACGGTGGGCATCGGCGTGGTCACGCCCGAGCGGGCCCTGAACCTCGGCTTCACCGGCCCGATGCTGCGGGGCTCCGGCGTCGCCTGGGACCTGCGCAAGACCCAGCCCTACGAGGTCTACGACCGGATGGATTTCGACATCCCGCTGGGCCGCACCGGCGACTGCTACGACCGCTACCTGGTGCGCATGCGGGAGATGCGCGAGGCCAACCGCATCATCGGGCAGTGCGTCGACTGGCTGCGCGCCAACCCGGGCCCGGTGATCGTCGACAACTACAAGGTCGCGCCGCCCAACCGCGAGAGCATGAAGACCAACATGGAGGAGCTGATCCACCACTTCAAGCTCTTCTCCGAGGGCATGCGCGTGCCCGAGGGCGAGGCCTACGCGGCGGTGGAGCATCCCAAGGGCGAGTTCGGCATCTACATCCTCAGCGACGGCGCCAACAAGCCGTACCGCATGAAGATCCGCCCGCCGGGTTTCCCGCACCTGGCCGCGATGGACGAGATGAGCCGGGGCCACATGATCGCCGACGCCGTCGCGATCATCGGCACCATGGACATCGTGTTCGGAGAAATCGACAGATGATCACGGACAGCATGAAGGGCCGCTTCGAGCGCGAAGTGGCCAAGTACCCGGCCGACCAGAAGCAGTCGGCGGTGATGGCCTGCCTGGCCATCGTGCAGCAGGAGCAGGGGCACATCACCCAGCAGGCCGAGAACGAGATCGCGGCCTACCTGGGCATGCCGCCGATCGCGGTGCACGAGGTCACGACCTTCTACAACATGTACAACCAGCGGCCGGTGGGCAAGTACAAGCTCAACGTCTGCACCAACCTGCCGTGCCAGCTGCGCGACGGCGCCAATGCGCTGCGCCACCTGGAGCAGCGGCTGGGCATCAAGATGGGCGAGACCACGCCCGACGGCCTGTTCACGCTGCAGCAGAGCGAGTGCCTGGGCGCCTGCGCCGACTCGCCCGTGATGCTGGTCAACGACCGCACCATGTGCAGCTTCATGAGCGCGGACAAGCTCGACGAACTGATCGACGGGCTGCGCAAGGCGGAGGGCGTTGCATGACTCCCCAGCAAGTGCTGGCACAGTTCCAGGCCACCGGCGTGCAGACCTGCTTCCATGGCCGCCACATCGACCCGCAGATCTACGCCGGCCTGGACGGCACCAACTGGCGCCTGAAGGACTACGAGGCGCGCGACGGGTACCAGGCGCTGCGCAAGATCCTCAAGGAGGGCCTGACGCCCGACCAGGTGATCGCCACCGTGAAGGAGTCGGCGCTGCGCGGCCGCGGCGGCGCCGGTTTCCCCACCGGCCTGAAGTGGAGCTTCATGCCGCGCCAGTTCCCGGGCCAGAAGTACCTGGTGTGCAACTCCGACGAGGGCGAGCCGGGCACCTGCAAGGACCGCGACATCCTGGCCTACAACCCGCACATCGTGATCGAGGGCATGGCCATCGCGGCCTACGCCATGGGCATCTCGGCGGGCTACAACTACATCCACGGCGAGATCTTCCAGATCTACGAGCGCTTCGAGGAAGCGCTGGAAGAGGCCCGGGCTGCCGGCTACCTGGGCGACAACATCCTGGGCAGCGGCTTCAGCTTCCAGCTGCAGGCGCACCACGGCTTCGGCGCCTACATCTGCGGCGAGGAGACCGCGCTGCTCGAATCGCTGGAAGGCAAGAAGGGCCAGCCGCGCTTCAAGCCGCCGTTCCCGGCCAGCTTCGGCCTGTACGGCAAGCCCACCACGATCAACAACACCGAGACCTTCGCCGCGGTGCCCTGGATCATCCGCAACGGCGGCCAGGCCTACCTGGAATGCGGCAAGCCGAACAACGGCGGCACCAAGATCTTCTCGGTCTCGGGCGACGTGGAGCTGCCCGGCAACTACGAGGTCCCGCTCGGCACGCCGTTCACCAAGCTGCTCGAGCTGGCCGGCGGCATGCGCGGCGGCAAGAAGCTCAAGGCGGTGATCCCCGGCGGCTCCTCGGCGCCGGTGCTGCCGGCCGACATCATGATGCAGTGCACGATGGACTACGACTCCATCGCCAAGGCCGGATCCATGCTGGGCTCGGGCGCCGTCATCGTGATGGACGAGACGCGCGACATGGTCGAGAGCCTGCTGCGCCTGTCGTACTTCTACATGCACGAGTCCTGCGGCCAGTGCACGCCCTGCCGCGAAGGCACGGGCTGGATGTGGCGCGTGGAGGACCGCATCCTCAACGGCCACGGCAAGCCGGCCGACCTGGACCTGCTCAATTCGGTGGCCGACAACATCCAGGGCCGCACCATCTGCGCGCTCGGCGACGCCGCCGCGATGCCGGTGCGCGCCATGATCAAGCACTTCCGGCATGAGTTCGAGGCCCGCATGACGGGCACGGGCGTCGAGAAAGGCGCGCACGGCGCGCCCAGCAAACATGGCTGAAATCACACTGGACGGACAGAAGGTCGAGGTGCCCGACGGCAGCATGGTGATGCATGCGGCCGAAAAGGCGGGCACCTACATCCCGCACTTCTGCTACCACAAGAAGCTTTCCATCGCGGCCAACTGCCGCATGTGCCTGGTCGAGGTGGAGAAGGCGCCCAAGCCGATGCCGGCCTGCGCCACCCCGGTGACCAACGGCATGGTGGTGCACACCCGCAGCGAGAAGGCGATCAAGGCCCAGCAGGGGGTGATGGAGTTCCTGCTGATCAACCATCCGCTCGACTGCCCGATCTGCGACCAGGGCGGCGAGTGCCAGTTGCAGGACCTGGCCGTCGGCTATGGCGCCTCCGCTTCGCGCTACGAGGAAGAAAAGCGCGTGGTGCTGCACAAGGATGTGGGCCCGCTGATCTCCATGGAGGAGATGACCCGCTGCATCCACTGCACCCGCTGCGTGCGCTTCGGCCAGGAGCTGGGCGGCGTGATGGAGCTGGGGATGGTCAACCGGGGCGAGTACTCGGAGATCACCACCGTGCTGGGCGACACCGTCGACTCCGAGGTGTCGGGCAACATGATCGACCTGTGTCCGGTCGGCGCGCTCACCAGCAAGCCGTTCCGCTACACCGCGCGCAACTGGGAGCTGTCGCGCCGCAAGTCGGTCAGTCCGCACGACTCCACTGGCGCCAACCTGATCGTGCAGGTGAAGAACAACCGCGTGATGCGCGTGCTGCCGCTGGAGAACGAGGCGGTCAACGAGTGCTGGCTGGCCGATCGCGACCGCTTCTCCTACGAAGCGCTCAACGGCGAAGACCGGCTGACTTCGCCCATGATTAAGCAGGGCGGCGAGTGGCAGCAGGTCGACTGGCAGACCGCGCTGGAGTACGTGGCCAACGGCCTGAAGCACGTCGCCGCCGACCATGGCGCCGGGGCCATCGGCCTGCTGGCCAGCCCGCACAGCACGGTGGAGGAGCTCTTCCTCGCCGGCCGGCTGGTGCGCGCGCTGGGCAGCGAGAACATCGACTACCGCCTGCGCAACGCGCAGTTCGCGCCGGCCGAGGGCGCGCGCTGGCTGGGCACCTCCATCGCTTCGCTGTCCGAACTGCAGCGCGTGCTGGTGGTCGGCTCCAACCTGCGCAAGGACCACCCGCTGTTCGCCATGCGCGTGCGTTTCGCCGCGCGCCAGGGCGCGCAGGTCTCGCGCATCAACGACGTGGCGCACGACTGGGCGATGGCGATGGCCACCACGGTCACGGCGCCGGCGGGCCAATGGGCCCAGGCGTTGGCCGACGTGGCCGCGGCGGTCGCTGCCGAAAAGGGCGTGTCCGCGCCCGCGAAGGGCAGCGCCACCGATGCCGCCAGGGCCATCGCCGCCTCGCTGCTGTCGGGCGAGCGCAAGGCCATCCTGCTGGGCAATGCCGCCGCGCACCACGCCAATGCATCCACGCTGCTGGCGCTGGCGCAGTGGCTCGGCGAAGCGACCGGTGCCGCCGTCGGCTACCTGACCGAGGCGGCCAACACCGTCGGCGCGCAGCTCGCGGGCGCGCTGCCGGGCGCGGGCGGCCTGAATGCCGGCCAGATGCTGGCTCCCGGCGGCCTGAAGGCGGCCCTGCTGCTGAACACCGAACCGGTGTCCGATTCCGCCGCCGGCGAGCGTGCCGCCGAGGCGCTGGGCCAGGCCGAGATGGTAGTCACGCTCAGCCCCTTCATGGCCAACATGGCCTTCAGCGACGTCCTGCTGCCGATCGCGCCCTGGACCGAGACGCCGGGCACCTTCGTCAACGCCGAAGGCCGGGTGCAGTCCTTCACTGCGGTGGTCAAGCCGCTGGGCGAAACGCGCCCGGGCTGGAAGGTGCTGCGCGTGCTGGGCAACCTGATGGGGCTGGAAGGCTTCGAGTTCGACTCGGCACTGGAAGTGCTGGCGGCGGCCCGCGGCGAGGCCGATGCCGGCCAGGCCATGGTGCAGGGCGGCGTGCTGTCCAACCGCACGAGCGCCGCGATCGACGTGTCGCTGCCGGCGCAAACGCCGGCCAGCGCCGCCATCTACCAGCTCGACGGCATCGTGCGCCGCGCCGAGGCGTTGCAGCTCACGGCCGATGGCCAGGCGGCGCAGGCGGCTTCGCATCGCGTCGTGCTCGACCGTGGCGAGGAGGCCGTCGCATGATCGACGCCCTCTACGGCTACGGCAACGGCCTGATCGCCGCCCCCTGGTGGTCCGCCGCCGGCTGGCCGGTGGTCTGGAACCTGATCAAGATCGTGCTGGTGGTCGCGCCGCTGATGGGCGCCGTGGCCTACCTGACGCTGTGGGAGCGCAAGGGCATCGGCTTCACCCAGCTGCGCCCCGGTCCCAACCGCATCGGGCCGCTGGGGCTGCTGACCCCGATCGCCGACGCCCTGAAGCTGCTGACCAAGGAAATCATCCTGCCGTCGGCCGCCAACAAGGGCCTGTTCCTGCTCGGCCCGATCATGACCATCATGCCGGCGCTGGCGGCCTGGGCGGTGATCCCGTTCGGGCCCGAGATGGCGCTGTCCAACATCAACGCCGGCCTGCTGTTCCTGATGGCGATCACCTCGATGGAGGTGTACGGGGTCATCATCGCGGGCTGGGCGTCCAACTCCAAGTACGCCTTCCTGGGCGCGCTGCGCGCGTCGGCCCAGATGGTCAGCTACGAGATCGCGATGGGCTTCGCCTTCGTGGTGGTGCTGATGGTCACGGGCAGCCTGAACATGACCGAGATCGTGCTCAGCCAGGACCGCGGCTACTTCGCCGGCCTGGGCCTGAACTTCCTGTCCTGGAACTGGCTGCCGCTGCTGCCGATCTTCCTCGTGTACTTCATCTCCGGCCTGGCCGAGACCAACCGCCACCCGTTCGACGTGGTGGAGGGCGAGTCGGAGATCGTGGCCGGCCACATGATCGAGTACTCGGGCATGAGCTTCGCCATGTTCTTCCTGGCCGAGTACGCCAACATGTGGCTGGTCTCCATCCTGGCGGTGACCATGTTCCTGGGCGGCTGGCTGCCCCCGATCGACTCGGCCGTGCTGTCCTGGATTCCCGGCTGGATCTGGCTGGGCCTGAAGACCTTCGTGGTCGTGACCATGTTCCTGTGGGTGCGCTCCACGTTCCCGCGCTACCGCTACGACCAGATCATGCGCCTGGGCTGGAAGATCTTCATTCCGGTCACGCTGGTCTGGCTGGTGGTGGTCGGGCTGTGGATGCAGACACCCTACAACATCTGGAAGTAAGACGGATGTCCACCGATACCCTGCAACGACAACCTTCGGCGTTCTCGCTCAAGGACTTCCTCTCCAGCTTCATGCTGGTGGAGTTGTTCAAGGGCCTGCGCATCACGGGCAAGTACTTCTGGGCGCGCAAGATCACGGTGCAGTTCCCGGAGGAGAAGACGCCGCTGTCGCCGCGCTTCCGCGGCCTGCACGCGCTGCGCCGCTACGAGAACGGCGAGGAGCGCTGCATCGCGTGCAAGCTGTGCGAGGCGGTGTGCCCGGCCCTGGCGATCACCATCGAGAGCGACCAGCGGGCCGACGGCACCCGCCGCACCACGCGCTACGACATCGACCTGACCAAGTGCATCTTCTGCGGCTTCTGCGAGGAGAGCTGCCCGACCGACTCGATCGTCGAGACCCACATCCTCGAATACCACGGCGAGAAGCGCGGCGACCTGTACTACACCAAGGAGATGCTGCTGGCCGTGGGCGACCGCTACGAGGCCGAGATCGCCGCCCGGCGCGCAGCGGACGCCAAGTACCGCTGAATATGACCACCCCGAAGCGCCTTCGGCGCCTCCCCTCAAGGGGCGCCACCAGCGGCCCGGCAAAGCCGGTTCCGCGGTGGCCGCTCGAATGGCCGTGCTTGGGAGCGGCGTATCGCCTGTTGGAAGGCGTGGGCAACTGAAATGGACTTCACGACCGGCTTCTTCTACCTGTTCTCGGCGGTGCTGCTGTTCGCGGCCTTCCGGGTGATCACCGCGCGCAACCCGGTGTATGCCGCGCTGTACCTGGTGCTCGCCTTCGCCCAGGCCGCCGCCATCTGGCTGCTGCTCAAGGCCGAATTCCTGGCCATCGCGCTGGTGCTGGTCTACGTCGGCGCCGTGATGGTGCTGTTCCTGTTCGTCGTGATGATGCTGGACATCAACACCGACAGCCTGCGGGCCGGCTTCTGGAAGCACTTCCCGGTGGCCGCCGTGGTCGGCGTGGTCATCGCGCTGGAGATGGCCGCGGTGCTGATGGGAGGCTTCCGGCTGGCCGAAGAGCCGCGCGCCGGCGCCGCCGCCGTGCAGGCCGCCGCCCAGGCCGGCGCCCAGGCGCCGCTGGAGGTGTCCAACACCCGGGAGCTGGGCAAGCTGGTCTACACGCAGTACCTGTACCCGCTGGAGCTGGCGGCGGTGCTGCTGCTGGTGGCCATCGTGGCGGCCATCGCGCTGACGCTGCGGCAGCGCAAGGACAGCCGCAAGGTCGACCCGTCGCTGCAGGTGCGCGTGCGCGCCAGCGACCGCCTGCAGGTGATCAAGATGCCGCCGGTGGTGGCGCCGCCGCCGCAGCCCGCGGCCGCGGCCGGCGGCGAAGGGGGCCAGCCATGAGCGTCACGCTGGGCCACTACCTGTCGCTGGGCGCGATCCTGTTCGCGCTGTCGGTCGTCGGCATCTTCCTGAACCGCCGCAACCTGATCGTGCTGCTGATGGCCATCGAGCTGATGCTGCTGGCCGTCAACATGAACTTCGTGGCGTTCTCCTACTACCTGGGCGACATGCACGGCCAGGTGTTCGTGTTCTTCATCCTCACGGTGGCGGCGGCCGAGTCCGCGATCGGCCTGGCCATCCTGGTGCTGCTGTTCCGCAACAAGTCGAACATCTCGGTCGAAGAGCTCAACGAGCTGAAGGGCTGAGCGCCAGCGCCGCCCGAAAAAAGAAACGATGGCTACAACCCTCCACGCATCGACACTGCTCGCGGTCGCGCTGGCGCCGCTGGCCGGCTCCGCGATCGCCGGCATCTTCGGCACCACCTTCGGCGGCAACCGGATCGGGCGGCGCCTGTCGCACACCGCCACCATCCTGGGCGTGCTGGTGTCCTTCGTCCTGTCGGCCCTGACGCTCAAGAGCGTGGCCCTGGACGGCGCACGCTTCAACGAGACCATCTACGAGTGGATGGTGGTGGGCGGCCTGAAGATGGAGGTTGGCTTCCTGGTCGACGGCCTGTCGGCCATGATGATGTGCGTGGTGACCTTCGTGTCGCTGATGGTCCACATCTACACCATCGGCTACATGGAGGAAGACGAGGGCTACAACCGCTTCTTCGCCTACATCTCGCTGTTCACCTTCTCCATGCTCATGCTGGTCATGAGCAACAACTTCCTGCAGCTGTTCTTCGGCTGGGAGGCGGTGGGCCTGGTGTCCTACCTGCTGATCGGCTTCTGGTACAACAGGCCGACCGCCATCTTCGCCAACCTGAAGGCCTTCCTGGTCAACCGGGTCGGCGACTTCGGCTTCATCCTGGGCATCGCGCTGATCGCCGCCTTCGCCGGCACCCTGGGCTACGCCGAGGCCTTCGCCAAGGCCGGCGAGCTGGCGGCGCTGACGTTCCCCGGCACCGAGTGGATGCTGATGACGGTGATCTGCATCTGCCTGTTCATCGGGGCGATGGGCAAGAGCGCGCAGTTCCCGCTGCACGTGTGGCTGCCCGACTCGATGGAAGGCCCGACCCCGATCTCGGCGCTGATCCACGCGGCCACCATGGTGACCGCCGGCATCTTCATGGTGGCGCGCATGTCGCCGCTGTTCGAGCTGTCGGACACGGCGTTGTCCATCATCCTGGTGATCGGCGCCATCACCGCGCTGTTCATGGGTTTCCTGGGCGTGATCCAGAACGACATCAAGCGGGTGGTGGCGTACTCCACGCTGTCGCAGCTGGGCTACATGACGGTGGCCCTGGGCGCCTCGGCCTACTCGGTGGCGGTGTTCCACCTGATGACGCACGCCTTCTTCAAGGCGCTGCTGTTCCTGGCGGCCGGCTCGGTGATCATCGGCGTGCACCACAACCAGGACATCCGCTGGATGGGCGGGCTGCGCAAGTACATGCCGATCACCTGGATCACGGCGCTGCTGGGCTCGCTGGCCCTGATCGGCACGCCGCTGTTCGCCGGCTTCTATTCCAAGGACAGCATCATCGAGGCGGTGCACCACAGCACGCTGCCGGGCGCCGGCTTCGCGTACTTCGCCGTCATGGCGGGCGTGTTCGTCACCGCCTTCTACTCGTTCCGGATGTACTTCCTGGTGTTCCACGGGCCGGAGCGCTACGACCAGAACCCGGATGCACACCACGCGCACCACGGTGACGAGGAGGCGGACGCCTCGCACCACGACGACCACAGCCACCACGGCAAGCCGCACGAATCGCCCTGGGTGGTGACGGTGCCGCTGCTGATGCTGGCCTTCCCGTCGGTGGTGATCGGCTTCCTCACCATCGGCCCGATGCTGTTCGGCGACTTCTTCAAGGACTCGATCCTGGTCGACGCCGCGCGCCACCCGGCGATGGCCGAGTTGGCCAAGGCCTGGCACGGCCCGGTGCAGATGGCCCTGCATGGCCTGAGCACGCCGGTGTTCTGGCTGGCGGCTGCCGGCGTCGCACTGGCGTACTACCTGTACATGGTCAATACCGCGCTGCCGGCGAAGATCGCCCGGGCGTTCCGGCCGCTGTACACGATCCTGGACAACAAGTACTACATGGACTGGTTCAACGAGAACGTGATCGCGCGCCTGACGCGCGGCATCGGCATCGGGCTGTGGAAGGGCGGCGACCAGGCCGTGATCGACGGGGCGGTGGTCAACGGCAGCGCGCAACTGGTGGGCTGGTTCGCCGGCGTGGTGCGGCGCGCGCAGTCCGGCTACCTGTATCACTACGCGCTCGCCATGCTCCTGGGGATCTTCGTCCTCATGACCTGGTTCGTCTGGCTGGGCCGCTAAGGAGAACGAGAAAGTGGGTCTTTTGAGCCTCGCCATCTGGACGCCGATCGTGTTCGGCGCCGTGCTGCTGGCCCTGGGCAGGGACGAGCAGGCGCGCGCGGTGCGCTGGATCGCCCTGGTCGGCGCCATCGTCAGCTTCCTGGTCACGCTGCCGCTGTACGGCGGCTTCCGGCTCGGCACCGCGGAGATGCAGTTCGTCGAGAAGGCGCCCTGGATCGAAACCTTCAACATCAACTACCACCTGGGGCTGGACGGGCTTTCCTTCTGGTTCGTGCTGCTGACGGCGTTCATCACCGTCATCGTGGTGATCTCGGCCTGGGAGGCGATCACCGAGCGCGTCAACCAGTACATGGGTGCGTTCCTGATCCTGTCGGGGCTGATGATCGGCGTGTTCTGCGCGATGGACGCGATGCTGTTCTACGTGTTCTTCGAGGCCACCCTGATCCCGATGTACCTGATCATCGGCGTGTGGGGCGGGCCCCGGAAGATCTACGCGGCCTTCAAGTTCTTCCTGTACACGCTGCTCGGCTCGCTGCTGATGCTGATCGCGCTGATCTACCTGTATGGCGCATCCGGCGGCAGCTTCGACATCGCCACCTGGCACAAGCTGCCGCTGCCGATGACGGCGCAGACCCTGCTGTTCTTCGCCTTCTTCGCGGCCTTCGCGGTCAAGGTGCCGATGTGGCCGGTGCACACCTGGCTGCCCGACGTGCACGTGGAGGCGCCCACCGGCGGCTCGGCGGTGCTGGCGGCCATCATGCTGAAGCTGGGCGCCTACGGCTTCCTGCGCTTCTCGATGCCGATCGCGCCCGACGCCTCGCGCGAGTGGGACTGGTTCATGATCGCGCTGTCCCTGATCGCGGTGATCTACGTCGGCCTGGTGGCGCTGGTGCAGCAGGACATGAAGAAGCTGGTGGCCTATTCGTCGGTGGCCCACATGGGTTTCGTCACGCTGGGCTTCTTCATCTTCAACCCGCTCGGCGTGGCCGGCGGGCTGGTCCAGATGATCGCGCACGGCTTCGTGTCGGCCGCCATGTTCCTGTGCATCGGCGTGCTGTACGACCGGCTGCACTCGCGCGAGATCGCCAGCTACGGCGGGGTGGTCAACACCATGCCCAACTTCGCCGCCTTCGCGCTGCTGTTCGCCATGGCCAACTGCGGCCTGCCGGCCACCGCAGGCTTCGTCGGCGAGTGGATGGTGATCCTGGGCACCGTGAAGGCCAACTTCTGGCTCGGCCTGGCGGCGGCCAGCGCGCTGATCTGGGGCGCCGCCTACACCCTGTGGATGTACAAGCGCGTGTACCTCGGCCAGGTGGCCAACGACAAGGTCCGCCAGATGGCCGACATCAACAGCCGCGAGTTCCTGATGCTGGGCCTGCTCGCCGTCGCGGTGCTCTACATGGGCATCCATCCCAAGCCCTTCACCGACGTGATGGACGCGTCGGTCGCCAGCTTCCTTCAGCACGTGGCGGCCTCCAAACTGAACTGATCGACCGCCGCCATGATCGACTCCCTGAGCTTCATCGTCGTCCTGCCGGAGCTGCTGCTGCTGGTGATGGCCTGCGTGATCGCCATCGTGGACCTGGGCGTCACCTCGCGCCTGCGCGGGCTGACGCACTGGCTGACCCTGGCGACGCTTGCCGCCGTGGCCTGGATGACGGCCGATTTCGCGCTCGACGGCCGCACCTTCTACGCCTTCGGCAAGATGACCGTGAGCGACCCCATGGGCAACTGGCTGAAGTGCTTCTCGGCCATCGCCCTGATGGTGACCCTGGTCTACAGCCGGCCGTACGCGGCCGACCGCGGCATGATGCGCGGCGGCGAGCTGTTCACGCTGTCGCTGTTCGCCCTGCTGGGCATGTTCGTCATGATCTCCGGCAGCAACTTCCTGGTGCTGTACCTGGGCCTGGAGGTGCTGACCCTGTCCAGCTACGCGCTGGTGGCGCTGCGGCGCGACCACGGGGACGCCACCGAGGCCGCCATGAAGTACTTCGTGCTGGGCGCCATGGCCAGCGGCTTCCTGCTGTACGGCATGTCCATGCTGTACGGCGCCACCGGCTCGCTGGACATCAACGAGGTGTTCCGCAGCATCGCCAGCGGCCGCATCAACCACCAGGTGCTGGTGTTCGGGCTGGTGTTCATCGTCGCCGGGCTGGGCTTCAAGCTGGGCGCCGCGCCGTTCCACATGTGGATCCCCGACGTGTACCACGGCGCGCCGACGGCGATCACGCTGCTGATCGGCTCGGCGCCGGAACTGGCCGCGTTCGGCATCGCCATGCGCCTGCTGGTGGAGGGGCTGATCCCGCTGGCCATCGACTGGCAGCAGATGCTGATGGTGCTGGCCGTGGCCTCGCTGCTGGTGGGCAACCTGGCGGCCATCGCGCAGAGCAACCTCAAGCGCATGCTGGCCTACTCCACCATCGGCCAGATGGGCTTCGTGCTGCTGGGCCTGGCCGCCGGCGTGGTCAACGGCAACACCGCCAACGCGCAGGCCGCCTACAGCTCGGCGATGTTCTACATCGTCACCTACGTGCTGACCTTCCTGGGCGCCTTCGGCATCATCCTGCTGCTGGCGCGCGAGGGCTTCGAGAGCGAGGAGATCGTCGACCTGGCCGGCCTGAACCAGCGCAGCCCGCTGTACGCCGGCGTGATGGCGCTGTGCATGTTCTCGCTGGCGGGCATTCCGCCCCTGGTGGGCTTCTACGCCAAGCTGGCGGTGCTGCAGGCGCTGGTGGCCGGCGGCACCGCGCTGCACATCGGCCTGGCGGTGTTCGCCGTCATGACCTCGCTGGTGGCGGCCTTCTACTACATCCGCGTGGTCAAGGTCATGTACTTCGACTCGCCGGTCACGGCCAGCACCGTGTCGGCTCCGGGCGAAGTGCGCGCGGTGCTGGCGGTCAACGGCGCGCTGGTGCTGGTGCTGGGCATCGTGCCGGGCGGGCTGATGGCGCTGTGCACCGACGCCGTGCTCAAGACGCTGGCGTCCTGAGCCCCGCGCCCCCATCGTGTCGCTGACGGCCTCTGTCTGGCTGGTGATCGGAGTGGCGTTCGTCGCCGCCAACCTGCCGTTCCTGGTCGATCGCCACCTGCTGGGCGTGTGGCCGCTGAAGGCGCCCAAGCCCTTCGCGGTCCGCCTGGCCGAGCTGCTGGTGTTCTACCTGCTGGTCGGTGCGCTCGGCCTGGCGCTGGAGAGCCGCGCCGGCCAGGTCGCGCCGCAGGGCTGGGAGTTCTACGCCGTCACCGGCGCGCTGTTCCTGACCTTTTCCTTCCCCGGCTTCGTCTGGCGCTACCTCGGCAAGAGGCGCCGTGGCTGACGGAGCCGACCCGCACCTGGTCGAAAAGACCCTCTCGCGCGAGGAGTTGCTGCGCGGGAACTTCCTGCACGTGGTGCGCGAGCGGGTGGTGCTGCCCAGCGGTGCGCCGGCCACCCGCGAGTTCGTCATCCATCCCGGGGCCGTGATGGTGATCCCGATGCTGGACGACGGCCGGCTGGTGCTGGAGCGCCAGTACCGGCATCCGGTCGGGCGGGTGATGGTCGAGTTCCCGGCCGGCAAGCTCGACGCCGGCGAGGACCGGCTGGCCTGCGCCCGGCGCGAGCTGCAGGAGGAGACCGGCTACACCGCGCGCGAGTGGGCCTTCGCCGGCCAGCTGCACCCGGTGATCTCGTATTCCACCGAGTTCATCGACGTCTGGTTCGCGCGCGGCCTCGCCGCCGGCGAGCGCCGGCTGGACGAGGAGGAGTTCCTCGACGTGTTCACCGCCACGCCGCAGCAACTGCTGGCGTGGAGCCGCGACGGCAGCGTGACGGACGCCAAGACCCTGGTCGGCGTCCTCTGGCTGCAGAACGTCCTGGCGGGGGCTTGGCAACTCGACTGGCGCCCATAATTGAGAAATCATGAACCCCCACGCTTCACCACTCCGTGGTTCCGCTGCCCCCGGAGGGGGCTCGGCGCCTAGGGGCGGCCCGTCGACGCCGTGAAGGTCCTGAACCTCCAGTGCTCGCACCAGCACGCCTTCGAGGGCTGGTTCGGCTCGGAAGATGATTTCCGGGGCCAGCTCGAGCGCGGCCTGGTCGAATGCCCAATGTGCGGCGACACGGCCATCACCAAGATGCTCAGCGCGCCTCGCCTGAACCTGGGCGCGCCGCCGGAACCGTCGGCCCGCAGGGACGTGGCCACCGTCCCCGACGCCGACCTGCAGAAAGCGTGGCTGAAGATGGTTCGCCACGTCATGGCCAACACCGAGGACGTCGGCGAGCGCTTCGCCGAGGAGGCCCGCCGCATCCACTACGGCGAGACCGAGGAGCGTGGCATCCGCGGCCAGGCTTCGCGCGAGGAAACCCAGGCGCTGCTGGAGGAGGGCATCGGGGTCCTGCCGCTGCCGATCCCGAAGGCGCTGAAGGGGCCGGTGCAGTAGCGCACCCGCTGGGCGCTGAGGCCGCAGACCGCGTGCACCGGCGATCGGCCTAGCTGTGGCGTTTCAATAGGTTGTTCACCCGGAAGAGTCTGGGAGACTGGAGTTACGACGCTTCAGAACTCTCAGAGGAATTCCCCCGGATGAACAGCCACAAGAATGCCAGATTGACCTTCGAAAGGCGCGAGTTGCTCATTGAACGCATGGCTCTCATGGGGCTGATTCCTGCGGCCTCGGCCGCAGGAATCAGCCGCCAGACGGTGCGCAAGTGGCAGCGGCGCTTCGAAGAGGGTGGGCAGGATGCTTTGCGCGATCGCAGCTCCCGGCCCGATCGAAACGCGCAGCACGGTCGATGCTGCTCTTGCCCAGCGCATCGAGCAACTGCGGCGTGCCCGCATGCCCATGCGCAGGATCGCCGCGGTGGTCGGGCGCAGCGTCGCCACGGTCAGCCGCTTCCTGGCCGGCCTGGGGCTGTCCAGCCTAAAGGCACTGGATCCCTTGGAGCCCATAGTGCGCTACGAGCGTCAGGCGCCTGGCGAACTGCTGCACATGGACACCAAGAAGCTCGGCCGCATCGTGCGCCCGAGCCACCGCGTCACCGGCAACCGGCGTGACTCCGTCGAAGGCGCTGGCTGGGAGTTCGCGCACGTGGCCATCGACGACCATTCCCGGGCTGGATTCGTCCAGATGCACAGCGACGAGCGCAAGGAGTCCGCCGTCGACTTCCTGAAAGCCACGGTGGCGCACTACAGGGCGCTGGGTGTGACGGTGAAGAGGCTGCTGACCAACAACGGCAGTGCGTACCGATCCAGGCTGTTCGCCAAGACCTGCCAGGCGTTGGGCATCAAGCACACGTTCACCAAGCCGTACCGGCCGCAAACCAACGGCAAGGCCGAACGGTTCATCCAGACCTGCCTGCGCGAATGGGCCTACGGCCGCATCTGGAACAACAGCGCCGAGCGCGCTGATTGGCTGCCCGCGTTCCTGGCCTACTACAACGCCCGCCGGCCTCACTCCGCCTTGGGCCACAAGCCTCCAGCTTCCCGCCTCGGCGGTAAGAACCTATTGCAACTCAACACCTAGCCGCCCACCAACGCAGACACGTCGATCACGTACATCTCCCGGTCGTGCTCGTGCACGGAGTCGATGCACACGCTTCGGCTATCCGGGGACCACCGGGGGTGCAGGTCGCAGCGGTTCTCCTTGGACAGCTTGGGATCTGCGTAGAAGCGGCCCAGTTCGTGACGCAGGCCCGTTTCCATGTCGTACAGGAACAGGAGCCGCTCGTTCGTCTCCTTGTCCGGGTAGGTGTCGCTCAGCAGCCAGCGTGGGTTCAGCGGCGAGAACGTCATGTGTCCGTTCTCGGTCAAGACGCCGGCGCCCACCACGGTCACTGCACCGCCCTCCCGGTCTTCGTAGAGGTGGTAATGGATGCTGCCGTCGTGCGGTCCCCAGACGATGATCTCGCCATCCTGGCGCCAGAGGGGGTGCGAGATCTGCCACTCCGACTTCTCGTAGTCGAACGTGCCGACCGCGGTCGGGTCGAAGTCCTCGGCGAGTTGCGGCAGCGGATGGTCGGAGCACTCCAGCAGGCGCAGGTCCGACCCGTCGGGCGCCATCGTGATCAGGCGGTGCAGGAAACAGGTCTCGTCCTTGACGCGTTCCGTCCAGCGATGCAGGAAGAGCACACGGCTGGAGGAAGGGTTGACTTCGATGTGGCTGACCCAGTGGATCGCCCGCTTCATCGAGTCGCGAGGATGGAATGCCGCCAGCTGCGCATAGCTCACCGCGAGGCGCGCATCCCCGCTGGCAAGGTCGAGCGCCCAGATGCCATCGTCCACCGGACACAGCGGCAGTTCCGGTTGCACGGTGTCGCTGGGGTAGCCGATGGTTTCGTGGGTGACGTACAGGCGCCGGTAATCGACGCTCAGTGCCCATCGTCCGTTGGGGGCCGCGACATAGACGGGCATCGGGAGCGAGCGTTTTTCAAGCGTGCGAACGTCGCAGATCTCGGCGCCGAAGTACGGATAGCGCGACATGCCGTTGGTCGTGCGGGTGTTGTAGAGCACCTCCTGACCGTCGCTGCCACCCAGCCACTGGAGCTGCGAGCCCATCTGCCAGTTCCAGGTGCGCGTTTCGCCGACCGCGTGGAACCGCCCGTCGTCCTCGTGCGTGTCGAAGTAGCCGACCTTCGCCACCAGATCCGCTGTCAGGCGCTGGTCGCGCCATGGCACCTCCTGCGCGAGCAGGTAGCGTCCGCTCGGATCCCAGTTGGACTTGTTGTAGTAGCCGAAGAAATGGTGCGCCCCGTTGCGGCCTACGCGCTTGCACGGGAACACTGCCTTGCGCGTCATGCGAACTCCACGATCAGGTTGCCGGCCGCGTCGACGGCCGCGCTTGCGCCCGGGGGGATGACCAGGGTCGAGGAAGCGTCCTCCACGATGGCAGGGCCGTCGAGGCGGTCGCCTTGGCCCAGGCTCTCCCGGGCAACGGCGCGCGCCGTCTTCCAATCCTTGTGGGTGGCGAGCCAGACACTACGGCTTGCTGCGCCGTGCTTCCACTGCTCGCGGCCGCTCGCCGCCAGGTTCAACGGGCGGTCGACACCGGTTTCGATCGCCGCGACGCGAAGATTCATCAGTTCGATTTCCTGCACGGGCGGGACCTGGCCAAAGACGCGCGCGTAGGCTTGGCGGAACGACTCCATGATCTTCGCGGGTGTCTCCGGGCCGAATGAACCCTCGGGCAGGCGCGTGGTCAATTCGAAGCCCTGGCCGGCGAAGCGGATGTCGGCACTGCGTTCGCACCGATAGACCGCGCCTTCGACCAGCGTGTCCTTCATCACCGTGGCGGCGTCCGCCTCGAGCTTGGCGAACAGGGTTTCCAGGGCCTGGGGTGTCAGGTCGGACAAGCGCCGCGCCAGCGTCGTCGATCGATCGACCCGGGCGGGGGCAATGAGCAGTCCCAATGCCGATGCGACCCCTGCGCCCGGAGGGCACAGCACGCGCTTGATGCCCAGGCGGCGCGCGACGTCGCAGCCATGGAGCGGGCCACCGCCGCCGGTCAGGAGCAGCGTGAACTTGGGGGCATCGAACCCGCGTTCGGCCACGTGCACTCGCGCAGCCGCAGCCATGTTCTCATTGACGATCGCCAGGACGCCGTCGGCCGTTTCCTGCGTGTCGGTCTCCAGGCTTTGCGCGATCGGGGACACGGCCTCGCTCGCCGCCTCGATCGACAGCTTCATGGTGCCGCCGGCGAACGTGTCGGCGTTGAGGTGGCCCAGCAGCAAGTTGGCGTCGGTCACCGTGGGCTGGGTGCCGCCCCGGCCGAAGCAGGCGGGCCCCGGCCGCGAACTGGCGCTCTTCGGCCCGACCTTCAACAGGTTCATGCTGTCGAGATGGGCGATGCTGCCGCCACCCGCGCCGATCTCGATGAGTTCGACGGTGGCGATGTTGATCGGCAGGCCGCTGCCGGTGGCGAAGCGCTTTTCGCGCGCGGCTTCGAAGCTGTGCGCGAGAAGCGGCTTGTTGTCCTCGACGATGGCGAGCTTCGCGGTCGTGCCGCCCATGTCGAACGCAAGGACGTCGCCGATGCCTGAGCGCTTGCTGAAGTACGCCGCCGCGATGGCGCCCGCGGCCGGCCCGGATTCGAGCAGCTGCACCGGGAACCGGCGCGCTTCGTCCACGTGGGTCAGGCCACCGTTGGACAGCATCATCAGGAGCGGGCATCCGATGCCCAGCTCCTTGAGCTGCTGCTCCAGCCGCTGCAGGTACTTGTCGGCGATCGGCAGCACATAGGCGTTTGCCGTCGTCGTCGAGGTGCGCTCGTACTCGCGGATCTGCGGTGCGACCTCGCTGGAGATGCACACGTACAGCTGCGGGAACTCGGCCTTGAGCACCTCGCGCGCACGGCGCTCGTGCCGAGGGTTGGCGTAGGCGTGCAGGAAGGTGATGGCGACCGATTCGACACCTTGCGCGACCAGCCGGCGGCCCGCCTCGACCACGCTGGCTTCGTCGAGCGGCGTGTCCACGGCTCCATCGGCGCGCACGCGCTCGACGGCTTCCATCCGTGCTTCGCGCGGCACCAGCGTGGCCGGCATCTCGATGAACAGGTCGTACAGGTCGAACTTGAACTCGCGCCGCATCTCCAGTGTGTCGCGGAATCCCTGGGTGGTGATGAGGCCCGCCTTGACGCCCCGGCGCTCGATCAACGCGTTCGTAAACAGCGTCGTCGCATGCACGATGCGGGAAACCTGGGCGCCTTTCACCTGCTCGCGCTCGAGCAGGGTCTTCACACCGCGGATCGCGCCGACGGTCGGCTCTTCGGGCGTCGTCAGCTCCTTGTGGCTGAACACGCGCGCATCGGCATGGTTGTAGAGCACGATGTCCGTGAAGGTGCCGCCGATGTCGATTCCGAGGGAATAACTGTCCGTTGTCATTTCGAGTAGCCGCGCACGCGGTCCTGTTCAAGCAGCTCCCTGGAGCGCGCACCGGGGGCGCCATAGCCGCCCCCACCGGGGGTGCGAAGCAGCACCCGGGTCCCGAGCTTGACGAGCTGCTGGGCCTTGGGGCTGATCTTCTTGCCATCGATGAGGATCTCGCCGGGCGCCCCGGACTCGCCGCCGGCCAGTCCGGGGCTGGCCGATTCCGGCCGGGTCCGCTCCGCCATGAAGGACATCGTGGCGGGGTTCTCGGACAGGCTCTCCAGCATCAGCTCCTGGCCGGTGCCACCTCGATGCAAACCGTTCGGCTTCCCGATGTCGCGGAAACGGCGGTAGTGCACCTTCAGGGGAGCGACCTGCTCGATGATCTCCACGGGGGTGGACGAAATGTTGCTGGGCCACGACAGGACGTCGATGCCGTCGGCCTTGGCGCTCGCCCCATAGCCGCCGTTCAGGAAGAACAGGTTGGCGAAGCCGCGACCATCGGCGCGGGTGCCCGCCATGTTGATGCACCACAGGGGCGAACCGACACCGGCGATGACCTTGTCCGGCACGACTTGCGCGAGTGCGTTGACCACCATCGCGGGCAGGAAGTGGCCGATCAATGCTCGCGCGCCGCCGGCGGCCGGCGGCATCGAGTTCAGGATGGAGCCGAGCGGCGCGGCGACGGTCAGCGGTGCGAGCGCGCCGTCGTTGTTGGGCACGTCCGGGCAGAGCACCGCCTTGACGCCGTACGAGGTATACGCGGTCGTGTAGGCGAGACAGACGTTGATCGACTTCTGGACCTGCGCGTCCGAACCCGCGTAGTCGATCAGGATCTCGTCGCCCTTGACGGTCAAGGCCATTTTCAGGCGGATCGGCGCGTCGATGCCGTCGCTGATGGCTTCGGCATGGTAGGTGCCGTCGGGCAGGGCCCTGATGGCGTTGCGCATGGCCGTCTCGCTGCGGCTTCGCAGTTCCAGCGAGAGTTCCTGCAGGTCCTCGAGTCCGTATTCCTGCATCAGCGAGAGGGTCTGTCGCTCCATCAGCGCCAGGCCGGTGAACTGGGCGTAGAGGTCTCCCATCACTTGGTCGGGAACGCGCACGTTCTTGCGGATGATGCGCTCGAGCGTTTCGTCCATGACGCCGGCGCGCAGCACCTTCATGACCGGAATCTGCAGCCCCTCTTCGAACACGGACGTCGCGTCCGCCGAGCGAACTCGCCCACCGATGTCCGGCGCGTGTGCCACGGAGCCTGCCCAGGCAACCAGCTTTCCGTCCTTGAAGATGGGCTTGCCCACGGTGATGTCCGGCAGGTGGCCGGTGCCCAGCCAGACGTCGTTGGTGATCAGGACGTCGCCTTCCTGCAGCTGCGACTCCGGATAGGCCTCCAGGAAAGCGCGGATCGTCCGCGGTGCGGTACCGATGAACGAGGGGATGCTGTTGGAAGCCTGGGCAATCGAGTGGCCGCGTGCGTCCGTGACCACGCAGGCGAAGTCATTGGACTCGCGCACGATCGACGAGAACGAGGTCCGCACCAGTGAGGCCGCTGCCTCGTCGACCATGGAGATGAGCCGCCGCCAGAGCAGCTCGAGGGTGATTCCGTTGAGCATGGGGTCAGCCTGCCTTGATGCCAGCCGCCTGGATCACCTTGTTCCATTTCGCCGTCTCGGAGGAGACGAAGGAGCGGGCTTCCTCGGGCGAGCCGCCCATGATGTTCAGCGCGAGCTTCCTCCAGGTCTCCTGCAGGTCCGCGGAGCGCAGGATTTCGTTGATGTCCTTGTTGAACTGGGCGACCGTCGCCTTCGGAACGCCGGCCGCGGCTGCGACCGTGAACCAGCCCGTGCCATCGAAGCCCGGCACGACGAGTTCGGAGACGGTCGGCACCTCGGGCACTACGGGGCTGCGTTTCTCGCTGGTGACGGCGAGGGGGCGGATGCGGCCCGCCTGAATGATCGGCCCGGCCGTCGTGAGCAGTTCGAACATCATGTCGATCTGTCCGCCCATCAGGTCGTTCATCGCGGCGGAGCTGCCGCGATACGGCACGTGCGTGAGCTTCACGCCAGTGGCCTGCTGGAACAGCTCGCCCACCATGTGCGTGGACGAACCGGTGCCCGCCGAGCCGAAGTTCAGCTTGCCGGGGTTCGCCTTTGCATACGTGAGCAGTTCCTGAAGCGTGCGGAAGGGGCGGTCGTTGTTCACGGCGACCACGCACGGCACGCCGCCCAGGATGACGATGGGCTGGATGTCCCGGCTCGGCTTGTACGGCAGTTGCTGGTAGACCGCGTAGGCCGAGTGGATCCCGATGGTGCCCAGGAGCAGCAAGGAGCCGTCCGCCGGGCCCTTGGCGACCAGGCTTGCACCCAGGTTGCCACCCATCCCCGGGTGGTTCTCGACGATCACCGACTGCCCGTACATCGTGTTCAGTCGCTGGGCGATGGTGCGCGCCAGCACGTCCGCCGTGCCTCCCGCAGTGAACGGTGCTTCGATCTTGATCGTGCCCACGGGAATGTTGGGCGCCGCAAACAGGGAAGGTGCCGCGAGCGCAGCGCCGACGGGAAGGATGGAGGCGCACACGGCGCGACGGGTGATGGGCATGGCACGTTCCTGAACGGGTTGAGATCAGCGCAGTCTAGGAATGGCCGGCTATTTGGACAAATGCTATTTCTTGGGAGACCTATGCAGTGTTGATATACTTGACCGCATGTCGCGCCCCTTGACGTTCCAGCAGATCGAGGCGTTTCGGGCGGTCGTCCTGGCGGGTACGACCGTTGCTGCCGCCGACATGCTGCACACGACGCAGCCGACCATCAGCCGCTTGATCGGGCAGGCGCAGAGTGCGACCGGACTCAGGTTGTTCGTGAACGACCGGGGACGCCTTCAGTTGACGCGCGAGGGCCGCCACCTGTTCGAGACCGTGCAGCTCAACTTCCAGGGTTTCGAGCGGATCGAACAGGCCGTTGCCGCCCTGAAAGAATCGGGTGCGGGTGTCTTCCGCATCGCATGCACGCCTTCGCTGGGGTTGAGCATCCTTCCACCAGCCATCGAGGCGTTCGTGAAGTCGTACCCGCACGTCCACTTCAATGTGCAGACGCTGGGCAGCCGCCAGATCGACGAAGGCCTGCGCCACGGCCAATACGACATCGCGATCGCCCAGAGGAGGTTCGAAGGGGCGGCATTCCGCGTCGAGGCGATCCATCACACCGGTGCTGTGTGCGTCAGCGCCCCGGGTCACCGTTTCTCGAGGATGCGGGAGGTCAAGGCGACGGACCTCCGGGGCGAAGTGCTCATCAGCCTTCCGAGCAACGATGAGATCGAAATCGAGCTCCAGCGGATCTTCGCGAGCAGGAAGCTGTCGCCTTCGCGAGCCATCGAGACGATCTACTCGTCGACGATCTGTACCCTGGCGGCGCGGGGGCTTGGTGTGGGGATCATCAACCCTTATATGGCTTCTGTTTTCAACGACAAGGTCTGCATTCGGAAGTTCACGCCCACGATCCCGGTGGCGACGTATGTCGCCTATGGCCGGTACTCGCCCGCATCCGAAATCGCCGAGCATTTCTTCAGCGCGCTGACCGGCGTCTTGGGCGCCCATGAAGCGGTTTGAGCGAGCAGAGGCATCGTCTAGACCAGAGCGACAGCTGCACCCGGTCGATGCAGTCGGTGTGCTACTCTGAATGCGAGGAAAGGCTCCGGATGGCAGCGCGTGACAGGGCATGCTAGCGCAGGTCTTGCCGCGACCAGGGACAGGTCGTCGCCAGATGCGCAAATAGCGCCTGCCCGTTCCGGAGATGAATTCGCATGAGTTCCCGCTACGACGTCGTCACGTTCGGCGAGATGCTGCAGTTGTTCGTCGCCGAGGGGCCCGGCCCGCTGGAGGATGTCCGTGCCTTCCACAAGCGGACCGCCGGGGCCGAAACCAACGTGGCCATCGGGCTTGCCCGGTTGGGGCTGCGTGTGGGCTGGGCCAGCCGCCTTGGGGGCGACTCCATGGGCCGGTACCTGCTGGCCGAGATGCAGCGCGAGAACGTGGACTGCAGCAGGGTCGTCGTCGACCCCGACCAGCGTACCGGCTTCATGTTCAAGGGACGCACCACGGACGGCAGCGATCCTCCCACCGAATACCACCGCAAGGATTCGGCGGCGAGCCGGATGACGCCTGCCGACGTCGACGACGGCTGGCTGCGGTCGGCGCGCCACCTGCATGCCACCGGCGTGTTCGCCGCAATCTCCACCACAGCGCGCGCCGTCGCCTGGCGGGCGCTGGAAGTGATGCGCGCAGCCGGGCGGACCATTTCGTTCGATCCCAACCTTCGTCCGACGCTCTGGGCCACCCCCGAGGACATGCGGCGCGAGATCAATGCGCTGGCATTCCAGGCCGACTGGGTGCTGCCCGGGTTGGAGGAGGGCCGCTTCCTCACCGGAGCGGACTCACCCGAGGCCATCGCGCGCTTCTATCGGGACCGTGGCGCGAGCATCGTCGCGGTGAAGCTCGGCCCCGAAGGCGCCTACTTCGACTCGGACCAGGGCACCGGCCGCGTGCCCCCGTTTCCGGTGAAGGAAGTGATGGATACGGTCGGTGCGGGCGATGGCTTCGCCGTTGGTGTCATCATCGCCTTGCTGCAAGGCCGCAGCGTGGCAGATGCAGTGCGCGCGGGCACGTGGATCGGCGCGCGGGCGGTCCAGGTGCTCGGCGACACCGAAGGCCTGCCGACCGCGGCCGAAATGGACGCGGCCGGTCTGTGGTCAGGAACCCGGCCGCTCTTCCTGCGAGAGGCCCCAGGACACGCAGGCCGCTGATCTGATCCGGGAGTTGCCGTGGCCGAACCCTCCCCCAAGTCACTTCGGGTCGTCAGCTCGGTGCGGCACGCCGCGCGCATCCTGCGAATCCTCGGTGGCGCCATCGATCCCATGTCGATGAGCGACGTGGCGCGGCGCGTCAATCTGAGCAAGACGGCCACCTACCATCTTCTCAAGACCCTGGAGCTGGAGAAGTTCGTCGCGAAAGACTCTGCAGCCCGGTACCGGCTCAGCTGGGGCGTGTACGAGCTGGGAAGTTCGGTCATACGACCGGTCGAACTGACCCGCGTGGCCAGGGTGTACGTGGACAAGCTGGCCACCGACATCGGGGAAGTGGTCCTCCTCGGCATCGTCGACGAGGGTTCCGTCCTTTATGTGGACAGGGTAGCGTCTGCCGGGGCGACCGACATGCTGGCAAGTGCAGGCCGTCGAACGGCCTTGCATGCCACGGCTTCGGGCAAGCTGCTGCTGGCGCATCAGCGGGAGCGCTTTGTCCAGGCGACCATCGAGGCCGGGTTGCCGGGCCGCACCCGTGCAACCATCTGCGATGGCGAGACGCTGAAGACGGAACTGGCGCGGATCCGCGCGAACGGATACGCCACCTGCTGGCAGGAGTTCGACAACGCGCTGTCGAGCGTTGCTGCACCGGTCATCGACTACACCGGTTCCGCCATCGCCGCACTTGCGATCGCCGGCTCCTCGGAACGCATCACGCCGGCGTCCTTGCCCGGGGTGCTCAAGCAGCTGCTGCCGACCGCCGCTGCCATCTCGGCCGAACTCGGCGCCCCTGCGGTGTTCACGAGAGTGGTCGGATAGCTCCGGGGGCGCAGAGGTCGTACGCCTCTACGCGTTCATCCCACGGGTGCCCGGTGCCCCGCCGGACACCAGCAGCCTTGCTCGCCGTCGGCGGGCTTGCTTTTGCATTGCGATCGGCATTCCGCCAAAAAGGCGAGACCCGCGGCCCAAGATGGTTGTTAGCGAATCGCTAAACCTTATTTGCCTCTCGCTATTGTCATGCCGAAGTCGCCTCCATATGCTCAAGTCAGCGGGGATCGTCCTCGTACACCGGCTGCCCTTGTCAACTGGGGTTGCCGAAGCGGGGATCGCGGCGGAGGCCGCTCGTGGCCCCGCGACCCGCTGCGCCGGTAGCGCCGCGAGTTCGGACTTTCATCAACGAGGAGACGGACATGAGATCGCGAATCGTCGTCAGTTCACTGGCTGTGGCGCTGGGTTGCTGGTTCACCGGACAGGCCGCCGCAGCCGATAACACGGCCAAGGCGGCAGCCCCGGCCAAGCTGGAGGTCGTGCGTGCGGGCCTGCTGCCGAACGCCGAGACAGCCGCCATGCGCCTTGGCAAGGACAAGGGATTCTTTGCCGCCAAGGGCATCGACCTGCAGATCGTCGACACCAGCAGCGGCGCCGCTTCCCTGACCGCGTTGATCGCCGGACAGTTCGACGTGGTGTTCTCGAACACGGTATCGGTGATGCAAGGGCGCGACAAGGGCTTGCCGCTGGTGATCCTGGCGGCAGCTTCGACGTCGACCGGCGTGCAAGGCAAGGATTTCTCCGCGCTCGTCGTGGGCTCGCGCAACGAGATGAAGTCCGCCAAGGACCTCGTCGGAAAAACCATCGCGGTCAATACCGTCAAGAACATCGGTGAGGTCACGGCCCGGCTGTCGGTCCAGAAGGCCGGTGGGGATTCAGCCAGCGTCAAGTTCGTCGAGATGCCGTTCTCGAACATGGAGCAGGCCCTGGAAGAGCGCCAGATCGATGCGGCGTGGATGGTCGAGCCCTTCCACACGACGGCCCTGAAGCACGGGCTGAGGGACCTGGCATCGAACTATGTCGACACCGCTCCGGGGCTCACGGCCGCTTCGTTCGTCTCCACCGACAAGATCATCAAGCAGAAGCCGGAACTCATGAAGAAGCTGAAGGCGGCGATCGTCCAGGCCGGCACGTACGCCAATGAACATCCGCAGGAAGTCCGGGCCCTCATCCCGACGTTCACCAAGATCACCAGCGCGATCGCCAACGAGTTCGTCATTCCCCGCTACGACGCGGAAGTCAATGTCGCCTCGCTGAAGGCGATGCTGCCCCAGATGGTGAAGCAGAACATGATCTCGAAAGACTTCAAGGTCGAGAGCGTCATCCATCGCTGAGCTTCTTCCCTTTCGCAGACCGACCGATGCACAGCGTCGAGCCGCCGTCGAAGCGACGGCCCTGGAATCCGCGGTCCCGCGGCATTGCGGGATTCCTCGCGTTCCTGGGGGTCTGGGAGGTCCTGCCGGCGTCGGGGGTGCTTCCAGCGCGCTACTTCCCGCCGTTCCACGAGGTCTTCATGGCGATGGCGCGCAATCTCGTCAGCAATGAATTCTGGCTGGCGGTTTTCAGCACCCTGCAGGCGTGGTTCGTCGGTCTCGCCATCGCGTTCGTCGCTGCAGCGCTCGTAGGCTTGATCCTCGGATCGATCCCGATCCTGTGGCGGTACACGGAATCGACGATCGAATTCCTGCGACCGATCCCTTCGGTGGCACTGATCCCGCTTGCGGTCCTGATGTTCGGCATCGACGTCAAGTCGGCCCTGCTGCTGATCGTTTATGCAACCTTCTGGCAGGTCCTGATCCAGATCCTGTATGGTGTGAAAGCCGTCGATCCCGTCGCCATGGACACGGCGCGCGTGTACGGGCTGCGCCGATGGAGCCGGATCCGCTACGTTGCCTGGCCGACGGCCTTGCCGTACGCGATCACGGGATTCCGGTTGGGAGCGTCGGTTGCGCTGGTGCTCGCCGTGACTGCGGAGCTGGTCATCGGAAATCCCGGCATCGGCCACCAGGTCGCACTCGCCCAATCCGCGCTGGCGCTGCCGGAAATGTATTCGCTGGTCATTACCGCCGGGGTCATGGGCGTGCTGGTGAACATCCTCGCGAGATTCATCGAGCGCCGCGCACTCGCCTGGCACCAGTCGACCCGCACCGAGGTATAGGGGCGGCCGTGAAAGTCATCCTGGCTCGGATCCTCGCCACACTGCTGGTGCCGGTGGTGCTGCTCGCGCTGTGGTTCCACTTGTCCGCGGACAGTGACAACTTCTTCTTTCCCCCGTTGCTCAAGAGCCTGGTTGCCTTCCAGGACACTTGGCTGTCCGGGAGGGGAGCGACGGACATCGTCCGAAGCCTGTCCAGGCTGGCAGCCGGCTTCCTGGCGGCGTTCGCATTTGCGCTGGCAGCCGGCGTGCTCCTGGGCTACTCGAAGGTCACGCGCGACTACACCGAGCCCGTTTTCGAGTTCTTCCGGGCGATTCCTCCAACGGTCATGATCCCGGTCTTGCTGGTGATCTCGGGAATTGGCGACACCTCCAAGATCATCGTCATCGGCCTGGGTTGCCTGTGGCCCATGCTGCTCAACACGATCGAAGGGGTTCGCTCGGTCGATTCGGTGCTGAAGGACACGTGCAGCGTCTACGGGATCCACGGCGTGCGCCGCCTCCTGACGCTGACGCTGCCCGCAGCGAGCCCGCAAATCGTCACCGGAATGCGCACCGGCCTGTCCATCGGCGTGATCCTCATGGTCATCAGCGAGATGTTCGCCTCCGAAAACGGCATCGGCTTCACGATCATCCAGTTCCAGCGGACGTTCGCGATTCCCGAGATGTGGAGCGGCATCCTCCTGCTCGGCATCGTGGGCGTCGCACTGTCGCTTCTGATGCGCGCCTTCGAGGTGATCGTGTTGCACTGGTATGAGGGCATGCGGCGGCAAAGCTGAGCCCGACTTCAAGGAGAACATCGGCATGATGATGAACGAGCCGCTGGTCGACGGGCAAAGTTTGCGCGCCCCCAGGCTCGCGATCAGCCGCCTGCGTAAGGTCTACGAAGGGAAGGGGCGGATGGTCGAGGCCGTTCGGGACGTCACCTTCAGCCTCGATGAGCGCGAGCTGGTTTGCATCGTCGGACCGTCGGGCGCGGGCAAGACCACGCTGTTGCGCTGCATCGCGGGCTTGCTGCAGCCGACCAGTGGAGACATCACGCTGGCAGGAAGGACTGTTTCCGGCCCCCCGCCGGGAATGGCCGTGGTGTTCCAGGAGTACGGAAGAAGCCTCTTTCCCTGGATGAGGGTTCGGCAGAACGTCGAGCTGCCGCTGAAGGAGAAGGGGCTGCCGGCATCACAGCGCCGGAAGCTTGTCGACGAGAGCCTCGAGGCCGTGGGTCTCCAGGATGCACGCGACGCATACCCCTGGCAGCTGTCCGGCGGCATGCAACAGCGGGTTGCGATCGCGCGTGCGATTGCGTATGAGCCCGAAGTCCTGCTGATGGACGAGCCCTTTGCGTCCGTCGATGCCCAGACGCGCGCGGAACTGGAAGACCTGGTCCGGTCCCTGTGGGCCAGGCTCGGAGTGACCATCGTGTTCGTCACCCACGACATTGACGAGTCGGTCTACCTCGGGGAGCGTGTCATCGTCCTTTCCGCGTCTCCGACGGTCGTCATGGAAGACGTCCGGATCGATCTTGGCGCCGATCGCAATCAGCTGGATACCCGCACGGACCCGCGATTCGGCCAGTTGCGCGGCCGCATTTACGCCCTCATCAAGGATGCCAAGGGGCGAGTCGAGGATGCAGGCGCTTCGCGAAGGCCTGAGGTCATGGGCGACCCGAGCCGAGCTTCGACTGCGCAAACGGGCGCTCTGACTGAACCCCTGAGACGAAAAGCATGACGACCGACGCTCCTGGGCCGCTTTCTCGCGCCGAGAACAAACTGGAAAGGGCACTGGAGACCGCGCAGGAACAGGTCCGGCGCCTGATCTGCGACCACCCCGCACAAATCCCGATCTTCACGGCCGCAGGACGTTGGCACTTCGACGAGGATGCTTGGGCGCCGCCATGGACCGGTGGATTCCTGGCCGGCATGGTTTGGATCTTCGCCGAGCGGACGAACGACCCGTGGTGGACTCTCCAGGCGCAAAAATACAGCGAGTTGCTCGAGCCCCGCAAGCTGGACGAGGGGACCCACGACATCGGCTTCCTCTTCACGCCGAGCTGGGGAAGGTGGCACCGGCTCCATCCCAGCGACCACACCCGCGACGTGATCATTCAGGCCGGCAGGACGATGGCCAGGCGGTTCAACGGCGCGGGCAAATATCTGCCGACGTGGGTCGATCCGGGCAGCACCTTCATCGATGTCATGATGAACGTCGACATCGTCTTCCAGGCGGCCGAACTGTCGGGCGACGCGGCGTTGGCCGACATCGCGCGACAACACGCCATGACGACGCGGCGCTTCCTCGTGCGCGGAGACGGCAGCACGGCGCATGAGGGCTGGTTCGATCCCGACAGCGGCGAGTTCCTCAGGACCGCCACGCACCAGGGCTTTCGTTCGGATTCGTGCTGGGCGCGGGGACAGGCGTGGGCGATCTACGGTTTTGGGTCGGTGTATGCCCGAACGCGTGACGAGCGCTTTCTTGATACGGCGCGCCGCTGCGCCGATTTCTACATCGAGCAGACCGGCCGCCGCCGCATCCCGGCCAATGACTGGAACGACCCGGCGCCCGAATTCCCCTACGAGGCATCGGCGGCCAGCATCGCGGCCGCCGCGATGCTGCAGCTGTCCAGCCTGGCGGGGCCCCAGGGCAGCCGTTACCGCGAATACGCGGCCGGTATCCTGGAGCGGCTGTGCACGCCGGAGTTCTTGGGCAGTTGGGAGCAGGGCTACGAGGGGATACTGAAGCACGCGATCTATCACCGGAACAACAACCTGGGCGTGGATGAAAGCGTGATGTGGGGCGACCACTATTTCGTCGAGGCGGTGCATCGAATGACACAGGGCCTGGGGAAGGCCGCAGGCGGTTGAACCTCGAGGCATCCCGGCAGTAGTAGCGGCTCGACGTACACCCGATCGATTTTGGAGTCCGGGCATGCCCTGCACGGCAGCTTTGCATGAGCGCGCTGAATCGGAGGGTTGGACGGGAGAACCTTGCCGACCCCGACTCGTCGGAGCCGACACAGGTCCTGAAGCGCCGGCTTGAAAGCGTGATCCAAGGCCTGCGTGGGTCCGCCTCGGGGCGCCGTGAAAACCGAAGTCGAACCCGCTGCGATGGCGGAGCTCAGGCAGGCTTCGCGTAGGTATCGGCGCTCAGCACCTCGACGCCGACGAAGGCTTCATTGCCTTCCACCCAGGCGTCGTGACCCGGCGGAATGGTGTACGACTCGCCCGCGCTGATCGTCTTCTCGGTGCCGTCGCCCATGCGCACGCGGATGCGCCCGGCCACGGCGTGCCCTACGTGCGAAAGCTGGCACAGGTCGGTCTTCACCACCGGTTTCACGCATTCGGACCAGCGCCAGCCGGGCTGGAAGTTGAAGCGGCCGATGGTGTAGCCGCCGAGCTGGACCACCTCGACGCGCGTCTTCGGCGGCGAGCGCACCTCGTCGGGCGAGCTGTGGGACTTGACTTCGAACTTGCTGATGGAAACCGGGTTGGCCATGGTGTGCCTCCTGTGGGCAGGAATCCCGCCAGTCGCTGGCGGCGGCGCTGCCGGGCCGGCTGCCCGCGGGCTTGCATGACGGGTGCACGACGAACACGAGCCCGCCGCCCGGCGCAATCCACTATAGGACGGCAGGTCGCGAGATCAAGTCAATGCGTCGGGCGCCGCATCTGCCTCATCATTCATCACGGCAGCGACTTGCAGAGGTGATCACTCCCGATCGCCTCCCGAGTCCGTCCAGCATCCATCCATTTCAACAAAGGAGCACTCGATGACAACCCCAAGGCTCGACTACCACGCTCTGGCCCCCAAGGCGGCCAAGGCGCTCGCGCAGCTCTCGTTCGCCGCCGGCACAACGCTGGACAAGCGACTGAAGGAGCTGGTGAACCTGCGCATCAGCCAGATCAACGGTTGTGCCTTCTGCATCGACATGCACTGGGCCGACCTGGTGAAGCAGGGCATGGACCCGCGCCACGTCAACGCGGTGGCCGGCTGGCGCGAGGCGACGCGCTTCTTCAGCGAGGGCGAGCGTGCGGCGCTCAACTGGGCCGAGGCGGTGAATGCGGTGCCGCACCGGACGCCCAGCGATGCGGACTTCGAGGCCGTCCGGCGCCACTTCAGCGATGCCGAGGTGGCCGAGCTGACCTTCGCGGTGGGCGCCATCCGGGCGTGGAACATGCTGAACGCGAGCTTCCACATGCCCGTGCCCGAAACGCCTTACGTGGCCGGCTGAGGCCGGCCGAAGGCTGGCAGGCTCGCCTGTCCCGTCGTGAGCCTGGCATCGGCGCCCACCGAGCCCAGGCGCTGGAAGGAATTGCCAAGGTTGGTGCCGGCCGCTTGACGCGAGGCAGCGTTCCTCGCTAGCGTGCACATACCTGCATGTGTTGGAGAGCGAAAGTGACTGCCAGGAACACGATCTGCCTCTGGTACGACGGCACTGCGCTGGAGGCCGCGCAGTTCTACGCGGCCACCTTCCCGGACAGCGCCGTCGGTGCCATCCTGCGAGCGCCCGGCGACTATCCGGAGGGCCGGCAGGGCGACGTGCTGACCGTCGAGTTCACCGTCCTGGGCATCCCCTGCCTCGGCCTGAACGGGGGCCCCGCGTTCAGGCACAGCGAGGCCTTTTCATTCCAGGTCGCGACCGACGACCAGGCCGAGACCGATCGCCTGTGGAACGCGATCGTGGGCAACGGCGGCCAGGAGAGCGACTGCGGCTGGTGCAAGGACAAGTGGGGCCTGTCCTGGCAGATCACGCCGCGGGCGCTCACCGCAGCGATCGCCGACCCGGATCGCGCGGCGGCCAAGCGGGCCTTCGAAGCGATGATGCAGATGCGCAAGATCGACATCGCTGCCGTCGAGGCGGCGCGACGGGGCTGAGGCGGCGCCCGGCTGCCGGCCCCGCCTGCCTATGATGGGCGGATGGCGGCACGCTGGTACTTCGGCTGGAACATCGTCGCGGCGGCGGCTTTCCTGACCCTCCTGTCCTCGGGCATGCGCCTGAGTTTCGGGCCCTTCTTCCTGCCGATGGCCCATGACCTGGGTTTCAGCCGCAGCCTGCTGTCGACCATCGTCGCCGTCGGCATGCTGGCCTACGGCCTGGCGATGCCGCTGGCCGGCCTGCTGATCGCGCGCTTCGGCACGCCCCCGGTGCTGCTGACGGGCAATGCACTGGTCATCGCCGCGGCGCTGTGGACGGTGGCCACCGCCAATACCCTTGCTTTCCTGCTCGCGTTCGGCCTGCTGTTGTCGGTGGGGCTGGCCTTCACCAGCCCGGTGGCGCTGACGCCGGTGATCAGCCAATGGTTCACGCGCCGCCGCGGCATGGCGCTGTTCTTCCTCTCGACCGGCTCGATGGCGGGCATCGCCGTGATGACGCCGGTGTTCAGCCTGGCGATCGAGCAGGTTGGCTGGCGCGCCAGCTTGCTGGGATTCGCGGCGGCCTTCACGCTGTTCACCCTGCCCGCCGCGCTGTTCGTGGTCCGCGACGCCGCACCCGAGCACTCGGACCTGGACCCGGCGGAGTTCGCCGCACGGCGCGCGCGTCCGGGCATGCAGATGCAAAGCCTGAAGCTGCGCGAGGCCATGCGCACGGCGCCGTTCTGGAAGATCTTCTTCGGCCTGTTCGCCTGCGGCTTCAGCATGAACCTGATGGGCACCCACGGCATGCCCATGCTGATGGACCACGGGTTCGACGCCTTCACCAGTTCGATGGGCGTCGGACTGATCGGCTTCGTCGCGATCGGCGGCACGCTGATGCTGGGCCGGCTGGCCGACCGCCTGCCGCGGCGGCACATCCTGGCCACCATCTACTTCGTGCGGGGACTCGGGTTCTTCGCCCTGGTCATGGTGGGCACGCACTGGGAGCTGTACCTCACCTCCACCATCGGCGGGCTGGTGTGGGCGGGCAGCATCGCGCTCTCATCGGCCATCCTCGCCGACGTCTATGGCGTGCGGCTGGTCGGCGTGCTCTACGGGATGGCCTTCGTCGGGCACCAGGTCGGCGGGATGCTCAGCGCCTGGCTGGGCGGGTGGGGCTACGAGCACTACGGCACGCACTGGATCGCCTTCGGCGCCGCCGGCCTGCTGCTGATTGCGGCAGGCGTGGTGGCGCTGCAGCTGCCGCGCAGGGGTTTCACGCTGATGGCGGCGCCGGCCGCGACCTGAGGGCTTTCGCGCGAATCGTTCCGACGAACGGCGATGTTTGCCGCCCGGCGCGCGCGCCGATCCCACTGATGGTGGGTGCCGGTGACCCTCCGGAGTCCTTCGGCAGGACACAAAAATGGCGAGCATTTCACCTTTCCCGTGCGCAAAATGGCCGTGGCTCTCCACTCACTCCGGGAACGACCATGAATCCGAAGCAGCATGAGAAGGTCAGGTCCGCCAGGGGCTTCATTGCCGCGCTCGACCAGAGCGGGGGCAGCACACCGAAGGCGCTGAGCCTGTACGGGATCCAGCCCGGGGCCTATTCGGGCGACCGGCAGATGTTCGAGTTGATGCATGCGATGCGCACCCGCATCATTACGAGCCCCGCGTTCGATGGGGACCGCATCTTGGGGGTGATCCTGTTCGAACAGACGATGGACCGGGAGATCGGGGCACGGGGGAGCGCCGACTACCTGTGGTCCGTCAAGCAGATCGTCCCCTTCCTCAAGGTCGACAAGGGCCTCGCCGACGAGGCGCACGGCGTGCAGATGATGAAGGCGATGCCCGGCCTCGACTCCTTGCTTGCGCGAGCCAGAGCCAAGGGCGTCTTCGGGACCAAGATGCGCTCGGTCGTGAAGCACGCCGACGCCGGCGGCATCGAGGCCGTCGTCAACCAGCAGTTCACGATCGGCAAGCAGATCCTGGCGGCCGGCCTCATGCCCATCCTCGAGCCGGAAGTCGACATCCACGCTCCGGACAAGCCCGGCGCCGAGCGGCTGCTCAAGGCCGCCATCCTCGATCAGCTCGACGCGCTCGGGCAGGAGCAGCAAGTCATGTTGAAGCTCACGCTCCCCTCGGTCGATGATTTCTATGCGGATCTCATCGGGCATCCGAAGGTGCTGCGCGTGGCAGCCCTCTCGGGCGGCTATTCGCGCGAGGAGGCGAGCCGCCTGCTGGCGCGCAACCATGGCGTGATCGCCAGCTTCTCGCGGGCGTTGACCGAGGGTCTCACGGCACAGCAGAGCGAGCCGGAATTCAACCGGGCGCTGGACGCATCCGTTGCCACCATCTACCAGGCATCGGGCACATAGCGATCGTTGCGGCGCTTGCGCTGGCGCAGGCCCCTCCGAACTCGTCCACTGGCAGAGCAAGGGCCACCAGTACGTCAACCCGCCTGCGCTGCCGGTGCGGGATGGCCCAGCCGGGGCAACGGCGGCCGTTCAATCCAGCAACTGCAACGCCGCCAGCCGCGCATACACGCCGCCGGCCGCCACCAGCTCCTCGTGCCGCCCCTGCTCGACGATCCGCCCGTGGTCCAGTACCACGATCCGGTCGGCCTGCTGCACGGTGGCCAGCCGGTGTGCGATGACCAGCGTGGTGCGGTCGCGCATGGCGCGTGCGAGCGCGGCCTGCACCATGCGCTCGCTCTCGGCGTCCAGCGCGCTGGTGGCCTCGTCCAGCAGCAGCAGCGGCGGGTTCTTCAGGATGGCGCGGGCGATCGCGATGCGCTGGCGCTGGCCGCCCGACAGGCGCACGCCGCGCTCGCCCAGGTAGGTGGCGTAGCCATCGGGCAGCGTCACGATGAAGTCGTGCGCGTAGGCGGCACGCGCGGCTTCCATCACCTCTTCGTCGCTGGCGCCGGGCCGGCCGTAGCGGATGTTCTCCAGCGCACTGGTGGAGAACACCACCGGCTCCTGCGCCACCAGGCCGATGCGGCCGCGCAGGTCCTCCAGGGCCAGCTCGCGGATGGCCGTGCCATCCACCAGGATGCGGCCCTGCGCCGGATCGTAGAAGCGCAGCAGCAGCGAGAACACCGTGCTCTTGCCGGCGCCGCTGGGACCCACCAGGGCGACGGTCTCGCCCGGCGCGACCTGGAGCGTGAAGTCCTGCAGCGCCGCGGTGGCCGGCCGCGAAGGGTAGTGGAAGGACACGCCTTCGAAGGACACGCGGCCTCCGCCGGACGAGGGCGGTGCCGGGGTGGGGCGCTCGGGCGAGGCCACCGGCGAGCGGCTGGCCAGCAGCTCCATCAGCCGCTCGGTGGCGCCGGCAGCCCGCAGCAGGTCGCCGTACACCTCGCCCAGCACGGCGACGGCGCCGGCGAAGATGATCACGTACAGCGCCGCCTGCCCGAGCTGGCCGGCGGTGAGCTCGCCGGCCATCACCGCTTGTGCACCGCGGTACAGCCCCCACAGCAGCAGCGCCGCATTGGCGATGATGATGAAGGCCACCAGGGCCGCGCGCGCCCGGGTGCGCCGCACGCCGGTGTGGAAGGCGTTGTCGGTCGCCTCGGTGAAGCGGGCCGATTCGCGCGCCTCGCCGGTGTAGCTCTGCACCACGGGAATCGCGTTCAGCACTTCGGCGGCAATCGCGCTGGAGTCGGCCACCCGGTCCTGGCTGGCGCGCGAGAGCCGGCGCACGCGCCGGCCGAAGGCCATGGCGGGCAGCACCACCAGCAGCACGGCGACGAACACCAGCGACATCACGTAGGGATGGGTGTAGACCAGCATGCCGAGCGCACCCAGTCCCATCACCGCATTGCGCAGCCCGAGCGAGAACGAGGACCCGACCACCGTCTGCACCAGCGTCGTGTCGGTGGTCAGGCGCGAGAGCACCTCGCCGGTGCGCGTGTGCTCGAAGAACTCCGGGCTCTGGCGCAGCACGTGCGCGTAGACGGCATTGCGCAGGTCGGCGGTGACGCGCTCGCCCAGCCAGCTGACCATGTAGAAGCGCGCCGCCGAGAACAGGCCCAGGGCGACCGCCACGGCAAACAGCAGCAGGAAATGCCCGCGCAGGGCGACCAGCCGCTCGCCGTGGCCGGTGTCGACCAGCCCCTGGTCGATCAGGCCGCGCAGCGCGATCGGGAACAGCAGGGTCGCCGCTGCGGCCAGCCCCAGGAACAGCGCGGCCAGCGCCATGCGGCCGAGGTAGGGCCGCAGGTAGGGCAGCAGGCCCGAAAGCGAGCGGGGAGAGCCCCGGGCGGGGGTGGCGTCGGCCATGGCGCGCAGTGTAGTCAGCGGCTGGGCTGCACGCGGCGCGAAGCGGCGCCCGCCCGGTCGCTTCCCGGCATGGCTTTTACAAAGCTGGAGAACACCTGCGCCGCAGCGGCTGGCAAACTGGTCCCCACTCACGGGAGTGCGTCTCATGGCTTCGACCCGATGGGCGCCGCTGCTCGGGTGGATGGCTGCAGCCGGAGCAGCCGTGGCGCTGGCGTTCTTCTCGCCTTACGAGCGGCTGGTGCTCGGCAGGCTGCCCAGTGCCGCCAGCCAGCGGCTGGCCGAGGTGCAGCGAGTGTCGCCGCCCGAATTGCCTCCCCGCCGGGTGCTCGCGCTGGTCGCGTTCGAGGGCAGCCCGCGCGAGGAAGTCCAGGGCTGGATCGACGGCCTGCAGCTGCAGCGCGAGTACCGCATTGCCTGGGTCAAGCTGCCGGTGGTGCAGGACCCTGGCGACGAGGCGTCGCGGCGCGACATCGAGCGCCGCCTGCGCGAGCGCTGGCCGCGCCTGGCCGAGCGCTCCCGGCTGGTGCCCTTGTTCATCGACCGTGCGGCCTTCGTGCGAGAGGCCGGCTTGTCCGATCCCGACCATGCCGGCGTGCTGGTGCTCGATCGGGAGGGCAATGTGCTGGCGCGCGCGCAGGGGCCGTTCGATCCCGCCAAGGCGCAGGCGCTGCGCGAGACGGTGCTGGCGCAGAACGACGACGAGCTGGTTCGGGCCGGACCCTAGCGGCTGCCCGTTGGCCTTCGGGCCGCGTGGGTCCAGCGCCGGTGCAGCTGCTGCGCGATGCCGTCCAGCAGGAACCCGAGCGCGCCGATCAGCACGATGACGGCCATGAGTTCGGAATAGGCGAGCCGATCGCGCGTATCCAGGATGAAATAGCCCAGGCCGGAACTGACGCCGAGCATTTCGCAGGGAACGAGCACGATCCAGATGATGCCGATGGCCACGCGGGCGCCGGTCAGGATGTGGCCGAGGATGCCCGGCAGGATGATCCTGAACAGGACTTCGCGCCGCGTCGCGCTCAGGCTGCGGGCCAGCAGCAGCCATTTCGGATCGAGGCTGCGCACGCCCGCGGTGGTGTTCAGGATGATCGGCCAGACGGCGGCGAAGGTCAGCAGGAAATAGATCGGCGCATCGCCGATGCCGAACACCATGACGGCGATCGGCATCCACGACAACGGCGAAATCATGCGCAGGAACTGGAACGCGCTGCCCGTGCTGTTTTCCAGCGCGCGCGAAGTGCCCACCGCCAGGCCGATGGGGATGCCCAGGACGAGCGCGAGCGAAAGGCCGACCAGCACGCGCTTCATGCTGGTCAGCGTGTGAACCGTCAGCTGGTTCTGCACCAGCAGCTCGTACAGGCTTTCGAAGGTGACGCCGGGGCTGAGCAGATCGGCCATCGGCACGGTTGCCTTGAGCCAGTACGTGCCGAGCGCCCATAGCAAGACCAGCGTGACCAGTCCGATGAGGCCCAGTTCGAGCCGCCTGTCCGAACGGTTGAGGAGAAGGCTTTTGATCATGGTTGCGCCGATCGAAGATGCCAGCAGCCCGCGCAGGCGCCCCCGCGGCACCGCGCGGTGCCGGGGTTGCGCCCGCGCGTCAGGTCGTGATGATTTCCTTGCGGGTGAAGGTGTCGGGCAGGCCGAAGGCCGACATGCCGCCGATGGCGGCGATGGCTTTCCTGACGAAGCGGTCGTCCACCAGGTCGCGCGCGACGAAGGCCGGATCCAGCTTCTGCAGGAAGTCGTTGCGGCCGGAGACCAGGGTCGCCTGGAGCATCTTGATCAGCGATTCCGTATAGCTCGGGAACGGATAGGGCTGGAAGTCGATGCGCTTTTCCTTCCAGTCGGGGTGCCTGATGGCGCCGGAGGCGACGTACGCCGCATCCTGCTTGGGCGCGGGCGCCAGCACGCGGGCCAGCGCCTCGTAGGTGTGCGGCGTGTAGTGGTGCGCGTTTTCCTTGGACAGGATACGGGCCGTCTCCTGGCGGTGACCCTGGATCCAGGCTTGCGCCTGCACGACGCCGTTCACCACTTTTTGCGACCATTCCGGGCGCTTGTTCAGGTCGTCTTCGTGCATCAGCACGACGCAGCACGCGTGATCCTTCCAGACGTCGGCGGTGAAACGCAGGATCTTGCCGACCTTGAGCACTTCGGCCGCGGCGTTGAACGGCTCGGCCACGATGTAGCCGCTGATCTGCTTGCTCGCCAGGGCGGGCAGCATGTCGGAGGGGGCCATGACGACCAGCCGGACCTGCTTCGGGCCGGGCGTGCCCTCGCCGATGCCTTCGATGCCTTCGCTTTTCAGGATGTGCTGCAGCACCACGTTGTGGATGGAGTACCAGAACGGAATGGCGACCGTCGTGCCGCCCAGGTCGCGCAGGCCGTTGATCCCGGGCAGCACCGTGAGGCTGGAGCCGGCCATGTGGTTCCACGCCACGACCTTGGCCCGCGACTGGCTGCCGTAGCGCGCCCACACGGTCATGGGCGAGAGCAGGTGCACGGCGTTCACCTGGCCGCTGAGGAAGGCCTCGACCAGCTGCGCCCAACTGCGAAACAGGCGCGGCTTCTCGACTTCGAGGCCCTGTTTCTGGAACAGCTCGTTGTGATGCGCCACCAGCAGCGCCGTGGCGTCGGTGATCGGCAGGTAGCCGATGCGCAGCGGCGCGTCCGGCTCGGCGGCCATCGCGCTGCCGTGACGTTGCAGCAGCGGCAGCGCACCGGCGGCGGTGAACATCGTCGACAGCTTGAGGAACTGGCGACGGGCCTCCAGCGTGGCCTGCGGAACCGTGGCTTCTTCGTATTCTTTCATCGATCAATTCTCCATTTGGACGGGTTGGCGCGTGGCTCGGCGCGTGTCGCGCAAGGTTTGAAGGATTTCCACCCGCATCTGGGTGAGATCGGAAATCACCTCGTCGCGCGGACGCGGCAGGTCGATGCGCCATTGGCCGATCAGCCGGCCCGGCGCGCCGCCGATCAGCAGGATGCGATCGGCCACGATCAGCGCTTCGTCGATGTCGTGCGTGACCAGCACCGCCGACGTCTGGCGTCGCGTCGTGATCTGCTGCAGCAGCGCCTGCATTTCGCTGCGCGTGATCTCGTCCAGGGCGCTGAACGGCTCGTCCAGCAGCAGGATTTCGGGCTGGCGCGCCAGGCTGCGCGCCAGCGAGGTGCGCTGCGCCATGCCCCCGGACAATTCGGCGGGGTAGCGCTCCCTGGCACGCAGCAGGTCCACTTCGGCAATCGCCGCGTGCACGCGCTGCTGCTGCTCGGCCCGCGTGATCTGCGGCTGGTGCCTGAAGTCCAGCCCGAAAGCGACGTTCTGCTCCAGCGTCAGCCACGGCAGCAGGCAGGGACTCTGGAAAACGAAGCCCAGGCGCGGATGCGGTCCATTGACCAGCTCGCCGTTGATGCGGACCTCGCCCCGGGTAGGGCTCTGCAAGCCGGCCAGCACCCGCAGCAGCGACGACTTGCCCACCCCGCTGGGGCCGAGCAGGGCCACGATTTCGCCCGCGGCCACCTGCATCGAGAAATCGCGCAGGACGATGTTGGGCGACTGTTTCGGACGCTGGTAGCCCAGCTCGATGTCGTGTGCGCTCAGCACCGCCGGCCGGCTTGCGATTTGCGTCATGGCGTCAATCCGGGACGAGATAGAAGTCGGCCTTGGACACGCCACAGTCCGGGCAGACCCAGCCATCCGGGATGGCCTCGAACGGCGTCCCGGGCGCGATGCCCTCCTCGGGCAGGCCGGCCGCCTCGTCGTAGATGAAGCCGCACGGGCCGCACATCCACTGCGCCATCAGGCCGCCTGCCGTTGGGTGCGTTCGAGATCGTCGATTTCCTTGCGCAGGTGCTTGAGCGCCGGCGTCACGATGGCGACGAACACCGCCTCGCGCAGGCGGCGTTGCGCCGGGTGGCGCATCAGGTAGCCCTTGGCGCCCGCGTGCAGCACGGCGGAATTGGCGGCCCTCAGCGCCAGTTCCGAGGCGCGGGCGCGCACCTTCAGCACGGGCAGCAAGGGCGCCGGACCGGCCTGCGCCTGCCTGGCCAGCCCAGCGGCCTCGGCCTTGAGCTCGGCGAGCTCCGCGGCCAGCTCGCTGCCCTGGTCGTCGAGAAAGACGTTGACGTGCGCGTGGCTGGCGTTGCTCTCGCGGATGGTCTTGAGGCTGCCCTCGACCACGCCGAAGCCCATGCCGGCTTGCCCCAGGATGAATCCCGGCTTGATGCGCTCGATGAACCGCGCGAACTGGTGCGGGTGGGCGAGCACGTCCTGGGCGTCCAGGTGCAGGTCCTTGAACCGGAGATTGAGCGTGCGCGTGCCCTCCATGCCGCAAAACTCGGGGCAAGGGTGCAGTTCCAGGCCGGCGGCGCTGCCGTGCACGGCGAACATCACGAAGCCCTCGTTTCCCACCGCGGCGGCCACGATGGCCAGATGGTCCGGGCCGACGTTGGAGACCCACGGAAGCGCGCCGTTGACGATGTAGCCGTCGCCGGCGCGAGCCGCCGTCAGATGGATCCGCTCGATGCCGGCCAGATGCTTGACCGGGTTGGACATGCCGGTGCCCGCGAGCAGTTCGCCTCTTGCCACCCGGCGCAGATAGCGCGTGCGGGGCGCTTCGTTGGGCGCATGCTGCAGGTACCAGGCGCAGGTCGACTGGCACCAGACCAGGAACGCCGTCGAGCCGCATTCGGCGCCGATGCGGGTCGTGATGTCGATCTGGTCCGCCAGATCCAGGCCGAGGCCACCCGACTCGCGCGGGATGCTGGCGCCGAAGCCTCCGAGCTCGCCCAGCTTGCGCAGGAACGCTTGCGGATAGAGCCCTTGCTGGTCGATGGCGCCGGCCAGCGGCGCCAGCTCGGCCCGGGCCAGCGCGCTGATCGCTGGCGACAGGACATGGGTTGTTTGGTGCTCGCTCACGGCGTCGTTTCTTTCCGAGTGCGCCGTACCGGGTACGGCGAGGCCCGTCGCCGGGCCGGCTGGCCGAGCGGGCTGCCTGCCCGGCGCGGCAACGGATGCTTGCGTTCGGCGCTCAGGCGAACGGCTGGAGTTCCGGGTTGATGGGGGTCTGCGCCACGTTGTTGGCGTAGTTGCACAGGGTCGCCAGGCTGACGCCGAGCACGACTTCGAGCACGTTGGCCTGGCTGTAGCCTGCCGCGAGAAAGTCCTGCAATTCGGCGTCGGCGAGCTGGCCCTTCTTGTCGATCACGGCCAGCGTGAACAGCGCCAGTGCGTTGAGTTTCGGATCGGTGAGCGCCTGCGTCGTGCGCAGGGCCTGGATCACTTCCTCGGGCATCTGGAGCCTCTTGCGCGCGAGCTTGGTGTGGCCGGCCAGGCAGAAGCCGCAGCCGTTGCGGGCCGCGGCGGTGATCTGGATCACTTCGCGCTCGGCCGCCGAAAGACCGTTGCGGGCGTTGATGCCGCTGACCACCTGGTAGGTTTCCAGCGCGGTCGGCGCGTTGGCCAGCACGCCCAGCAGATTGGGCAGGAAGCCGTTGGCGGCTTGTGCGCTTTGCAGACGTTCGCGGGCTTGCTCGGGGGCGCCTTCGAGGGTTTGGATGGTCAGCCGGCTCATTGCTCTTTGATTAAAGTCATGTTGGCGGCGATCCTAAAGAGCATTGGGCATATACAAAACGAAAATAAATCCATTTAGGTATAGGGAACTGGATATATGAGGCCGCGCGACAAGGCGTCCCGCGGCAGGGGGCAGCCGGCCCTGACTCGTGGAATATCCGGGCTAGATCTTCAGCCGCTGCGCGTACCCGGTCATCTCCAGGTAGCCGCGGCCCACGCGGCGGCCCTGGCCGTCGATCAGGTCCGAGAGGCCTTCCCAGTACACCGCGCCGGTCGATGCGCGGCTGTCCAGTTCCTGGTCGTCCAGCACGGCCCGCACCGTGTGGGTGCCGGCCGGCGTCTGCACCTTCCACTCGACCGGGTACGAGGCGCCGGTCAGCGGGCTGGTCCAGCGCCGTTGCGGGTTGAAGCGGGTCTGGCCCGAGCCCGTGATGGCCGTGGAGCCGGCGGCCGTGCGGAAAGAGCCGCCATCCCACAACGGCGAGCCGTCCTCGCGTCGCAACTGGAAGGCGGTGAGGGCACTACCGTCGTCCAGGTTCATGCCGATCCAGTCCCAGCCGACCGCCTGCGGGTGCATCAGCGCCTCGCTCCACTCGTGGTCCAGCCAGGCCTTGCCCTGCACCTCGAAGCGGCGGCCTTCCAGCGTGATCGTGCCGGCGGCGGCCAGCTGCGGCACGCTGTAGTAGTAGCTGGCCTGCGAGGGGTCCGGACCCTTGCGGGACAGCCCGGCGATCCCCTGCAGCAGCAGCGGCTGCGTGGGCGTGCAGCGCAGCTCCAGCGCGAAGTCGCGGGCCGGCAGCCGCGCCACGTAGGCGCCGTCGTCGGCGCGCGCCAGCTGCCAGTCGCGCAGTTGCACCCGGGTGTCGCCGGTATCGGCCAGGGCGACGCCGAAGCCCGCGCGCGCGATCCTCTGGTCGTGGTGCAGGCGGCGCCCCTGCACGTCCGTGACCGCCGCGTGCGCGAAGACCAGCTGCCTGGCCGCGAAGTCCGAGGCCATCGCCTGGGTCGCGTCCACGCGCGTGCGGAAGAAGGTTAGCTGGAAGCCGAACGGGCGCCCGGCGGCGTCGACCGCGCCGGTGATGTACCACCACTCGGTGCGCAGGTCGGGATGCGCGCCGTGGTCGCGCGGGAAGTGCAGCGCGCGCTCGGGCAGCGCCTGTGCGGGCCGTGCCAGCAGCGCGGGCGCCGCGGCCAGCAGGTCGCGCCGCCGCATCACCAGTCCTCCTTCACGGCCAGCACCGCGTCGCGGCCGGCGGCGGCGCGCCCGGCTGCCCATGCCGTCAGCGTGCCGGCGGCGACCACCGCGGCGCACAGCGCGATCAGCCGGATCCAGGGCACGAGCAGGTCCATGGTCCAGTGGAAGCTCTGCGGGTTGACCACGTGCACCAGCACGACCGAGACGGCAAGCCCCAGCGCGAGGCCGGCGGCGGAGCCGATCAGCGTCCAGGCCGCGCCTTCGCCGGCCACCACCGCCAGCACCTGGCGGCGCGTCAGGCCCAGGTGGGCGAGCAATCCGAACTCCTTGCGGCGCGCCAGCACCTGGGCGCTGAAGCTGGCCGCCACGCCGAACAGCCCGATGCCGATCGCCACCGCCTGCAGCCAGTAGGTGACGGCGAAGCTGCGGTCGAAGATGCGCAGCGACGTGGCGCGGATCTCGCGCGCCGACGCGAACTCCAGCAGCGTGCCCGCCGCGCCCGCCCGTTCACGCAGGGCCTGCTGCACCGCGGCCGGATCGGCGCCGGGGGCGAGCCAGACCTGCAGGTCGTTCACGCGCCGGTCGCCGGTGAGCTGCCGGTAGTCGGGCTGGTGCAGCAGCACGGCGCCGTTCTGGCGCACGTAGTCGCGCCAGACCCCGGCGACGGTGAAGCGGCTGGCCGCACCGGCGGGCGACAGGCCGAGTGCGCGGTCCAGCAGCGGCAGGGGCTGGCCCACCCGGGCGCCATGCAGGTCCAGCATGGCTTCGCTCACGTACACCGGCAGCTGGCCCGGTGGCACGGCGGTCGGGGCGCCCACCAGCGGAAGGTCGCTGGCCGGGTCTTCGATGGGCCGCGCCAGCAGGGCAATGGGCGGGCGCGCCGGATCCGGCAGCAGCGGGCGCACCCGCTGCGTGGCGACGCGCTCCACGCCGGGGACGCGGACGGCGGCTTCGACCAGCGCGGGGTCGATGAAGGCGGTATCGCCGGCCGAAGGGCTGCCGGCGGTGCGCACGTACAGGTCGGCCGGCAGCAGCACGTCCAGCCAGCGCGCGACCGAGTCGCGGAAGCTCGCCACCATCACCGTCAGCGCCACGGCCAGGCTGAGCGCCGCCACCACGCCGCTGACGGCCACGGCGGCGGTCTCGCGCACGCGGCGGGCGCGCTCGACGGCGAGCAGTGGCAGCACGCGGTGCGCCACGCGCGGAGCCAGCCGGTCGTACAGCACGCCGACCAGCGGGGGCAGGGCGGCGATCCCGCCCACCAGCAGCAGTCCGACCGAGAAATAGGCCGCGAGCGGCAGGCCGCCCACGGGCGGCAGCAAGGCCAGGGCCAGCGCGGCCGCGAGCAGCGCCGGGCCCACCCAGCGGCGGCTGGCCCCGTGCGCGTCGGCCCGCAAGCCCTTGAGCGCCTGCGCGAGCGGCAGGCGCTGCGCGCTGCGTGCCGGGAACCAGCCCCCCGCCATGGCGGCCAGCACGCCGAGCAGGCCGTAGCCGATCGCCGCCGCTGCGCTCCATTGCAGGCGCGGCGCCACGCCCTCGAAGTAGCCGCCGCCCAGGTCGCCGCCCAGCACGCGCAAGGCCAGTGCGGCGAGCGCGGCGCCGAGCGCGACCCCGGCGGCGCTGCCGACCATGCCCAGCAGGGCCGATTCGGCCAGCACCAGCCGCTGCCGCTGGCCCGCATCCAGTCCCAGCACGCCGAGCAGCGCGAACTGCGGCGAGCGTCGCGCCACGCTGAGCGACAGCACCGAGAACACCAGGAAGGCGCCGGTGAACAGCGCCACCAGCGCCAGCACCGTCAGGTTGACGCGGTAGGCGCGCGACAGGTTGCTCACGCGCTGGGTCGCGTCGCCGGGCTCGGCGGCAACCATCCCGGCCGGCAAGGCCATGCGCCGGAGCCAGGCGGAGCGATCCACGCCGGGGCGCAACTGCACGTCGATGCGCGACAGTTCGCCGGTGCGGCCGAACAGGTCCTGCGCTGCGCCTATGTCCATGACGGCCAAGGGCGGGCCGGCGGCGCCGACGCTGCCGGCGATCTGCACCGCGCGCAGTTGCAGCCCCGCCTGCAGTTGCAGCGGGCCGCTGCCCAGCTGTTCGCGCGCGGCGGGATTGAGGAACACGGTGGCGGGCGCGAACGGTGCCAGGCGATCGGCGCCCGGCGCCGGCCTGGGCACCAGTGCGGGCGCGAGCGTGGCCGCGACCAGCGCGTCGGCGCCGACGATGCGCAGCGGCACGCGCCGGCCGCCTGCTCCGATGGCATTGGTGGCCAGTTCCAGCACCGGGCTGGCGAGCTCCACCTGCGCGTCGGTGGCCACCCGCGCGAACAGGGATTCGTCGAAGCTGCCGCGCGCCCCGCGCAGCTCCAGGTCCGGCTGGCCGTTGACCGAACGCACCGCGGCCGAGAACTCGCTCAGCGCGGAGGCGTTGATCAGGTGCACCGACAGCGCCAGTGCCACGCCCAGCATCACGGCGCCGGCGGCGGTGAGGCTGCGCCCGGGATGGTGGCGCAGTTCCTGCCAGGAGTAGGTGCGCAGCAGGGCCCACATGGGCCGATTGTCATCCGGAGTGTCATTGCGGGCTTGACCCGCAACCCATCACCCGGGCGCCTGAACATCCGCTGCGGATTGCGGCTTTCCGGAGATGGATCCTGGCTTTCGCCAGGATGACACGCTTGCCGTCGGATCCGGCATTCGCCAGGATGGCGTCCTTGCTACGCCGTCGCGGCCATCTCCGACATCAGTTCTTCCTTGCGCGCCTCGAGCTCGTCGCGCATGGCCACCAGGTCCAGCTTGCGGGCCGACCGGGCCTTCGGGAAGATCTGGTTGCGCTCTTCCTTGACGTGGTGGTCGATGTACTCGCCCAGCACCTTGACGGTGGCATCGAACTTGTCGTCCGCGTCCATCATCTGCTGGATCTGCTCGATCAGGTCCTTGGCGCTCTGGTGCTCGACTTCGGCCTCGTCCAGCATGTCGGTCTCCTTGACCGCCGCGCGCACGGCCGGGTAGAAGATCTCTTCCTCGATCTGCGCGTGCACGGTCACCTCCATGCAGATGTGCCGGGCCAGCTCGAGCTTCTTCTGGGCGGCGCCGCGGCCGCGCGAGCCGGTGAGCTCTTCGTACTCCTTGAACATCTTCTTGACGGCCCGGTGGTCCGCATCGAGCAGGTCGCAGGCGTCTTTTCCGGCACGGGTGCTGGGCATGGGAGGTCTCCTGGTTGGGCGATGCACGATCTTGGAAGCCACCGAAGGAGCGGCCTGTAGGAAAACGGCGCGACAGCCCCGTCATGACGGGCGGCGCGCGCACCTCGGCCGCGCGCGCGCGGGCTGCGCCTGCCAGGCCAGCCGAAGCCGCAGGGATCCGGAATGCCTGGGCGCGACAAGACCCGTGCGACGAAGGTGCCGCCTCCGGGAACGGCCTCCGGGAACACCGGGCGCGTGCTTACAATTCCAGCCCATGCCGTCCCGTGCTCCCCTGGAGAACAAGACCGCCCGGCTCACCGTCCTCATCGATCCCGCCCGGAAGGCCGCGTTCGAGAAGCTGTGCTATTCGCAGGACATGACCCCCTCCCAGGTCATGCGCCGGCTGGTGCGGGAGTTCATGGAGCAGCACGCCCCGGCAGCGGTCCCCGCGGCCACTCGCAAGTCCGCGGCGCGCAAGCGCTGAGACGGCCCCCGCCGCCGCGCCGGCGGCGAATCCCGCTCACCCCACGCCGTCCGCCCGCAGGTGCAGCACGCGGTCGGCGCGCGCGGCGGCGGCGGCCGAATGCGTCACCAGCACCAGCGCCGCATGCGCGCTGCGCGTCTGCGCCACCAGCAGGTCCATCACCTGTTCGGCGGTGCGCGGGTCCAGGTTGCCGGTGGGCTCGTCGGCCAGCAGCAGCGGCGGCGAATGCACCAGGGCACGCGCGATCGCCACGCGCTGCAGCTGCCCGCCACTGAGTTGTTGCGGCAGCCGCGCGCCCAGCCCGTGCAGGCCCACGGCCTGCAGCATGGCCTGCACGCGCCCGGCGTCCGGGCGGCCCAGCAGCATCAGCGGCAGCGCCACGTTCTGCGCGACGTCCAGGTGCGGCAGCACGTGGAAGGCCTGGAACACGAAGCCCACGTGGCTGCGCCGCAGCAGCGCTCGCTGCGATTCGTCCAGCGTGCCCAGGTCGCGGCCGTCCAGCGTGATGCGCCCCTCGTCCCAGTGGTCCAGCCCCGCCAGGCAATTGAGCAGCGTGGACTTGCCCACGCCCGACTCGCCCACGATGGCGACGAACTCGCCGCGCGCCACCTGCAGCGAGACGTGCCGGAACACGTCGACGCTGCCGTAGCGCTTGCCCAGGTCGTGAACGGCCACCAGCGGACCGGGCGCGGTCAAGCCAGGGCCTCCCGGGCCGCCTGCAGCACCTGCGCTTGCGCGTCGGGTGCGTCGCAGGCGACGACGCGGCGCTGCATCGCGCGCAGCCAGGTGAGTTGCCGCTTGGCCAGCTGGCGCGTGGCAAAGATGCCGCGGTCACGCAATTCGGCCGGGGGCCAGCCCTCGTCCAGCGCCTGCCAGGCTTGCCGGTAGCCCACCGCGCGCATGCTGGGCAGGCCGGCGTGCAGGTCGCCGCGGGCGCGCAAGGCGCGCACCTCGTCGAGGAACCCCTGGGCCAGCATCTGGTCGAAGCGCCGCGCGATGCGCTCGTGCAGCCAGCCGCGCTCGCGCGGCTCGAGCGAGACCAGCGCCAGCGGCTGCAGGCCGCCGCTGCGCCGGCCGCCGTGGAAATCGCCCAGCGGCCGCCCCGAGCTGCGGTACACCTCCAGGGCGCGCTGGATGCGCTGCGCATCGTTGGGCGCCAGCCGCGCCGCGGTGCGTGGATCGACCTGCGCCAGCTCCGCGTGCAGGGCCGGCCAGCCGCGCTCGGCCGCTTCGGCTTCGATCGCGGCCCGCACGGCCGCGTCGGCCGGCGGCATCGCGTCCAGGCCTTCGAACAGCGCCTTGAAGTACAGCATGGTGCCGCCCACCAGCAGCGCGACGCGGCCGCGTGCGTGGATGTCGGCGACCAGCCGCCTGGCGTCGGCGGCGAACTCCGCGGCGCTGTACGGCTGTGCCGGATCGCGGATGTCGACCAGGTGGTGCGGCACGGCCTCGCGCTGCTCGCGGCTGGGCTTGGCCGTGCCGATGTCCATGCCGCGGTACACCAGTGCGGAATCGACGCTGACGATCTCGCAGGGAAAGGCCGCGGCCAGCGCCAGGGCGGCATCCGTCTTGCCCGCAGCGGTGGGGCCGGCAAGGGCCAGCAGGCGTGGGGCGGTGGGCATCGGCGGCGAGACTAGCAGATGGGAAGCCCTGCCAGCGGGCGCCCCCCTGGCCAGCCGCGCGCTCAGTGCCAGTCGAACAGCTGGCGGATGGCCTCGCGGTAGCGGGCCTGGCCCACGACCATGGAGCTGTGGTGCGAGCCGCCCTCGACCAGCAGGAAGTGCTTCCTGCCCTTGGCGGCTTCGTAGAGCCGCTGGCCCAGCTCGGTGCGGATCAGCGTGTCGTGGTCGCCGTGCACGACCAGCAGGGGCGAGCCGATCCGTCCGACCTTGTCGATCGACTCGAAGCGCTGGGTGATCAGCGGGCCGATCGGCAGCCACCCCCACTTGAAGGTGCTGGCCACGTCCGGGATCGAGGTGAAGGTGCCCTCGACGATGGTGCCCTTCTCGTCGCCCACGCGCGCCGCGAGGTCGATGGCGATGGCGCCGCCCAGCGAGTGGCCGAACACGTAGCGTGGCCGGCCGGGGTAGCGGGTGGCCAGCCATTCCCAGGCGGCCCGTGCGTCCTCGTAGGCCTTCTCCTCCGAGGGCAGGCCGCTGGTGCTCTTGCCGAAGCCGCGGTAGTCGATGGCCAGCACGGCGAAGCCCATGTCGCGCATGCGCCGCATGCGGCCGGCCGAGCCCGCCACGTTCCAGCGCGCGCCGTGCAGGTACAGCAGCACGGGGGTGTCCGCCTGCGCGTCCTCGGCCTCGATCCACAGGGCGTGGAGCTTCGCGTTCTCCCCGGTGACATGGGAGGGGAACTCGATCCAGACGTGGTCCATGCCCTCGGCGTAGCTGGCGCTGCCGCCCCAGGCGCGGTCACTGGGCTGGAAGATCCATTCGCGCTGCTTTTCATCCAGGGTGGCGCAGCCCACCGACAGCACGATGGCCATCAGGACGGAGAAGAAGGCGGAGAGTCGGCGCGTCATCGGGAATGGACAGGACCCAGCCGGCGCAGTGGAAGTTCCCTTCAGCGTCCGCGCAGGAACAGCGAATCGAGCTCCCGCAGCGACAGCTGGCGCCAGGTCGGACGGCCATGGTTGCACTGGTCCGAGCGCTCGGTGGCCTCCATCTGTCGCAGCAGCGCGTTCATTTCTTCCAGCGTGAGCTTCCGGTTGGCACGCACTGCACCGTGGCACGCCATGGTAGCCAGCAGCTCGTTGCGCGCACGCTGCACCACCGTGCTGGAGTCGTGCTGGGCGAGCTCCGCGAGCACGCTGCGGGCCAGTTCGACCGGGTCGCCGTGGGCGAGGGTGGTCGGCACCGCGCGCACGGCCAGCGTCTTCGCGGAAAAGGGCGTGACCTCCAGCCCCAGGACCTGCAGCGCCGGCGCCGCGGACTCCGCGGTGGCGACCTCCTGCGGCGTGGCCGCGAAGGTGGCGGGGATCAGCAGCGGCTGGCTGGCCAGGGCCGTGCGGCCGTCGCCTTCGCCGAGTTGCGCCTTGAGCCGCTCGTAGACGATGCGCTCGTGGGCCGCGTGCATGTCGACGATCACCAGGCCGTCGCGGTTCTCGGCCAGGATGTAGACGCCCTGCAGCTGCGCGAGGGCGCGGCCCAGCGGCCAGTCGGCGGCGGCGCCGGTCGGTGCGTCTGCAGCCATGGCCGTGGTGGCGACCGGAGTCGGGTCCGCCGGCTGCAGCGGGATGGGCCCAGGCGCGGCGGCTGGGCCCCACAGCGCCGACAGGTCCGAGACGCGGTGGCCGGCGGCCGGACTGAAATCGAACCGCGGCTGGACCCACCCGGGCGCGCCGTCGGCGCCCTGGCCCTCGCGCGGCAGGGCGGCCGCGCGGGCGGGCTGCGCTGCATCGACGACGCCGGCGGCAGCCTGGCCTGCCCGCGGCGCCGCCAGTGCCGCTTCCAGCGCGCGCCGCACCGCCTGGTGCACCTCGCGGCCGTCGCGGAAGCGCACCTCGATCTTGGTCGGGTGCACGTTGACATCGACGCGCGCCGGGTCGATCTCCACGTACAGCGCATAGACCGGCTGCCGCTGGCCGTGCAACACGTCCTCGTAGGCGCTGCGGGCCGCGTGCGCGAGCACCTTGTCGCGCACGAAGCGGCCGTTGACATAGGCGAACTGCTGGTCGGCACGCGAACGGGCGGCGTCGGGAATGCCGGCGCGGCCGCCGATGCGGATGGGGCCGGCGGCGTAGGCCACCGCCACGCTGCGCTCGAGGAAGTCCTCGCCCAGCACGTCGGCCAGGCGCTGCTCGCGCGTGCCCGGCCGCCACTGTTCGACCAGGCGGCCTTCGTGCCACACGGCGAAGCCGACGTCGGGCCGCGCCAGCGCATGCCGTCGCACGGCCTCGACGCAGTGCGCCAGCTCGGTGGCGTCGGTCTTGAGGAACTTGCGGCGCGCCGGCGTGCTGAAGAACAGCTCCTTGACCTCCACCGTGGTGCCGGTGGCGCGCGCGGCCGGCCGCAGTTCGCCGCTGCGCGCATCCAGCAGCCAGGCGCTGGCCTGCCCCGCGCAGCGCGAGAGCAGGCTCAATTCGGAAACGGAGGCGATCGCCGCCAGGGCCTCGCCGCGAAAGCCCATGGTGCCCACCGACTCCAGGTCGGCCAGGCTGCCGATCTTGCTGGTGGCGTGCCGGCGCAACGCGACCGGCAATTCTTCCCTCGGAATGCCGCCGCCGTCGTCTTCCACGCCCACCAGGCGCACGCCGCCGGCGAGCAGCCGCACGGTGACCTGCGTGGCGCCGGCGTCCAGTGCGTTGTCGACCAGTTCCCGCACCACCGAGGCGGGCCGCTCCACCACTTCGCCGGCGGCGATCTGGCTGACCAGCTCGTCGGGGAGCTCCCGAATGGGCCGGCGATGGTCCGAATGGAGCACGGCGTTCACGGCGGGCATTCTAGGTGCGCGGCGGATAATCGCGCCCATGGAATACGTGGCCTTCCTGGTCGACTTCATCCTGCACGTCGACGTGCACCTCGAAGCCTTCGTGCGCGCCTACGGCCTGTGGGTCTATGCGCTGCTGTTCCTGATCATCTTCGTCGAGACCGGGGTGGTGGTCATGCCCTTCCTGCCCGGCGACTCGCTGCTGTTCGTGGCCGGCGCGCTGTGCGGCCTGGGCTTCATGGACTACACGGCGACCTGCGCCGTGATGCTGGCCGCGGCCATCCTGGGCGACCAGTCCAACTACACCATCGGGCGCTACTTCGGGCCCAAGGTGTTCCGCTGGGAGCACTCGCGCTGGTTCAACAAGGCCGCGTTCGACCAGGCCCACGCCTTCTACGAGAAGTACGGCGGCATCACCATCATCGTGGCCCGCTTCGCGCCCTTCCTGCGCACCTTCGCGCCCTTCGTGGCGGGGGTGGCGGCGATGACGCGCACCAAGTTCACCTCGTACAACGTGATCGGCGCGGTGCTCTGGGTGATCGGCATCGTCACCGCCGGCTACTTCCTGGGCGGCTTGCCGTGGGTGAAGGCCCACCTGGACAAGATCATCTGGGCGATGATCCTGGTCCCGGGCGTGATCGTCATCGCCGGGGCCTGGCGCGCGAAGCGGGCGGCGGTGGCGTAGCGCCTTGATGCACCCCGCAGGGGTGTTCAGTTCGCGCGGAATAGCATGCAGCGCGAACACCCTTTGAGCGAGGATCCGGCTTTGCCGGGCCCCGCTCAACTGACCAGAGCACACGCGAAACGCGCAGCGTCTTGCGTGTGAATCCCTAATGCCCCGCCGTCAGCTTGTACACCAGGTCGGCCGTCGTGTTGGCCTTGTACTTCCGCATCAGCCGCGCCCGGTAGATCTCCACCGTGCGGTGGCTGATGGCCAGGGCCTTGCCGATCTCCTTGGACGTCATTCCGTCGAGCAGCCGGGCCGCCACCTCGCGCTCGCGTGCCGTGAGCTCGGCCTTGACCGGCCGCTGCGCGCTCAGGTCCTCGAACGACCAGATGCCGGCTTCGTGCGGCGCCTGGCGGTTGAGCGCCCGGCCGGTGACGTGGCACCAGAACACCTCGCCGCTGGCGCGCTTCATGATGCGGTCGTCCGAGTAGTGCCCCTTGGCGTTCAGGATCGGGGTCATGCGCGCGCCCAGCCGCTCGTATTCGTCCGCGCTGGGGTACAGCGTCAGGAACGACTGGCCGATCAGCACCTCGCGCGAGTAGCCGAACATCTCGCACAGGTGGCGGTTGCAGTCGACGATGGCACGGTTGCGCGACAGGCACAACCCTACCGGGGCCATGTCGAACGCAAGCCGATAATCGACGTCCATACCGGGGCAAACCTTTACGAGATACTACGTAGCACGCTAAGTAGTATCGTAACCCGGTTCGCCCGCAGCTCAGCCGGGCCATTCCTGCAGCAGGAGAACCTCGTGAACAAGCTTTACCCCAACGCCGCCGCGGCCCTGGACGGCGTCGTGCGCAGCGGCCAGCTGCTGGCCGTTGGCGGCTTCGGCCTGTGCGGCATCCCGGAAGCGCTGATCGAAGCGCTGCGCGACACCGGCGTGAAGGACCTCACCGTCATTTCCAACAACGCCGGCGTCGACGGCTTCGGCCTGGGCAAGCTGCTGGAGACGCGGCAGATCCGCAAGATGATCTCCAGCTACGTGGGCGAGAACAAGGAATTCGAGCGCCAGTACCTGGCCGGCGAGCTCGAGCTGGAGTTCACGCCGCAGGGCACGCTGGCCGAGAAGCTGCGCGCCGGGGGCGCCGGCATCCCGGCCTTCTTCACCAAGACCGGCGTCGGCACCATCGTGGCCGAAGGCAAGGAGCTGCGCGAGTTCGACGGCGAGACCTACGTGATGGAGCGCTCGCTGGTGCCCGATGTCGCGCTGGTCAAGGCCGACGTGGCCGACACGAGCGGCAACCTGCGCTTCCGCCTGACCGCGCGCAACTTCAACCCGGCCGCCGCCATGGCCGGCAAGGTCTGCATCGTGGAGGTGGAAAAGGTCGTCGAGGCGGGCGAACTGGCCCCCGACGACGTGCACCTGCCCGGCATCTACGTGCACCGCATCGTGCACAACCCGAATCCCGAGAAGCGCATCGAGAAGAGGACCACCCGCCCGAATTGACGTCGAGGCGCGGCGCCCCACCCGCCCTGTCGTCCCGGCGAAAGCCGGGATCCATCTCCCGGAGATGGATCGCGGGTCGGGCCGGCAAGGACACCGGCAACGGAACTTAGGAGATTTCAATGCCCTGGACCCAAGACCAGATGGCCGCGCGTGCGGCGCAGGAACTCGAGGACGGCTTCTACGTCAACCTCGGCATCGGCATCCCGACCCTGGTGGCCAACTTCACCGGCGACAAGGAAGTGTGGCTGCAGTCCGAGAACGGCATGCTGGGCATCGGCCCGTTCCCGACCGAGGACGAGGTCGACGCCGACCTGATCAACGCCGGCAAGCAGACCGTCACCACGCTCAAGGGCTCGTCGATCTTCGGCAGCCACGACAGCTTTGCCATGATCCGCGGCGGCAAGATCAACCTGTCGATCCTGGGCGCCATGCAGGTCAGCGAGAAGGGCGACCTGGCCAACTGGATGATCCCGGGCAAGATGGTCAAGGGCATGGGCGGCGCGATGGACCTGGTGGCCGGCGTCAAGCGCGTGATCGTGCTGATGGAGCACGTCGCGAAGAAGAAGGACGGCACCGAAGACCTGAAGATCCTGCCGAGCTGCACCCTGCCGCTGACCGGGGTGGGCGTGGTCGACCGCATCATCACCGACCTGGCGGTGATCGACGTCACCCCGCAAGGCCTGAAGGTGGTCGAGCTCGCGCCCGGCGTCAGCTTCGAGCAGGTGCAGGCCAAGACCGGCGTGAAGCTGCTGCACTGAACCCGCTGCACTAAACCCGCGGCTTCCTCCCTCGGACGCTGCATCCCCGGCACTTGTCATCCCGGCGCAAGCCGGGATCCATCTCCCGCTGCCTGGATACGCGCGTTGCGCGTTTTCCGCCCGGTGACGCCGGCATGAAACGCGTGCAGCCCGCAACAAGGCTCACATTTGGCAACCCGCTGCCAGCCCCGGCTGACAGCGGGTTGTCGCCTTGGCCGGCTTGCTAAGCGCTTGGCTGGCTGGACCATGGCCCCGGCAAGGTGCCCGTGGCGGCACCGCGGGAGGTGATGCGATGAAGGTCCTGTCCGCCCTGTTCGCGGCCGGCACGCTGCTGGCGGCCGCCCCGGCCCTGGCCTGCTACACGGTCCACGACGCCCAGGGCCGGATCGTCTACCAGGCCCAGGAGCCGCCGGTGGACATGAGCCGGCCCCTGCACGAGACCGTGGACCGCATCGCCCCGGGCGGACACCTGGTGTTCGGCGATTCGCTGGACTGCCAGGTGCAGTCGCCCTCGCGCACCTTCCTGCAGGCCACCAGCAGCGGCAGCCCGCCGCTGCTGACGCACGAGCGCACCGCGCGCGCCATGGGCCTGCCGTACACCCGGGTCGCCGAAGGCATCGCGCTGGTGCCGGACCGCCCCGACGACATGCGTCCCGGGGTGGTGCTGGCGGGGTCGGGGCTGGCGGGCGCCGTACCGGATACCCGGGCCATGGGAGCCGGGCCGGCAGGGCTGACGGCCGGCGCACCGGGCACCGTGATGCGGCGAGTGCCGCGCAGCAGCGCAGCCGTGCCCGGGATCGACCGGCCTCCCGCCATCGTGCCCCGGACCGATCCGCGCCGCCGCTGACCCGGCGCAGTTGCCTCTTCGCTGCGCGTGCATACTCGCGCGCTGGCGGAGCCATGGCATGCGCATCCTGATCGTCGAAGACGACCCCCAGCTCGGTGACGCGCTGGCAGCCGGCCTTCGCCAGCTCGGGCACGCGGTGGACGGCTTCGGCAGCGGCGAGCAGGCCGATGCCGCGCTCGCCGGTGCGAACTACGACGCGGTGGTGCTGGACCTGGGCCTGCCGCGCGGCGACGGCATGTCCTGGCTGTGCCGCTGGCGCGCCCGCGGGCAGGCCGAGCCGGTGCTGATCCTCACCGCGCGCGACGGCGTCGAGCAGCGGGTGGCCGGCCTGGACGCCGGCGCCGACGACTACCTGGTCAAGCCGATCACCATCGACGAGCTGTCGGCCCGGCTGCGCGCGCTGCAGCGCCGGCTGAGCGGCCGTGCGCAGCCGGTGTGGCGGCACGGCGAACTGGCCTTCGACCCGGCCTCGCGCCAGGCCCGCTGGCGTGGCGCCCCCGTGGAGCTGACCCCGCGTGAGCTGGCGCTGCTGGAGGCGCTGATGGCCGATCCCCAGCGCGTGCAGTCCAAGGGCACCCTGCTGGAAAAGCTCTACGACTGGAGCGGTGGCGAGCCGGAGAGCAATTCGCTGGAGGTGCACGTGCACCACCTGCGCCGCAAGCTGCACGCGAGCGTGGTGCGCACGGTGCGGGGCGTCGGCTATGCCCTGGGTGACTGCGGAGAGGCTCCGTGAGCCTGCAGCGCCGGCTGCTGCTGTACCTGGCGATCTGCGCACCGCTGGTGTGGGGCGTGGCGCTGTTCTTCTCCGTGCGGGGCGCGCGGCTGGAGGTCAACGAGCTGTTCGACGCGGAGCTGATCCGGCTGGCGCGCCAGGTGCAGGCCACCTTGCCCGTCTTGCCGCGCGCGGCAGCGGTCCCTGCAGCGCCGAAGCGCCACGCACCCGGCCGGGGCGAGGGCGACCTGCGCGACCTCGCCATCGCGGTCTGGGATGGCGGCGGCCGGCTGGTGGTCAACGACCGCGAAGGGGTGGGCCTGCCGTTCCGGCCGTCGGCCTCCGGATTCGTCGAGGAGGCGGTGGGCGGCGAGCCCTGGCGCATCTACTACCTGCAGTCCGCGGACGGCTCGGTGCTGGTGGCGGCCGGCCAGAAGGCCTACGAGCGCGACGAGCTGGTGTTCAGCCTGATCGCCAGCCAGAGCATCCCCTGGCTCGTCCTGCTGCCGGTGCTGCTGGCCGCCATGGCCGGATCGGTGCGGCTGGCGCTGGGGCCGGTGCACCTGCTGTCGGGCAACCTGCGGCGCCGCCGCGCCGAGGACCTGGCGCCGATCGCCCCGGCCGGGGTGCCGGCCGAACTGGTCCCGCTGGTGGAGGCCCTGAACGGCCTGTTCTCGCGGGTCGGCGAGCTGCTGGCGCGCGAGCGCCGGTTCACCGCCGATGCGGCGCACGAGTTGCGCACGCCGCTGGCGGTGCTGCGGGCGCAGTGGGACGTGGTGCGGCGCGCCGGCCCCGGCGAGCGCGCCGAAGCCGAAAGCCGGTTCCAGGCGGCGCTGGAACGCATGGATCGCCTGGTGGCGCAACTGCTGGCCCTGGCGCGCGCCGAGGCGGCGGACGCCACCCTGCTGCCGGAGGAAGTCCGCTGGCCGCCGATCGTCGAGCAGGTGGCCACCGACTGCCTGCCGCTGCTGCAACGCCGGGGGGTCGAACTGGCCTGCGACTGGCCCCGCGACAGCCGGCCGGCGCTGCCGCTGCGCGGCGACCCGCACCTGCTGACGGTGCTGCTGCGCAACCTCGTCGACAACGCCGCCCGCTATGCGCCCGCCGGCAGCACGGTGGCGCTGCGCATGGGCATGGACGGTATCGAGGTGGAGAACGAAGGCGAGCCGCTGCCGCCGCAGGTGCTGGCCTCGCTGGGCGAGCGCTTCCGGCGCTCGCCCGGCCAGCAGGAGACCGGCAGCGGCCTGGGCGTGTCGATCGCGCAGCGCGTCGCCCGGCTGCACGGGCTGGAACTGGCGTACGAGGCGGGTGCGGGCGGGCGGGGCGTGAAGGCGGTGCTGCGCTTGCCCGCCCCGAGCGCTACTTCGCCCTGATCTGCTCCAGCAGTTGCCGGGCCTCGTCGCGGCGCCCGGCATCCGCGATCTGCCGGCCGGGCCGCGGCGGGGCCTTCAGCGCGCGCTCCAGGTAGCCCACGGCCTTGTCGGCCTGGCCGGTCTCCGCCAGGTACTCGCCGTAGAAGAAGTTGGGATCGATGCCGTCGGGGTTGACCTGCAGGGCCTTCTGCAGCAGTTCGGCCGCCTTGGCCTTGTCGCCGAAGCCCACCGGCCAGCCGGGGACCTTGTAGTACAGCACGCCCAGGCTGTTGTACGCGGAGCCCTGCAGTGCGTTCGGGTCGGCCTGGATCGCCGCCTCGTACAGCGACCGCGCCTGCCGGGCCAGCCCCAGCCCGCCGAGGCCGCCCTTCTCGCCCGCCCAGGAGCTGACGATGATGCCTTCCCAGACCAGGGGTTCGCTGCGGCCCGGGTACGCCTCGCTCAGCGTGTGCGCCCGGGCCGCGAGCGCGGCGAAGCGCTTCTCGCGCTCGGACGCCGGGGTCTGGTAGCGGATCACCTCCCAGTCGTGCTGCAGTTCGAGCACGGCATCGTCGATCGGGCCGGCCCGCAAGGGCAGCGGCAACAGCAGGAGCGTGGCGGCGCCGATCAGCGCCGCGGTGGCGGTGCGCCGGTGCATGGCGCGCGGCGCGCGCCGGGAAAGGGCTCGGGTGTCCATGGTCAGCCTCGTGGAAGAAGGGAGTCGGTGGGGCGGGCCGCGGTGTCCGCGGCCGCCTTGCGGTGGCGTGCGAAGGCGCCGTCCAGCCAGGTCGGCACGGCGCCGTTCAGGCGCACGGCCAGCCGTTCGGGGAAGCCGAGGAAGCGTTCGGGCGCTTCGTCCTGCAGCAGTTGCAGCAGCGCCTGTGCGACCGCCCCGGGTTCGTCCATCGCCGTTCCGGTGGCGCGGTTGTAGGCCTCGACGGCGGCGTCGTTGAAGGGCGTGCGGGTGCTGCGCGGCCCCAGGAACTGGACCCGCACGGGGGTGTCGGCCAGTTCGCGGCGCAGGGCCTGGGCATAGCCGCGCAACCCGAACTTGCCGGCGCAGTAGGTGCTGAACCCGGGCAGGCCGATGGCGCCCAGCGCCGAGCCCAGGAACAGCACCTGCGCGGCCGGCTGGGCCTGCAGGTGCGGCAGCAGCATCGTGGTCAGCTGCATGGGCGCGAGCAGGTTGGTGGCCAGCACCCGCTGCAGCGCCTGCGGCTCCTGCGCCGCGGCCAGGCCGAAGGCGGGGGCGCCGCCGGCATGGGCGAGCACGTTGCAACCCCATCCGGCGGCGGCCTGCGCCAGCCCCGACAACGCGGCGGCGTCCGTGAGGTCGGCCTCGCGCCAGCTCGCACAGTCGCCATGGAGGGCCTGCAGCTCGCGCGCCTGCGCCGCCAGCCGCGCGGGCGAGCGCCCCGCCAGCATCAGCTTCGCCCCCGCCCGCGCCAGCAGGCGGGCGCCGGCCTGGCCGATGCCGCCGGTGGCGCCCGTGAGCAGGATGCGGGCGTCCTGCGGCCTCATGCCGTGGCGCCGGCCGGCACCGGCATCGGCAGGCTGCGGAACACGTCGCCGTACAGGCGGTAGAACACCTGCGCGGCGTGCACGATGTCGGCCTGGTCCTGCGGGTCCTCCATCCGGTTCACCAGCTGCTCGAAGTACGCGACGTGCTCGCGATCGAGGGTGCCGTGCGAGCGCAGGTAGGAGAAGGCCGCGTCGGGCAGCTGCAGGCCCTGCTGGATGCGGTCGGCCGCCGTCAGCGCCAGCGACACGCTGGTGCCTTCCAGCACGTGCACCATGCCGAAGAAGGCCAGCGGGTTGCGGCGGGCGATCAGGTCGTGGGCGTAGGCGACCATGACCTCGGTGGCCACGGCGGGGCGGCCGTGGCGCACGGCCTCGGCATCGGCGCCGCAGGCGCGCAGGTCGTCCAGGATCCACTCGTCGTGGCCGGACTCCTCCGCGATGTAGTCGTCGAGCGACTCGCGCAGCCAGGCGCGGCCCGGCGGCAGCGCCGCCCGGCAGGCGGCCAGCAGCGGCACCGTGTGGCGCACGTGGTGGAAGGCCTCGGTGAGGAAGGCCACGTAGCTGGGCAGCGCGACCTCCCCGCGCAGGCAGCCCTGGATGATGGGGGTGGCCAGCAGGCCGGCGCGGGCGGTGGCGGTCTGCGCCTGGAGTCGGGGGAAGAAGGGCGTCATGGTGTCGTGGCGGGTGAATCGATGGGCAACTGCAGCGCGCCGGCATGCGCCTGCAGGATGGCGGGGCGGCAGGGCCGCCCGTTCGGGGTGGCGAAGCCGGTTTCGGGGCTGAATGCCCCGAGGGCGGGCACCCAGCGGGCGACGCGGGCGTAGTCGGGCAGGGCGGCATTGGCGGCGTCCACCGCACGCTGCAGGACCTGGGCCGTCGCGCCTTCCTGGGCGGGCCACAGCACCGCGCACAACTGCGGCTGCGCATCGCCGAACACCACCGCCGCGGCGATGCCCGGCTGCTCCTGCAGCGCGCCTTCCACCCACTCGGGCGAGACGTTGCGGCCGAAGGCGGTGATCAGCACGTTGCTGCGGCGGCCCCGCAGGTGCAGGAAGCCGTCGGCATCGAGCGACCCCAGGTCGCCGGTGCGCCACCACCCGCCCTGCGGCCGGGCCGCGCCGAGGTAGCCGCCGAACAGGGCGCCGGCGACCTCCACTTCGCCATCGGCAGCGATGCGCACGCGTGCATGCGGCAGCGGCTGGCCCGCGCTGCCAGGGCGATCGGCGCCCGGCCGGTTGAGCGTCTGCACCGAGGCGCCCTCGGACAGGCCGTAGCCCTCGTAGGCGGGGATGCCGCAGGCGCGCGCGGCCTGCAGCAGCCGCCCGCCCACGGCGGCGCCGCCGACGGCGACGAAGCGCAGGCTGGCGGGCGGGCGCTGGCCGGTGTCGCGCAGCCAGCCGGCCCAGCCGCGCAGCATCTGCGGCAGCAGGATCAGGCTGTCCGGCCGGCGCTCCTGCACCGCCGAGTGGAACAGCGCCGGGTCGAAGCGCGTGGCGCCGCCCAGCCCCAGGCGGGCCAGCGGCAGCGCGATGCAGGTGCCGCCGTTGGCCAGCGGCGCCATCACCCCAGCCACGTTCTCCAGCAGCACCGGGAAGGGCAGCGCGCACAGGTGCCGCTGCAGCCGCAGCGGCTGCAGCGCCTGCACCACCCCCTGCGCCACGGCGGCCAGGGCCGCCGCATCCAGGCACACGCCCTTGGGCGTGCCGGTGGTGCCGGAGGTGAAGGTGATCTTGCAGGTGCCGGGCGGCAGGTCCACCGGCCGGGCCGGCAGCCGCAGCAGGTCCAGCGTCTCGCCGGCCACCGCCAGCGGCTGCGTCGAGATCGGCGACCCTGCCGCCGGCCTCCCGGGCTGGGTGAGCAGGGCATCCACGCCGGCCGCCTGCAGCACGTGCTGCACCTGCGCCCGCGTGAAGAACAGCGGCAGCGGCACGTGCACCAGCCCCGCCGCCTGCGCGGCCCGGTCGGCGACGATCCAGGCCGGCGAGTTGTCCAGCAGGGTGGCGAGCACCCGCACCCCGGCCGCTCGCAGCGAAGCGGCGAGGTGATCGGCGCAGGCCTGCAGCTCGTCGTGGCCCAGGGCGTACGCCGCGCCTTCGATCGCGGCGGCAGCCCGCTTCGGGGAAGCGTTCATGCCGCCGTCCCCGTCGCGCGCTGGAACTGCTGCAACTGGCGCAGGGCCAGCGGCAGGTGGCCGGCCAGCACCACCGGGCGGTGCTCGTAGTAGCGGCCCCAGCGCGCGGACTCCTCGCCCAGCGCCGCGGGGTCGGCGGCGCCCAGGCTGAGGGGGGCCACGCCGATGCGCAGGAACAGCCGGCGCAACTCCTCGGTGAGCGTGCCCACCACCCACTGGAAGCCCAGGGCGGCGAGGTACGGCCCCAGCAGCAGGATCAGGCGCCGGCCCTGGCCAGGCTGGCGGGCCGCCAGGCTGCCGACCTCCACGATGCGGCTGCGGCTGGGGACGCGCCCGGCGGCCGGGCCGAGCAGGGCCTCCACCGGCTGCGGCAGGTAGCGTTCCAGGAACAACGGGCCCTCGCCGGCGCTGCGCCAGGCCGCTGCCGCGACCAGCCGGCCGCCATTGCGCAGGCTGACCAGCGTCGGAGCAAAGCGGTCGAGCTGCGCGCCGAAGCGCTCGGCGAACACGCCGGCGATGAAGGCCTCCACCTCGGCGCGGCCGGGATCGCGGGGACCGTGGACGGCCAGCGAACCGGGCGGGGTGTTGCCGCGCAAGGGCGGCGCGTCTGCGTCGCCGGGATCGCATCCCGGCAGGGCCATCGGCATGGACTTCCTCTCTCGATGCCGCTCGGGGCGGCGGACGGGAGGGATGCTCGGGGGCGGACCTTAACGGGACATTAAGGTCCCGGGGGGCGCAGCCGCGGTGCGGGTCGGGGCGAAGCTAGCGAAAGGGCCGGCTCACGTAGCGCGATCCCTTCAGCCCGAATCGCCACGGCACGTCGACCGCCTTGCTGATGCCGATGCGGGGGCCGGCGACGATGCCGATTTCCAGGTGATCGTCGGCAGCGAACACCTGGAAGGGCGGGCGGTCCAGGCGGTGCCCGTTCATGCCGTGCGTGATCGCCAACGCCTGGCCCAGCTTGCCCGGCCCCGAGCACAGCAGCCGCTCCTCGTGCAGGCCGCGCCGCTCGCGCATCACGTCGATGCCGTGCGTGGGCTCCAGCGCGCGGATCAGCACCCCCGCGCCATGTCCGGTTTCGCGGCAGACGAAGTTCAGGCACCAGTGGATGCCGTAGGAGCGGTACACGTAGGCGCGCCCGGGCGGGCCGAACATCGAGGCGTTGCGCGCGGTGGGGCCGGAGAACGTGTGGGAGGCCGGGTCTTCGTGGTCGTAGGCCTCGGTCTCGACGATGCGCCCGCCGACGCCGTCGACCAGCAGCGTGGCGCCGATCAGCGCCTGCGCCACGAGGTGCGAGTCGGCCTGGAAATCGGCGGGCCCGAGCGCCCGGGAGAGGGCGGCAGGCTCGTGAAGGCGTGGCTGGGGGTGCTGGCTGGACAAGTCGCCAAGCATGCCATGCAAGCGAAGCGCGGGCGGCGATTCCCCTGACGAAAGAAAGCAGACGCAGGCTGGAGTTTACTGTATAAATAACCAGTCTTTCTCGTTTCCCGTTCCCATTCCCACCAGCATCCCATGCAGCCCGCTGCCGCCTTGGCCGTCCCCGATGTCTGGCGCGTGCAGGACCTCGCGCCGGAAGCCTGCGCGCTGCCCAGCGGGCATGGGGCGCTCGACCGGCAGCTGCCCGGCGGCGGCTGGCCGGTGGGAAGCCTGGTCGAGTTGATCGAAGCCCGTCCGCAGGCGCCCGTCTGGCAACTCGTGCTGCCGGCGCTCGCCCGGCTCACCCGCGACCAGCCCGGTCCCATCGCCCTGGTCGGCGCGCCCCATCCGCCCTTCGGCCCGGCACTGGCGGCGCAGGGCCTGCCGGCCGATCGCCTGCTGTGGATCCGCACCGATGCCGCCGCGGCGCGCCTGTGGGCCGCCGAACAGGCCCTGCGCTGCGCCGACGTGCTGGGCCTGCTGGCCTGGCTGCCGCAGGTGCGCGCCCAGGACCTGCGGCGGCTGCACCTGGCGGCGCGCCGGCATCGCAAGCTGCTGTTCGTGCTGCGCGGGCTGGATGCGCAGCGCCAGGCCAGCCCGGCGCCGCTGCGCCTGTTGCTGGAAGGCGTGGACGAGTTGCAGCTGCGCATCGTCAAGCGCAAGGGCCCGCCGCTGGACGAGCCGATCGGGCTGCCGGCAATGCCGGCCCGCCTGCAGGCCCTGCTGGCCTCGCGCCGCCGCGGCGCCCCGGACGCACCCACCCCGCAACCCGAACACAGGAGATCGCATGTACTGGATCGCCTTGTCACCGTCCCTTGAGAGCGAGCGCCTCGCCTGGACCTGGTGGGCCCTGCGCTTCACGCCGCGCGTCGCGCAGGTCGAGGAGGCCATCCTGCTGGAGGTCTCGGCCAGCCTGCGGCTGTTCGGCGGCCGCCGCGGGCTGCTGCAGCTGCTGCTGAAGTCGCGCACGGACCTGCAGGCGCCGCGCTGGGCTGCCGGGCCCACGTCGCTGGTGGCGCTGGCGCTGCTGCGCTGCAGGCTGCGATCGCAAGCGGCCCCCGCGCAGATCCCCGGCGACCTGCCGCTGGAATTGCTAAGCGCTGCCGTCCCGCACGTGCCGCTGCTCGAGCGCACCGGCATCCGCAGCTGGGGCCAGCTGCGCGCGCTGCCGCGCGGCGGCCTGTCGCGCCGCTTCGGTGCGGAACTGCTCGCTGCGCTCGACGCCGCCTGGGGCGAGCGCCCCGAGCAGTACCGCTGGGAAACGCTGCCCGAAGCCTTCGACCTGAACCTGGAGCTGGCCTGCCTGGCCACCGCCGCACCCGAACTGATGCACGCCGCCGGGCACCTGCTGCGGCTGCTGCAGCACTGGCTGCAGGCGCGCAACCGCGGCGTGCTGGGGCTGGAGCTGGAATGGACACTGGACCTGCGCCGCCTCAACGGCGTGGCGCTGCCGCCCAAGGAACAGCTGCCGGTGCGCACCGCGCAGCCCACGCAGGAGATCTCGCACCTGCGCCGGCTGGTGGGCGAGCAGCTGGCGCGCGCCACGCTGGCGGCGCCGGCCAGCCACCTGCGCCTGCGCTCGCTGGAGACCGTGCCCTGGGCCGGCGCCACCGCCCCCCTGCTGCCGCAGGAGCAGGCCGAGGGCGAGCGGCTGCACCAGCTGGTCGAGCGCCTGTCGGTGCGCCTGGGCGAGGACAGCGTGCTGGTGCCGCAGGCGCAGCAGGACCACCGGCCCGAATGCAAGCAGGACTGGCGGCCGGCCAGGGCGCACGAGGCCGCGCCCTGCGGCGACAGCGACGCGCTCTATCCCACCTGGCTGCTGCCACGGCCGCTGAGGCTGCGCCTGCAGGGCGAGACGCCGTGCTTCGGCGGGCCGTTGCGCCGGCTGGCGCGCCTGTACCGGGTCGAGACGGCGTGGTGGGAGGAGCCCGGTCCGACCCTGCGCGACTACTTCATCGCGCGCAGCCCGCAGGCCGGGCTGGTCTGGATCTACCGCGAGCGGCCGCGGGAACTGGCGCAGGGCCTTGCGGACTCCGGCCGCTTCGCCTGGTACCTGCAGGGCCTGTATGCCTGAAAGTGCCACCAAGCCCCAACCGCTGCTGGACGAGGAGCGGCTGCCCCCGGTGCTGGGCAGCGGTCCCGACTTGCTGCCGCGCTACGCCGAGCTGCACTGCCTGACGAACTTCAGCTTCCAGCGCGGCGCCTCGCACCCGCAGGAGCTGGTGCGGCGCGCCTACGACCTCGGCTACGAGGTGCTCGCCATCACCGACGAATGCTCGGTGGCCGGCGTGGTGCGCGCCTGGTCCGGGCTGCGCGATTACTTCGACTTCATCCGCCGGCTGCAGGAGGCGTATCCGGGCCAGTGCCGCCTGCGCCCGTTCCGGCTGCTGTACGGGGCCGAGTTCGACTTCGGCGACGGCCGCCTGGTCGCGATCGCGCGCGACCTGCCAGGCTGGGGCGGCCTGTGCGAATTCATCACCGCGGCGCGCACCACCGCGCCCAAGGGCCGCTATTCGGTCGGCTGGGACCGCAGCGACCTGCGCCTGCTGCAAGGCTGCGAGGTGCTGTTCGTCCCGCAACGGCGGGCCGGCCACCGCCTGGACCCGGCTGTGCTGGGCCGGCTGCAGGCCCTGCGCGCGCTGTACGGCGACGGCCTGTGGCTCGCCGCGAACCTGCCGCACCGGATCGACGACGACCTCTGGCTGGCCGACCTGCGCGAAGCGGGCGCGCGCACCGGCGTGCCGCTGGTGGCCACCGGCGACGTGCACATGCACGCGCGCTCGCGCAAGCCGCTGCAGGACGTGGTCACCGCGGTGCGCCTGGGCAGGCCCGTGGCCGACTGCGGGCTGGCGCTGCAGGGCAATGCCGAGCGCCACCTGCGCCAGCGCAAGCGGCTGGCCGAGCTGTACCCGCGCGAGTTGCTGGACCACACGCTGGTCGTCGCCGATCGCTGCCGCTTCGAACTGGAGGAGATCCGCTACGACTACCCGCTGGAGACGGTGCCGCCCGGCCTGACGCCCTCCCAGGCCTTGCGCCGCCTGACCTATGAAGGCGCGAAGGAGCGCTATCCGCAGGGCATCCCGCGGCGCGTGGTCGACCTGCTGGAAAAGGAGCTGCCCCTGATCGAGCAGTGCCGCTACGAGATGTTCTTCCTGACGGTGCACGACATCGTGCGGTTCGCCAACTCCAAGGGCATCCTGTGCCAGGGCCGCGGCTCGGCGGCCAACTCGGTGGTGTGCTTCTGCCTGGGCATCACGGCGATGGACCCGATGCTGTCGCAGCCGCTGCTGGAACGCTTCATCAGCGTCGATCGCCGCAACGAGCCGCCCGACATCGACGTCGACTTCGAGCACGAGCGGCGCGAGGAGGTGATCCAGTACATCTACGGCAAGTACGGCCGCGACCGTGCCGCCATCGCCGCCGTGGTGATCGGCTATCGCACGCGCAGCGCGATCCGCGACGTCGGCAAGGCGCTGGGCGTGGCCGCGCCGCTGGTCGATGCCTTCGCCAAGGACCACTTCTGGTTCGACGACCGGCTGGCGCCCGATCGCCTGCGCGAGATGGCCGCGCGCTGCGGCGTCCCGCTGGCGGACCACCAGGCGCGCCTGTGGCTGGAGCTGGCCTCGCAGCTCATGGGCTTTCCGCGCCACCTGTCGCAGCACGTCGGCGGCTTCGTGCTGACGCAGACCCGGCTCACCCGGCTGGTGCCGGTGGAGAACGCCGCCATGGCCGACCGCTCCATCATCCAGTGGGACAAGGACGACCTGGAGGACATGGGCCTGATGAAGGTGGACGTGCTGGCGCTGGGCATGCTCAGCGCCATCCGCCGCTGCATCGATCTGGTGTCGCAGCGGCGCGGCGCGCCCTTCACGCGCTACGACATCCCGACCCACGACGAAGCCACCTTCGAGATGGTCCGGCGCGCCGACACCGTGGGCGTGTTCCAGATCGAGAGCCGCGCCCAGATGTCCATGCTGCCGCGCCTGAAGCCGCGCGAGTTCTACGACCTGGTGGTGCAGGTGGCGATCGTGCGGCCCGGCCCCATCACCGGCGGCATGGTCCACCCCTACCTGAAGGCGCGCGCGCGCAAGGCCGAGGGCCACGCGATCGAATACGAGCGCTCGCGCTACGACGGTGCCGAGCCGCGCCTGAAGAAGGCGCTGGAGCGCACGCTGGGCATCCCGATCTTCCAGGAGCAGGTGATGGCGATCTCCATGATCGCCGCCGGCTTCACCGCCACCGAGGCCGATGCGCTGCGCCGTGCCATGGCCGCCTGGAAGCGCAAGGGCGGCCTGGAGAAGTTCGAGGCGCGCCTGAAGGGCGGCATGCAGGCCAACGGCTACGGCGCCGAATTCGCCGACCGCATCTACGAGCAGATCAAGGGCTTCGGCGACTACGGCTTCCCGGAAAGCCATGCCTACAGCTTCGCGCTGCTGGCCTGGTCCAGCAGCTGGCTCAAGTGCCACGAGCCGGCCTGCTTCCTGGCGGCGATGCTCAACTCGCAGCCCATGGGCTTCTATGCGCCCTCGCAACTGATCCAGGACGCGCAGCGGCACGGCGTGAAGGTGCTGCCGCCGGACGTGTCGGCCAGCGACTGGGACAGCAAGCTGGAAGGCGACAGGGCGCAGCCCGCCGTGCGGCTGGGGCTTCGCCTGGTGGGCGGCCTGCGCGAGGAGGCGGCGCAGCGCATTCCGGACGCCCGCGCCAGCGGCGCTTTCACCGACACCGAAGACCTCGCCCTGCGCGCCCGGCTGGACGTGCAGGACCTGGCCGCGCTGGCGGCCGGCGACGCGCTGCAGTCGCTGGCCGGCCACCGGCGCCAGCAGGTGTGGGAGGCCTCGGCCCAGCGCCGCGCCCCCGAGCTGCTGCAGCACGCGCCCATCCGCGAGGAGGCGCTGCCGCTGCCCGCGGCGCACGAGGGCGAGGAGATCGTGTTCGACTATGCCTCGCTCGGGCTGACCCTGCGGCGCCATCCGCTGGCGCTGCTGCGCCCCAGGCTCGCCCGCCGGCAGTTCCGCAACGCCGGCCAGCTGCAGCAGCTGCCCGATGGCTGCCGGGCCTCCGCCTGCGGCATGGTCACCGTGCGCCAGCAGCCCGCCACCGCCAACGGCACGATCTTCGTCACGCTGGAAGACGAGTCCGGCCCGGTCAACGTGATCGTCTGGAAGAGCGTGCGCGAGCAGCAGCGCGAGGCCCTGATGCACGCCCGCCTGCTGGCGGTGCACGGCACCTGGCAGCGCGATGCCGCCAGCGACGGCCGCGTCTGCCACCTGATCGCCGAGGAACTGGAAGACCTCACGCCGTTGCTGGGGCGGCTGGGGCGGCAGAGCCGCAGCCGGGATTTCCGCTGACCCTGCTTCCGTGCTTCAGCCGAACTCCCGCAGCAGCGCCTGCACGTGCGGCCCCGGCGCCCCGTACGCCACCATCCGCACGTCCAGGCCCCAGCCCCTGGCCAGCGCGAACGCCCGCCGCATCGCGGCCGTGATCCAGGCGTCGTCGTTGCCGAACGCACCGCCGCCCAGCCGCGTGAGGTGGACCACCGCGGATCCACCGTGGGCCGTGTTCAGCACGCCGGCCAGCAGCGTGGCCTCGTAGGCGGCCTCCAGCACCAGCGTGGCGATGCGGGCCCAGGGCCCATCGTCCAGCCGGTTGTAGCTGACCGGCAGCGCCGAGCAGAAGGCCTGGGAGACGATGTGCTCGCGGTCGGCGACATCGGTGACCTGCACGCCGTGCTGCAGGCCGATGCGAAGCAGCGCGCGTGCGCCGTCGACCCGCGCCGGCGACGCTGCTGCCAGGCGCTCATCCACTTCCCGCAGGCCTTCGGGCGTGAACATCGCATAGCCGTTGCGCATGCTCCACAGGCGCCCGCCGGCATTGCCGAGCGCGGCGCCCAGCACGTCCAGCGCATCGAGCTGCCGCCCGGCGGTCTGCCCTCGTCCGCCGGGCAGCTCGACCAGGTAGTTGCGCAGGATCGTGCCGGCGCCGGCCGCGATGGCGCAGGCCGGACCCTGGGTGCGATCGAAGGCGTAGCGCGTGACGCCCTGTTCGGGCGTCACGTCGGGCCCGACCATCTCCAGCAGGTTGAACTGCGACGCGACCTGGAACAGCGCCCCGGCCGAGGCCTCGCTGGCATGCAACTGGCGCACGTCTCCCTGCACGACGGACACGCGCAGCGGCGCCGACGCCCGCTGCAATTGCGCCACCCGCGCGCGCAGCTCGCCCAGCGTGGGCAGTTCCAGCCGCCCGACGCGCCAGCCGCGCGAGGCGCCGTCCACGTGCAGGCGGCCTTCCACCACCGATAGCCGCCGTTGCGTCTCGGCCCACGAACCCTCGCGAAAGCCGGTGATGCGCTCGAACCAATCCATGTCGAAGTCCCCCTGTGGGCTGCGTGGCCCTGGCTCGGCAGTGTGGTCCGGAGCGGGCTCACCACGCGAGCCTGGCGGCGGCCGCCCCGCTCGCCAGACCACCGACCAGACGACCAGCCCGACGGGCTCAAGCCCTGAGCCTGCCCGCCGCCACGATGCCGCCTGTCCATCCACGAACAGGATCGCGCGAGCAGTACGCGCGGGGCCGAGCGCCGGTTCAACGTCTATGCCGTGCTGTCGCACGACGATGCCCGGGTGACCGCGGCTCGCCGCACCCATAGGCGCTATCACTGATGCACCGGGGAGATGCCCGATGCAAGATGGCTTGGCATCGAGAACAAGGGAGCGTCGCGGCGTGAGCGAGCTGGTACGTCTTTATCGCTACAGGGAGCTCCTGGGCGGGCGCCGCGCGCTTTCGGCCCGGGAACTGCAGCAGCGGCTGGAAATCTCCCCCGCCACCTTCAAGCGCGACCTCGCCAAGCTGCGCGACCAGATCGGCTCGCCGATCCGCTTCGACCGCGACCGTGGCGGTTATGTGCTGGAAGCCGGAGACAGCCACGAGCTGCCCGGGCTGTGGTTCCGCCCCGAGGAAATCCAGGCCCTGGTCACCATCCAGCACCTGCTGGAGCAGCTCGAGCCCGGCATGCTGGGCCCCAAGCTGCGGCCGCTGCAGGCCAGGCTGGCGCAATTGATGGGAAGCCACGGCCTCGCGCAGCAGGACGTGGCGCGCCGCATCCGGCTGGTGCATGCCGGCAAGCGCAGACTGCAGCCGCAGCACTTCGAAGCCGTCGCGGCCGCCACCCTGGGCCGCCACCAGGTGCGCGTGTGCCACTTCAACCGCCAGAGCGGCGACAGCACCGAGCGCACCCTCTCGCCGCAGCGGCTGGTGCACTACCGCGACAACTGGTACGTCGATGCCTGGTGCCACCTGCGCCAGGATCTGCGGAGTTTCGCGGTCGATGCGCTCTCGGACGTGCACCTGCTCGACGGGGCGGCCCGGGAGATCGAGGGCGCCGCGCTCGACGAGCGGCTGGGCGCCGGCTACGGCATCTTCGGCGGCGCGCCGGTGGCCTGGGCCGTGCTGCGGTTCACGCCGGAGCGGGCGCGCTGGGTGCGACGGGAGCAGTGGCATCCCAGGCAGGAAGGCCACGACGAGGAGGGCGGCGGGTACGTGCTGAAGGTGCCGTACTCGGACGACCGGGAGATCCTGGGGGACATCCTGCGGTTCGGGGCGGATGTGGAGGTGGTGGCGCCGGCGGAATTGCGGCGCAAGGTGCATGCGGCAGCGCTCGAGATCGCGGCACGGTATGTGTAGGGACCAGCCAGCCCAAGGAGGCAGGCTCCGGGACGAGACGGTTTGATGGCGGCCGCCGAACGGGACCATCCAGGACATCGCCCGGACCTGATCTGACCGATGGCACCCGCCACCCGGGCGGGCGCCATCCCTCAGTTCGGCACCGACTTCGCCGAGAAATTCTTCGTCGCCGTGCCCGAGCCCAGCACGGTCTTGCCATCGGCGCCGATCGCCTGCACCGTGAAGCTGTAGTCGTGGCCGAAGCTGCCGAAATTGGGCGGGCAGGGGCCGGTGTAGTCCTTGAGGGCGCGGGCGGCGATCGCCGCCGAGTCGCCGCCCGCATGCGGGACTTCGCCGCCGCCATGGTTGAAGGCCGGCGCGTCGTGATCGGCCAGCTTGACGCGAAGCAGCTTGGCTTCGGCGGGGATGCCGGCGACCTTGATCGCCGGGGAATGGGTGCTGCACTTGTCGGCGCGCGTCCAGGTCCAGTCCACGGTCATGCCGGTCTGCGCCTGGGCGATGCCGCTGCAGGCCAGCACGATCGCCAGCCCGATGGTCTTGCTGTTCATCTCTCTACCTCCGGCCGCGATGCTAGCCCATCGGTAGGGGCGGAATCCCGCGACAATGCGTCCGCCGCCATGGAATCCTCGCCATCCGCCATCTCCACCGCCCTGCTGCTGGCCGAGGCCGCCGGCACGCTGGCCTTCGCCGTCTCCGGCCTGATCGCCGCGGCCGGGCGCAAGTTCGATGCGGTGGGCGTGGTGATGGTGGCCGGTGTCACGGCGTTCGGCGGCGGCACGCTGCGCGACGTGCTGCTGGATCGCCGGCCGTTCTTCTGGGTCGAGCGCGTCGAGTGGCTGTGGGCGCTGCTGGTGCTGTCGCTGCTGGCGATGCTGCTGCTGCGGGCCCGGCACTTCGGCGTGACGCGCCGCGCCATCCTGTGGCCCGATGCGATCGGGCTGGGGCTGTTCACCGCCAACGGGGCGCAGGTCGCCTACGCGATGGGCCTGCCGGCACTGGTGTGCGTGCTGATGGGCATGATCACGGCGGTGTTCGGCGGCGTGATCCGCGACGTGCTGTGCAACGACCTGCCGGCCGCCTTCAGCGATCACCGGCCCTACGCCGTGTGCTCGTTCGCCGGCGGCTGGGTGCTGCTGGGCGCGCACGCGCTCGGTTCGCCCGTGTGGCTGGCGCTGGTGGTGGCGACGGTGGCCACCGCCGGCCTGCGCATGGCGGCGGTGTTCAGCAACTGGTCGCTGCCGCCCTGGAAGACGCACGAGGACGCCTGAGCGCCTGGGGCGCCGCTGTCGCCCCGGCGCAGGCCGGCGCAAGCCGGGGAATCGAGCTCCAACCCGCTGAACGCGCGGGAGTTGTTCCGGAGTCGGGAGATGGATTGCGGGTCAAAGCCCGCAATGACATCTCCGGGAGACGGGTTGCGGTCAGGCCTGCAATGGCGTGCATTCCCGCATGCCGGTGGCGGCGCACAGCCGCTCCAGCGTCCAGCCCCTGCCCAGCAGCACCATGCGCGTGTGCAGTTCGTCCAGCACGGCCTCGTCGACTTCGGTGCCGAGGCAACGCAGGGCCTTGTCGCGCACGTCGACATAGAGCAGGTCGTGCTGCCGCGCGAGCGAGCGCCACAGGCCGTGCGCGCCGGCGGACTGGCGGGCGCCGCTGATCAGGCACAGGCCGGATCCCAGCGCCCACCGATAGACCGCCGTGGCGATGCCGCGGCGCTGGTAGTCGGGCGAGTAGCGCGAGTGCGGCGCGCGCAGGTGCCGGTCGGCACGGCGGTTCAGCTCGACCAGCCGGTTGAAGACGGTGTAGCCGGCCAGGCAGCTGCGCACCACGTCTTCGACATAGACGTAGTACTCGCCATCGGCCTCGCGCGTGCGGAAGACCAGGCCGGGCAGGTGGGTGGGCACGGTGGCGCTGCCGAACATCGCATCGCCCGGTGTGCGCAGGCGGCGGTACAGGTTGTCCAGCTCGGTCGCCAGGTCTTCCGGACGCAGGTCGACGTCGATGCGCAGGTCGGTGCGCGCTCCCAGGCCGCGGGGGCGGACCGCCCACGACGAGAGCCGCTCGGCCAGCCAGCCGAGAGCCGGGGCTGTGCGCATTCGTGGATTCCGGCTTTCGCCGGAATGACAAGAAGGGGCGGAATGACAAGAAGGGGCGGAATGACAAGAAGGGGCGGAATGCCACCAGAGGGTCGTCGCGGTCACGGCAACTCCTTCCATCAAGCCGCGGTGAACCCGGCCCAGCAGCCGCTCATCAGGGCTTCGGGCCGCGCACTCGCGCTGACGCGCGCGCTGGTGTCCCAGGTGTCGCGCGGCACGGACAGGCCGGCGAACACGCCATAGCCCTCGCCGGCGCGCAGTTCGCCCCCGGCGAGCAGGCTCTCGCCGGCCCGGATGGCGCCGCCTGCGGTGATGCTGTCGCCCGCGCGGATGCCCCAGCCGGCGTCCAGGTGCCAGCGCGCGTGGATCGAACCGCCGCACTGGATGCCCTGCCCGGCGCGCACGCTCGCGCCGGCCTCGATGCAGCCGCCCGCGCGCACGCCCTTGCGGCAGGCGAGTTCGCCTGCCACCCGCAGGTCCTGGCCGGCCACGATGCCGCCGGCCACTTCCAGGGTCTCGCTGCAGGCGATGTCCCAGCCGACGCGCAGTTCGCCGCCGCAGCGCACCGGCGCGCGCCCGTCCAGTCCCCATGCGACCTGGAGGTCCCCGCCCGTCTCCAGCGCGCCTTCGCAATGCAGCCCGCCTTCCACCCGGATGTCCTCGCCCGCACTGACCGGGCCGCCGGCGCGCAGGCCCGCGCCGCAGCGGATCGAACGGCCCGCGCGCAGCACGCCATCGACCTCGATGCCCCCGCGCACCTCGACCGTGCCGGCGAACACCACGGCGGCCGCCTCGATCGCATCGACCTGCAGCACCGCGTTGGTGGGGCCGAATTGCGACAGCAGCCAGCAGGCGTCGTCGATGCGGCCGGCCGCGACCAGCGCATCCAGCAACTGCTGGTAGTCGCCGCGGTCCTCGTGGTGGCGCACGAACCAGCGGAAGCCGGCGGCGCAGGGGCTCTTGGCCCGGATCAAGCTCTTCGTCAGGTCCATGCGGGGCGATGCCGCCCGCCGGCCTCACGCGCCGGTCAAGGGCAGTCCATGGGCGGACTCGTCCCGCGGGGCGGGATCCGGCCGCAAGCGCGCCTGGGCGGGGGCCCGGCGATGAAGAGGTAGCGCGAAAGGGGGAGGGTTATCGCCGGGCGGTGGGATGTGCGACCGGCCGATGGGGGCGGATCGCACGCACGGCCGCACGCCTCGCCGCGAGCGGGCGATTCATCGAGGGGCTGATGAACGAGGGGCGTGCCATGGAAGCGATGGTTGGGTGCGCGATGACGAAGCACCGAGCGCGCGCATGGTAGCCACGAACCGATGTCGCACGCCAGCGAGCGGTTATTGCGGGCGCGGCCTCGCCACAATACTGGCACGCGGCGAAGGTGAATGCTTGCCTTGCCAGCAGGGTCTTTCTATACTCGGCCGCATGAATCGCCTGACGCGTGTCCGTTTTGCCCTCTCCGCCGCCCTGCGCGCCGCGGGGCAATCGCGCGCGCGTGCGCTGCTGCTGCTTTCGGGCGGCCTGCAGCGAACGCCTGCGCATCCGTAGGCCCGGCGGTCCGCTTCCTTCCCCTCCCCACGCAGACCATCGACCGCCGGGCCTGAGCACCCAGCGCGGCAGCGCGCCCCCTTCGGGCGCCGCCGATGGAGCCTTTCACTTTCACCCGCCTGCCGCGCCTTGGCCGCGGCAGTCACCAGCCTTTGGAGGGATGGGAGATGAACATCCAGAACGTAGCGGTCCTCACCGACCTCTCGCTGCGCGAGAGCATGGCCGTGCAGCGCGCCTGCCGGATCGCCGAAACCCACGGCGCCCAGCTCAAGCTGGTGTACGCGCCGGCCGGCGCGCAAGCGCCACAACCCCATGCGGCGCGCCGACTGGCCAATGCCGCAGCGCAGATCGAGGAGTCGTCCGGCCTGCGCGTGAACGCCTCGGTGGTGCGCGGCCGAACGATAGCCGCCATCGCGGCCGAACTCGCCGGCTGCGACCTGCTGGTGCTGGCCGACCGGCGCGAGCGCACGCTGGCGGCGCTGTTCGCGGGGCAGCCGGCCCAGCGCCTGCTGCGGCTTGCCGGCTCGCCGGTGCTGGTCGTGCGATCGGTGCCCTCCGCGGCCTACGACCGCATCCTGGTGGCGGTGGACATCAGCCCCGAGTGCTTCGAGGTCGTGGCCGCGGCGGCCGCGCTCGAGCCTGCTGCGGAGCTGGAGCTGTTCCACGCGACCAGCACGCTGAAGGAAGCCTGGCTGCGCTCGGCCGAAGCGTCCGAGCAGGCCGTGCGCGCCTACCGGCAGGCCAGCACGCGACATGCGCAGCAGCGGCTGATGCGCATCTCCGATTCGTTCTCGGCCCGGCGCAACCGCGTGCAGACCACGATCGGCCGCGGCGATCCGGCGCGGCAGGCGCTGATCCAGCAGGAGCACACCGGCGCCGCGCTGGTGGTGGTCGGCAAGCGGCGGCGGCCCGCCTGGTGCGATTTCCTGTTCGGCAGCGCGGCCCAGCGCATCCTGGGCTGGGGCCGCAGCGACGTGCTGCTGGTGCCGCAGGAACTGAGTGGCGCCGGCGAGCCGGTGCACGCGCCGGCCGCTGGCGGTGCCATCGGCGCGTGGGGCGGCCTGGTGGCGATGCGCGCCGCGGACGGGGAGGGTGGCCATGTTCGCTGACGACCTGCTCGACCGCCTGCCGCTGCGCCAGTGCGTGACGCCGACCGGCGAAGCCGGCGTCGCCTTCGCCGAGCGCAAGCTGCTCGACTGGCTGTCGCGCCCGGCGCAGTTCCAGATCACGCGCTACGGCGAGGGCGGGCAGATCCATGCCGCCAGCGAAGCAGCGCTGGACGAGGCGCGATCGCTGCTGCGAGACGCCTACGGCGAGCTGATCTCGTTCGGCCAGCCGGTGGTGCACACCTGGGTCTGCCCGCGCGAAGAGCAGCTGATGGAGCCCATCATGCAGCTGCGCGTGGAGGCGTCGCGCGCCCATGTCCTGCCGGTGCTCGGCGAGCTGAAGGAGCGCAACGCGGACGTGCAGGAGGTGGAGCTGGAGCCCGATCGCGCCGTGCTGCGCGGCGAGATCCGGCTGGCCGAGCTGCTGGGCTACGAGCGCACGGTCGAGGGGCTCACCGGTGAAGCGGCGCACGTGGTGAGCCGGCTGGCACGCTACCAGCCCGCGACCAGCGGCGGCATGCCCGGGGCGGGGAGCTGGTGGCAGTCGTAGGGGCGGGAAGCAGACGTAGACGTCGCTCGAACTGCTCTGGTGGCGCCGTGCACGATGACCTCTTCCGGTTCGGCGGCAGAGCTTGCCACCGCGCTGGAGGTGCGACAGGCTGCCAGTTCGAGCCCATTCGCGGGGAAGTGCCGAATGCCGAGCAACGTCCTGTGCGCCGCGTGCATCTTGCTCGGAGCCGGATTGGCTGTCGGTTGCGGCGGGGGGCTGGTTGTCGGCGCTTTCGATTGCGACGAGGAGACGGCCGCCGCGATCGGATCACTGGGCTTGCCCGATGCGAGGGATGAGCGAAGCGACGACGGCTTGCACATCCGCACGCTGTGGTATGAGGGGGCAGGACTGGTGGTCAGCTTCACGTGGGGCGACGAGATCCCGTGCCTGCGGGAGGATCGCGTCATCCAGGTGGGGACATCGCCGCCCATCTTCCCGATGCTGCGCACGCAACGGCGCTGAGGCCTGCGACACGTTCAGGCGGGGGTGCGGAAACTGTTGGGAATCAACAGCTTGCCTGGATGTGGAGCGGGCGATGGGAATCGAACCCACGTCTTGAGCTTGGGAAGCTCAGGTCCTGCCATTGAACGACGCCCGCGGGATGGTGCGATTCTAGGGGGTTTGCCGTCTGCACTTCGGCACCCGCGGCGCCGCGGCCGGCGGCCCGTGTGCAAAGCTACACTCCACGGCCGCCCGCGGGCGATCAAGGAAGGCAAGTACCCCGATGGATTTGTCCGAGCAGTCGTTCCACCGGTTCATCGACCTGGTATACGAGGCGGCGGAGAACCCGCGCCAGTGGCGCCGGTTCTACGAGGCGCTCCAGCCCGTGCTGGGCGTGCAGTCGATCCACATGCTGGCCACCGACAAGCGGCACGGCACGCTCTCGTACAGCGACGGCGCCAACATGCCGGTGGAAGGCGAGCTGGCGTACATGCAGCATTACCGGTTCATGGACCCGCGCCTGCCGCTGCTGCTGACCAAGCCGGCCGGCCAATGGACCCATTGCCACAGCGAAATCCCGGAAGAGGTGGTCGCGACCCACCCGTTCTACCAGGAGTTCCTGATCCCTTATGACCGGCGCTACATGAGCGGCACCAAGCTGGTCGACACGCCGGAGGCGACGCTCATCTTCGCCACCCTCAGCAGCGCTGCGCAAGGTCCGCTTGCGGGCGAGGCGCTGGCGTTCATGGAGCGGCTGCTGCCGCACCTGCAACGGGCCTGCCGCATCGGGTTGCAGCACTTCGTCTACTCCACCCAGGCCCTGGTCGGCCAGATGCTGGTCAACAAGCTGCGCCAGCCGGTGATCCTGATGACGCCCGGTGGCGAGGTGATGCACACCAACGAGGCGGCGCAGGAACTGCTGCGGTCCACCCGGCTGGTGGAGGTCGCGGACGGCCGGCTGCGGCTGCCTCGGCCCCACGGGGCGGAACTGCTGGCGCAGTGCGCCGCGATGGAGCAGTCGATCAAGTCTGCGCAGGCCAACCCGGAGGGCGAGGGCCCGCCGACCGCCTCGTCGTTCCGCTCGCTGCTGGTTTCCTCCGAAGGCCCCGGGGCGCCAGCCGAAACGCTGTACGCGTTCTTCACCACGTTGGCGCCCCAGGAGATGATGGGCACCTTCGGCCTGCGGCCGGTGGTGATGCTGATCTTCTACCACCCGTCGTCGGCCCCCTCGATCGACGCCGGCCTGCTGTACGCGGTGTTCGGCCTGTCGCCCGCGGAATGCCGGATCGCGACGCTGCTGGCCGAAGGCCTTTCGCTCAAGCAGATCGCGGAAGTCCAGGGCACGCAGCACGACACCGTGCGCAAGCAACTGCGGTCGATCTACCAGAAGACGGCCACCAACCGCCAGCCCGAGCTGGTCCGATTGTTGTTGCATTTACCCCACAACGCCGTTCAACAATGACATAGGGCAAACCCATTCCCCCATTTGGGGAATGGAAGTAACCAACCGTTTCAACCATCCTCGCATCCGGCGTGAATAGCGCCACCCGGACCCCGTCGCCAAATTCCACAGGCGGCAATTCGAATTAACCGAGGATGGAAATGAAGTTGAAATCAGTCAGTTTGACGGTATTGGCTGCCGCCGCAGCGGTCGTCGTGTCCGCCTGCGGGGGCGGTGGCGGAGGGGCCGCGGCGCCGCAGGCGAGCCTGCAGCTGTCCGGTGTGGCCGCCACGGGCCTGGCGCTGGCCAACAGC
>NZ_JAKFCM010000096.1:0-2373 GCF_036676645.1 Ramlibacter sp.
GGAATGCAGCAGGACGCTGTGCACCTGCACCAGCTCGGCCCCGGCGGCGAGCCGGGCATCGAGGTGTGCAGGGGTCTGGATGCCACCGACCGACAGCAGCGCCATCTGCCCGCCGCACAGCCGGCGCAACTGCTCGATCTGCGCGCAGGCCTGCACCTGCCGGCTGGGGTCCTGCCAGGCCTGATAGCGCTGACGGGTTGCCGGCGGCCCCGGGTCGTGGGCGGCGAGCAGGCCGTCGTAGCCCAGCTCCAGCAGCAGTTCGGCCAAGGCCAGCGGCACCTGGCCGGGCAGGCAGCGCAGTTTGACCGCCAGCGGCACCCGGCGCCCGCAGGCGTTGAGCCGCTGCTGCTCGGTCCGCGCCGCGGCCAGCAGTTGGCGCAGTCGCGGGCGCTGCTCGGCGCCGAGCAGCGCCGCGCTGGCCGGGCCGATCAGGTTGAGCATCAGGTAGTCGGCCAGGGGCCAGGCGTGGGCCAGGCCGGCGCGCAATGCCGCCAGGGACAGGTCCGCGGTGATGCTCAGGTTGAGCCCCAGGCGCGCCGTCCCGGGCCCGAGCGCCCGCGCCGACAGCTGGCTCGTCGCGGCGAGCGCGAGGCTGCCGACCTCGTTGCAAGCGAAGCCCAGCGCACCGGCCCGTCGGCCGAGCCGGCCCTGGCGGTCGAAGCCGGCGGCGATGCCCAGCGGCGAGGCGAAGCGCAGGCCCATCACCTCGACCGGCCGCGGGCTGGCGGGCGCCGTCAGGCAGCGCGCGCTGAGGCAGGCCAGGCGCAGGGCCAGCTGCTGGCCGAGGCGGCGCAGCGGCTCAGCCATGGCGGCGTTCGAAGTCGTGCATGAACCCCAGCAGGCGCTCGACCCCGGCCAGCGGCATGGCGTTGTACAGGCTGGCGCGGACCCCGCCGACCGCGCCATGGCCTTGCAGGTGGTACAGCCCGGCCCGCTGCGCCTCGGCGAGGAACTGCGGCAGCAGGCGCGCGTCGCGCAGCTGGAAGCACACGTTGACGGTCGAGCGATCCGCCACGCGCTGGCGGCAGTGGTAGAAACCGCTGGCATCGACGGCGCGATAGAGCAGCTGGCTCTTCGCCCGGCCGGCACGGGCCATGGCCGCCAGCCCGCCCTGCTGGCCGATCCAGCGCAGCATCAGCGCGGCGCAGTACAGGGCGAACGTCGGCGGGGTGCACAGGCGGCTCTGCTGCTCGGCTTGCAGCGCATAGCTGAACGGCGACGGTAGCCCGGCGCGCGGCGGCCCGAGCAGGTCGTCGCGGACGATCAGCAGGCACAGGCCGGCGACCCCGAGGTTCTTCTGCGCGCTGGCGTAGATCAGGCCGAAGCGCTCGACCGGCAGCGGACGGGTGAGGAAGTCCGAGGTCATGTCCGCCACCAACGGCGCCTGGATCGCCGGAAAATGCTGAAGTTGCAGGCCGTTGGCGGTCTCGTTGCTGGTGACGTGGCAGTAGCCGGCGCGCGGGTCCAGGCGCCATTCGCCGGGCTCGGGAAGCGCCGTGAAGCCGTTGTCCCGGCCGCTGGCGATGATGTTCAGCGGCGTGTGGCGGCGGGCCTCGGCGATCGCCTTGCTCGCCCAGTGGCCGCTTTCCAGGTAGTCGGCCGACTGGCCCGGGGCGAGCAGGTTCAACGGCAGCAGGGCGAACTGGCAGGAGGCGCCGCCGTGCAGGAACAGCACCCGGTAGTTCGGCGGTAGCGCCAGCAGCGCGCGCAGGTCCTGCTCGGCCTGCTGCATCAGGTCCTTGAACGGTGCGCCGGTGAACGGCTGCTCCAGCACGGACAGGCCGCTGCCTTGCCAGTTCGGCAGCTCGTCCTGGATCTGTGCGAGCACCGTCGGCGGCAGCATCGCCGGGCCGGCGGCGAAGTTGTAGCGTTCGCCGCCGCGGGCCGCCGGGCGGTCCTCAGGAAAACAGCTGCAGGCCATGGCCGCCGGCCGCCATCAGGAACAGCAGGGGCATCGACAGGATGGTGTTGCTGCGCGACGAGAGGAAGGTGATCCGCGAGCAGCGTACGCGCTCCTCCAGGCTGGCCGGAACGAAACCCAGCAGCTTCTTCTGGTGCGGCCAGAGCACCAGCCACAGGTTGAGCAGCATCAGGGTGCCGATCCAGGCGCCCAGGCCGATCACCGCCAGCGGGCCCTGCAACAGCAGGGCATCTTCCAGCCAGCCGCGCTGCCAGAGCATCAGCAGGCCGGAGAGCCAGACCACCAGCGAGGCGTAGCGGAAGATGCCGTGCTCGCGCTTCATCCGCTGTTCCAGGTCGCGGTTCAGCGTCGCCGTGTCGATGCCGTTCTGCAGCGGCACGAACCTGGGATTCTGGATGAAGTTGGCGTAGTTGTGGCCGACCCAGACCAGGGCGAACAGCAGGTGGGCGTAG
>NZ_JAKFCM010000097.1:0-35920 GCF_036676645.1 Ramlibacter sp.
GCGCTTGACGGTGCCCACGAAGATCTTGTCGCCGCGCGACATGAAGTCGTTCAGCAGCATCTCGCGCTCGGCGTCGCGGATCTTCTGCAGGATCACCTGCTTGGCCGCCATGGCGCCGATGCGGCCGATCGGCAGCGATTCGACCGGCTCCTCGATGTAGTCGCCCGGCTCGACGTCGGCCACCCGGTCCTGGGCGTCCATCAGCATCTCTTCGGCGTCGGGGTTCTGCAGGCCGGCGTCGTCCGGCACCACCAGCCAGCGGCGGAAGGTCTCGTAGTCGCCGCTGTCGCGGTCGATCGCCACGCGGATGTCCACCTCGCCCTCGTAGAGCTTCTTGGTGGCCTGGGCCAGCGCCGATTCCACGGCGCCGAACACGACGTCGCGCTCGACGTTCTTCTCGCGCGAGATCGCTTCCACCAGCATCAACAGTTCGCGGTTCATTTCCGTCACTCCCATAACCAGGGGCTAGTCCCCAGCCCCTTTCGAAGGCCTGCGGCCCTTGAAATCCACCACCGGCGCGAGCCGCGCCTCCTTCAATTCGTCCAGCGTGAAGCCGATCGCCTGCAGCGGCGCCGGCTCCTTCCTGCGGCTGACGCGCTGCCCCGGCTTGCGCTCGGGCTCGTCGCTCCACACCAGCTGCCAGCCGCCCTCGCCCCGGCCCAGGCGGCCGCGGAACTTCTTGCGGTTGGCCGGGACCTGCCCCGCCGCCGCAGCCCCCACCGGCGCCTTGAGCGTGATGTCGACGACTTCGCCGGCGAACCGCTCGAAGTCGCGTTCATCGCGCAACGGCCGGTCCAGCCCCGGCGAAGACACCTCCAGCCGCTTGTAGTCGACACCCTCGACTTCCAGCGCGTACTGCAGTTGCCGCGTCACCTTCTCGCAGTCCTCGACGTTGACGAAGGCCTGCTCGCCACCGGGCTGCCAGGGCATGTCGATCGTCACGCGCAGCAGGCCACCGGCGGAGCGTTCGATCTCCACCAGCTCGTATCCCAGCCCGGTCACGGTCTGCCGGGCGATGTCCTGCAGCGCCACTGCTTGCGTCATTCCCTGAAGTTCACCCGACCCACTTGCCGGCCGACTCGCGCCAAGTGCTTGTCGGCCAGCCAAAAAAAACGGGCGGTGAGTACCCGCCCGGTCCTGGTCGTGAAGCAAAGATTGTACCGTGCCAGTCGCGCTCGTGCAACTTCGGAAAGCCTGGCTCAGGCCTGGAAAGCGTGGTCCAGGGCTCCAGTTACATGCCGCCTGGAGTGCCATCCCGGGGAAAACCAGGATCCACCGCCGGGCCAAGCTCAAGCAGGGAGATGGATTGCGGCTCGAGGCCGCAATGACACCGTCGCGGCTCAGGTCCGCACTGAGACCGTCGCGGCTCAGGGCCGCAATGACACCGTCGCGGCTCGGGCCCACAACGACGCCGCCGGGCTCGAGGCGCAATGGCGGGGCCGCGGCCGCAGCAACGACACCGCCGCGGGACACCGTCGCGGCTCAGGGCCGCTGTGACACCGGCGAACGCATCAGCTTGAGCTCCGCCTTGCGCCGCTTGTCCGCCAGCCGCCGGCGGTCGGCCGATGCGGGCGCCCGGGTGGGCTTGCGCACGTGCGGCGGCTCGGCCGTGGCGTCCACCAGTTCCTGCAGCCGTTGCCAGGCCTCGGCCCGGTTCAGCTCCTGGCTGCGGTGTGCCTGGGCCTTGATCACCAGCACCCCGGAGCGGGTGATGCGCCGGTCCTGCAGCGCCAGCAGCCGGGCCTTGTGCTCATGGGGCAGCGAGGACGCGCGGATGTCGTAGCGCAGCTGGACCGCGCTGGACACCTTGTTGACGTTCTGGCCGCCCGCGCCCTGGGCGCGCATGGCGGTGATCGCCACCTCGCCGGGCTCGATCGGTGTCGTGCGGGGCCGCAGCGACATGGCTCAGGCCGCCGCGGCCACCAGCGCCCGGGTGTATCCGTGCGAGGGGCGCGCCAGCACGCGGTCGACCGGGCCCGACTCCAGCACCTCGCCGTCCTTCATCACCAGCACCTCGTGCGCCATCGCCCGGATCACGTCCACGTCGTGGGTGATCAGCAGGTAGGCCAGGCCCTTGTCGCGCTGCAGGCGCTGCAGGAGGCCCAGCACCTGCTTCTGGATGGTGACGTCCAGTGCGCTGGTGGGTTCGTCCAGCACCAGCAGCTGCGGGCCGACGATCAGCGCGCGGGCAATGGCCAGCCGCTGCCGCTGGCCGCCGGAGAACTCGTGCGGATAGCGGTCCAGCAGGCCGGGGAACTGCGCCTCGGCCAGGCCCACCTCGGCCAGCTGGGCCAGCACCCGTTCACGCCGGGCGGCGGCCGGCAGGCTCGGCTCGTGCACGAGCAGGCCTTCCCCCACGATCTCCTCGACCGTCATGCGCGGCGACAACGAGGAGAACGGGTCCTGGAACACCACCTGGACCTGGCGCCGGATCGGCCGGTTGGCCGCGGCGCCCGCCGCCCAGCGGCGGCCGACCACCTCCAGCCCACCGCGGTGCGGAACCAGCCCCAGCGCGGCCAGCGCCAGCGTCGACTTGCCCGAGCCGGATTCGCCGACCACGCCCAGCGTGCGGCGCGCCGGAATGGCGAAGTCGGCGCCCCGGACAGCGATGAACTCGCCGTGCCGGAACCAGCCCCGCACGCCGGGAATGGGCACGGGGTAGGCCACCTGCAAGTCGCGCGCCTGCATCACGGCGGCGGCCGAGTTGCCCTCCTCCACGTCGCGCACCGGCCGGCTGTCGATCAGCTTGCGGGTATAGGGGTGCCCGGGGTGGGCGAACACCGCGTCCACCGCCCCCTCTTCCACCAGGTGCCCGCTCTCCATCACGGCCACGCGGTCGGCGAACCTGCGGACCAGGTTCAGGTCGTGGGTGATCAGCAGCACCGCCATCCCGGTCTGGCGCTGGAGGTCGTCGAGCAGCCCGAGGATCTGGGCACGCAGCGTCACGTCCAGCGCCGTGGTGGGCTCGTCGGCCAGCAGCAGGCGGGGCCGGCTCGCCAGCGCCATCGCGATCATGGCGCGCTGCCGCTGGCCGCCCGAGAGCTGGTGCGGGAAGCTGTGGGCGCGGCGTGCAGGCTCGGGAATGCCGGTGGCGGCCAGGGCTTCGACCGCCGCGTCCCAGGCCTGCCGGCGGCTCAGCGATTGCTTGAGCTCCAGGACCTCCGCCACCTGGTCGCCCACGGTGAAGAGCGGGTTGAGGGCCGTCATCGGCTCCTGGAAGATCATGGCGATGTCGTCGCCGCGGATGCCCAGCAGCTCGCGCTCGGGCAGCTGGAGCAGATCCACTGTGCGCCCCTCGGGGCGGACGTTCGCCAGCTGCGCCGATCCGGTCACGGCGGCGTTCTGCACCAGGCCCAGCAAGGCCAGCGCGGTCACCGTCTTGCCCGAGCCCGACTCGCCGACCAGGGCCAGCTTCTCGCCCTCCCGGATCCTGAAATCGACGCCGTGGACGACCTGCTTGCCGCCGAAGGCCACGCACAGGCTGCGCACGTCGAGGAGCTCGCTCATGTGCCCGCCTTCCTCGGGTCCAGCGCATCGCGCAGCGCATCGCCCATGAACGTCAGCAGCAGCAAGGTCACGGTCAGCACGGCGAACGTCGATATCGAAATCCACCACGCATCCAGGTTCGCCTTGCCCTGGTTGAGCAATTCACCCAGCGAGGGTGTCCCGGGCGGCACGCCCAGCCCGAGGAAGTCCAGCGCCGTCAGCGCCAGGATCGCCGCGCTCATGCGAAAGGGCAGGAAGGTCACCACCGGCACCATGCTGTTGGGCAGGATGTGCTTCCACATCAGGCGGCCGTTGCCGACGCCCAGCGCGCGCGCGGCACGCACGTAGTCCATCTGCCGGTTGCGCAGGAACTCCGCCCGCACGTAGTCGGACAGCCCCATCCACCCGAACAGGGACAGCAGGATCAGCAGCAGGGCGACGCTGGGCACGAAGATCGCCGAGAAGATGATCAGCAGGTACAGCTCGGGCATGGAGCCCCAGATCTCGATGAAGCGCTGGAAGGCCAGGTCGGTCTTGCCGCCGAAGAAGCCCTGCACGGCGCCGGTGAGCACGCCCACCGCCACGCCGATGGCCGTGAGCGCCAGTCCGAACAGCACGCTGACCCGGAAGCCGTAGATCAGCAGCGCCAGCAGGTCGCGCCCCCGATCGTCGGTGCCGAAGAGGTTCTCGCCCGACGGCGCCGCCGGATTGGGCTGGCTGGCGAAGTAGTTCAGCGTCCTGGGGCCGTAGGGGTTGGGCGGGTAGATCGCCCAGTTGCCTTCTTGGGTGAGCTGCTTCCTGACGAAGGGGTCCAGGTAATCGGTGGGCGTGTGAAAGTCGCCCCCGAACGTGGTCTCCGGGTAGTCGCGCAGGACCGGCACGTAGAAGCTGCCCTCGTAGCGCACCAGCAGCGGCTTGTCGTTGGACAGGACCTCGGCGAACAGGCTCAGGATCACCAGCACCGAGAAGATCACCAGGCTGGCGAAGCCCAGGCGGTTGCGCCGGAAGCGCTGCCAGGCCCGGCGCGACGGCGAGGCGGACACGGGCTTCGGCGTTGTCGCCGGCACGTCCGCGTCGGGCATGGGGCGAAGCGGCGCGGTGATCCGGTCAGTCGAACTTGACACGGGGATCCACCAGGACGTAGGAGAGGTCGCTGATCAATTTGGTCACCAGCCCGATCAGGGTGAAGAGAAACAGCGTCCCCAGTACCACGGGGTAATCGCGCCGGATCACGCTTTCGTACGACAGCAGCCCCAGCCCGTCGAGCGAGAACAGCGTCTCGATCAGCAGCGAGCCGGTGAAGAACGCGCCGATGAAGGCCGACGGAAAGCCCGTGATGATGGGGATCAGCGCATTGCGGAACACGTGCTTCCACAGCACCCGCCGCTCGTCCAGGCCCTTGGCCCGCGCTGTCAGCACGTATTGCTTGCGGATCTCCTCCAGGAAGGAGTTCTTGGTCAGCATGGCGGTGACCGCGAAGCTGCCGAACACCATCGCCGTGACGGGCAGGGCGATGTGCCAGAGGTAATCAACGACCTTGCCGGCCAGGCTGAGCTGGTCCCAGTTGGCCGAGGTCAGCCCGCGCAACGGGAACCACTGGAGCTGGCCGCCGAACACCACCAGCAGCGCCACGCCGAGCACGAATCCGGGAATCGCGTACCCGACCAGCACGACCAGCGTGGTGACGAAGTCGAAGCGCGAGCCGGCCCGCACCGCCTTGGCCACGCCGAGCGGCACCGCGATCAGGTAGCTGAGGAAGAAGGTCCACAGCCCCAGGCTGATGGAGACCGGCAGCTTCTCCTTGACCAGCTGCCACACGTCCTTGTGCTGGTAGAAGCTCTTGCCCAGGTCGAAGCGGGCGAACTGCCCCAGCATCTGCAGGAATCGCTCGTGCGCCGGCTTGTCGAAGCCGTACAGCTTCCTGATCTCCTCGATGCGCTGCGGATCGATGCCCTGCCGGCCACGGTAGCCGGCACCGCTGACGGCCGCCCGCTCGCCACCCGAATCGCGGCCCTGCAGCTGCGCCACCATCTGCTCCACCGGGCCGCCGGGCACGAACTGCACGATGGCGAAGGTCACCAGCAGCACCCCCAGCAGCGTGGGAACCATCAGCAACAGGCGCTTGAGGATGTACGCGGTCATGGCGAGCCGCGATTGTCGGGCGAGGCCCACCACGTGGCCAGGGCCCAGATGTCCGCCTCGTAGTACGGCGGGATCACCGGCGGCAGCACGAAGCGCTGCGCCCGGTAGCCGATGAAGAAGGCGTCGCTGTAGTACTGCGGGATCGAGTAGAAGCCGTGCGAGAGCACGCGGTCCAGCGCCCGCATCGCGGCATTCAGCTCCGGCCGCGTCGTGGCTTGCACCACCTTCTGCAGCAGCGCGTCGACGGCCGGATCGGCGATGCCCCAGTAGTTGGCCGATCCGTTGGTCCGGGCGGCCTGGGAGCCGAAGTACTCCAGCAGTTCGCCGCCCGGCGCCACCCGGCCGGGGATGCGCCGCGTGGTCAGCTCGAAGTCGAAGCGGTCCATGCGCTCCTTGGCCAGCGAGAAGTCCACCTGCCGGTACACCCAGCCTATGCCCAGCTTGGCCAGCGCCTGCTCGAACGGCGCGACGATGCGCACGATGGAAGGCTGGTCGTTCAGAAACTCGATCACGAAGGGTTCACCCTTGGCGTTGCGCAGGGCGCCATCGCGGTAGGTCCAGCCGGCTTCGGCCAGCAGCCGCTGCGCCTGGCGCAGGTTGTCGCGCAGGCTGTCGGGCGGCAGGGTGCTGGGCGGAATCGGGGCCGGCCCGAACACCTCCGGGCGCAGCTTGTCGCGCAAGGGCTCCAGCAACGCGAGCTCGTCCGGCTTGGGCAGGCCCTCCGCATGGAAGTCGCTGTTGGGAAAATAGCCCTGCACCCGCTTGTACAGGCCGTAGAACAGTTGCCGGTTCATCCACTCGAAATCCATCGCCAGGCCGAGCGCCTGGCGCACCCGGATGTCCTGGAACTTGGGCTTGCGCAGGTTGAACACGTAGCCCTGGAAGTCGCCCGGGTTGCGATTCTCGAAGGTGGCCTTCTTCAGCTCGCCGGTGTCGAACTGCCGGCCCTTGTACTGGCGCGCCCAGTTGCGCGAGGTGAACTCGCGCATGAAGTCGAACTCGCCGGACTTCAGGCCCTCGAAGCGGGCCGTCTCGTCCAGGTAGATCTTGAAGCTGACGCGGTCGAAATTGAACTGGCCGCGGCGCACCGGCAGGTCCCTGGCCCAGTAGCCCGGGTCGCGGGCGTAAGTGACGTCGCGCCCCAGTTGCGGGCTGGCGATGCGGTAGGGGCCGGAGGCGATCGGCACCTCCGTCACCACCTGGTCGAAGGCCTTGCCCTTGCCCCACTCGCGGCTGAACACCGGCATGCCGCCCACGATCAGCGGCAGCTCGCGGTTGGGCGACAGGAAATCGAAGCGCACCGTGCGCGCGTCGACCTCGATGGCCTGCCTGACCTCCTGGTAGATGGTGCGGAACTGCGGTGCCGCCTTGTCGCTGACGAGGGTGCGAAAGGAATGCACCACGTCGGCCGCCAGCACCGGCTTGCCGTCGTGGAAGCGCGCTTCGCGGCGCAGCCGGAAGGTGGCCGACAGGCGGTCGGGCGCGACCTCCACGTCCTCGGCCAGCAGGCCATAGGCCGTGGTGGGTTCGTCGAAGTTGCCGGTCAGCAGGCTGTCGAACATCAGCACCGTCATGCCGTACGGCTCGGTGCCCTTGAGCGTGAACGGGTTGAACTTGTCGAAGTTGGTCGGCCGCGTGGGCGGCACCATGCGGATCTCGCCGCCCTTGGGCGCTTTCGGGTCGACGTAGGCGAAATGGGTGAAGTCCGGCGGGTATTTGATGTCGCCGAACTGGGCATAGGCATGGGCGGCCCAGGAAGGCGCCGCCACACATGCCAGCAGGAGGAGCCAGGCCCGCATGCGACAATTCTGCCGACTTTTCACCACGACAAGACCGATGGGATTCCTGACTGGCAAGAAATTGTTGATCACGGGCGTGCTGTCCAACCGCTCGATCGCCTATGGCATTGCCCGGGCCTGCCACCAGCAGGGCGCGGAGCTGGCCTTCAGCTACGTGGGCGAGCGCTTCCGCGATCGGATCGTGGAATTCGCCGCGGAGTTCAATTCCGACCTGGTCTTCGATTGCGACGTGGGCGACGACGCGCAGATCGACAAGCTGTTCGCGGACCTGTCGGCGCGCTGGCCGAAGTTCGACGGCTTCGTGCACAGCATCGGCTTCGCCCCGCGCGAGGCGATTGCCGGCGATTTCCTCGACGGCCTGTCGCGCGAGGCCTTCCGGGTGTCGCAGGACATCAGCGCCTACAGCTTCCCGGCCATGGCCAAGGCCGCCCTGCCCTACCTGTCGGACCACGCGTCCCTGCTGACGCTGAGCTACCTGGGCGCGCTTCGCATCGTGCCGCACTACAACACCATGGGACTGGCCAAGGCCTCGCTGGAGGCGTCGGTGCGCTACCTGGCCGGCTCGCTCGGGCCGCGCGGCATCCGGGTCAACGGCATCAGCGCCGGACCGATCAAGACGCTGGCGGCCAGCGGGATCAAGGACTTCTCGCGGCTGCTGGGCATCGTGGCCAGGTCCGCCCCGCTGCGGCGCAACGTGACGATCGAGGACGTGGGCAACGTCGCCGCCTTCCTGCTGAGCGACCTGGCTTCGGGCGTCACCGCCGAGATCAGCTACGTGGACGGCGGCTTCAGCCAGGTCGCGATCGGGCTCGAGGAGTAGCGGTCCCATTGCGGCCTCGCCTGCCCCGGGCTCGATCCGGGAGCCGAAATCCACCCAACGTTTGTGTCATTGCGGCCTTGAGCCGCCATCCATCTCCGGCGCGCTTTTCGGCGCCGGGTGATGGATCCCGGCATTCGCCGGGATGACACGGATGCCGGCTCTCGCCGGGGTGACACCCTACCGCCTCACGCAGTCCGCGTAGTACCGCCGCTTGCCGCTCGCGTCGACCTCCTCCACCAGCCCGTGGATGTCGGTCTCGAAGCCCGGACAGGCCTCGTTGAACTCGCGCGAGAACTTCAGGTAGTCGACGATCTTCCGGTTGAACACCTCTCCGGGGATCAGCAGCGGGATGCCCGGCGGGTACGGCGTCACCAGTGAAGTCGTGACCCGCCCCTCCAGTTCGTCGATCTCCACCCGCTCCGTCTTGCGATGGGCGATGTGGGCGAAGGCGTCGCTGGGCTTCATCGCGGGCGTCAGGTCCGACAGGTACATGTCGGTGGTCAGCCGCGCGATGTCGTACCTGGCATACAGCTCGTGCACGTGCTGGCACAGGTCGGCCAGGCCCATGCGCTCGTAGCGCGGGAACTGCTGGCAGAACTCCGGCAGGATGCGCCACATCGGCTGGTTCTTCGCGTAGTCGTCCTTGAACTGCTGCAGCGCGGACAGCAGCGTGTTCCAGCGGCCCTTGGTGATGCCGATGGTGAACAGGATGAAGAAGCTGTACAGGCCCGTCTTCTCCACGATGACCCCGTGCTCCGCCAGGAAGCGCGTGACGATCGAGGCCGGGATCCCGCTGCGGGCGAACTTGCCGTTCAGGTCCAGGCCGGGCGTGACGACCGTGCACTTGATCGGGTCCAGCATGTTGAAGCCCTCGGCGAGGTCGCCGAAGCCGTGCCACTTGGCGGTGCGCGACTCGCCCTTGATGATCCAGTCGTCGGCGCGGCCGATGCCCTCCCCGGCCAGCTTGTCCGGGCCCCAGACCTTGAACCACCAGTCCTTGCCGTAGGCCTGGTCGACCTTGCGCATGGCGCGGCGGAAGTCCAGCGCCTCCTGGATGCTCTCCTCGACCAGGGCGGTTCCGCCGGGCGGCTCCATCATGGCCGCAGCCACGTCGCAGCTCGCGATGATCGAGTACTGCGGGCTGGTGGAGGTGTGCATCAGGAAGGACTCGTTGAACAGGTGGCGGTCCAGCTTGTTCTCCTCCGCGTCCTGCACCAGCACGTGGCTGGCCTGGCTGATGCCGGCGAGCAGCTTGTGGATGGACTGGGTGGAGTACACCAGCGAGTGCTTGGGCCGGGGCCGCTTCTTGCCCATGGCATGGAAGGTGCCGTAGAAGGGGTGGAACGCCGCGTGCGGGATCCAGGCCTCGTCGAAGTGCAGCGCGTCGACGTAGCCGTCGAGCATGTGCTTGATGGTCTCGGTGTTGTACAGCACGCCGTCGTAGGTCGACTGCGTCAGCGTCAGGATGCGCGGCTTGACGTGATCGGCGTCCACCCCGGCCAGCAGCGGGTTGGCCCGGATCTTGGCCTTGATCGCCTCGGGCGAGAACTCGCTCTGCGGGATCGGGCCGATGATGCCGAAGTGGTTGCGCGTCGGCTTCATGAAGACGGGAATGGCCCCGGTCATGATGATCGAGTGCAGGATCGACTTGTGGCAATTGCGGTCCACCACCACCACGTCGCCCGGCGCCACCGTGTGGTGCCAGACCATCTTGTTCGACGTGCTGGTGCCGTTGGTCACGAAGAAGCAGTGGTCGGCGTTGAAGATGCGCGCCGCATTGCGCTCGCTGGCGGCCACCGGCCCGGTGTGGTCCAGCAGCTGGCCCAGCTCGTCCACCGCGTTGCAGACGTCGGCGCGCAGCATGTTCTCGCCGAAGAACTGGTGGAACATCTGGCCGATCGGGCTCTTGAGGAAGGCCACGCCGCCCGAGTGGCCCGGACAGTGCCACGAGTACGAGCCGTCCTCGGCGTAGTCCAGCAGCGCCTTGAAGAACGGCGGCTGGATCCCTTCCAGGTACGACTTGGCCTCCCGGATGATGTGGCGGGCCATGAACTCCGGCGTGTCCTCGTACATGTGGATGAAGCCATGGAGCTCGCGCAGCACGTCGTTGGGCAGGTGCTGCGAGGTCTTGGTCTCCCCGTAGATGTAGATCGGCACGTCGGCGTTCTTGCGCCGCACTTCCTGGATGAACGCGCGCAGGGTCAGCACCGCGGGCACCTCGTCCGGCCCGACGGAAGTGAACTCCTCGTCGTCTATCGACAGGATGAATGCGCTGGCGCGGCTTTGCTGCTGCGCGAACTGCGACAGGTCGCCGTAGCTGGTGACCCCCAGCACCTCCATGCCCTCGGCCTCGATGGCCTGCGCCAGCGCGCGGATGCCCAGGCCCGAGGTGTTCTCGGAGCGGTAGTCTTCGTCGATGATGACGATGGGAAAGCGGAACTTCATGCGGGACTCCCGGCTCCGGGCGCGAACGGACAAGGGGCGAAGTGTATGAAATCGGGCAAGCCCTTCGCCGGGAATCGAGCGGGCGCCGGACAGCTTGTGGCCCCCGGCCGACGCACCGGTATGGCTTGCGACGACAATCGCCGCAAGGACGAGCCAGAGGACAGGAGGCGCAGATGGCGGATTCGACCTTGTGGTGGCTGCTGGCCGGCGCGGCCGTGGCAGCCGAACTGGTGACCGGCACCTTCTACCTGCTGATGGGAGCCATCGGCCTGGCGGCGGGCGCGCTGGCCGCCCACCTCGGGCTGGGCCTTCCGGCGCAGCTGGTCGTCGCGGCTGCCGTGGGCGGCGGCGCGGTGGCGGCCTGCTATTTCGTGCGCCGCCGGCTGCCCTCGGCGCCGCCGGCGGCCGCCAACCGCGACGTGAACCTGGACGTGGGCGAGACCGTGGTGGTGGAGCGCTGGCAGCCCGACGGCACGGCCCAGGTGCGCTACCGCGGCGCGAACTGGACCGTTTCGCACCTGCCGGGCGAGATCCCCGTTGCCGGCCTGCACCGCGTGCGCGAGGTGGTGGGCAACCGCCTCGTCGTCGAGAAAGCCTGAACAACCCCAATAGCCCGGAGGAGAAGAAGCATGGAAATCGCAATCGTCCTGTTCGTCATCGCGGTGATCTTCGTGGTGCGCGCCATCAAGGTGGTGCCGCAGCAGCACGCCTGGGTGGTGGAACGCCTGGGCAAGTACAACGCCTCGCTGTCGCCGGGCCTGAACTTCCTGATTCCGTTCGTCGACAAGGTGGCCTACAAGCACAGCCTGAAGGAGATCCCGCTGGACGTGCCCAGCCAGGTGTGCATCACCCGCGACAACACCCAGCTTCAGGTCGACGGGATCCTGTACTTCCAGGTCACCGACCCGATGCGGGCCAGCTACGGATCGTCCAACTACGTCGTCGCCATCACCCAACTGGCCCAGACCACGCTGCGCAGCGTGATCGGCCGGATGGAGCTGGACAAGACCTTCGAGGAGCGCGACATCATCAACGTGCAGGTGGTGCAGGCCATCGACGAGGCGGCGCTGAACTGGGGCGTGAAGGTCCTGCGCTACGAGATCAAGGACCTCACGCCGCCGGCCGAGATCCTGCGCGCGATGCAGTCGCAGATCACCGCCGAGCGCGAGAAGCGCGCCCTGATCGCCGCGTCCGAAGGCCGCCGCCAGGAGCAGATCAACATCGCCACCGGCGAGCGCGAGGCCTTCATCGCCCGCTCGGAAGGGGAGAAGCAGGCCGAGATCAACCAGGCCCAGGGCGAGGCGGCCGCCATCCTGGCGGTGGCCGAGGCCAAGGCCGAAGCCATCCGCAAGGTCGCCGAAGCCATCCGCCAGCCGGCCGGCGAGCAGGCCGTGCAGCTGGACGTGGCCGAGAAGGCCATCGACGCCTTCCGCAACGTGGCCAACGAATCGCAGACCACGCTGATAGTGCCCGCCAACATGACCGAAGTGTCGACCCTGATCAGCTCGGCAATGCGCATGTTCCAGGCGGGCAAGGCGGGAACATCGGCCTGAGCGGCGGCCCGCGGGCCGTCCGGTCTGCTGCGCCCAGGCGGCAAGCGGCCGGGCATGCGCGTTGCCCCTTGCCTGGCTGGCGCCCGTCCGGAGGTGCCCCAACAAGGAGCAGACCCATGCAAGGAAACCAATTGAAGCAGCGAATCGACAAGATCGAGCAGTGCACCGACGACGCCCAGCGCGCCGTGTCCAGCGGTTCGGCCACCCCCGAGTTGCGCCAGTGCGTGCAGGACATGCACCAGCAGGCGCGCCAGTTGCAGCAGGCTTGCAGCGGTGGCCAGCAGCAGATGGGGCAGCAGGCGAGCCAGGACAGCGGCCTGCGCCAGCAGGTGGCGCAACTCGAACAGACCGCCGATCGCGCGATGCAGGCCTGCCGCCAGGCCGGCAGCAACGTCGACCAGCAGACGCAGCAGGCGGTCCAGCGCGCCCACCAGGAAATCTCCAGCGTGAAGCAGCAGATGCAGTAACCGCGTCGGCGCCCGTTCGCCTGCGCGCGGCGCGGCGAACGGGCGCCCACGGGCGCGTCGCGCACGGCACGCCCGACTGTCGGCCGCGCCCTACAACCCCTGGATCTCGCCGCTGATCGTTTGCCGGCGCTGTCTGCTGCAGGATCCCCGCATGGCCAAGCCGCCTCGCCTTTTGGCCTGTCCGACGCCCGCACCCGCGGTGGTTGCCGGGAGCCGGGCGTGAATGTCGCGCTGCTCACCCTGCACCGCTGCATCAATTACGGCTCGTACTGGCAGGCTCGCTGCCTGCTCGAGGGCCTGCGCGCGCTCGGGCACGATGCCGTGCTGCTGGATCACCGCACCCCCCGCATCGACCGGTCCGAGTACCGGTGTGCGCTGCAGCCCTTGCTGCCGCTGCGCTCGCCGGCGGCAGACCGGCCGGCCTACGCGCGCAAGGTGCGCCGTCTCGCCGAAGCGGTGGATGCGCTGCCGCGCACGGCTCCCTTCAGCCTGGACGAGCCCTGCGCCGTCGAGGACTTCGAGGCCGTGGTCATCGGCAGCGACGAGATGTGGAACTTCCACCACCCCTGGTTCGCCGCCTGCCGCCTGTTCTTCGGCGAGGGCGTCGTCGCGCCCCGGCTGGTAGCCCATGCCTGCTCCTTCGGCAACTACCCCGCAGCGCGTGGCCTGCAGCCGGAGTGGACGCGGAGATTGCTGCGGTTCGACAGCATCACGGTGCGGGACCACAACTCGCGCGACCTGCTGCGCGAGGCCGCCGGCATCGACTGCCCGCTGGCACTGGACCCCTGCCTGCAGTTCGAGCCCGGCCTGGCCGGCGCTCCGGCCGCCGACCCGGGCATGGCCGTCCTCTACGGCCACAGCTTCAGCCCCTGGTTCCGGCAGGCGGCGCTGCGCTGGGCCCGTCGCCGGCGCGTGAAGCTGGTGAGCATCGGCTATCGCAATGACTGGGCCGACCACCAATGGCTGGATGCGGGCCCGGATGGCTTCGCCGGCTTGCTGGCCGAGGCCGGCTTCGTGCTGACCAATTTCTTCCACGGCTGCGTGTTCGCGCTGCGGTTCGGAAAGCCCTTCGTCTGCGAGGACTCGCCCTACCGCTCGATCAAGGTCCGCAGCCTGCTCCGGCAGCTGGACTGCGGCGAGCGCCTGGCCGTCGAATCCGCGGGCCACCGCGCGCTGGCCGGCGCACTGGACACGCCGTTCTCGCCGGCCTTGCAACGCCGGCTGGCCGAATGCCGCGAGGCCTCCCACGCCAGCCTGGCCGATGCCCTGCAGGCGGACCGGGCGGTGGCATGAACGGGCCCGCGCAGCCGCCATCGGTGCCACGGCTCGCGCCCCGGGACCTGCTGCGTTCCGGCCTGTGCGTGGGCTGCGGCAGTTGTGCGGCGCAGCCGGGCCCGCATGGCCGGCGGATGGCATGGGACCGGGACGGCCAGCTCGAGCCGGCCGGCCCCCGCACCGCCATGGCCCGGCCGGATGCGCAACTCGCCCGGACCTGCCCCACTTCACCCTGGGCGGCCAACGAAGACGAGCTGGCCCGGGCGCTGTTTGCCGGCGCCACGCACATCGACCCTCTGGTCGGCCGTTACCGGAGTGCGTTCGTGGGCGCCGTGGCCGAGGGGCGGTTCCGCGAGCGCGGGAGCTCCGGTGGCATGGTGACCTGGACGGCCAGCGAACTGCTGCAGCGCGGCCTGGCCGACGCCGTGGCGCACGTGGCGCCCACGGCGGATCCTGCCGTCGACGGCCGCTTCTTCCGCTACCGGCTGTCGCGCACCCCCGCCCAGCTGGCCGACGGCGCCAGATCGCGCTACTACCCGGTGGAGCTGTCGCAGGTGCTGCAGGAGATCCGCGCCACCCCGGGCCGCTACGCCGTGGTCGGCATCCCCTGCTTCATCAAGGCGGTGCAGTTGCTGCGCCGCGAGGACGCCCTGATGCGCGAGCGCATCCGCTTCACCCTGGGCCTGTTCTGCGGCCACATGAAAAGCGCCCGCCTGCTGGAAAGCTTTGCCTGGCAAATGGGCGTCGAACTGCCGGATGTGGCCGGCGTGGAGTACCGCTTGAAGAACCCGGGGCGGCCGGCCAGCTGGTACACCGCCCAGTTGCGCCTGCGCGATGGCCGCACCCTGCAGCGCGACTGGTTCCACCTGGCCGAAGGGGACTGGGGCTCGGGCTTCTTCCAGAACGAGGCGTGCAACTTCTGCGATGACGTGGTGGCCGAGACCGCCGATATCTCCTTCGGAGACGCCTGGGTCGAGCCTTACACGCAGGACGGCCGCGGCACCAACGTCGTGCTGGTGCGATCGCCGCTGCTGCACGAACTGGTCGCTGCGGCCATCGACCAGGGCCGGCTGGCACTGGCGCCGGTCGATGCCGATTTCGTGCGCCGCACCCAGGCCGCCGGCCTGCGGCACCGGCGCGAGGGGCTGGCTTACCGGCTCACGTGGGCGCGCCCGGCGGGCCTCGTGCCCCGCAAGCGGGTGGCGCCCGGCACCGGCTCCCTGCCGCGCCCGCGCAAGCTGCTGTACCGCATCCGCGCCCATGTCGCCCGCTGGAGTCCCGCAGTCTTCCGGCTGGCCCGGGCCTTGCGATGGCAGTGGCTGTACCTGGCATGGGCGCGGGGCGTCGTCGTCCTGTACCACGGAGTGGCCTACTCGCGCGGGCGGCTCGGGGCCGTGCTGGCGCGGCTGGGCTGGCGGGCTCCCTGACCGCAGCGACAGCTCCACCTCTGTCTATTTGTCTAAATCGATGATAGACAGTCACTTAGACAGATGCAGGCCCGGCAACTGTTTCGCCAAGGCAACACGTGCGAGTGCTCTGTCTTGACACAATATCTTAGACAGACAAATATCTGCCAAGACTGTTCAAAGACAGAGACCACCCGTGCTGACCAGCAAGGAAGTTCTGGAGCGGACCGGCATTTCGCGGGCCACCCTGAACAACTACATCGCCAGCGGCCTGATTCCCCGGCCGGACGTGCAGCCGCCCGGCCCCGAGCACGGGGCGGCGCCGCGCATCGGCTACTTCCCGGACGGCACGGCCGAGCGCATCGAGCAGATCCAGCGCTTCAAGCGCCAGGGCTGGGCCATGGCCCGCATCGCCGCGCATTTCAGCGGTCGCCCGGATTCGGCGCCGTCGGTACCCGCGGCGTACGAGGTGGCGGCCGGCGCTGGACCCGCGGCGCCGGACCGCCCGGCGATCGCGCCGCCCCAGTCCGCTGGCTCGCCCTTGGCGGCGCCCGGCCGCTCCCCTGCCCATCCGCTGAAGACGCCGGCAGGTCTGGCCCATCCGCCGCTGCCCTCGCGCAGCGCACCCGCGCCCATCCTGACGCCGGTCGCCGTGCTCGTCAGCACCCTGCAGGGCGCGTCCGACCTGTGGCTGCACCTGCCGGCCGGGGAGTACTTCGAGCTGGTCAACGAGATCTGGATCGAGCTGGACCGCATCTTCGCCAGCCACGGCGGCCGCCATGGCAGGCATCCTGGCGAGGGCATGGTCTGCCATTTCCTGCCGCAGCCTTCCGGCAACCACCTGTGGAACGCCCTGTCCGCCGCCCTGCAGGCGCGCGAGGTGATGCGGCAGGTCAGCAGCCGCTGGCAGGCGCGCAAGGGCTGGGACATCGAGCTGTTCATGAACACCGGCGTGGACGAAGGCCAGGAATGGCTGGGGCCGCTGCGACTGGCCGAACCGATCGAACTCACCGTGGTCGGCGGGGCGGCGGACCATGCAGCGCAGTTGTCTCGCAGCGCCCGCGCCGGCGCCATCTGGATCACGCGCAACCTGATCGGCAAGCTCGCGCCGGACGAGCGGCGCCGGGTCGGCTTCGGCGTGCCCCGCCCTTCCCCGGACCACCGCCCCTTGCTGTCCAGCTTCGCGCGCCTGGAGGAACTGGCCGGCCTGCAGACCCCACCCGCCGCCATCCCTGCGGGCCTGGCCCAGCTTGCCGTCACCGAACTGCTCGAGCTGCGCGATGCGCCGGCAGCGGCGTCCAAACCCACCCCCGAAGGCGCCGCCTGAGCGCCACAGGAGCATCCCATGCGTTGGTTCAAGCCCAATCTGCGCAACAGCCTGCACGCCATCTTCAGCGCCGGGCCGCCGGCCCCGCAGGACGATCCGGACACGGTCGTCACCATCGAGGACATCCGCCATCGCATGCTGGACCTGCTGTCGGCCGAGGCGGAATCCGAACGCCTGGCGACCGTGCGGCGCCGGATCCGCTACGCCGTGAGCGTCGAGGCCCTGTGGTTCCTGCGCGGCGAAATGATGGCGGTGCTGTCGCGCAGCCGGGGCGAAGCGCTGGCCCTGGAACAGATTTCCGAGATCAGCGAGATGTTCGACGACCTGCTGCCCGAAGGGCTGCGCTCCCGGCCCAGCCCGCTGGGCCGGGGCTGAGCCGAGGTTCTCAATGAATGGCCGGCCTCCCCCGAGTGGACTGCGGGCAAGCCGCGCCTCCTCCTGATTTGCCTGAATTCGGCTAAATTCGCGGCTCTCTCGAAAAAAGGAACGGAATTGGCAACCTACCTGGAATTGAAGGCGCAAGCGGAAAAACTGATGGCGCAGGCGGAAGAATTGCGCCAGCGCGAAACCGAGCAGGCGATCGAGGACATCAAGGCCAAGATGAAAGCCTTCGGCCTGACCGCGCAGGACCTCGGGTTCGGCGGCGGCTCCGGCCGGCGCTCCCCGGCTGCCAAGCGCCGCAGCCCGGCCGAAAAAATCGTGAAATACCGCGGCCCGAATGGCGAAACCTGGTCGGGCGGCCGTGGCCGCAAGCCCAAATGGGTCACGGACGCGCTCGCGAGCGGCAAGACGCTGGAAGATCTCCAGGTGCGCTGAATTGGCCCTTGGCCAAGCCTCCGGTAGTCACCTGGCGGCCCGGATTCCGGCCCTCTGTTTTCAGGCCGTTCAAATCGGAATTGGCCCAATAGCCGCGGCGGCGCCGTGACGAGCCCCCGCGACATCGCACCCGCTTCCCCCGCATCCGCACGCGGCCGCGGCCATCCCGCCGAGGTGTTCTTCGCCTTCCTGCGCCTGGGCCTGACCTCCTTCGGCGGCCCGGTGGCGCACCTCGGGTATTTCCGCTCGGAGTTCGTCCAGCGGCGCGGCTGGCTGGACGACAGGAGCTTCTCGGACCTGGTCGCCCTGTGCCAGTTCCTCCCGGGTCCGGCCAGCAGCCAGGTGGGCATGGCGCTCGGCCTGTCCCGGGCCGGTTGGCTGGGCTGCCTGTCGGCCTGGCTCGGCTTCACGATGCCCTCGGCCATCGCGATGATCCTGTTCGCCCATGGCATCCAGCAGTGGGCCGGTCTCGCCGCCGGGGGCGCGGTGCAAGGCCTGAAAGTCGCGGCCGTGGCCGTGGTGGCGCAGGCGGTCTGGGGCATGGCCCGGTCGCTCTGCCCGGACAGGACGCGCGCCGGCCTGGCCTTGTTCGCGGCGCTGCTCACGCTGGCCCTGCCGACAGCCCTCGGGCAGGTGGCGGCCATCGTGCTGTCCGGCGTGGTGGGCTGGCTGGTGCTGAAGCTGCCACCGCAGCCCACCGTCGCTCAAGCCGGATTTCGCGTGCCCAGGGCAGCCGGGGCGGCGGCACTGGCGCTGTTTTTCCTGCTGCTGTTCGGGCTTCCCCTGCTCTCCGGCCTCGTCGGTGGCCGGCTCGCCGGACAGATCGAGGGCGTGTACCGGGCCGGCGCGCTGGTGTTCGGCGGCGGACACGTCGTCCTGCCGCTGCTGCAAGCCACGGTGGTGCCGGCCGGCATGGTGGGCAATCCGGAGTTCCTGGCCGGCTACGGGGCCGCGCAGGCCGTGCCCGGCCCGCTCTTCACCTTTGCCGCCTACCTGGGAGCGGTATCCGCGGGCCCGGTCGGTGGCTGGGCGGGTGGCCTCCTGTTCCTCGCCGTCATCTTCCTGCCGGCTTTCCTGCTGGTGGTCGGCGCGCTGCCCTTCTGGGACTCGCTGCGCCAACACGGAGCGATCCAGTCGGCGCTGGCCGGCGTGAACGCCGGCGTGGTGGGTGTGCTGCTGTCGGCGCTGTACGACCCGGTGTGGACCAGCGCCATCCACACCCGGGCCGACTTCGGCATCGGCCTGGCCGCATTCGGGCTGCTCGTCTACGCGCGCGTCTCGCCGGTCATCGTGGTGCTGCTGTGCGCGGCGGCGGGATTGGCAATTCCGGGGTAGCGCACGCGCGCTGCGGACCTGACTTCCTACAAGCGCGGAAGAACCCGCCTGACATACGCAGCGCACCCGGCGGGCAGACTCGTTTCGCGGATTTCGCGCGAGCGCAACCGATGTTCGACCTGCCGACCTATGTCTATCCGTTCGTGCTGGCGGTCGTCGCCGCGGTGGCCGGACGCGTGCTGGGCGGGCCGGTAAAGGAGAAGTCCTTCCCGGGATGGATCCTGTATGCCGTGGCCATCGCCTGCGTGATCATCGGCTTCGCGACGATCTGGCTGGGGCAAGCGGCCTGAACGCCCACCGGGCTTGCTTCGACGCCGGACGGCCGCGCTGCAATTGCGGCTGAGTTCATTCAGGAAAGTCCCGAAGGCGCGAATCTGTCGGGGCTTGATCGGCGGTGTGCTGGCGAAGAGGGCGGGGTTAAAGGGTAGCAGCACTCTCGAACGTTTTAGGGCGCGATCAGACTCGCGGTTCTTCCGCGCTCGGATCTCGGCTCAGGGGTTGTATGTGATCCTCACGGTCAGCGAGCTCGCGTAGTTTCCGACTCTCAGCTGGCTTTGTCCCGCGGCGACGCGCCCGAACACCGTGTGACTGCGGCTGCTGTCTCCAACGGGGATGCTTCCGCCAATGACTGCGCCCACAAAACCGTCGCCCCACACCGACGTGTAGGTTGTATCGGTATAGATGTTGAAGCTCATCGCGGGCCCGCCCGCATCGTGGGTAAGGTAGCGAGGCACGATGCTGTTGCCCTGCGCGCTGGGCCCCAGCGTGATCGTGTAGCTGCCGCCGGTGGTGATCGCTATGCAGCTCAGTGTGACCGTCGCGTCCGCCGTACGGTCGCTCGAGGCCAACTTTCCGGCGAATGTCAGGGGTTGGTAGCGGCCGAACGCCATGCCGGTCGAGCCGACACTGCACGATCCGGCCATGGCTATGCTTGCACTGCCCAAGCTGACAAGAGCCAGCGCCACTGAAGAACGCAACGGTTTTCTCATGGGGTTCTTTCCTCGCAGACGACGGGCCCCACAGTGACGGCGGCGCCGTCGTCACTTGGCGGAATGCGGAGATCCAGATCGCAGCCGTGGCCTTTCCAGCTCACCCGGATGCGCTGCCGGTCCGCCGTCAGGTCCGTCAGCCAGACTTCGCCGCGGCGGCCTGCGCGAAACTCACCGCCGCCTCCCAGGAGTTCCACGCGCGTGCCGACCGGCACGGGCTGGCGGTCGGCCTGCCGGAGCACCAGCAGCGCCTGCCGCGTCCGGCGCACGTCGAACCTGACCAGTGAACCTGTACGGGCGTACGGAACCACCTCTTGGGTGACGCTCGAAACCTGCGCATCCAGCGGCAGATCGGCCACATCGATTTCAATCACGTTCCTGTACCAAGGCACGAGCCCAGGCACGAACGCAAGACCACGCTCGTCCGTCTCGGTGACGACCTGATTGCTTCGCTTGATCGGCACGCCCGGCATGCCTTCGATCTGGACGACGGCGAAGCTCCCATGACCGATCGGTCGTGAGGCGAACGGCAGTCCGGACATCATCCCCAACGTCCCGCGCAAGCCGGCGCGGGAACTGACGCGAGCGTCCGCGTCGGCCACCACCTCGGCAGTCAGATCGCCATGCTTCGTGTTCATCTGCAGGCCCGCGCGAGCCCTCTGGTTTGCATCGGTGGAACTTTCCACGCGCCACCCCATGCCGGGGCCCGGCGGTGGCGTTCGCACCGCGAGCACGCTGGCGGCGGTCGAGCCGTCCTCTTGGCGCTCCGCTCTGGTGGCTGTGTAGAAATCGCTACCGAGCGGGACATTCAGGTTGATGCTGCCGCTCCACTCACGGCCGTCGCCCAGTCGCCGCGCGGCGGAGACCGTCAGCGAAGCCTGAGCGATTGGGAAGCTCAAGGAAAGACCGAACGAGCTGGCCCGTTCGCCATTCCAGCGGACGCGGCGAACGTAGTTGACGCCGCCGTTCACCGGGCCCCAGAGACGGCCACCAAGGCTGCCCAGGACCTGCTCGCGGGAGCGCAGGTCCGCTGCGCCCGGGACGCGGGATTCGCCAAAAGGTGCGAAGTCGCGCGTGGCGTACTCGTACTGGATCGAGCCGCCCCCGAGCGGTGTGCGCCGCTCGATGCCAAGCTGCACCAGCGCACCCTGCCCGGGGCGGCCGCGCAGCTGGTCGCGCGACACCGCTGCGGCCAACCGCCCTACTCCCCATGTCCCGAGCAAGCCCGCCACCTCCACTCCGGTGGCCTGGCGATCACGTTGCAGCTCCACCCGGCCTTCGGCGGTCAGGCGTGCCGTCATGCCGCGGCGGACCGTGGCCGCCGCGAAGGACTCGCCGTAGTCACTGTCCCGCCCGAACCCCGTGCGCAACCAACCGGCCTCCACCGAGAAATCCGTGAGGCCAGGAGCCAGCAGCTCGGGCGAGGCGTAATAGCTTTGCCGGATCACCGTCTGCCGCCCGAGCAGGTCGCGCACGACCATGCTGAGCTCGCCGGCGCCGGTGACGACCGGCACGCCGGTCAGGTCGAATGGACCCGGGCGCACGGACTGGGTGAAGCGCTGCGAGTCGTTGATGAGGAGATCGACCGTGGAAGGCAGTGCCGCCTCGCCCGACACGGTGGCGAGCGGCATCTGCACGAATCCGGGACGCAAGCCGAAGTCCCGGCCCCACCGCAGGCCGCCGTAACGCACCGGCCGGCTCCAGCCACCGCCAACGCCGATGGTGTCCCCGACCACGACGGACTGCATGGCGTCGGGCAGGTCGTACCGCCAATAGCTGTCCAGGCGGGCGGCCCTGCGGCCGGTGCCATCGTCGCTGAGCACGGCCGAGGTCACGGCCGTGCCGAAAGAGCCGAATCCGATCGCTTCGACCGTCGCGCCGGACGTGGCGGGCGTGCCGTTGCCGGGCCGGGTCACCGTCACGTCGTAGTTCAGGACAGCGCCTGCGGAGGAGCGACGGGGCCTGAGATGGGCACCCGAAGCGACCTCCATGCTCTCGGCCACGAAGGCTGCGGGCGGCGCCTCGATCTCGATGCGAAGAAGCTGCTTCTCCACGCGCAAGCGCGCACCCTCCACTTGGTCGACGGCGAAAGCCGGCGTCCCGTCGGACATCTCCAGCAGCGGGCCCGCAGGCGCAAGTCGCGCGGCTTTCCAGTTCTCGCTCGCGATCAGCACCTTTCCATCGGGCAGCAGCTCGGCCCGGGCGATATCGGCCTGTCGCAAGCCGTTGACGGTCAGGTCGACCAAGAGCGGCTCGGGCGCGGTGATCGGAGCAGAGGCGGACGCAACGCCCGGGGAGTACAACGGCGATGCAGCAACGGGCTCACGGGTCTCCGGCACAAGGTCCAGGAGCCACGTACTTCCGACGCGCCGCAGCCTGGGATAGACCGGCTGGCGCAACAAAAATTCCAATCGATCGGTGCTTCCCACCGTGCGCAGCGTGATCGATTGCAGCGGTCCGGTCGGTGCATGGGGCAAGGCGGGAAGCGGTGCCGCCAATTTCAGCGATGCGTCCGACCAGATCAGCGCCAGCGGATATGGGCCCGGCCCGCGCAAACCGGCCCATGCCAACACGGGCTCCGCTCCTACCGACACATCGATGCGGATTCGGGCAGCAGCGCCCTCCTGCTCGACGACGCTGATCGTCATCGGGGCGGCCGACGCGGCACCGAACCAGACCATCTGCGCGGCCGCGACCAGGGCCGAGAGGCCACTGCTCCCGCCCAGTGCATGCCTGATAAATGACGGACGCGCCCAGGTCAAGGTCCGATCACATTCCGGCGGCCGCTGCAAAAGCGCGGCCGCTCGACATGATGGCGAGCGGCCCCTGTCAGCTGCCGGCCGGCTCGGCCTGCAGCTCCTCCCCGCCGACCATTCGCACTAGCACGCTGCGCACGGGCCCGGACGCGAGCTCGCCCACGGACCATTCGCGTTCGTCGCCGGCCAGCACGGCCACGCCTTCCCCGAGGTCGATCGACTTGCGCCACCCGTCACCCGCCAGCGTCAGGGCCTGCACCTTCACACGGCGGTTGCCCGCATTCACGAGTTGCACGCAGCTTCCGTTCGCCGCGCGCGGAGTCGTCGTCGGGCACCCGCGCCAGCGCAGCGCGCCCACGACCGGTCCCCGGGGAGCCACCAGCACTGGCAAGTCGTAGGCCATCCGGAAATTGACCGCGGCGCCGCCTCCCGCGTCAATCGTCGGTCCGTCCTCGATGTCCTCGAGGACGAGCCGGTAGGCCATTTCGGTATCGGCCGGCAGGGAACCGCGTAACGCTAGCCGTAGCACCTGCTGGCTGCCGGGCTTGATGTCGGCGATGCGCGGCGTAACCACGAGGTCGTCGCTCGGTTGCGTGATCGCCGCTCCGTGCGCATCCTGCCGCCAGGAAAGCAGCTGGGCCTGCAGGCGCATGGGCCGGGTGGCCTTGTCGCTCAGCGCGACGCGGATGGTCGCTATCTTCTGCTTCGGCTTGAACTCAATGAGGACAGGACTGATGAGCGCCTGGGCCGTTGCCGCGACGCAGCCCACGAGGGCCGGGGCGGCAACGAGGCAGGCACGGACCCACCAGGCTGGGCACCCGCGCCACGAGCGTCGAAGTGTCCGGAAGAGCGCCATGCCCGGCCCTCCTCAGATGCCGTAGCTGCTGGTGATGGTGATGGTGTCGGTGTAGGCCTGCTTGGCCTTGCCACTCTTCTCGCTCGCGGCAATCGAACCGACGATGCTCAGGCTCTTGGTGGCCCCATCGGCGCTGAAGCCGGTGAACGCCGCCGCCGTGTTGTACGCGATCGCGGTGCCGCCGGACTCGCTGATGGTGTAGACGATGAAGGTGGTGGCATCGGCGCCCACCAGCCGGAAGCTGTTGGTCGCGCCGGCATTGGCGGAGGTGAACCGCAGTTTCGGCGTAGTCGTGCCGGTTGTGCAGATCGCATCAAAGGTGCCGCCGGAGAGCGAATCGCTGGCCGCACTGGAGGCCGCACCGTTGGTCAGCACGCTGAGTTGGCCGAACGCCAGGGCCGCGGTGTTTCCGATGGAGCACTCCTCCGCGATGGAGGCCGTGACGGCCATGGTGCCGGTGCCACTGTCCGTGGCGAAGGCCCCGACCGAAACCAGGGTGGCGGCAATGGCCGCGGCGAACTTGTTGAACTTGACCTTCATTCCTGAGTCCCTCTTGTAAAACGATTGCACGAACTACGAAGACTTCTTGTCCTCATAGGCTGGCGCGGGGAGAAGTGGGCCACCGGCCCCATACCCACTGATAGGCCGATTCTTTAGCTCTGCCGGCCCTAAATCCGTAAGTGCGCCGATTCCCTATGCCTGCGCGCAGAAGCCCCCTAGCGGAGCGTGCACGTTGGTCGCTATGCTCGGGGGCGCGCATTCAATAAGAGCAAGGGCCGTGCGCGAACTCCAAGCCTATTTCGATGAGTCGCCGTTCGGCGTGTTCCGGGCGAACGGCAGCGGCAGCGCGACGTGCGCCAATTCACTTTGCCGCGAGATCACGGGACTGAGCTCAGAAGAGTTCCTAGGCTATGGCTGGATGAGCGCGCTCGTTCCGGAGGATCGTCGCCAAATCCTCGGGTCTTGGCGGGAAGCCTGCGCCGCCGGCCAACCTGTGAACATCCTTTGTCGTGTGACGAGACCCAGCGGCGAGCGCCGGTATGTCCGCCTTCGCAGCCGCGGGCTTGCCACGCCCGAAAAGCCCGGCGAGTACTTTGCCGTGCTGGTGGATCTCACCGACCAGGTGGTGGCAGAACGCAGGCTGCGCCGGAACAACGAGTTGCTCGGTGCGGTCCTCGAGAACATCCCGTGCGGTGTGACCGTCTTCGATTCGGATGGCGGCCTGGTCTTGGACAACCAGACGTTCCGATCGCTGCTCAGTCTTCCGCAAGGCGCCCCGGACCAACTCATCTCAGACTTTGGGACACTTGCGCTGGGCATGCGGATCCCGCCAGCGCAGGGCTTCCCGGATGCCACCACGCCGCCCACGCCGGACAGCGACTTTGATCCCACGCCGCGGGTGCGCGAGGAACTCCAGCCCGATGGGCGGGTGTTCGAGGTGCGGGATGCGCCCATGCCAACCGGGGGCGTCGTGACGACCTACACGGACATCACGCAGCACAAGAAGATCATCGGTACCCTGCAGCAGGCCAAGGCCGCTGCCGAGCAGGCGGCTGCGGCCAAAGCCGCGTTTCTTGCAACGATGAGCCATGAGATTCGCACGCCGATGAACGGTGTCATCGGCATGACAAACATCCTGCTGGATACACGGCTCACGCCTGACCAGCGTGAGATCGCGGAGACCATCCGCAAGAGCGGCGAGTCGCTCCTCGTTGTCATCAACGACATCCTCGACTACTCCAGGATCGAGTCCGGACAGATGGAGATGGAACGGCTGCCGCTGCGCCTGCAGGAGGTGGTTGACAGCAGCTTGCGCCTGCTGGAATCGAACGCCGGGGAAAAGCGCGTGGTGCTGTCGGCGGACTTTGATGCTGACATACCGGCGCTGATCCTCGGTGACCGCACCCGGCTCCAGCAGGTGCTCGTGAACCTGATCTCCAACGCGGTGAAGTTCACCGAGCGGGGCCACGTCCGGGTCGCCCTCAGGCTGCTGGCCTCTCCCTCATCGCGCGGGAGCCGGGACGGGAGCAGCAGCCGCTGCACAATCGGCGTCTACGTGGAAGACACCGGCGTCGGCATCTCCCCTGACAAGCTCGACTCCATCTTCGAACCGTTCGTTCAGGGGGATTCAAGCACCGCCCGCCGCTACGGCGGAACTGGCCTGGGGCTTGCCATTTCGAAGCGGCTGGTGCAGGCCATGGGCGGCTCCATCGAGATCGAAAGTGAACCAGGCGCGGGCACCACGGTCTCCTTCAGCTTCCTGGCCGAGCCCGCCATTCCGATGTCACGCGTGACCACCAGCTCGCACGCGCCGCTGTGGGGAAGGCAAGCGCTGGTCGTGCTGACGGGCCGATCCGACGCCGACGCCCTACTTGATCAGCTCAAGCGCTGGGGCATGAAGATCGATTCCTGCCGCAGCCCGGCCGAAGCGCTCCGGATGCTCTCCGCCAGCGACCGCTTCGACCTGGTCGTCACCTCTTCGCACCGGCTGAACGGAGCCGCCGGGCTGCAGTTCGTGCGCGAGCTGCGAGAGAACGGCCTCGCGGTGCCGACAGTGCTGCTATCGCCCGGCAAAGGCCCGGAGTCGTCGGATCCCTCTTTGGGCGTCTGGACAATCGCGCGCTCCTGCACCGAATCGGTGTTCTACGACGCGCTCGTGACCGCGCTCCATTGTCATGGCGAGCCGTCGTTTGCGAGCGAACAGCCTGGGTCGCTATTCGACGGATCGCTCGGACACGCATTGCCGCTGCGCATCCTCGTGGCCGAAGACAACGATATCAACCGGAAGGTCGTGCTGCGGATGCTGGCAGGCTTCGGCTACCAAGCAGACATCGCGCACGACGGGGCACAGGTGATCAAAGCAATCAGGCAGAAGGACTACGACCTGGTGCTGATGGACATCGAGATGCCGGTCGTGGACGGCCTCGGTGCCACGAAGTTCATCGTTAGGAACATACCCGCGGACCGCCGCCCACGCATCGTCGCGATGAGTGCGAACGTCATGCGAGAGCATGTGGCCGCTGCCATAGCAGCCGGCGCCGACCGGTACATCGAAAAGCCATTCTCACCTTCAACGCTGCGAACGACCCTTGAACAGCTTGCGCTAGGCGCGGCCGTTCCGCCAGGCATGAAGCTGCAGCAAGGGTGCCCATCCCACCTGCTCTCGCTGGAGCGGATCCGCTGCCACCTCGAGGTGGATGGTACGGGCGAATTTCTGAAGGAGTTGACGGCATCTTTCAGAATGAGCTCGCAAGACATTCTGTCTCGTCTCGCGGCCGCGGTTCGGTCGAAGGACCATGCCGCGTTTCGAGCCTTGGTGCATGAGTATTCCGGCATGTCCGCCGTCATCGGAGCGAAACAACTGACGGGTCTTCTGCTCAAACTGAAGAAGATCTCGAAGGCGGGTAGCACAAAGGGCGCTGCTCTGCTGATCGACCAGTGCCGGTCGGTACAGGACGAGACCATCGCGGCCTTGGGCGCCGTCCACGAGCTGGAAAGCAGTGGACGACTCGAAGGCGCGCCGTCCCACGATCAGGCGGCCGTGATGCAGACTCGGGCGCCGACGCGCAGCCGCAAGGCAAGGTAGTCATTACGGTTGGCTTCCTTCATCACAAGCAGGCCGTCCGAATTCTTGAACGCAAGCTCGGCCTTGTGCTTAGACAGAAAGTAGCCGATGCGAGAAAGAAAAGATGCAATGACTCTGCCGATCGAGCTGAGAACTGCACGCTCGGCAGCGATCCGTTCCACCCCATAATCGCCGCCGCCGCGAAGGATGGGCGCCACTCCGGCTTGGCCACTCCGGCTTGGCTTGCGCATCACCATGCGGCCGAGTGATGGAAGGCATTCGCACAGCGCCTAGAACATGCAACCAATAACGTCCACGATCAGTGTGGTCATCGCCGATGATCATCCGCTCGTCCGTTCGGGGGTCCGCTCCCTTCTCAAATCCCTTCCCGCAGTCCAGGTAATCGCCGAGGTCGGCAGCGGCGCGGAGTTGCTGGAGTTGCTGCAATCGGTCCAGCCAGAGATCGTGATTACTGACCTCTCCATGCCCGGCATGGATGGCATCACGATCCTGCAGGAGATCTGCACGCGTCACCCGCTCATTAAGGTGATCGTCCTGTCGATGCACGACGCGGCCGACGTGGTTAAGCGTGCCATCGGCGCTGGCGCCTCCGCTTATCTGCGCAAGGACGCCAGCGAATTCGAGCTGGCGTCGGCCATCCACGCCGTGATGACCACGGGAAGTTACGTCAGCGCCACGATCGTGAAGTTGCTGATGGAGCCTTCGGAGCCTCCGGCGGAAGAGGTGCTCACGGCGCGACAGATCGAGATAGTGAAGCTGCTGGCCAACGGGAAATCCTCCAAGGAAATCGGCTTTGCCCTGGGCCTGAGCTCCAAAACTGTGGACGTGCATCGGTCGCGCATTATGAAAAGATTAGGGATTCGCGACCTGGCGAGCCTTGTGATTTACGCCCTGCGCAAGGGCCTCCGCTAGGCGGGTGCACCGGACTACTGCCTCCCGGGCATCGGCAAGGTTGGGCTGAATTCTAGGTGCCCCTGCCCCGGGTCGCGAAAAGCGGGATCGCCCGAGCTGAGAAGGCCATCCAGTGAAACCTTCGGGCTTTTCGGCGTCAGGCGGCCGAGAGTACTGACCGAGTTCAGCGGCCCGTTGGCCGGCAAATGCGGCCAGAGCGCGCAGTCCTCCGGCTCGAATCGCCATGAAAGGCCGGTGATCCACGCCGGCGACAGGGGGTCGAGTCGAGCCAGCCTGCTCCTGAGGGCAACTTCCAGGGAAATGGCGTACGACAGAAGCTTCGGTTGCCCGTGCCTGAAGACAAGCTGCACATGTATTGTCCCCTCGCGGCCGGCAGTGCTACCCGGCAGTGTTTCCACGGTGATGCTTCCAGCCGGAAGACCGTATCTCTTTAGCGTATCGCGCAATGCCATTGCGATCAGCTCCCGCCGGATCTGCTCACGACTTGTCGCCTGTAAACGTGATACGCGTTGTTCCCTCGGAGTCCTGGACATCTGACCCAGAAGCGTTGCAACGAGCCCCATGGTTCCCTTTCCGCAGCATTCGGCAGGTGATGCAAGGCCCTACTGTTGTACCCGCCCCCTCCGATACAGCCTCGGCAAGATTTTTCCACGCGAGCGGCTATGCCGCGCCGGCCAATTGAACACCCATACCTCCTAGCTTGCTTAGGTCAAAGCCGCGCCGTCGCTTAAGCCAAGGCGACGCTGCGCGATGACCTGACGCGCTGCCTCGTGGTAGGCCAAGGCCCGGTCGAGGACGTCATCGACATCTCACTCGTCTTGCGAGTTGGCTCAGTCCGAGTCTGAGCTACCAGGCAGGGTTGGATCGGAGTGCTCAGGCTCGGTTGCTCTGGGGCAGGCTCAGCCCGATTGCGGGCTACTCCAAGGCAAGGGCGTCCTTGCCCCGACTTCCGGCCAGTCTGCCACGACTCGCGTGTTCTTATACCTGCAAGCGCTGCCAGCTAGCGTTGCGGGCGCGAAGGTGTTGCCGCCTGCGAGGAAACCCGAAAGACGAGAGCGGGAAGCGCCACTCCGTGACCGACGGAAATCGCGAATTGCGCGACCTTCCTAAAGGATCAGTGGCAACTCGTCGGAAGCCTGGTAGTCGTCACTCCAGGGGCAGTTGCGCTACGAGCGACTTCGATAGTTGAGTGGCACAGCGTTTCGCTCAAGGAAGGCGTCCGCAAGGTACACGCCTGGGCCGGTCGGCTTCTCATTCCGGCGTACCACCCCGGGCAGCGAGCGATCGTGCATCGCAGCTTCGCCAATCAGCTCTCCGACTGCCAGTTCATCGCTGAAACAGTGCGACGACTCAGTGCAGGTACGAAACGACGGAGCCCCACCAAACACGCCAGATCATCGGACAAGGTCGGGGTTGCAGCTCGCGTCCTGCTGGAAGAGTCTGGCGGCGAGACGACTTACTTCGCGCTGTACAAGCTGCTATTTATGGCTGAGGTTCGTCACTTGGGAGCGACTTCGCAGCGACTAACTGAAGGCTACTTTGGGTGCCAGAAGGACGGCCCATACTGCGTCGAACCGCACGCAAGTCGCCTGGCGGCCCTCATTCCAGGTTGCCGAACGAAAAGCATCGGCAATCAGCTCGTAGTCTCGTTGGGGCAGCAGCAAGGACTTCTCGACGAAACACCCGGACCAGTATCCCTGCTGAACGCTGAAGCTCGGCGCGCCCTCGTCGAGGTCGCGAAGAAGTACGGGCGGCTGCCTGCAAGCAAGCTCAAGACCGTCACGTACCTTGCTGCTCCCATGCGAGAGCTGCTTCGCAGAGAAGGCCCTGCGCGTCAATCTGTTCAACACTGCTGTGCTGCCTCGCCCGTAGGCGAGGCAGGCGGAACGTCACGGCGGCCATGAATGCCCGCACTGTTAGGGCTGTCGCCAGTGATGGGCCGCATAGGTGCGGGCTGTCGCTCGGAAAGGCCGCATGGGTGCGGCGAGTCGGCCTCGAAGGACCGCATGTGCGTGGCGTGTGCGCGTTGCAGCCCGGATGGATGCGGGGTCCACAGCCGCGGGCCGGATCTGCGCGCCCGGCGAGCTACTCGAGCCGAAATCAGTTGCTTAAGCGCGACACACGCCGACCGGTCTCATCCGCGTGAAGTGGGGTTCTTTGTGGGGTCGCTTGCTCGGAACGGGCTGGAAGCGGCATGGATACTGGACTTCTGGCGGAGAGGGCGGGATTCGAACCCGCGGTGGGCTATTAACCCACACACGCTTTCCAGGCGTGCGACTTAAACCGCTCATCCACCTCTCCTGCGAGCCGGCGATTGTAGCAGCGGGCTGCCCGCGCACCGGCCTGCCTGGAGGCCGGCCGGCCTTCAGGCCGCCTTGCTTTTCCGGGCTTCGCGAGGGTCGGCGATCATGGACAGCAGCAGGTTCACGTCGGCCGGCTTGACCATGTGGAAGTCGAAGCCGGCCTGGGCCGAGCGCGAGCGGCTTTCGGCTTCTCCATAGCCGGTCAGTGCGATCAGCAGCGCGTCGCGCGAGGCCGGCTGCTTGCGCAGCTGGTTCGCGACCTCGAAGCCGTTCATGCCCGGCAGGCCGATGTCCAGCAGCACCACGTCGGGCCGGAAATCCTGCGCGATCTGCAGGGCCGAGTGCCCCTCGTTGGCCACCTTGACCTCGAAGCCTTCCATCTCCAGCAGGGTCATCAGCGTCTCGGCCGAGGCCATCAGGTCGTCGACGACAAGGATGCGCGAAGGCGCCGAGGCGGAGGCGACGGGCTGCCGCGGCTCGGCCGGGGCCGCGGCCGACGGCGACTCGGCCAGCCGGGCCGGCAGGACGATTCTCACTTCGGTGCCGTGGCCCACGCCCTCGCTGTGCGCCTCCACCGTGCCGCCGTGCAGCTGCACCATGTGCTTGACCAGGGTGAGGCCGATGCCCAGCCCGCCCTGCGCGCGGTCGAGCGACTGGTCGCCCTGCGCGAACAGGTCGAAGATGCGCGGCAGGAAGGCCGGATCGATCCCGGCCCCCTCGTCCTTGACCACGATCTCGAGTTGGCCCTGCGCGAAGCTGGCGCGCAGGTGGATGCGACTGCCGGAGGGCGAGAACTTCGATGCGTTGTTGATCAGGTTGGACAGCACCTGCGACAGCCGCACCACATCGCCGTCGAGCTCGACCGGCTCGGACGGCAGTTGCAGCACCATCTGCTGCTTGCGCGATTCCAGCTTGGGCAGGCTCGATTCGACCGAGCGTTCGACCAGCGCGGACAGCTGCAGCTTCTCCGGCTTGACCACGACCTTGCCCTGCACGATGCGCGAGACATCCAGCAGGTCGTCGATCAGCCGCGCCATGTGGTCGGCCTGGCGGCTGATGACGTCGCGCGCCCAGGTCAGCGTGGCGGCGGGCACGTCGGGCGACTGCATGATGTGGACGGCGTTGCGGATGGGCGCGAGGGGGTTGCGCAACTCGTGGGCGAGCATCGCCAGGAATTCGTTCTTGCGGCGGTCGGCCTCCTGCACCGCGGTGTACAGGCGCGCGTTCTCCATGGCGATGGAGGCGCGGTCGGCCATCTCGCGCACCAGCACCAGCCGCGCCGAGTCCATCTGCACGGCCGGACCCAGGGTGGACAGGACGCCCAGCACCCGGTCGCCGGCGACCAGCGGACACAGGGCCGCCGCGCGGTCACCCTGGCGCCAGAGCCGGGACTGGCGCTCGCGCAGCACCTGCGCGGCCGCCTGGCGCAAGGCGGGCGTGAAGGCCTCGTCGTCGCCGGCCGGCGCCGGCGGATGCATTTCGACGCGGCGCACCGCGCCCTCGGCATCGGCCAGGGCCACGATGGCGCGCTCGCCCAGCATGGGCACGCACAGGTCCAGCAGGGCCGCGAGGGTGTTGTCCAGGTCGAGCGAGCGCGACAGGGCCTGGCTCGCCTCGGCCAGGAAATCGGCGCGGTGGATCGCTTCCTCGGCGGCCGCCCGGGCGGCCTCGGACCGCGCCAGCGCCTCGCGTTCGACGGCGCGCAACTGCAGCTGGCGGTTCATGCGCCAGAGGTCCACGAACACGCGCACCTTGGAGCGCAGCACCTCCGGCACGACCGGCGAGGGGATGTAGTCCACCGCGCCCAGCTCGTAGCCGCGCTTGGCCTGCACCTCGTCGACGTACGCCGTGATGAAGACGATCGGCGTCTGCGCCGACTTCTTGTACTGGCGGATCAGGCCGGCCGTTTCCAGCCCGTCGATGTCGGGCATGTTGACGTCCAGCAGGATGACCGCGAACTCCATCTCCAGGATGCAGCGCAGGGCCTCCTTGCCGGACCGCGCGCTGACGACGTTCTCGCCGAGTTCGTCGAGGACGGTGCGGAAGACGACATGCTTTTCCTGCAGGTCGTCGACGACGAGGATGTTGGCCTTGTCGCGCGCCTGCAGCGCAGCCTGGGCCTCGGGGTTGATGCGTGCAGTCACTGGTGCAGCCAGGCCCTCAGCACGGACAGCAGGTCATGGGTGTCGACCGGCTTGGACAGGTAGTCCCAGGCACCCGCCTCGATGCACTTCTCGCGGTCGCCCTTCATGGCCTTGGCCGTGACGGCGATCATCGGCAGGTTCCTGCCCTGGGGGAGCTTCCTGATTTCCTTCATGGTCGCCATGCCGTCCATTTCGGGCATCATGATGTCCATCAGTACCACCTCGATCTGCGGATCGTTGGCGATGCGGCTGATGGCTTCGCGGCCATTATCGGCCCACACGATGTCCATGGCATGCTCTTCCAGCACCGTGGCCAGCGCGAAGATGTTGCGCATGTCGTCGTCGACGATCAGCACGCGCCGGCCGGCCAGCGGCCGGGCCTCCGAAGCGGCTTCCTCCAGTCGCGCTCGCCGGGCTTCCGGCAAGCCGCGCAGGCTCCGGTGCAAGGCCAGCAGCGCAGCGTCGTTCAGCCGGGCCGGGTTGTGCACTTCGGTGACGGTCACGCGGTCGTCCGAGTGCCAGGCGAAGCGGCCGCCCTCGCCGGCCGCGCCGTTGCGGTACAGCAGCAGCGGCAACGGGCCGAGCCCGGCCTGGTTGCCCAAGGCCTGCCGGACCTGGCTGCTGTCGAGCTTGCCGAAGGCGTCCTCCAGCACCACGCAGTCGAACTGCGCCTCGTCCAGCGCCTGCACGAACCGGTCGGCGCTCTTGGCCACCACCGGCGTCACGCCCGCGCTCTCCAGGTAGCCCAGCAGCTCGGTGCGGGCCGCGCCGTCCTTGAGCGCGACCAGCGCCTTGCGCTCCTTGCGCGTGCACCAGTCGCGCAGCTGGTCGAGCACGGTGTCGAGCACCTCCTGCGACGGAATCGGCTTCTCGACGAAGGCCAGCGCCCCGCCCTTGAAGGCCCGGTCCCTGGAGTCGTCGGTCGAGATCACGCACACGGGAACGTGCCGGGTGGCGAAATCCTGCTTGAGCCGGTCGAGCACGCGCCAGCCATCCATGTCGGGCAGGTACATGTCGAGCGTGATGGCCGCCAGCGGGTACTGGCTGGCAAAGGTCAGCGCACTGGCGCCCATGGCGGTGGCGATGCCCTTGAAGCCCTTGGCGCGCGCAGCGTCCAGCAGGAAGCGCGCGAAGGCCAGGTCGTTCTCCACGATCAGCAGGACCAGGTCGCCCTCCTGGATGCTGTCGCGGTCGTCGTCGGCCTCGTTGGCGGGCAGCCGCACCGGTTCGGCCGCGGCTTCAACCACGGCCGGCACCGGCATCGGCCGGCGCACCAGCGGTGGCAGAGCAGTCGGCACGTCGCCGGGGCGCGAATCGGCGAACGAGCCCGTGCGGCGGGTGTTGCGCGTGGCCGGGTAGTGCACCGGCAGGTACAGCGTGAAGGTGCTGCCCTGCCCCGGCGCGCTGGCGAGCCGGATCTCGCCGCCCAGCAGCTTGGCCAGCTCGCGGCTGATCGCCAGTCCCAGGCCGGTGCCGCCGTACTTGCGGCTGGTGGAACCGTCGGCCTGCTGGAAGGCCTCGAAGATGATCTGCTGCTTGTCCCCGGAGATGCCGATGCCCGTGTCGGACACGGCGAACGCGACCACCTGGTGCGCCCGGTTGAGCTCCTCGTGGTCGGTGCTCCAGCCGGTGACCACCTCCTCGATGGTCAGCGTCACGTTGCCCTGGTGCGTGAACTTGAAGGCATTGGACAGCAGGTTCTTCAGGATCTGCTGCAGGCGCTTGGCATCTGTGACCACCGCCGAAGGCAGTTGCAGCCCGGACCGGATGTTGAAATCCACCCCCTTGGCCTCCGCCACGTGCCGGAAGGTGCGCTCCACGTACAGCTGCAGGTCTTGCAGGCGCAGCTCGCTCACGTCCACGGCCACCGTGCCGGACTCGATCTTGGACAGGTCCAGGATGTCGTTGATCAGCATCAGCAGGTCGTTGCCCGACGAATGGATGGTCCGGGCGAACTCCACCTGCTTGCCGCTCAGGTTGCCCTCGGGGTTCTTCGACAGCTGGTCCGACAGGATCAGCAGCGAGTTCAGCGGGGTGCGCAGCTCGTGCGACATGTTGGCCAGGAACTCGGACTTGTACTTGGACGTCAGCGCCAGCTGCTTGGCCTTTTCCTCCAGTGCCTGGCGGGCCTGCTCCACTTCCCGGTTCTTGCGCTCCACCTCGTGGTTCTGGTGCACCAGCAATCGCGCCTTCTCCTGCAGTTCCTCGTTGGTCTGCTGCAGTTCTTCCTGCCGGCTCTGCAGCTCCTGCGCGAGCGACTGCGACTGGGTCAGCAGGTCCTCGGTGCGCATGTTGGCCTCGATCGTGTTGATCACGATCCCGATCGACTCGGACAGCTGGTCGAGCAGCTGCTCGTGCGTCGGGTTGAAACGCTCGATCGAGGCCAGTTCCAGCACGCCGCGCACCTTGCCTTCGAAGATGATGGGCAGCACCAGCACGTTGAGCGGCGGCGCCTCGGTCAGCCCCGAGGCGATGCGCAGCGTGTCCGGCAGGCTGGAGGTCAGCAGCATCTTCTTCTTGTCGAAGGCGCACTGGCCGACCAGGCCCTGGCCCAGGTCCACTTCCTTGCCGTAGGCGCCATGGCCATCGGAGGCATAGCTGGCGGTCAGGCGCAGCCTCGGCGGGTCGGACGTGTTGCTCAGCACGTAGAACTCGGCCTGCTGCGCCCCCACCACCGGCGCCAGTTCCGACAGGATCAGGTGACCCACCGCGACCAGATCCTTCTGCCCCTGGAGCATCCGGGAGAACTTGGCCAGGTTGGTCTTGAGCCAGTCCTGCTCGGTGTTCAGCTGCGTGGTGTCGCGCAGGTTGCTGATCATTTCGTTGACGGTGTCCTTCAGGGCGGCCATTTCGCCCAGCGCCTCCACCGTGATCGATCGCGTCAGGTCGCCCTGCGTCACGGCGGTGGCCACCTCGGCGATCGCGCGCACCTGGGTGGTCAGGTTGGCGGCCAGCTGGTTGACGTTCTCGGTCAGGCCCTTCCAGGTGCCGGAGGCACCCGGCACCTTGGCCTGCCCGCCCAGCTTGCCTTCCACGCCCACCTCGCGCGCCACCGTGGTCACCTGGTCGGCGAAGGTGTCCAGCGTCTCGATCATGGAGTTGATCGTCTCGGCCAGGGCGGCGATCTCGCCCTTGGCATCCACCATCAGCTTCTGCTCCAGGTCGCCGTTAGCGACGGCGGTCACCACCTTGGCGATGCCGCGCACTTGACCGGTCAGGTTGCCGGCCATGAAGTTCACGTTGTCGGTCAGGTCCTTCCAGGTGCCCGATACGCCCTTGACCTGCGCCTGGCCGCCCAGCCGGCCTTCGGTGCCGACTTCGCGCGCCACCCGCGTCACTTCGGCGGCGAACGAGGACAGCTGGTCCACCATGGTGTTGACGGTGTTCTTCAGCTCCAGGATCTCGCCCTTGACGTCCACCGTGATCTTCTTGGACAGGTCGCCCGCCGCCACCGCCTTGGTCACGTCGGCGATGTTGCGCACCTGCGCCGTCAGGTTGCCGGC
>NZ_JAKFCM010000098.1:0-3445 GCF_036676645.1 Ramlibacter sp.
GGCACAAGTGAACACCACACGGCCCGCCAGGCGCAAGGCCTGGGCGGTGTCGGCCGGCAGCGCGCCGCGCCCATGGGGATGCAAGGTGTAGACGCCGGGTTTGCCCAGGCGCACGTCCAGCGCGAGCGCCATGGCAGCCATGGGCCAGCCACTGTTGGGCGAAGGCGTCAGGCCCGCCTGCGCCGGCAACTGCCGCAGCCTGCTCGCGGCGCCCAGCAGGCCCAGCAGGCCCAGCAGTGCCGCCGTGAGCCGCGCGGGCAGCCAGGACAACACGTCGTCGGCGCGTGCGGCCCACTTGCCGGCCCAGCTCCAGTCGCGCCCCTGACGCTCGCCCTTGTAGCCCCACATGGCGTCGGCGGTGTTGGCGAAGCGGTAGAGCGCCGCGCCCGGCAAGCCGGCCACGGCGAACCAGAACAGTGGCGCCACCACCGAGTCGTTGAGGTTCTCGGCCAGGGTTTCGATGGCGCTTTCGCGCACCTCGCGCTCACTCAGTTGCGCCACGTCGCGGCTCACCAGCCAGGCCAGGCGCGAGCGCCCGGCTGGCAATGATTCGGACAGCGCAGCCTCCACCGCGCGCACCTCGTCGCGCAGCATGCGCCAGGCCAGCAGCGGCTTGAGCAGCACGCCCAACACCAGCACCTGCAGCCACAGCGGCCCAGCGCTCACGACCCAGACCGCCACGAGCGCGACCGACACCACCAGCAGCGCCCCGGCGACCCAGGCCAGTGCGCCGCGCACGAACGCACCGGCGGGCGGCTCGCCCACGGCGGGCGCGATGCGCCGGCCCAACGCCCCCAGGTAGTGGCCCATCCAGACCACCGGGTGCCCGCGCGGCGGCGGCTCGCCCCAGCGGACATCGATGAGCAGCGCCACCCAGACGGCACAGGCCATCACGCTCCAGGACGGCAGGATGGCCAGCTCGGCCATGGGGATCAGGCCTCCAGCGCGGCTGCGGCCACGCGGTGCTGGCCCAGGCCGGCGGCCGCGGCCCGCAGCGCGCCCACGAGCGCGGCCACATCCGCGCTCTGGTGCGCGGCCGACAGCGCAATGCGCAGCCGCGCGGTGCCCACCGGCACGGTGGGCGGGCGGATCGCGGGTACCCAGATGCCCTGCTCACGCAGCGCGGCCATCACGGACAACGCGGCCTCGTTGTCGCCAATCACCAGGGGCTGGATCGCGGTGTCCGAGGGCATCAGGGTCCAGCCGGCGGCATCCACCGCGGCGTCGGCCCCAGGCGCAAGGCCTTCGCGCAGTTGCGCGATCAGGGCGGCCAGGTGCTGGCGGCGGCGTTCGCCGTCGGCGCCCAGCACACAGCGCAGGCCGGCGCGCACCGCCTCGGCCAGCAGGGCCGGCGCGGCGGTGGCGTAGGTGTAGCTGCGGGTTTTCTGCAGCAGCCATTCCACCAGGCTCTCGGGCCCGGCCACGAACGCCCCGGCCACGCCCAGCGCCTTGCCCAGCGTGGCCATGTAGAGCACGCGCGGTGAAGCGCCCGGCCCAGTGAGGCCGACGGCGGCCAATGCGCCACGGCCTTGCGGGCCCAGCACGCCAAAGCCGTGTGCGTCGTCCAGCAGCAGCAAGGCATCGTGTCGCTCGCAGAGTGCGTGCAGCCCGGTGATGTCGGCCACGTCGCCGTCCATGCTGAACACCGCGTCGCTGATCACCAGCTTGCGGCGCGCCGGGCTGGCGGCCAGCAAGGCGTCGAGCCGGGCCAGGTCGCCATGGGGATAGCGGTGCACCGTGGCTTTGGACAGGCGCGCGCCGTCGATCAGGCAGGCGTGGTTCAGCGCGTCGGAAAACAGCGCATCGCCTTCGCCCACCAGGGCCGGCACGATGCTGGCGTTGGTGGCGTAACCGGCGTAGAAATACAGCGCGCGCGGCAGGTCCACGGCCTCGGCCAGTTCGCGTTCCAGCGCGGCGTTGGCCACGCTGTGGCCGCTGACCATGGGCGAGGCCCCGGAGCCCACGCCGTAGCGGTCCACCGCGGCGTGCACCGCCTGGCGCAGCAGCGGGTCTTGCGCGAGGCCCAGGTAGTCGTTGCTGCAGAAGGCCAGCAGGGACTCGCCGTCCACGTTGAGCCGGGCGCCCTGCTCGGGCACCACGGCACGGCGGCGGCGGCGCAGGGCCTGGGCGTCCAGCGCGGCCAGGCGGTCGTCAAATTCGTTCAACCAGCTCATTGCAGATCCTTCATCGCCAGGTGTCGGGCAGGTCCAGCACGATCTGGCGTGCGTCGGGGGTTTGTGGGTGCCAGGGCACGGTGCCCAGCAGCGGCGCGGGCAGCCAGCGGCGCAGCGTTTCAATGTTTTCGTCGCGGCAGGCCATGTCGGCATCGAGCGTGTTGGCCACCCAGCCGGCCAGGTGCAGGCCGTCGGCGCGGACGGCCTCGGCGCTCAGCAGCGCATGGTTCAGGCAACCCAGGCGCAGGCCCACCACCAGCACCACCGGCGCGCCGATGGCCAGCGCCAGGTCGGCCAGGGTCTCGCGCTCATTGAGCGGCACGCGCCAGCCCCCCGCGCCTTCGACCACCACCACGTCGGCCAGATCGCGCAGCGCGGCATGCGCGGCGAGCAGCTCCGCCACCGTCACGGCCCGGCCGGCGCGCGCGGCCGCGAGGTGCGGCGCCAGGGCATCGGGCAAGGCCACCGGGTTGTCGAGCGCGGCGGGCACGGCCACGGTGGACGCCGCGCGCAGGGCGAGCACGTCTTCCGCGACCCACTCGCCGTTGCGCTGCACCAGGCCAGCGGCCACCGGCTTCATGCCGACCACGCGGCGGTGTTGGCGCGCCAGTGTGTGCAGCAGCGCCGCGCTCACCAGGGTCTTGCCCACGCCGGTGTCGGTGCCGGTGACGAAGCAGCCGTCAAACGCCATCGCGGTCTCCCACCACCGGCGCAGGGGCCGTTTCTTCGGCCAGCGTGGCTTCCAGCGCGGCCAGCGCGCCCCGCGCCAGCAGCTCGCCCTCGGCCTGGTCGATCACATAGGGCGGCATGGCGTAGAGCGTGTGGCCGATGGGACGCAGCAGCAGCCCCTGCGCCAGCGCGTGGCGGGCGTAGCGGCGGCCGAAGTCGGGCAGGCTGCTGGCCACGTCCCACGCGAAGACCATGCCGCGCTGGCGCGCGAAGCGCACACGCGGGTGCTTGGAGAGCGGCGCGAACTGCGCGGCCAGCCGATCGCTGGTGCCCAGGTTCTGGCGCAGCGCATCGGTCTGGTCAAACAAATCCAGCGTGGCCAGCGCAGCGCGGCAGGCCAGCGGGTTGCCGGTGTAGCTGTGCGAGTGCAGGAAACCGCGCGCCACCTGATCGTCGTAGAAAGCGGCGTACACCGCGTCGGTGGTGAGCACCACCGACAGCGGCAGCGTGCCGCCGGTCAGGCCCTTGGAGAGGCACAGGAAGTCGGGCCGTATGCCCGCCTGCTCGTGCGCAAACAGGGTGCCGGTGCGGCCGAAGCCGAC
>NZ_JAKFCM010000099.1:0-98909 GCF_036676645.1 Ramlibacter sp.
CCTTCGCCTCACCGACGCGATTGCCAGTTGGCGTCGAGTGCGCCATCGGCTGGCGGAGCCGCCGCGCCGACGATCGCTGCAACGGGTCAGCATTCGAATTGCTTTAGGTTAGCGCTGATGGGCATGCGCCGGAAGACGGCGCCCAGCAGCAGCGCCATGCCCCAGAAGCACAAGCCGTAGAACAGCGAGATGCCGGGCGCCGCGCGCAGGTCCTTCGCACCCAGGCCCAGCCAGCGGAAGGGGTCGCGCCAGCCGAGGGCTCGCAGCTGCCGCGTCGGCGCCCGCGCGGCCGGTGGGTCCAGTCTTTCCGGGGCAGGCGAAGGCAGGGACGGCATCCCGGCATTCGACGCGGGCCGGGCCGCCCTCTCCTATCGGGACCTACCCCAGTGGGGCATTGGCGGCTGGACGGCTCAGCCCACCCACTTCCGGGCGTTGCGCCAGATCCGCAGCCAGGGGCTGAAGGCGCTGCGGTCGCCCCCCGTCCACGACATCTGGATGTTGCGGAAGGCCCGCTCGGCGTGCGGCATCATGGCCGTGAAGCGGCCGTCGGCCGTGGTCACGGCCGTCAGCCCGCCCGGGCTGCCGTTGGGGTTGAGCGGGTAGGTCTCGGTCGGCTGGCCGTGGTGGTCGACGTAGCGCATCGCCGCGATCGCGCGCTCCGGGTCGCCCCGGCGGGCGAAGTTGGCGTAGCCCTCGCCGTGCGCCACCACGATGGGCAGGCGGCTGCCGGCCATGCCGGCGAAGAACAGGCTGGGCGAATCGAGCACCTCCACCTGCGACAGTCGCGCCTCGTAGCGCTCGCTGAGGTTGGTGGTGAAGCGCGGCCAGGCCTGCGCGCCCGGGATGATGTCGGCCAGCTCGGCCATCATCTGGCAGCCGTTGCACACGCCCAGCGCGAAGGTGTCGGTGCGGGCGAAGAAGGCCTGGAACTGCTGCGACAGCCGCGGATTGAAGGTGATGCTGCGCGCCCAGCCGATGCCGGCGCCGAGGGTGTCGCCGTAGCTGAAGCCGCCGCAGGCGACGAAGCCCTGGAACTGCGGCAGCTCGGCGCGGCCGGCCTGCAGGTCGGTCATGTGCACGTCGACCGCCTCGAAGCCGGCCAGGTCGAAGCAGTACGCCATCTCCACGTGCGAGTTGACGCCCTGCTCGCGCAGGATCGCCACCCGCGGCCGGGCCAGGTTGAGGAAGGGCGCGGCGACGTCCTCCTGCGGGTCGAAGGCGGGTGCGAACTGCAGGCCGGGGTCGCCCGGGTCGCCGGCGGCGGCATGCTCGGCATCGGCGCCTTCGGGGTTGTCGCGCTGCTGGCAGATCTTCCAGCTGACGCTGTCCCAGACCTGGTGCAGGTCGGCCAGCCCGGCGCTGAACACGGCCTTGGTGTCGCGCCAGACCCGGACCTCCCCCTTGCCCAAGTCGATCGGGGAAGAAGCTGGCCGCGTCTGGCCCACGAAATGGCTGTGCCGGGACAGGCCGTGCTCGCGCAGGACCTGCATGACGGCGTTGCGCTCGGCGCTGGGCACCTGCAGCAGCACGCCGAGTTCCTCGCTGAACAGGGCCTTGAGCGTGAGCTCCTCGCGCCGCGCCCCGACCTGCCCGGCCCAGTTCTTGGCGTCGCCGTACTCGGCGCGGCTGTCGCTGATGCCGTCGCCTTCGGTGACCAGCAGGTCCACGTTCAGCGCGATGCCCACGTGGCCGGCGAAGGCCATCTCGCAAGCCGCCGCCAGCAAGCCGCCGTCGCTGCGGTCGTGGTAGGCCAGGATGCGGCCCTGCGCACGCAGCGCGTTGACCGCGTCCACCAGCCGGACCAGGTCCTGCGGGTCGTCCAGGTCGGGCACCTCGCCGCCGGGCTGCTCCAGCACCTGCGCCAGGATGCTGCCGCCCATGCGGTGGCGGCCCTTGCCCAGGTCGACCAGCACCAGCGTCGTCTCCTGCTGCGCGTCGAGCTGCGGCGTGAGCGTCCCCCGTACGTCGGCCAGGGTGGCGAAGGCGGTGACGACCAGGCTGACGGGCGAGGTCACCTTCCTCGCCCCGCCGGCGTCCTGCCATTGCGTGCGCATCGACAGGCTGTCCTTGCCGACCGGAATGGAAATGCCCAGCGCCGGACACAGTTCCATGCCGACCGCCTTGACGGTTTCGTACAGCGCGGCGTCCTCGCCCGGCTCGCCGCAGGCCGCCATCCAGTTGGCCGACAGCTTGACGCGCGGCAGCTCGATCGGCGCGGCCAGCAGGTTGGTGATGGCCTCGGCCACGGCCATGCGGCCCGATGCGGCCGCATCCGTGGCGGCCAGCGGCGTGCGCTCGCCCAGGCTCATGGCCTCGCCGGCAAAGCCCGCGAAGTCGGCCAGCGTGACCGCGCAATCGGCCACCGGAACCTGCCAGGGCCCGACCATCTGGTCGCGGTGCGACAGGCCGCCCACCGTGCGGTCGCCGATGGTGACCAGGAAGCGCTTGGAGGCCACCGTGGGATGCGACAGCACCTTGATCGCAGCGTCCTGCAGGGACACGCCGGTGAGCTGGAGCGGCGGCGAGGTGCGCTGCACCGAGCGGACGTCGCGATGCATCTTCGGCGGCTTGCCGAGCAGCACGTCCATCGGCATGTCGACGGCGAGCGACCCCTGCCCGTCACCGTCCAGGTCGACCTCGCCGACCACCAGTTGCCGCTCTTCGGTCGCCACGCCGACCACCGCGAATGGGCAGCGCTCGCGCTCGCACAGGGCGCGGAAGCCCTCCAGCGAGGCTGGCGCGATCGCCAGCACGTAGCGCTCCTGGCTCTCGTTGCACCAGATCTCCCTGGGGGCCAGGCCGGATTCCTCCAGCGGAATGCGCCGCAGGTCGAAGCGGGCACCGCGGCCGGCGTCGTGGGTCAGTTCCGGGAACGCGTTCGACAGGCCGCCGGCGCCCACGTCGTGGATCGCGAGGATCGGGTTGGCATCGCCCAGCGACCAGCAGTGGTTGATGACCTCCTGGGCGCGGCGCTCGATCTCCGGGTTGCCGCGCTGCACCGAATCGAAGTCCAGCTCCACCGCGTTGGCGCCGGTGGCCATGGAGCTGGCCGCGCCCCCGCCCATGCCGATGCGCATGCCAGGCCCGCCCAGCTGCACCAGCAGCGTGCCGGCCGGGAAGCGCTCCTTGGCCGTCTGGCCGGCCTCGATGCTGCCCAGGCCGCCCGCGATCATGATCGGCTTGTGGTAGCCGCGCACCACCCCGTCGACCACCTGCTCGTACTCGCGGAAGTATCCCAGCAGGTTGGGCCGGCCGAACTCGTTGTTGAACGCGGCGCCGCCCAGCGGCCCCTCGGTCATGATCTGCAGGGGGCTGGCGATGTGCGCCGGGCGCCCGTTCGGGTCGTCCCACAGGCGCGAAACCGAGAACCCGGTCAGTCCGGCCTTGGGCTTCGCGCCGCGCCCGGTGGCGCCCTCGTCGCGGATCTCGCCGCCCGCGCCGGTGGACGCACCCGGGAAGGGCGAGATCGCCGTCGGGTGGTTGTGCGTCTCCACCTTCATCAGCACGTGCTGCAGCGCCGGCTGGCGCCGGTAGGCCGAAGGACCATCGCCGCGCAGCGGCCGGAAGGCTTCGACGGCCGCGCCTTCCATCACCGCGGCGTTGTCCGAGTACGCGACGACCGTGTGCCGCGGGTGCGACTGGTGGGTATGGCGGATCATGCCGAACAGGCTCTTGTCCTGCGGCACCCCGTCGATGGTGAAGGCGGCATTGAAGATCTTGTGCCGGCAGTGCTCGCTGTTGGCCTGCGCGAACATCATCAGCTCGACGTCGGTCGGGTTGCGGCCCAGCCCGCGGAAGGCGGCCAGCAGGTAGTCGATCTCGTCCCCGGCCAGCGCCAGCCCGAACCGGGCGTTGGCGTGCTCCAGCGCGCCGCGGCCGCGTCCCAGCACGTCCACCGGCTCCATGGGCGTGGGCGCCAGTTCGGTGAACAGGCGGTGCGCGCAGTCCCGATCGGGCAGCACGCTCTCCGTCATGCGGTCGTGCAGCAGCGCAGCGATGGCCTCGCGCTGGGCAGCCGACAGCTCCGCCGCCTTGCCCAGCAGCGACGACTTGAGCGTGACCCGGTATTCGACCGCGCGCTCGATGCGCCGGACCGGGATGCCGCAGTTGTGCGCGATGTCCGTGGCCTTGGAGGCCCAGGGCGAGACGGTGCCCAGCCGCGGCGTCACCACGAACAGCGTGCCGGCGGCATCGCCGTCGAACGGCTCGCCAGGGGCCAGCAGCGCGGCCAGCCGCTCGCGGTCGGCGCCCGAAGGCGCCTGCGCCCAGGCGGCCAGGTGCACGAAACGCGCCGTCAGCCCGATGGCCCTGTCGTGCACCGCCTGCAGCCGGGGCAGCAGTTGCCGGACACGGAAGGGGCTGAGCGCGCGCCCGCCCTCGAACTCGGTGATGTGCAGGGTCACTGTGAAACCTGTTGGGAAACGGGGGGCGCCGCCGCTGACTGGGGCGGCGCCGGAGGTCCCGGATTTTACCGGCCGAGGTCCCTACGCCTGCGGCGGCGCACCCCCTCTGGAATAATTCGGCCCATGAGCATCACGTACAAGGACGCCGAAGGCATCCGGGGCATGCGCACGGCGTGCCGCCTGGCGGCCGAGGTGCTGGATTTCCTCACCCCGCACATCAAGCCCGGCCTCACCACCCGCGAGATCGACCTGCTGGCTGCCGAGTGCATGCGCAAGCAGGGCACCACCTCCGCCACGCTGGGCTACCAGCCGCCGGGCTACCCGCCCTACCCCGCCTCGCTGTGCACCTCGGTCAACAACGTGGTCTGCCACGGCATCCCGAACGACAAGCCGCTGAAGAAGGGCGACATCGTCAACGTCGACGTCACGGTGATCAAGGACGGCTGGTATGGCGACACCAGCCGCATGTTCGTGGTGGGCGAGGCGTCCATCGCCGCCAGGCGCCTGGTCAACCTGACCTACGAGGCGATGTGGCACGGCATCGTGCAGGTCCGCCCGGGTGCGCACCTGGGCGACATCGGCTGGGCCATCCAGCAGTTCGCCGAGCGCAACGGCTTCTCGGTGGTGCGCGAATTCTGCGGGCACGGCGTCGGCCGCAACTTCCACGAAGAGCCGCAGGTGCTGCACTACGGCAAGCCCGGCACGCTGGAGGAACTCAAGCCCGGCATGACCTTCACCATCGAGCCGATGATCAACGCCGGCCGCAAGGAAGTGAAGGAACTGGGCAACGACGGCTGGACCATCGTGACCAAGGACCACTCGCTCTCGGCGCAATGGGAGCACACCGTGCTGGTCACCGAGTCGGGCTGGGAGGTGCTGACCCTGTCGGCCGGCAGCCCGCCGCCGCCGGCCTTCGTCCACGGCTGAGCCATGCCTTCCCGTCATTCCCCGGCGGAGCCTGCTCCCGCGGAGAATGACCCTTCCCTGCCCGCGGTCCTGCGCGAACGGCTGCAAGCGCAGAAGTCCGCGATCGACGAAGCCCTGCTCGACCCGGCGCGCCCAACCCGCTCGGTCGGCGCCGTGCTGCGTCGGCTGGCGCGCCATGTCGACCTCGTGCTGCAGAGCCTCTGGCGCGAAGCGCAGCTGCCGCGCGGCATCGCCCTGCTGGCCGTGGGCGGCTACGGCCGCGGCGAGCTGTTCCCGCACTCCGACGTGGACGTGCTGGTGCTGCTGCCGGACGGCGCCGAGCCGGAGCAGGACCCCGCCCTCAGGCAGCGGCTGGAGACCTTCATCGGCCGGTGCTGGGACAGCGGGCTGGAGATTGGCTCGAGCGTGCGGACGGTGCAGGAGTGCCTGGACATGGCCGCCGCCGACGTGACCGTCCAGACCTCGCTGCTGGAGGCGCGCCGGCTGGCCGGCGACGGCGCGTCGTTCGAGCAGTTCCGCGAGCGCTTTGCCCGCGCGATGGACCCGCGCGCCTTCTTCGTGGCCAAGACGCTGGAGATGCACCAGCGCCACACGCGCTACGAGAACACGCCCTACGCGCTGGAGCCCAACTGCAAGGAATCGCCCGGCGGCCTGCGCGACCTGCAGGTGATCCTGTGGGTGGCCCGGGCGGCCGGCTTCGGCGCCAGCTGGCCGGAGCTGGCGGCCAACGGTTTCGCGACGCCGCTGGAGGCGCAGCAACTCGAGCGCAACGAGGCCCTGCTGCGCCTGATCCGGGCCCGCCTGCACGCGATCGCCGGCCGCCGCGAGGACCGGCTGGTGTTCGACCTGCAGACCGCCGTGGCCGAAACCTTCGGCTACCGGGCCAGCACCGCCGGCGGCCGCATCCTGCAGCGCGCCAGCGAGGCGCTGATGAAGCGCTATTACTGGGCCGCCAAGGCGGTGTCCCAGCTCAACCAGATCCTGCTGCTCAACATCGAGGAGCGGCTGTCGCCCAGCGGCCAGGAGCCGGTGCCGATCAACGACCGCTTCTCGATGAAGGCCGGCATGCTGGAAGTGGCCGGCGACGACCTGTACGAGCGCCATCCGCACGCGGTCCTGGAGACCTTCCTGGTCTACCAGACCACCGTCGGCGCCAAGGGCCTGTCGGCGCGGACGCTGCGCGCCCTGTACAACGCGCGCGGCGTGATGGACGCCGGCTTCCGCAAGGACCCGGTGAACCACGCCACCTTCAAGGCGATCCTGCAGCAGCCCTCGGGTATCACCCACGCCTTCCGGCTGATGAACCAGACCTCGGTGCTGGGACGCTACCTGTGGGTATTCCGCCGCATCGTCGGGCAGATGCAGCACGACCTGTTCCACGTCTACACGGTGGACCAGCACATCCTGATGGTGCTGCGCAACGTGCGCCGCTTCTTCATCGCCGAGCACGCCCACGAGTACCCGTTCTGCTCGCAGCTGGCGGCCGGCTTCGACCGGCCCTGGGTGCTGTACCTGGCCGCCCTCTTCCACGACATCGCCAAGGGCCGCGGCGGCGACCATTCGGAGCTGGGCGCGCGCGAGGTGCGCCAGTTCTGCCGGCAGCACGCCATCGAGCCCGAGGACTGCCGGCTCGTCGAGTTCCTGGTTCGCGAGCACCTGGCCATGAGCCACATCGCGCAGAAGGAGGATCTCAGCGACCCGGCCGTGATCGCCGCGTTCGCCGCCCGGGTGGGCAACGAGCGCACGCTCACGGCGCTGTACCTGCTGACGGTGGCCGACATCCGAGGCACCAGCCCCAAGGTGTGGAACGCCTGGAAGGGCAAGCTGCTGGAGGACCTGTACCGCGCCACCCTGCGCGCGCTGGGCGGACACACGCCCGACCCGGCCGCCGAGATCGAGGCGCGCAAGCGCGAGGCGCTGGTACAGCTGCAGCTGTTCGCGCTGCCGCACCAGGCGCACCGCAGGCTGTGGGACACGCTGGACGTGGGCTACTTCATGCGCCATGACGCCGGCGAGATCGCCTGGCACACGCGCCACCTGTCGCGCCACGTGGGCGCCGCCCGGCCGATCGTGCGCGCCCGGCTGTCACCCGTGGGCGAGGGCCTGCAGGTGCTGGTGTACGCGCCCGACCAGCCGGACCTGTTCGCGCGCATCTGCGGCTACTTCGACCACGCCGGCTTCTCCATCCTGGACGCGCGCATCCACACGGCGACGAACGGCTACGCGCTGGATACCTTCCAGGTGGTCACGCCGATGCTGCCCGAGCACTACCGCGAGCTGACGAGCATGGTGGAGTCCGGACTCGAGCAGACGCTGGAGCGCGCCGGCCCGCTGCCGCCGCCCAGCCGCGGCCGGGTGTCGCGCCGCGTCAGGAGCTTCCCGATCACCCCGCGCGTGCAGCTCACCCCGGACGAGCGCGCCCAGCGCTGGCTGCTGGCCATCTCGGCCAACGACCGGCTGGGGCTGCTCTATTCGATCGCCCTGGTGCTGGCGAAGCATCGCATCAACCTGCAGCTGGCCAAGATCACCACCCTGGGCGAGCGGGTGGAAGACACCTTCCTGGTGGATGGCGCCGAGCTGCAGCAGAACCGCGGGCAGATCGAGATCGAGACCGAGCTGCTGCAGGCGCTGGAGCCCTGACGCCGCCGCACGACGCGGTGCGGCTCAGTCGTCCTCGCCGGCGTCCATCCCGGGGAACAGCACCTCGGTGAAGCCGAACTGGCTGAAATCACGCACCCGCATCGGATAGAGCTTGCCGGCCAGGTGGTCGCATTCGTGCTGCACCACGCGGGCGTGGAAGCCGTCGACGGTGCGATCGATGGGGTCGCCGAACGGGTCGAAGCCGGCATAGCGGATCGCCTTCCAGCGCGGCACCAGCCCGCGCAACCCGGGCACCGACAGGCAGCCTTCCCAGCCCTCTTCCTCCTCGTCGCCGACCGGCGTGACCTGCGGGTTGAGCAGCACGGTGCGCGGCACCCGCGGCGCATCGGGGTAGCGCGGGTTGGGCGCGTCGCTGCCGAAGATCACCAGCTGCAGGTCGACCCCGATCTGCGGCGCGGCCAGCCCGGCGCCGTTGGCGGCCCGCATGGTGTCGAACATGTCGGCCACCAGCTGGTGGATCTCGTCGGTGTCGAAGGCGGTCACGGGCTGGGCCACGCGCAGCAGGCGCGGGTCGCCCATCTTCAGGATCTCTCGGACGGTCATGTGGGCAAGGATAGCCGCGCCGGTCCGCGCGGCGCCAGTTCGGCCAGCACCGCGCCGGCGTCGCGCTGCACCTCGTGCGCGGCGCGCTCCGCCAGCGCCAGCCGGCGCAGCACCCAGGGCGTGAGATCGTCGTGCCCGCCCCGGGGCACCGGCGGCAGCTCCGGCTGCGCCTCGGAGCCGGCAGGGTCGGGCGGCCCGGCGGCGGCCGGTGCCGACAGCATCCCCACCAGGGATTCGACCGATGCCTGCAGCGAGGGCCGCAGACGCCCGGGATCCAGCCGCTCCCGGCGCAGCAGCACGGTCTTGGCGGCCGTCAGCTGCGCCAGCAGCAGGTAGCTGTGGGCCAGCAGCCGCTCCAGTGCCACCAGCGGCGGACGGACCGCCCGCGGCTCGACCAGGGCGCGCTGCGTGGCCTGGACCAGCGCCGACAGGCTGTCGTAGGCCTCGCGGCGGGCCAGCCGCCAGGCCAGCTCGGGCTCGTCGTCGGCGGCATCGAGCTGCGCGAGCCCGAGCGCCTCGCGTGCGTGGCGCCCCTGCGCGTCCAGCGTGCGCCGCACCAGGGCCGGCAGCTGCCCGCGCTCCCAGCTGGGCAGCACGTAGGCGAAGAGCCAGGCGATCGCCACCCCCAGCACCGTGTCCGCCATGCGCTCTGCGACGTCGAACACCGGGCCGGCGCCGCCGCCCAGCATGTGGGCCTGCAGCAGGCTGAGCACCGTGGCCGCCACCGCCGTGACGAGGTAGTTGCGCAGGGCGAAGGCGTGGGCCAGTGCCTGCGCCACGGCCACCGTGGCCAGCATCGCCCAGGCCGGCACGCCGGCCCACAGCAGCACGCCGGCAACGATGCACCCGAAGACGGTGCCGGCCACGCGGCTGTTGCGGCGCTCGAGGGTCTGCGCCAGGCTGCCGCGCAGCACCACCACGATGGTCAGCAGCAGCCAATAGCCATGCGCCCGCCAGGGCAGCATGAAGGTCAGCGCATAGGCGCAGGCGATCGCCAGGGCCGCCCGCACGGCATGCCGCAGCGGCGGGGCATCCCAGCGCCAGAGCGCCCGCAACGGCTTCCAGGACCAGCTGGTCGGGCTGACGAACAGCCGCCAGGCCGATCGCACCACGGCCACGTCGGCCACCACCTCGCCGCGCGCCAGGGCTACCAGTTGCCCGGCCTCGTCGTGCAGGCGGCCGACCCGGTTGCCCAGGGCGCGGGCCAGCGCGGCCGCGGACGTCTCGGCCGCGCCCGATCCGGCCCCTTCGCGCGGATCGGCGACGTCGAAGGGCGGCGGCGACCGGCCCAGCAGCAGCGCATCGGCGAGGCCCTCGATGGCTCCGGCCAGTGCATCGAGCCAGCGGCGAAGGCCGTCCAGGGCATCGGCCTGTCCGGGGCTGGCCCGCAGCGATTCGAGGTCGAGCTCGCTGGCCAGCAGGTGGTCGCGCATCTCCAGCATGTGCAGCAGCATCCCGGCGAGTTGCTGCCGGCGGGGGGTGCGCGGCGCCTCCAGTGCCAGGTCGCGCGTCGCCTGCAGCTGTTCGGCCAGCGCCGCCTGCTGGCGCATCAGGCGGCCGATCAGCGGCGAACGACCGGCGGCCACATCGACCCGCGGCGCGAACTGGCTCGCCTGGGTGCGCATCAGCGCGGCCATGGCCAACAGGGTGTCGGCAACGATCTGCGCCCGGTAGCGGCCATTGAGCACGGCGTTGGCGAGCACGGCCCAGGCGATGTACAGGGCCGCGCCCAGCGCGAACCAGCCGCCCGCCACCAGCGCCCAGTCGACGCCGCTGCCGGCCTGCACGGCCATCGAGAACACCATCGCGAACATGAACGAGATGGCCAGCGGCGCGCCGCGGCGTCCCCAGGCCCCGGCCAGGAAGGCCAGGAAGGTTGCCGGTACCAGCAGCAATGCCAGCTGCAGCGGATACGGCATCAGCAGCTGCGTCGCGACGAACAGCGGAATCCCGAACAGCGCGGCCGGCAGCAGGTGCAGCAGCTTGCCGCGCAGCGGCGCCGCCGTGTCCGGCGGGATGCAGACGATCGCACCGACGACCGCGATCGATGCGGCCCAGGCATCGCCGGCGACGCGCGCGAGCACCGCCACCAGCAGCAGCCCGAGCGCGGCGGAAATGCCGTTCAGGACATGGTGGCCGAGTGCGGTGCGCAGTGCGGGTGCCAAGCCGGCTCCTCAGCGCACGACGCCCGCAGCGGGGTCGTGCGGCTGCGTCGGGCGGGCGGCGGCAGCATCAATGGACATGGCGGGGCTCCGGGATTGGCTGGCCGATGGTAAGCGCGCGCCCTCACAATCGGGGCATGGCCGAACCTTCCGCCGGCACCCGCCCCATGCCGACGCGCGCCGCGCGCTGGTTCTTCCTGTCGCTGGCGCTGGTCAGCCTGGCCCTGGGCATCGTCGGCATCTTCCTGCCGGTGCTGCCCACCGTTCCGTTCATCCTGCTGGCGGCCTGGGCCGCAGCGCGCAGTTCGCCCCGGCTGCTGCAATGGCTGGAGAACCACCGCCGGTTCGGACCGGCGATCACGGACTGGCGGCGCGGCGGCGTGGTGGCACGCAAGTCCAAGTGGCTGGCCACGGTACTGATGGCGGCCAGCTCGGCGATCATGCTGGTGTCCGTGGGGCCGCGCTGGTTCATCCTGCTGGCGATCGCCATCATCGCCAGCGTGCTGGCCTGGCTCTGGCAGAGGCCGGAATCGTTTCCCGAGCCTGGCTGACCGGGGGGGGGGGCGGCAACCCCGTCTCGCAGGCCGCAGGTCGCGCCGGCCGCCGTACGCGATTGGTACTAGGTGAATGTCTGCACTGTGCAACAGGGGGCAATGCCTCTACCATTCACGCCACAGCCGGGGCGACCTCCGCCCCCCTCCCGGTCATTGAACGACGTCTACATCGAAACCGCCGTTGGCGACCTGCGCGTGGGCTTCCCGCTTCACGACATCGACCACGCCATCCGCGCGGTTGCCGTGCGAGAGGTGCCCGCTGCACCCGGCTGCCTGATCGGCACCATCGACGTCGCCGGTGAGCCGGTCGCGCTGTTCGACACCCACCGGATGCTGGGCCTGCCGGCACAACCCATTCGTGCCAGCGACCGCTTCCTGCTCGCGCGGGCGGACGCGCGCTGCGCCTTCCGGGTCGACGAGGTGATAGGCACCCTGGTCCCGCGCTCGGTCGCGCATGGCGACTCGGTCGGCTTGCGTGCGCTCGGCCTGCGCGGCGTCGCTGCCGACGAACGCGGCACGCTCCTGCTGCAGGACCTTCGCAACATGCTCGCCCTGGAGCGCGCCGCGGCCTTCGCCCTTTCCAACCATGGCTGACACGGCCACCACCCTGCCCTGGGCCAGCGTCAGCCGCCCCCTGGAGTCGCGCCTGGGGCTGCACTTCGGTTCGCGCCGCTTGCCCGACCTCGAGCGCGGCCTGGCTGCAGCCGCCGCGCGCCTGGGACTGGCGGATGCGCAGGCTTGCGCCGATGCCATCCTGTCGTCGCGACTGGCCGATGGCGACTGGCAGGTGGTGGCGGAATGCCTGGCCATCGGCGAGACCTACTTCTTCCGCGACCCGCAGGTCTTCGACGACCTCGCGACGCACGTGCTTAGGCCGCTGATCGCTGCGCGCCGCGACGGCTCGCGCCACCTGCGGCTGTGGAGCGCCGCCTGTTCGACGGGCGAGGAGGCCTGGTCGCTGGCCATGCTGGTTGCCAGCCTGCTGCCGGACTGGCGCGAGTGGAACATCTCCATCCTGGCCACCGACCTCAACGCGTCCGCGCTACGGAAGGCGCGCGCCGGCCGCTACGGCCGCTGGTCGATGCGTAGCGGCGTGCCGCCGCGGGTGCGCGAATGGCTCCATCCCGGCGCCAACGGCGGGGTCCAGGTCGCCCCGGAGCTGCGCCGCCTGGTCCGCTTCGCCCGCCTCAACCTCGCCGGCGAAGGCTATCCGTCCGCTGCCTCACAGACCGTGTCCATGGACCTGGTCCTGTGCCGCAACGTCCTGATCTACTTCGAGCCGGCCCGGGCGCGGGCGGTGCTGGAACGGTTGGGTGCCGCACTGGTCCCTGGCGGCTGGCTGGTCACGGGCGCGGTGGAACTGCCGCGCCCCGGCCTGCCGGGTCTGGCGCCCGAAATCACGGGCGGGCTGACCGCGCTGCGCCGCGCGGACGCCGCATCCCGGGATGTCGCCTCCCTGGAGCCCGCCCACCCCCTGGGGGTGAGCCTGCCAGGTATTCGGCGGGTTCCGCACCCGCGCCCGCCCGTGCCGTCGGCCTCCAGCGAGCCGGCGCCGATGGAGCCGATGCCCACCGTCTCCATGGTGCTGCAGGCGCGCGGCCATGCCGACGCCGGCGACCTCGTCCGTGCCGAGCAGCTGTGCCGGCTGGCGATCGAGCAGGACAAGCTGGATCCGCAAGCCACCCACCTGCTGGCCACCATCCTGCACGAGCGCGGCGCCATCGACGAGGCGATGGCCGCCCTGCAGCGCACGCTCTACCTCGATCCGGACCACGTGCTGGCCCGGTTCACCCTGGGCAGCCTGGCGCTTCGGCAGGGCGAGACGCAGGCCGGCCGCCGCCACCTGGCGCAGGCCCGCAGCCGGCTGGCCCGCTGCGCACCGGACCATCCCCTCGAGGGCAGCGGCGGCCTGACCGCCGGCGAGCTCGAAGGCGTGATCCGGAACACCGAGGCGGGAACGTGAAGCCGGAGGACGAGATGGACCCCTCGCTGGAGGCGACGGTGCTGCGCCAGCGGGCCCGCGCGCTGGCCCGCCCGCGCACGACGGCGCGCGCCGGCGGTGTGGAGATGCTCGACTTCAGCGTGGCCGGCCATCGCTGCGCGCTGGAACTGCGCTGGGTGCGCGAGGTCCGGCCCTTGCAGGAGCCGGTGCCGCTGCCCGGCCAGCGCTCGGTGCGACTGGTGCAGCTGCGCGGCCGCATGCTGCCCGTGATCGACATGCCCGGCCTGGTCGCCGACGGGCCGGACCGGTCGCCCGCGCCCGGCCTGCTGCTGGTGCTCGGCCGCCACGAGGCCGAGTTCGGCGTCGCCATCATCGCGGTCCACGGGATGTCGCCCGTCGTCCCCGACGAGGCGGTGCGGCGCGGCCAGCCCCTGCACGACTGGCGGCCGGACATCGTCCGCGGCGTGACCGCCGGAGGTCTCGTCGTTCTCGACGGCGAACGCCTGCTGGCCTTGCCAGGCCATGCCGCCGCCATGCCCCCGGGCCCTCCACCCCACCACTCCAAATGACAGGAAATCCGCCGATGCAGGGCTACTTGAACCTCCCCACCCGAACCAAGCTGTTCATCGCCTTCACCCTCACCAGCCTGTGCGCGGCGGCGGCCATCGTGTTCGCCTACCTGGCGCTGTCGGCCATGCGGCAGTCGCAGCGCGACCTGGTGGACGTCGAGATGGCGACCGTGGTCGACCTCAAGGACATCCGCGCAGAACAGAACGCCATCAACGCCAGCATGGCGCTGCTCATGGTCGCCAGCAAGGACGTGCGCAAGGAGCACCTGCAGGACCGGATCGCGGCCAAGAGCCGCGAGGTCGGGGCGGAACTGCAACGGGTCGCCGCGCGCAAGGGCAGCATCGAGGGCAAGCGCAACCTTCTGCGCGAGTTCGACGCCATCCGGGAGGCCTCCATCCAGTTGCGCGAACGGCAGATCCTGCCGCTGCTGGACCAGGGCCGCACGGACGAGGCGCGCGAGCTGTTCACCGGGGTGCAGCTGCCGCGTGACCAGCAGATGGGGGCCCTGGTCAACCAGCTGATCGCCCACGCCACCCGCAGCGCCGCAGAGGCGGTGGCCGAATCAGAGCGGCAGGCCACCAACGCGATGCGCTGGCTGGTCGTGATCGCCGCGATGGCGATGCTGGGCGGATTGGCCCTGACCGTGTTGCTCACCCGGATGCTGGCCGGTCCCCTGCGCGAGCTGTCGGAAGCCGCCGAGCGGATCGCCGCTGGCGACCTCACGGTGGAACTGCGCACGCTTCCGCGCAAGGACGAGATGGGCGTGCTCAGCCGCACCTTCGCCCAGATGGTCGAGCGGCTGCGGCAGATGATGCGCGAAATCAGCGACGGGGTCGGCGTGCTGGGCTCCTCGGCCAGCGAGATCTCGGCGTCGACGGCGCAGGTCTCCGCCAGTTCCGCCCAGACCGCTTCCGCCGTGGCCGAAACCTCGGCCACGGCCGAGGAGGTCAAGCAGACGGCCCAGGTGGCCTCCGACAAGGCGGCGCACGTGCAGGGCGCCGCCCAGCGCTCGGTCGAGGCCTCGCAGGCCGGCCTGCGGGCCATGGAGGAATCGATCCAGGCGATGCAGCAGATCCGCCAGCAGATGGACTCCATGGCCGGCAGCGTGATCCGGCTGGCCGACCAGGGCACGGCCATCGGCGAGATCATCGCCACCGTCAGCGACCTGGCCGACCAGTCGAACCTGCTGTCGGTCAATGCGGCCATAGAGGCCGCCCGCGCTGGTGAGGAAGGCAGCGGCTTCCGGGTGGTGGCGCAGGAGATCCGCAGCCTGGCCGAACAGTCCAAGCAGGCGACCGTGCAGGTTCGCGCCCTGCTCGGCGACATCCAGAAGGCGACCAGCGCGGCAGTGCTGGACATGGAACAGGCTGGCAAGGCGGTCAGTTCCGGGGTCGAGCTGTCGGAAAAGGCGGCCCGCTCGATCCGCTCGACGACCGATACCATCGTCGAGTCGGCCCAGGACGCCGCCCTGATCGCCGCCTCGGCCCAGCAGCAGGCGATCGGCATGGATCAGGTCGCCTACGCGATGCAGAACATCAACCAGGCCAGTGCGCAGAACGTGGCGGCCAGCCGGCAGAGCGAGGCGGCGGCGCACGAGCTGAAGAACCTCGGGCTGCGGCTCAAGGGCGTGGTGGAACAGTTCCGCGTCTAGCCCGATCCGCTGCACCCTGCTGCGCCATGCCCAGTCTTGATCCGCACTTCGATCGCAAGCTGGCGGCCATCTTCCAGGCCGAGGCGGTCGAGCACGTCCGCAGGATGGAAGTGTGCCTGGCGCAGCTCGAGCAGGCGGGCGGCGGGAACGAAGCGGGCCAGCCCCTCGAAGCCCTGTTCCGCTCGGCCCACAGCCTCAAGGGCGCGGCGCGCGCGGTAGGCGAACACCTGGTGGAATCGGTCTGCCACGCGGCCGAGAACCTGCTGGCCGGCGTGCAGCGCGGCCGCCTGGCCTGGTCGATGGAGCTGGCCGACGCCTTGCAGGACACGGTGGCGGCCCTCGCCCGGGTGCTGGTGGAGCGGACCGGCCCGCCGGGCGCCATGGCCGAGTTGCTGCCACGGCTGGAGCGGCTCGAGCAGGACGGCCCGCTGCCGGCTCCAGCGACCGCAGCCCCCGAAACGCCCGCTTCGACACCCGCCCCGCCTCCGCCTGCGGCCACGGAAGCGCCGCACTTCGAACCGACCGTGCGCATCGGCGTGGAGCGCCTGGCCCGGCTGCTGTACCAGGTCGAGGAGCTGGCGGCCGCCAAGGCCGGCGCGGCCCAGCAGCTGGCGCAACTGGAGGCGGCACTGGCCTCGTCGGACCGTTTCCGCTCACGCTGGGGCGCGTCGCATCCGGAAGCGGTGCAGGACTGGGACCAGCACCAGTCGCAGCTGCGCGCGCTGCAGGCGCAGGCCCGGCAGGAGCAGCGCCAATGGGCCGGCACCGTGGATGCCTTGCTGGCCAACGTGAAGGCGACGCTGCTGCTGCCGATCGGCTCGATGCATCCCTTCCTGGTGGCCACCGTGCGCGAGCTGGCGCGCAGCCAGGGCAAGGAGGTGGAATTGCGTATGAGCGGGCAGGCCGTCGAGATCGACCGCCGGCTGCTCGAGGAGTTGCGCGGGCCGCTGGTCCATCTGCTGCGCAACGCGATCGACCATGGCATCGAGCCCCCCGCCCAGCGGCTGGCCGGCGGCAAGTCGGCCCGTGGCCTGGTCGAGCTGCGCGTCCTGGCCCGCAGCGGCGGCCGGGTGGAGCTCACCGTGGCGGACGACGGGGCCGGCATCGATGCCACGCGACTGGCGCAGGCGGCGAAGGACCTGGACCTGCCCCTGCCCGAGGAACAGGATCCCGACGCCCTGCTGACGCTGGTGTTCAATTCCGGGATCTCCACTTCGGACCAGCTCACCCGGGTCTCCGGCCGCGGCCTGGGCCTGTCGATCGTGCGCGAGACCATCGAGCGCCTCGGGGGCACGGTCAGCATCCGCTCCCAGGCCGGGCAAGGCACCTCGTTCGTGATCGTCCTGATGCCCTCGCTCGCCACCTACCGTGCGGTGGAGGTGGAGGTGGCCGGGCGCAGCTTGCTCGTGCCGACCCAGCGGATCGAGCGCTGCCTGCGGCTGGCCCCGGACGCGCCGCGCCGGCTGGGCGCGCGCCAGGTGCTGCCGCTGGGCGACGCCGACCTGCCGCTGGTGAGCCTGGCCGCCCTGCTGGGCCTGCCCGCAGCCGCCGACCCGCCCGAGCGGCTTGCCTGCCTGGTCCTGGTCGCCGGCCACCAGCGCCTAGCGGTGACGATGGACGCGATCGGCGGCGAGCAGGAAGTACTGGGCAAGCCGATCGACGCCGCCGCCGGCCGTACCCCCATGGTCATCGGCGCCGCGGTCGTGCGGCCCGGCTGCCTGGCGCCAATCCTGAACGTCCCGGAGCTGGTCCGCATGGCCCTGACCGGCACCGCCAGCGCCGAACCAGCCCGCATCCAGGCCCGCCGCCAGGGCCGGTCGGTGCTGCTGGCGGAAGACTCGATCACCTCGCGCACCCTGCTCAAGAACATCCTCGAACTGGCCGGCCACAGCGTCGAAGTGGCGGTCGACGGCGCCCAGGCGCTGGAGAAGCTGCGGGCCGGCCGCTTCGACGTGGTCGTCTCCGACATCGAGATGCCGCGGCTGGACGGCATCGGCCTCACCCGGGCGATCCGGCGCGACCCGGCCTTCGCCCACCTGCCGGTGGTGCTGGTGACCTCGCTGGGTTCGCCGGCCGACCGCGAACGCGGTGCCGACGCTGGCGCCAACGCCTACATCGTCAAGCGCGGCTTCGACCAGGGCAACCTGCTCCAGGCCATCACGGAGCTGGCCTGAGGTGGCCACCATGGTGCGGGTGCTGGTCTTCGCGACATCGGTTCAACGGCAGCAGCAGCTGCGCGCCCTGATCGACGCCGCGCCGCCGATGCACGTGGCCGGTTCTGCCGGGTCGGCGGAGGACGCGGTCGAACTCGCCACCCGGCGCCGGGCGGACGTGATCGTGCTCGACCAGGGCGGCTCGCCGCCCGAAGCCCTGGCCTGCACCCGCCGGCTGATGCAGGCCCGGGCCACGCCGATCGTCGTGGTGGCGACCGCGACCGAGCCGCAGGAATCGCGCCAGGCCTTCGCCTTGCTGGAGGCCGGGGCGATGGCGGTCGTGGGCGATCCGGGGGACGGGTCCGACCCCGAACAACGCCGCAGGCTGGACGAACTGCTGAACAAGATCCGCTTGGTGGCCGAATTGAAGGTGGTCCGGCGCTGGGCCCCAGCGCCGGGCCAGCCGGCGGCCACCGTCGCGCCCACCCCGCGCCGGCCGCACCCGGCCGCACCCCACGCGCCGGCGTGGCGCCCCGTGCTGGCGCCCTCGGATGCCCGGCGTCGCTTCGAACTGGTGGCCATCGGCGCGTCGACCGGCGGCCCGGTGGCGCTCAAGCAGCTGCTGGGCAGCCTGCCGGCCGACTTCCCGTTACCCATCGTGGTGGTGCAGCACATGGCAGGCGGATTCGTCCGCGGCATGGCCGAGTGGCTCTCGCGATCCTGCGCACTCAAGCCCCGGATCGCGGAACTCGGCGACGTGCTGCAGGCCGGCTGGATCCACCTGGCGCCCGATGGAGCGCACCTGAGCGTCGAGCCTTCGCTGCGGCTGGCCTTCGAGACGGGCGCCCTGGTCAACGGCCACCGGCCCGCGGTAGCCCGCCTGCTGGGCTCGGTCGCCACCCACTACCCGGGCCGCGCGATCGGCATCCTGCTGACGGGCATGGGCAAGGACGGGGCCGCCGAGCTGAAGCTCATGCGCGACTCGGGCTCGATCACCTTCGCGCAGGATGCCGCCTCCTCGGTGGTGCATGGAATGCCGGGCGAGGCGATCCGCTGTGGGGGCGCCGACTACGTGATGGCGCCCGAAGCGATCGCCGCGACGCTCCCGGGGATAGCCGGATTGAGCCTATGAGCATGGACGAACCCGCAGGCAGCCACAGCCAGCACATCGTGGTGGCGGAGGACAGCCCCACCCAGGCCGAACTGCTGCGGCAGTCGCTGACCGAAGAAGGCTTCGAGGTGACCGTGGCCCCCGACGGCGCGCAGGCGCTGGAGGCGGCCCGCCGCGTCCGGCCGGCGCTGGTCGTCACCGACATCGTGATGCCCGGCATGAACGGCTACGAGCTGTGCCGGGCGATGAAGGCCGATCCCGACCTCGGCGACGTGCCGGTGATGATAGTCACCTCCCTGCGCGAAGTCGATGACATCATCAGGGCACTGGACTGCGGCGCCGACACGCTGCTGCGCAAGCCGTTCGACGCCGCCACGCTGGTGGCCCGCTTCGAATTCCTGCTGGCCAACCGCGCCCTGCGCTCGGCGGGCACGGCAAGCCCGGGCGTGGACATCGTCCTCGGCGGCCGGCGGCGCACAGTCATGGCCGGGCGCGAGCAAATGCTGGACCTGCTGTTCTCCTCCTACCAGGAGGCGGTGCAGGCCAACGAGGAGCTGCGCGAGCGCCAGCAGGAGGTCCAGTCGCTGAACCTGCAGCTGGCGGCCCGCGCCGCGGAGCTGGAAGACGCCAACAAACAGCTGCAGGCCTTCGGCCACACCGTGTCGCACGACCTGCGCTCGCCGCTGGCCACCATCGGCGGCTTCAGCTCCATGCTGATGCGCAAGTACGCCGCGGACCTGGCGCCCGACGTCCGGCGCTACCTCGGTGCGATCGGGCAGGAGACCGAACGCATGCGGCGCATCGTCGAGGACGTGCTGTACCTCTCCAGCATCGACCGTGCCCGCGTCACGCGCACCGAGATCGACCTGGCTCAGCTCGCGCGCGAGCTGGCCGGCACGCTGGCCGGCGCGCATGCCCAGCGCCAGGTCCGCTTCGACTGCGTGGAGCGGGCACCGGCCTTCTGCGACGAGCGGCTGCTGCGCATCGCCCTGACCAACCTGCTGGCGAACGCGTGGAAGTTCACCGGCAAGTGCAGCGATGCCCAGGTCGCCTTCGGCGTGGAGCAGCTGGACGGCGAGCCCGTGTTCTGGGTGGCCGACAATGGCGCGGGCTTCGACATGTCGTCCGCGCACCGGCTGTTCAAGCCCTTCGAGCGCCTGCACCGGGCCGATGAATTCGAGGGATTCGGTGTCGGGCTCGCAACGGTGCAGCGCATCGTGACGCTGCACGGCGGCCGCATCTGGGCCGAAGCCGCCCCCAACCGGGGCGCCCGCTTCCGATTCAGCCTGGGCCTCGCGCAGGGCCAGCAGGATCACAAGGAGGAAAAGCCATGACCACATCCATCGCCACGGCCGGCGGCCGGAGACAGCCATGATGCCCGCCACGCCCCCGGCCGTGAGGGTCGTACTGGCCGAAGACCATGACCTGGTCCGCGCCGGCATCCGCGCCCTGCTCACATCCATCCCCGGCGTGCAGGTGCTGGCCGACGTCAGCGACGGCAAGGAGCTGCTGGCGGTATTGGAATCGGTGCAGCCCGACGTTGCGATCACCGACTTGGCCATGCCGGGCATGGACGGCATGACGGCGATCGGGCTCATCCGGCAACGCTTCCCGCGAATGCGCGTCCTCGTGCTGTCAATGCAGGACTCGGTCGAGACGATCAAGCGCGCCGTCGCCTGCGGTGCCGCCGGCTACCTGCGCAAGAACGCGCAGGCTTTCGAGCTGGCCGCCGCGCTGCACAGCCTGATGGCGAACGGAAGCTACTTCGAGGGCGGGATCGCACGCCGCCTGCTCGAACCCGCCGAGCCTGGGGTGCGAGACCTGCTCACCGAACGCCAAGTCGAGATCCTGACCCTGCTGGCCAGCGGCAAGGCCTCCAAGGAGATCGCTTTCGAGCTCGGACTCAGTTCCAAGACTGTCGATGTGCACCGCTCGCGCATCATGGAGCGGCTGGGCTTGAACGACGTGGCCAGCCTCACCCTCTACGCGGTGCGACAGGGACTGGTGCAGGTCTAGGCTGGCCGCTCTGCCGTACGTTGCTTCCCGGTACCCCGCGGAAGCAATTTCCTTATCGAACGCGCCGGGCCGCGTGATGTCATCGGTTCACCGATTGCCAAGCGAGTGAACCATGACGGCCACCGAAGAGAAGACCCAGCTGCTGGACGAGTTCGCCGGCCGCATCCAGCGCCATTTCCCCACCAGCGTCTGGAGCAGCCTGCAGCAGGGCAGCGGCACCGCCGAATTCGGCACCGCGACCCGCAGCGTGCTGTGCGTGCAGATGCCGGAGGCCGGGCCGCTGTCGCCCCAGGCCGTGCAGGCCACGCTGTCCCAGCTGGCCGCCTCCTACGGCGGTTGCATCGATCCCAGCGATGATGGCTTTGCCATGATCAGCTTCTCCCGTCCGAAGCCGGGTTTGCGCATGGCCCTCGCGCTGCAACGCCGGACCTCGCGCGCCCGGTTGCGCATGGGGCTGTTGCGGGGCCGCTGCAACGTCGCGCGCGGGCAGGCGGACGGCAACCGCTTCCTCCTCCTGCTTGGCCGGGAACGTGCCCGGGTCAAGGCCCTCGCCGCCCGCGCGGCGCCGGGCACCGTGCAGGTGTGTCCCGACCTCTACGGCGTGATCGACGACTGCATTGCCGAAGACGAGCTGGGCAGCTGCATCGCGCTGGCGGAATTCGAGGGCGATACGGTGGCGGAAGTGACGCTGACGCTGGCGCCGGACAGCTCGGACGAGCTCAGCACCTTCGCCGGCCTCGGGCTCACCTGAGGGAGACGCCTCTGGGGGTGTCCGGGCGACTGCTGTTGCCGGGAACCCGGCCCTACCCGTTGCCGGCCAGCAGCCGCCGCAGCCCCTCCTCGTCCAGCACCGGCACGCCCAGCTCCTGCGCCTTGTCCAGCTTGCTGCCGGCCTCGGCGCCGGCAACGACGTAGTGGGTCTTCCTGCTCACCGATCCCGCCACCTTGGCACCGGCGGCCTCCAGCAGGTCCTTGGCCTCGTCGCGGCTCAGGGTCGGCAGCGTTCCGGTGAGCACGACGGTCTTGCCGGCCAGCGGCCGGGGCGCCTGCGCCACCGGCTCGCCCTCCTCCCAATGCACGCCGCAGGCGCGCAGCTGCTCGACCACTTCGCGGTTGTGCGGCTGGGCGAAGAAGGTGTGGATGCTCTCGGCGACGATGGGACCCACATCGGGCACTTGCAGCAGGTGCTCGGTGCTCGCGTCCATGATGGCGTCGAGCCGGCCGAAGTGCCTGGCCAGGTCGCGTGCGGTCGCTTCGCCCACGTGGCGGATGCCCAGTGCGAACAGGAAGCGCGGCAAGCTGGTGCGCTTGGACTGCTCCAGGCCGGCCAGCAGGTTCCGGGCGGACTTCTCGCCCATCCGCTCCAGGGCCACCAGGTTGGCCAGGCCGAGCCGGTACAGGTCGGGCACGGTCCTGACGATACCGGCGTCCACCAGCTGGTCGACCAGCTTCTCGCCCAGGCCTTCGATGTCCATGGCGCGGCGCTGGGCGAAATGCAGCATCGCCTGCTTGCGCTGGGCGCCGCAGACCAGCCCGCCGGTGCAGCGATGGTCGGCTTCGCCTTCCTCGCGCACGGCCTCGCTGCCGCAGACCGGGCAATGCCGGGGCATGGTGAAGACCGCGCCGCGTTCGCCGGCCGCGGCGTGCACCACGCCCACGACCTCCGGGATCACGTCGCCGGCCCGGCGCACGATCACCGTGTCGCCCACCCGCACGTCCTTGCGCCGCACCTCGTCCTCGTTGTGCAGGGTGGCGTTGGTGACGGTGACGCCACCGACGAACACCGGCGCCAGCCGGGCGACCGGCGTCAGCTTGCCGGTGCGGCCGACGTAGACTTCGATGGACTCCACGGTGGTGAGCTGCTCCTGCGCCGGGAACTTGTGGGCCACGGCCCAGCGCGGCTCGCGGGTGACGAAGCCCAGCCGCTTCTGCAGCGCGAAGCTGTCGACCTTGTAGACCACCCCGTCGATGTCGTAGGGCAACTGGTCGCGCCGGGCGCCGATGTCCTGGTGGAAGGCCACCAGTTCCTCGGCGCCGTGGGCGATGCGCGTCTCGCGCGAGACGGGCAGCCCCCAGCCGCGCAGCGCCTCCAGGAATTCGTGCTGCGTGGCGAATGCCGGGCCTGCGGCGATCTCGCCTCCCCCGTAGGCGAAGAAGCTGAGCGGCCGCCGGCGCGCGATGGCCGGGTCCAGCTGCCGCACTGCACCGGCCGCGGCATTGCGCGGGTTCACGAAGGTCTTCTCGTTCCTCTCGCCGCGGGCGATCTTCTCGCGCTGCTGCTCGTTGAGGCGCTCGAAGTCGTCGCGCCGCATGTAGACCTCTCCGCGCACTTCCAGCACCGCCGGCAGGCCCCTGCCATGCAGCCGCAGGGGGATCTGGCCGATGGTGCAGATGTTCTGGGTGACATCCTCGCCCACCTCGCCGTCGCCGCGAGTGGCGGCCTGCACCAGTACGCCCCGCTCATAGCGCAGGCTGATCGCGAGGCCGTCGAACTTCAGTTCGGCGACGTACTCCACCGGCGGATCGCCTTCGGCCAGGCCCAGCTCGCGCCGCACCCGGGCGTCGAACGCGCGGGCACCGCTGGCCTCGATGTCGGTCTCGGTGCGGATCGACAGCATGGGCACCCTGTGCCGCACCTTGGCGAAGCCCTCCAGCACGGCGCCGCCCACGCGCCGGGTCGGCGAATCCGGGCTGGCCAGTCCGGGGTGCTGCGCCTCCAGTTCCTGCAGTTCGCGGAACAGGCGGTCGTACTCGGCGTCCGGAATCTCCGGCTCGTCGAGCACGTAGTAGCGGTGGGCGTGGTGGTGCAGCAGCTCGCGCAGCGCGTCGATGCGCTCCTGCACCTTGGGCGATGCGGTCATGCCCGCGACCTTAGCAAAACGCCGCGTCAGCCGAACAGCCGCCGCGCCTGCGGCGAACCGGCTGCCAGGTCGCGCGACTCCAGCGTGTCGTAGAGCAGTTCCAGGTCGGCGCCGACCACGTCCAGCGCCTCCGGCCGGATCTCGCGGCCGTTGTCATCGGTGATCACGCCGTCCAGGCTGGCGGACAGGCCCATGGCGGCGTCGCGCATGCGTGCAAAGGGCTGCTCGTGGCGCGGGACCTGGGGCACGTCCAGGCTGAGCGTGGCTTCGCGGATGGCGGTCTGCTCCGGGTCTTCGGCCATCGCTGCCTGGCTGTCGAACGCCAGCACCAACAGCGGCGGATGGCCTGCCTGCACCGCCGGCAGCACCATGCGGCCGGGGATCGCGCCCGTGACGAAGCCGAAGCGGGCGGCGTGCTGGTGCAGGTAGCCGGGGCTCCAGGCGGCCTGGCGGGCCCGCAGCGTGAAGCCCAGTTGCGCGTCGTGGCCACCGGCGAACTGGTCCAGCTCGCGGGCCCGCGCCACCTCGTGCCGCATCTCGGGGAACTCCGGCGCGCCATTGACCGCATCGGCGAACGCCTGGGCCTTGACCACGAACTCGGAGAACTCGATCTCGTTCAAGGCGCCGGTGCGGTTGGCCAGTTGCACGCCGGCCTGGAACGCGGTGTAGCGCTGCCCGGCCTGCGGCGTCTCCCACTGCTGGGTGGCCTCGTTCAGGCCCTCGATCGCGAAAGGCTTGCTGCCGGCACGGCGGGTGCCCGGCAGGGCCGCGAGCGCGGCTTCGCCCGGCACCGGCGCATCGATGGCGATCGGTGCGATCGCGTCGATCAAGGCATCGAGGCCGGGCTTGCGCTCGGGCACGGGCACGGGCAAGGACAAGGGAGCCTCTTCGCGGTCATCGAACACCGGCTCCAGCGGCTCGGGCGCGGGCGCGGCGGCTTCGCCGGGTTCCACCCGCTCGGCCAGCGCCGCCTGGCGCGGCGCCAGCCGGCGCGTGCTCCAGGCATTCCAGCCCACCACGGCGGCGAGCACCAGGGCGCCGAGGATGGCCAGGCCGAAGGTGAAGCCGCTCACAAAGTCGCCCCGCGGTTCCTGCAGCGGTGGTCGGAGCCGGCCTGGCTCGCTGCCATGTCATGGCGGGCCTGACCCGCCATCCCTCTCCGGACAACCGTCGACCGCATCGCATGTTCAAGGCGCGGGAGATGGGTCCCGGCTTTCGCCGGGATGACAGGGGCCGGGATGACAGGGGCCGGGATGACATGGGTGGGTGCGCGCAGCGTCATGCGGCCTCCGCCATCGAGACCGCCGATTCCATGTCCACCGCCACGATGCGGGAGACGCCCTGCTCCTGCATGGTGACCCCGATCAGCTGCTCGGCCATCTCCATCGCGATCTTGTTGTGGCTGATGAACAGGAACTGCGTCTCCTTGCTCATGTGGGTGACCAGCTTGGCGTAACGCTCGGTGTTGGCGTCGTCCAGCGGCGCGTCCACCTCGTCCAGCAGGCAGAACGGCGCCGGGTTGAGCTGGAAGATCGCGAACACCAGCGCGATGGCGGTCAGCGCCTTCTCGCCGCCCGAGAGCAGGTGGATCGTCTGGTTCTTCTTGCCGGGCGGCTGCGCCATCACCTGCACGCCGGAATCGAGGATCTCCTCGCCGGTCATCACCAGCTTCGCGTTGCCGCCGCCGAACAACTCCGGGAACATGCGGCCGAAATGCTCGTTGACGGTGTTGAAGGTACCGGCCAGCAGCTCGCGCGTCTCGCCGTCGATCTTGCGGATGGCGTCTTCCAGCGTGGTGATCGCCTCGTTCAGGTCGGCCGACTGCGCGTCCAGGAACTGCTTGCGCTCGCGCGCCGTGGTCAGCTCCTCCAGGGCGGCCAGGTTGACGGCCCCGAGGCTGGTCACTTCGCGGTGCAGCCGGTCGATCTCCCCCTGCAGGCCGCTGAGCCGGACGTTGCCGTCCTCGATCGACCGGGCCACCGCTTCCAGGTCCGCGGTGGCCTCGGCCAGGAACTGGCTGTACTGCTCCAGCCCGAGGCGGGCCGCCTGCTCCTTGAGCTGCAGGTCGGTGATGCGCTGGCGCAGCGGGTCCAGCTCGCGCTCCAGCTTCAGCCGGCGCTCGTCGCTGGCGCGCAGCTTGGCGGTCAGGTCGTCGTACTCGCTTCGCCTGGCCCCCAGCGCCTGCTCGCGCTCGGCCTTCAGCGACAACGCGCTTTGCAGGCCGGCCTGGGCGGCGGCGTCGGTCAGGCGCTCCAGTTCGGCCCGGGCGCGGGCCTCTTCGTCGGCGATGCCCGCTGCCTGCTGGGATGCGGTCTCGATGGCCCGCTGCAACTCGGCGCGGCGCGCCTCCAGCGAGCGCTGCGCGAACTGCGCCTCCTGCGCCTGCCGCTCCAGGCTGCGCTGCTGCTCGCGCGCCTGCGCCAGCTTGCGCTCGGCCTCGATCACGCGTTCGTCCAGCTGGGCATGGCGCTCCTGGCTGTCGGCCAGCTGCATGTCCAGTTCCTCGAACTTCCCTTCGGCGGTGACGCGGCGCTCCTGCAGTTCCTCCAGCAGCGCATCGACCTCGGCCAGGTCGGCGGCGATCTGCTCGCCGCGGGCGCGGGTCTGCTCGGCCAGCTGGGTCAGCCGCAGGGTCTCGACCTGCAGTTCGTGGGCACGGTCCCGGGTTTCCTGCGCCTCGCGACGGGCCGATACCAGCCGCTGCGACGCATCGGTGTACGCGGCCTCGGCGCGCACCAGTGCGGAGCGCGACTCCTCGGTGATCAGCGCCTGGGCGCGCAACTGCTTGCCCAGGTTCTCGATTTCCTGCTGCCGGGCCAGCAGGCCGGCGCGCTCGGAGTCCTGGGCGTAGAAGCTGACGCTGTGCGGGCCGACGCAGTGGCCGGTGCTGACGTACACCACCTCGCCGGGCTTGAGCTTGTCGCGTGCGGCCAGCGCCTCCTCGAAGCTGGCGGCGGTGTAGCAGCCGTGCAGCCAGTCGGCCAGCAGCGCCTTCTGGCCGGCGTCGCCCAGGCGCAGCAGGTCCGACAGGCGCGGCAGCTCGCCTGCGGCTTCGGGCGCAGCGGCCTGCGGCGGACTGTAGAAGGCCAGCTTGGCCGGCGGAGCGTCGTCCGCGAAGGACCGCACCATCTCCAGCCGCGACACCTCCAGCGAGGACAGGCGCTCGCGCAACACGGCCTCCAGCGCGTTTTCCCAGCCCTGCTCGACGTGGATCCGGCTCCACAGCGCCTGCAGGCCATCGAGTCCGTGCCGGGCCAGCCACGGCTTGAGCTTGTCGTCGGTCCGGACCTTTTCCTGCAGTGCCTTGAGGGCCTCCAGCCGGGCCGACAGGTCGGCCTGCTTGTGCGTTTCGGCGTTCACGGCCTGCTGCCGCGCACGGCGGTCCTCGTCCAGCTGCGGCACCTGTTCCTGCAGTTCGTGCAGGCGGGCGTCGGCCGTCTCGGCCGCTTCCTGCGCCGTCGCCAGTTGCGACTGCAGGTTGGCCAGGCGCTGCTCGTCGGGCGCGGCCAGGGCGCTGCGGTCCGCCACCAGCCGCTCGCGCCGCTGGTTCAACTGGCGGCTCTGCTCCTCGATGTTGCGCTGGTCGGCGGCCAGCACCTGGATCTGCTGCTGCACCTGAGCGACCGAGGCGCGCTGCTCCCCCGACCGGGCCTGGGCCGCGCGCAGCGCCTCTTCCAGCTCCGGCAGCGCCATCGACTGCTCTTCCAGCTGGGCGGCCAGCAGCGTGGCCTTCTCCTCGGCATCCACCGCCTGCGCGGCCAGGGTTTCGATCTCCGCGGCGGCATCGTCACGGCGCGCCGCCCACTGCACCGTCTGCTCCTTGAGCTGCTGCAGGCGCTGCTCCACGCGTTGGCGGCCTTCCACGACGAAGCGGATCTCGGCTTCCAGCCGGCCCACTTCCGCGCTGGCCTCGTACAGCTGCCCCTGCGCCTGGTTGACCTGGTCGCCGGCCGCGTAGTGCGCCTGCCGGATCGTCTCCAGCTCGCTCTCGACGTGGCGCAGGTCGGCGACGCGCGACTCGAGGTCGTTCACCGCCTTGTCGGCGTCGGCCTTGATGCGGGCCTGGTCGGCCTCGCTTTCCGCCCGCCGCAGGAACCACAGCTGCTGCTGCTTGAGGGCCACGTCGGCCTGCAGCGCGTTGTACCGCTGGGCCACCTCGGCCTGCTTTTCCAGCTTGTCGAGGTTGGCGTTCAGCTCGCGCAGGATGTCCTCGACGCGGGTGAGGTTCTCGCGCGTGTCCGACAGCCGGTTCTCGGTTTCGCGACGGCGCTCCTTGTACTTGGACACGCCGGCGGCCTCCTCGAGGAACAGCCGCAGCTCCTCCGGCTTGGACTCGATGATGCGGCTGATGGTGCCCTGGCCGATGATGGCGTAGGCGCGCGGCCCCAGGCCGGTGCCCAGGAACACGTCCTGCACGTCGCGCCGGCGCACCGGCTGGTTGTTGATGTAGTAGCTGCTGGTGCCGTCGCGCGTCAGCACGCGCTTGACGGCGATCTCGGCGAACTGGCTCCACTGGCCGCCGGCGCGGTGGTCGGCGTTGTCGAACACCAGTTCCACCGACGAACGCGAGGCCGGCTTGCGGCTGGTGGTGCCGTTGAAGATCACGTCCTGCATGGACTCGCCGCGCAGCTCGGAGGCGCGCGACTCGCCCAGCACCCAGCGCACCGCGTCCATGATGTTGGACTTGCCGCAGCCGTTGGGCCCCACCACCCCGACCAGCTGGCCGGGCAACATGAAGTTGGTGGGTTCGGCGAAGGACTTGAAGCCGGAAAGCTTGATGGAACTGAGACGCACGCGAGCTACCTGTCTTGGAACACTTTCGCCGGTGGCCCACCGCCGCCAGGGCCACCATCGCGGACGGGGAATGTTAACTGAGCGGTTCGCACCCTGGCCCACGCGCGGGCACCGCACAGGCGCAACGGCTGGTAACGCGCCCACCCGCCCGCCGCCAGGGCGGACCCGCGGTGCGCGACCCGATAATCGCCCCCCATGAACCCCCTCCTGGCCCGCCTGCAGCCCTACCCGTTCGAGCGGCTGCGGCAGTTGTTCGCGGGCGTGACCCCCAACCCGGCGTATCGGCCGATCAGCCTGGGCATCGGCGAGCCCAGGCACCCGACGCCGGCCTTCATCAAGCGGGCGCTCGAAGCGGCCCTCGAAACCCCCGGCACCGACCTGGCCGGCTACCCGCCCACCGTCGGCACGCCCGCCCTGCGGGAAGCCTTCACCGGCTGGCTGCAGCGCCGCTACGGGCTGGACCTGGACCCGGCCACCCAGGTGCTGCCGGTCAACGGCTCGCGCGAGGCGCTGTTCGCGTTCGCCCAGGCGGTGGTCGATCCGACCCGCGATGCGGTGGTGGTCTGCCCCAATCCCTTCTACCAGATCTACGAGGGCGCCACCCTGCTCGCCGGGGCGCAGCCGTACTACGCGCCGAGCGACCCGGCGCGCAACTTCGCGGTCGACTGGGACAGCGTGCCGGCCGAGGCCTGGACCCGCACCCAGCTGGTCTACGTCTGCTCGCCGGGCAACCCCACGGGGGCCGTGATGCCGCTGGCCGAGTGGCGCAAGCTGTTCGAGCTGTCCGACCGGCACGGCTTCGTGATCGCTTCCGACGAGTGCTACAGCGAGATCTGGTTCCGCGACGAGCCGCCGCTGGGCGCCCTGGAAGCCGCCGCCCAGCTGGGACGCACGGGCTTTCCCCGGCTGGTGGCCTTCACCAGCCTGTCCAAGCGCAGCAACGTGCCCGGCCTGCGCAGCGGCTTCGTCGCCGGCGACGCGCAGCTGCTCAAGGCCTTCGCCCTGTACCGCACCTACCACGGTAGCGCGATGGCGCCGCCGGTGCAGGCCGCCAGCATCGCCGCCTGGGGCGACGAGCAGCACGTGGCCGACAACCGCGCCGAGTACCGGCGCAAGTTCGAGCAGGTCACCCCGGTGCTGGCGCCGGTGCTGGACGTGCGCCTGCCGGACGCCGCCTTCTACCTGTGGGCCGGCGTGCCCGGCGGCGACGACACCGGCTTCGCCCGCGAGCTGCTGGCTCAATACAATGTGACGGTCTTGCCGGGCAGCTTCCTTGCCCGCGAGAGCGGCGGCCACAATCCCGGCGCCGGCCGCGTGCGCATGGCCCTGGTGGCGCAAGGCGCCGAGTGCCTGGAAGCGGCGCACCGCATCGTCCAATTCGTCCAGAAGAACTTTTCCCCGACATGACCCAACACCTGCAGCAGACCATCGACACCGCCTGGGACAACCGCGCCAGCCTCTCGCCCCAGGGTGCGCCCAGGGAAGTGACCGAGGCGGTCGAGCACGTGATCGCCGAGTTGAACCACGGGCGCCTGCGCGTGGCCACGCGCCAGGGCGTGGGCCAGTGGACCGTGCACCAGTGGATCAAGAAGGCGGTGCTGCTGTCGTTCCGCCTGAAGGACAACGCACTGATGAAGGCCGGCGAGCTGGCCTTCTTCGACAAGGTGCCCACCAAGTTCGCCCACCTGTCGCCCGAAGAGATGGCCGCCACCGGCGTGCGGGTGGTGCCGCCGGCCGTGGCTCGACGCGGCAGCTACATCGCCCGGGGCGCGGTGCTGATGCCCAGCTACGTGAACATCGGCGCCTACGTCGACGAGGGCACCATGGTGGACACCTGGGCCACGGTGGGCTCCTGCGCGCAGGTCGGCAAGAATGTCCACCTGTCCGGCGGCGTCGGCCTGGGCGGCGTGCTGGAGCCGCTGCAGGCCAACCCGACCATCATCGAGGACAACTGCTTCATCGGCGCCCGCTCCGAGATCGTGGAAGGCGTGATCGTCGAGGAGAACTCGGTGGTCTCCATGGGGGTGTACATCGGCCAGAGCACCCCGATCTACGACCGCGCCACCGGCGAGGTCAGCTACGGCCGGGTGCCGGCCGGCTCGGTGGTGATCTCCGGCAGCCTGCCCAAGGACGGCGGCAAGTACAGCCTGTACGCGGCCATCATCGTCAAGCGCGTCGACGCCCAGACCCGGGCCAAGACCTCGCTGAACGACCTGCTCCGGCCCTAGTCCCTGGCCCCTGGTCCCCTGCGAGCGGAGCGAGCCCGATGAGCACGATGGAGCGGATCCTGCGCCTGATGGGCGACAAGAAGGCGTCGGACGTCTACCTGTCGGCGCACGCGCCGGCGCTGATCAAGATCAACGGCCAGTGCGTGCCGATCAACAACCAGCTGCTGCCGGCCGACGCACCCAGGGCGCTGCTGGCCGAGGTGCTGCCGGCCAAGCGCATGACCGAGCTGGAAGAGACCGGTGAGCTGAACATGGCGCACGCGATCGAGGGCGTGGGCAACTTCCGCTTCTCCGCCATGCGCCAGCGCGGCACCTACGCCGCGGTGATCCGCTTCATCACCACCGAGATCCCGCCGCTGGAGTCGCTCAACGTGCCCATGATCCTGGGCGACCTGATCATGGAAAAGCGCGGACTGCTGCTGATGGTGGGCTCCACCGGCGCCGGCAAGAGCACCACGCTCGCAGCCATGATGGACTACCGCAACGAGAGGGCGTCCGGCCACATCCTGACGATCGAGGATCCGGTCGAATTCCTGTTCAGGAACAAGAAGTCGGTGGTCAACCAGCGCGAAGTGGGAACCGACACCGCCTCGATGGCGGTCGCCCTCAAGAACGCGCTGCGGCAGGCGCCGGACGTCATCCTGGTGGGCGAGATCCGCGACCGCGAAACCATGTCGGCCGCTGTCGCCTATGCGCAATCCGGCCACCTGTGCCTGGCCACCATGCACGCCAACAACAGCTACCAGGCACTCAACCGCATCCTGTCGTTCTACCCGGTGGAAGTGCGGCCCACCATGCTGGGCGACCTGGCCGCGGCGCTCAAGGCGATCGTGTCGCAACGCCTGCTGCGCACGGTACACGGCGGCCGCGCGCCGGCGGTGGAGGTCATGCTCAACACCAAGCTGGTGTCCGAACTGATCGAGAAGGGCGACTTCTCCGGCGTGAAGGAAGCCATGGAGAAGTCCATGGCCGAAGGCTCGCAGACCTTCGAGCAGGCCATCGCCCAGCTGATCGTCGACGGCGTGGTGGACAGGAAAGAAGGCATCGCCAACGCCGACTCGCCCACCAACCTGCAGTGGCGCCTGCAGAACGACTTCGGCGCCGGGGCCGGCGCGGCCCGGCCGGAGGAAGGCGCCAGCGAGGAAGACCTGGCCGACGAGCCGTCGTTCACGGAGATCACGCTGGACGTCAAGCACTAAGGTGAAAACCCTCTACCTTGCCGAGCAGCTGATCTCGCGCCGCTCCGTCACGCCCGACGACGGCGGCTGCCAGCAACTCATTCGCGAGCGCCTCGCGCCGCTGGGCTTCGACTGCGAAACCATCACCAGCGGCCCGGCGGACTTCCGCGTCACCAACCTCTGGGCCAAGCTCGCTTCGGGCGAGCCGGGCGCGCCCACCCTGGTCTTTGCCGGCCACACCGATGTCGTGCCCACCGGCCCGCTGGAGCAGTGGAGCACCGACCCGTTCATGCCGGCCCACCGCGACGGCAAGCTGTACGGCCGCGGCGCCGCCGACATGAAGACCTCCCTTGCGGCCTTCGTGGTGGCCGTCGAGGAATTCCTGGCCGCCCACCCCGAGCCGGCGCTCTCGCTGGCCTTCCTGATCACCAGCGACGAGGAAGGCCCGGCCGTCGACGGCACGGTCGTGGTCTGTGAGCAGCTCAAGGCGCGCGGCGAGAAGCTGGACTGGTGCATCGTGGGCGAACCCAGCTCGGTGGAGCGCCTGGGCGACATGATCAAGAACGGCCGCCGCGGCAGCCTGTCGGGCCGGCTCACGGTGCTCGGGGTGCAAGGCCACATCGCCTACCCGCAACTGGCGAGGAACCCGATCCACCTGGCGCTGCCGGCCCTCGCCGAGCTGGCCGCGATCGAGTGGGACCGCGGCAACGACTTCTTCCCGCCCACCAGCTTCCAGGCCAGCAACATCCAGGCGGGCACCGGTGCGACCAACGTGATCCCGGGCACCCTGGCGGTGGATTTCAACTTCCGCTACTGCACCGAATCGACGCCCGACGGGCTGAGGCAGCGCGTGCACGAGGTGCTGGACCGGCACGCACTGGACTACCGGATCGACTGGACCCTGGGCGGCCTGCCCTTCCTGACCCGGCCGGCCGAACTGGTGGGCGCCATGCAGCAGGCGATCCGCGAGGTGGCCGGCATCGAGACCGAGCTGTCCACCACCGGCGGCACCAGCGACGGCCGCTTCATCTCGCGGATCTGCCCGCAGGTGGTGGAGTTCGGCCCGGTCAACCGCATGATCCACAAGATCGACGAGCACATCCCGGTCGACCAGATCGAGCCGCTGAAGGACATCTACCGGCGCACGATCGAGCTGCTGGCGAGTGCCTGTCCCCCCGGCGAAAGCCGGCGCCGACCTGGCTGAGTGCACACGGCCGCGCGGACTCGAACGACAGGCGATGGATTGCGGCTCGAGGCCGCGATGACATGGCGGTTGTCGGCGCCGACGCCGGGCTACCGGGCGGCTGCGTCCGGCCGCAGCAGGGACTTGTAGACGCCGCAGCCCACGTACAGCTCGCCCAGCTTGACCACGAAGGACATCTTGGGCTGCACCAGCCGGGTGACCGGGTTCACGATGTCGTACTCCACCCAGCCGGGCGCCTGCTCGGCCTGCCGCACGATGGCCGCCAGCAGCGCGTTGCCGTCCACGCCACGAATGTCCTGCACGCGGGTGCCGACCTTGTCCGGGTTGCCGCCGAAGGCCAGGTAGGTGCCCTGCGCGTCCAGCGCGAAGACGTACATGTCGCGGTCGAAGAAGCCGTTGCGTGGATCGGTCAGGGCGCGCAGGTAGTCCTGGCGCGGCATCCGCTCGAACGCCTGCTTGGCCCGCGCGACCAACTGGAAGGCTTCGCTCGCCGTGCCCTGCATCAGGGTGAAGTGGGCCACCGCGCGCGACAGGCTGCGGGCCCGCTCGCGCAGGGCGACCGCCTGGCTGGCGGCCTCTTCCACCATCGCGTTGTTGCTCTGGGTGATCGCGTCCAGGTGCCGCACCGCCCTGGAAATCTCCCCCAGCCCGACGCCCTGTTCGGCGCTGGCGCTGGAGATCTGCGTGACCTGCTCGGCCATGCCGCGCACCGCGGCGACGATCGAGGCGATCTCGCCGCCGGCCGAACGGATGCGCTTGACGCCGTCATCGACGTGGCTGGCCGAGGTCTCGACCAGCTCGCGGATCTGCCGCGCCTCCTGCGCGCAGCGCTGCGCCAGTTGCCGCACCTCCGATGCGACCACGGCAAAGCCGCGCCCCCGCTCGCCCGCCCGGGCCGCCTCCACCGCGGCGTTGAGGGCCAGCACGTTGGTCTGGAAGGCGACGTGGTCGATGATGGCCACCAGTTCACGCACGCGCTGCGTGTCGTTCTGGATGGCGCCCACCGAGCCCACCGCTTCATCCATGGAGGCGGAGCCCCCCTCCGCGGCCGCGCGCACCCGTCCTGCCTCGGCATCGGCCCGCTGGGCGGCGCGTGCGTTCTGCTGCACGGTCGATTCGAGCTGCTCCACGCTGGCGGCAGTCTCCTCCAGGTTGGCCGCCTGCTGCTCGGTGCGGGCCGCGAGGTCGCGGTGGCCGCGCGCCAGCGTGTGCCCCGCCTGCTCGACCAGTGCGGCGCTGGTGCGCACGTCCGCGACGATGGCCGACAGGCCGGTGGCCAGTCGCGACAGGCCCTGTGCGATCTCGGCCAGGTCGCGCCCGGTCTGCACCTGCCCGACGCCATCGAGCCGGCCCTGCTCGATGTCCCGCATGAAACGCAGCAGGCCCGCCACGCTATCGGCAAAGGTGCGATGGAACGACCAGCACAGGTACGGCAGGGCCACGCCGGCGGCCACGCACAGCCCGAGCGCCGCCCAGGCGCCACTGGCGGCCAGCGCCGGAAGCGCAGCCACGTACGGCAGGATGGCCACGGCGGCCAGCAAGGCCAGCTTGGCGCGTAGCGGGAACCTGCGCGCCAGGGCGGAACCGGGGTCCAGCGACAGCCGCACCGGCGTGCGCGCCGGGGCATCGGGGGGATGGATCGCGTAGGCACTCATGGGCCGCTCCTGTACTGCAGGGGTCACGGCGCCGCCTGCCAGGGCAGGATAAGCACAGCCGTGGAACTCGGCAATCCGTGCAACTCGCCCCGCCTGCCGACCGGGGTTCTGCTCCGGATAATCGGAGCATGACCCTGCTCGAACTCGTGGCGGACTGCGCCCGCCGCCTGCAGCAAGCCGACGTCGCCTTCGGCCATGGGACCGCCAACGCCTTCGACGAGGCCGCCTGGCTGGTCCTGTGGAAGCTGGGCCTGCCGCTGGACGGCCTGGACGACCACGAGCGGGATGAAGTCGACGCCGAGCGCGGCGAGCAGGCGCAGGCCCTGGTCGAGGAGCGCATCGCCAGCCGCAAGCCGGCGGCCTACCTGACGCGCGAAGCCTGGCTGCAGGGCGTGCCCTTCTACGTGGACGAGCGCGCCATCGTGCCGCGCAGCTTCATCGCCGAGCTGCTGGCCGAAGGCACCATCGACCCGTGGCTGGGCGAGCACACGCGCCGGGTGCTGGACCTGTGCACCGGCAACGGCAGCCTGGCGGTGCTGGCGGCGATGGCCTGGCCCGAAGTGCAGGTCGATGCCGCCGACCTGTCGCCGGACGCGCTGGCGGTGGCCGACATCAACGTGCGCAAGCACGGCCTGCGGGACCGCATCCGCTTGCTGCGGTCCGACGGCCTGTCCGCGCTGACCGGACCCTACGACCTGGTCCTGTGCAACCCGCCCTACGTCAACAGCGCCAGCATGGCGGCCCTGCCCGCCGAATACCGCGCCGAGCCGCTGCTGGCACTGGCCGGCGGCGCCGACGGCATGGACTTCATCCGCACCCTGCTGCAGGACGCACCCTCGCGCATGGGCGAAGCCGCCGTGCTGGTGCTGGAGATCGGCAATGAGCGCGAACACTTCGAGCGCGCCTTCCCGCGCCTGGAGGCGGTCTGGCTGGACACCAGCGCCGGCGCCGACCAGGTGCTGCTGCTCACCCGGCAGGCGCTGGTGCGACAATGACGGCCTGGGCGCCAGGCGCCCGATCATGACCTGCGGGGGCGCGTCGGCGCCCTCGCCCATTTCCGGACCCACATTCGATGATCACGCTGCGCAACCTGACCCTGCGCCGCGGCGCCAAGGTGCTGCTGGACCAGGTATCGGTCACGCTCAACCCCGGCGAAAAGGTGGCCCTGGTCGGGCGCAACGGCGCCGGCAAGTCCAGCCTGTTCGCCCTGTTCACCGGCGCCCTGCACGAGGATGCCGGCGAGTTCTCGATGCCGGCGCACTGGCAGCTGTCCCAGGTCGCGCAGCACATGCCGGAGACGGGCGAGAGCGCGACCGATTTCGTGTTGGGCGGCGACACCCGGCTGATGGCGTTGCGCGCGGCGCTGGTGCAGGCCGAAGCGGCCGGCGACGGCATGCAGATCGCGCAGGCGCATTCCGACCTGGCCGACGCCGGCGAGCACGATGCGGTGCCGCGCGCGCAATCGCTGATCCTGGGCCTGGGCTTCAAGGTGCACGAGCTCTCGCAGCCGGTGAACAGCTTCTCCGGCGGCTGGCGCATGCGCCTGCAGCTGGCCCGCGCGCTGATGGCGCCGTCCGACCTGCTGCTGCTGGACGAGCCGACCAACCACCTGGACCTGGACGCGCTGGTCTGGCTGGAGTCCTGGCTGCAGCGCTACCCCGGCACGCTGATCGTGATCAGCCACGACCGCGAATTCCTCGACGCAGTGGCCGGCGTCACGCTGCACATCGACCACCAGAAGCTGACCCGCTATGGCGGCAACTACAGCGCGTTCGAGACCTTGCGGGCCCAGCAGCTGGAGCAGCAGCAGTCCGCCTTCGCGCGCCAGCAGGAAAAGATCGCCCACCTGCAGAAGTTCATCGACCGCTTCAAGGCCAAGGCGACCAAGGCGAAGCAGGCGCAAAGCCGGGTCAAGGCGCTGGAGCGCATGGAGAAGATCGCGCCGGTGCTGGCCGAAGCCGAGTTCAGCTTCGAGTTCAAGGAGCCGGCCAACCTGCCCAACCCGATGCTGGCGATCTCGGATGCGGTGCTGGGGTACGGCGACAAGGTCGTCCTGCGCGGCGTCAACCGCTCGGTGCTCGCCGGCCAGCGCATCGGCATCCTGGGCGCCAATGGCCAGGGCAAGTCGACGCTGGTGAAAACCATCGCGCGGGAGATCCCCTCGCTGGGCGGCACGATCACCGAAGGCAAGGGCCTGCACATCGGCTACTTCGCCCAGCAGGAGCTGGACGTGCTGTCCCCCGACAGCAACCCGCTGGAGCACATGGTGCGGCTGGCGCGCGACGTGGGTCCGCCGGCGCGCGAGCAGGAACTGCGCAACTTCCTGGGCAGCTTCAACTTCAGCGGCGACATGGTGGCGCAGGCGGTCGGCACCATGAGCGGCGGCGAGAAGGCGCGGCTGGTGCTGGCCATGATCGTGTGGCAGCGCCCCAACCTGCTGCTGCTGGACGAGCCGACCAACCACCTGGACCTGGCCACGCGCGAGGCGCTGGCGGTCGCGCTCAACGAGTTCGAGGGCACCGTGCTGCTGGTCAGCCACGACCGCGCCCTGCTGCGCTCGGTCTGCGACGAGTTCTGGCTGGTCGGCGCAGGCCGCGTTGCGCCGTTCGACGGCGACCTGGACGACTACCAGCGCTACCTGCTGGACGAGGCCAGGCGCCTGCGCGAGGCCGCCCGGGTGGAGGCGGCGCCCGCTCCCACGCCTGCGGCCACCCCGCGGCCCGCTCCCGCCGGAAAGCCGCAGGAGCAGCGACGCATCGATGCCGCTGCCCGCCAGCAACTCGCGGTCCGCACCCGCCCCCTGAAGAAGGAGCTGGCCGAGGCGGAACACCGGATGAGCCGTTTGCAGGCCGAGATCCGGTCGCTGGAGTCGCGCATGGCCACGCTGCTCGCTCCCGCGGAGATCGCCGAATCCGGCAAGCGCCTCAAGCAGGCCGTGGCGGCGCTGGAAGCGGCCGAGGAGCGCTGGCTGTCCTTGTCGGGCGAGATCGAGGCCATCGAATCCGCCGGCTGAACGGAGCCGATCGGTGTCCCTGGCACCCGGCCGGCCGGCCGGCTCAGGTCGTGGCCGACAACCGGCGCTGGCTGGCCATGCGGTCCAGCACCCAACCCGCCGCGCACTGCCCGAACGTGGCCGTGACCGCCACCACGGAGCCGTAGCCGTGGCAATTGAGCGAACCGTCGCCGGCGATGTCGCAGGACGGATCGGGCGGCGCCACCGCCTCGCGGCTGAACACGCAGGGGACGCCGATGCGGCGGCCCTCGCGCGGCGCGCCATGGAACTTGCGCAGCCGGTAGCGCACCTGCGCGAGCAGGGGGTCGTGGGTGACCTGTGAAAGGTCGTCGACATCCACCTTGTGCGCCAGGCGCTTGCCGCCGGCAGCACCGCAGGCGATGAACGGCACCCCGGACTGCAGCGCCCACGTGGCCAGCGCCACCTTGGCCTTGACTTCATCGCACGCGTCGATCAGCGCATCGACCGGGCGCGGCAGCAGCCCGGGCCAGTTGCCGGCTTCGGCGAAGTCCTCGACGCAGTGCACCCGGCAGCCGGGATGGATCTGCGCGATACGCTCGCGCATCGCCAGCACCTTGGCCTGCCCGATCGTGGCGTCCAGTGCGTGCACCTGCCGATTGATGTTGGACTCGGCCACGTGGTCCAGGTCCACCAGCACCAGCGAGCCGATGCCGCTGCGCGCCAGCGCTTCGGCGGCCCAGGACCCCACGCCGCCGATGCCGACCACGGCCACGCAGGCCTTCCGCAGGGCCGCGGCGCCCTGCACGCCATAGAGGCGCTCCAGTCCCGAGAAGCGGCGGTCGAGGTCGGCCGTCCCGGGGTCGAGCGCGTGCTGCATCAGCGCAGGCGGGCGAGCCGCTCGCGCGCGGCCACCGCCGCCTCCGATTGCGGATAGGCCTTGACCAGGTCGTCGAGCGTGCGGCGCGCGCCGGCGTTGTCCTTCAGCTCGATCTGGCAGTTGGCGATGGACAGCACCGCTTCCGGCGCCCGCGCATGGTCGGGCGCCTGCTGCAGCAGCGCGCGGAAGTTGCCCAGCGCGCCGCGGTAGTCGCGGTTGGCGTACTGCGCGTTGCCCAGCCAGAACAGCGCCGAGGGGCGGTAGCTGCTCTGCGGATAGCGCTTGAGGAACTCGGCGAAGGCCGCCTGCGCCGCCGGGAAGTCGGCCTTGCGGAAGATGGCGAGGGCGGCGTCGAAGTCACGCTGCTCGTTCGGGTCGGCCATGAACTCGCGGCCGTCGACGCTGACCTTGTTCGGCTCGATCTTGCGCAGGCGCTCTTCCACGGCGGCGGCAACGTCCTTCTGGCTGCGCTGCATGTCGGCGATGTCGCGCGTGAGCTGTTCGTCCTGGCCGCGCATCCGCGCCACTTCGTTCTTCAGCGCGTCGATCTGGGCCTGCAGGTCCAGCAGGCTGCGGCGCAGCTGCGCGTTCTCCTCGGTGGCGCGCTGCAGGTCCTGGGCCTGGCGCTCGCCGGCCTGGCGCTGCGCGTCCAGGCGCTGGCGAAGCTCCAGGATGGCGCGGCGCGCCTCGTCGTCCTCGAACAGCGCGGCGTGGCCGGCCAGCGGCGCCAGCAGCACGCCGGCGGCCAGCACGCGTGCGAGCAGCGACATCCACCACGCCGGGGCGGAGCGGTACGTCGTCGCGGATTCCCGCGGAACCGGCCTTCGCGACGGCACGGGCGCGAATGACAGGGCTTGCATCATCGGTAGCTGATCTCGACCCGGCGGTTCTGCGACCAGGCGGATTCATCGCTGCCGGGCACCGCGGGCTTTTCCTTGCCGAAGCTCACCGCTTCCATCTGGTTGTCGTTGACGCCCAGCAGGCCCAGCGCGCGCCGCACGGCTTCGGCGCGGCGCTGGCCGAGCGCCAGGTTGTACTCGCGGCCGCCGCGCTCGTCGGTGTGGCCCTCCAGGGCCACGCGGCGCTGCGGGTTGGCGCGCAGGAAGCGGGCATGCGCCTCGACCAGCGGCTGCGCCTCGGGCTTGATCGCGTAGCTGTCGTAGTCGAAGAAGATGATGCGCTGCACGTTGGCCGGGCCGGCCTTGTTGGCACTCGCGGGGTCCGCATCGACCGGCGCGACCTGGCTTTGCGTGGCCGGACCGGTGCTGCCGCCGGCGCCCGGCGCGACCACGGCGGGCTGCCGGTCTTCCACCGGGACGTCATTGAGCTTGACGCCGGAACTGCAGGCGGCGAGCGAGGCGGCCAGCAACAGGCCGATGAGGGTGCGAAGAGTCATCAAGTTGTCCTCCAGATCGAAGTGTTCGGGTGTTCAGCGCTGGAACGGGCCCCAGTCGGGCTCGCGGATGTCGCCGCCCTGGCCTGCCAGCCGAGCCTTGATCTTGCCATCCAGCGTGGTGGTCATGAGGGCTTCGCGGCCATTCTGGCGCGTGGCGTAGACGATCAGGCGGCTGTTGGGGGCGAAGCTGGGGCTCTCGTCCGCCGTGCTGTCGGTGATGGCCACGCCATTGCCGCTGGGGAGTTCCATCACGTGCAGCTTGAACTGCCCCTGGACGCGCGAGACGTAGGCGAGCCACCGGCCGTCGGGGCTGACGGATGGCGAAATGTTGTAACTGCCGGTAAACGTGACCCGCTGGGGCGAGCCGCCGGTCACCGGCATGCGATAGACCTGCGGCGCTCCGCCGCGGTCGCTGACGAAATAGATGCTGCGGCCATCGGGCGCGTAGACCGGCTCGGTGTCGATGCCGGCCGACTGCGTCAGGCGGCGCGGCTCGCCGCCGCCGGCGTCGATCGTGTACAGCTGCGAGCCGCCTTCACGGCTCAGGGTGACGGCGAGCGTGCGGCCGTCGGGCGCCCATGCCGGCGCACTGTTGGAGCCGCGGAAGTTGGCCAGCAGCCGGCGCCGGCCGGTGGCGACTTCGTGCACGTAGACCACCGGCTTGCGCGACTCGAAGGAGACGTAGGCGAGCTGCGCGCCGTTGGACGACCAGGCCGGCGAGATGATGGGCTCCGGGCTGGCCAGCGCCGACTGGGCGTTCTCGCCGTCGGCATCGGCCACCCACAGGTTGTAGCGCGGCCCGCCCTTGGTGACGTAGGCGATGCGCGTGGAGAAGATGCCGCGCTCGCCGGTCAGCTTCTCGTAGATGAAGTCCGCGATGCGGTGCGCCGCCAGGCGCAGGTCGCCCTGCGTGACGGCGTAGCTCTGGCCGCCCAGGTCCTGCCCGCGCACCACGTCCCAGAGCCGGAAACGCACGTCGTGGCGGCCGTCGGCCAGCCGGGTCACGCTGCCCGCGACCAGCGAATCGGAGCCGGCCTGCCGCCAGGGCGTGACGTCGGGGCGGCTGGTCTCGTCCATCACCAGGTTGACCGGCGGCTCGATCGCGCGGAACTGGCCGCTGCGCTCGAGGTCGGCGCGGATGATGGCCGAGATCTTTTCGGGGCTGCCGGCCTCGCCGCGGAAAGGAACGATGGCAAAGGGCAGTTGCGTCAGGCCGACGCCGGTCACTTCGACCCGGAACTGGGCCCAGGACGGCACGGCGGCGGTGACGCCGAGCGCCGCGATCACCTGCCGGCGCCGCCAACAGTCACGAACCATCTTCCACTCTCCTTGTGTTTGCCGAGGAACCCATGAGGTTCGGGCGTTGCGCCGGAGTTCCCTGCCCTATCCCCCGCTGCAGCAGCCACAGCTTCAGGTAACGGTACCAGGTGCCCTCGGCATTGGACACCGCCAGCGCGAACCCGAGCTTCCCGTCCAGGAAGCCGCGGCGCAGGAAGTACGTGCGCAGGAAGGTCCACAGCGCATGGCCCAGCGCCTTGCCCAGCGACCCCCGCACGCCCTGGTCGTGCAGCGCCTGCGCACCCGCGCTGGAGTAGCGATCCATCTTGTCGATCACGGACTCCAGCGTGGGCATGCTCTCGTGCAGCAGGTCGCCATCCAGCCGCCCCACCGAGCCGTCGACCCGCACCCGTTCGTGGACCAGGTCGCCGGAAAAACGGCCCCGGTCCCGGCGGAACAGGCGCACCACGCGATCCGGGTACCAGCCCGAGTGCTTCATGTACTGGCCGCAATAGCTGGAGCGGCGCCCGATGCTGTACGCGTCGTGCATCCCGTCCTGCATGGCGGCGACGATGGAGCGCTGCAGCGGCGGCGTGATCTCCTCGTCCGCGTCGAGCGACAGCACCCAGTCCCCCGTGGCCAGGTCCAGCGCGCGATTCTTCTGCGGGCCGAAGCCGGGCCAGTCGCCGGTGACCACGACGCGCGCGCCCAGCCCGCGCGCCAGTTCCGCGGTGCCGTCGATGCTGCCCGAGTCGACCACGACCAGCTCATCCGCGAATCGCGCCGAGCGCAGGCAGCGGCCGATGTTGCCGGCTTCGTTGCGGGTGATGACGATGACGGAAAGGGATGGCATGCGCGGGGGCGCGGAAGGGCCGGCCGGCCGGGAGGCCACGGCATAATCGCCCGCTGTTCCAAAAGATTATTGCACCCATGGACAGACTCCCGGCCGTGGTGGTCGTCGGCGGCGCCGGCTACATCGGGTCGCACATGGTCCGCATGCTCGCCGACCAGGGCTATCGCCCGGTCGTGGTGGACAACCTCGCCACCGGCCATGCCGACGCGGTCGGCGGCGCCGAACTGCACCTGGGCCAGCTGGGCGACCGCGCTTTCATGGGCGCCGTCCTGCGCAGCGCGCAGCCGCGCTGCGTGATGCACTTCGCCGCCTCCAGCCTGGTGGGCGAATCGATGTCGCAGCCGGGCAAGTACTGGCGCAACAACCTGGTGCAGACGCTGGACCTGCTGGACACGATGCTGGAGCACGGCGTGCGCCAGTTCATCTTCTCGTCCACCGCAGCCACCTACGGCAACCCGGTGGAAGTGCCGATTCCCGAGCACCACCCGACCCGCCCGATCAATCCCTACGGCCACAGCAAGCTGGCGGTGGAGCATGCGCTGCAGGACTACGGCCAGGCGCATGGCCTGCGCTCGATCTCGCTGCGCTACTTCAATGCCGCCGGCGCGCACCCGGACGGCAGCCTTGGCGAGCGGCACGAACCCGAGACGCACCTGATCCCGCTGGTGCTGCAGGTCGCCTCCGGCCGCCGGGCCTTCGTCTCGCGCTTCGGCTCGGACCATGCCACGCCCGACGGCTCCTGCCTGCGCGACTACATCCACGTGCAGGACCTGTGCGCCGCCCACCTCGCCGCGCTGCGCCGGCTCGACGCCGGCGCGCCCACCGGCGTCTACAACCTGGGCACCGGCCGGGGCCATTCCGTCAACGAAGTGGTCGAAGCGGCGCGCCGCGTCACGGGCCACCCGATCCCGGTGCGCGACGACCCCCCGCGCGCCGGCGACCCGCCGGTGCTGGTGGCGGATGCCGCGAAGGCCAGGGCCGAGCTCGGCTGGACGCCACAGTACGAAGACCTGGACACCATCATTGCCGACGCCTGGCAATGGGAGCGCAAGCTGCAGGCGCAGCGGGCAGCGTGACGGGAATCGATCTCGCCGCCGTGCGCTGGCTGGCGCCGTACTTCGGCGGCGTCAGCAGGCGCTTCTGGGCGATCGCGGCGCTGGCCACCGTGGTGTCCTCCGCGCTCGAGCCGCTGGTGCCGGCGCTGATCAAGCCGCTGCTGGACCGGGGGTTCCAGCCCGGCGGCATCGCGATCTGGATGGTGCCGGCCACCCTGCTGCTGCTGTTCGCCGTGCGCGGCGCCGCCGGCTTCATCGCCGACCTGGCGCTGGCGCGCATCGCGCAGGACGGACTGCTCGCCCTGCGCAAGGCCATGTTCGACCGGTTGCTGGACGCACGCCTGTCGCTGTTCTCGCAGCAGAACGCCACCACGCTGTCCAACACCGTGGTGTTCGAGGTGCAGAACGGGGCGATGCTGCTGGTCAACTCGGTGATGGGGCTGGTCAAGGACAGCCTGGCGCTGCTCGCGCTGCTGGTGTACCTGCTGTACCTGAACTGGCAGCTCACGCTGATCGTGTTCCTGATCGTGCCGGGAGTGGCCCTGATCATGCGCACGCTGTCGCGGCGGCTGTTCCGCATCGCGCGCAGCGCCCAGACCGCCACCAACGACCTGGCCTACGTGGTCGAGGAAAACGCGCTGGCGGTGCGCGTGGTGCGCCTGCACGGGGCGCAGCAGGCGCAGGCCAGCCGCTTCGCCGGGCTCAGCGCCGGCTTGCGCCGGCTGGCCATGAAGTCGGCCGTGGCGTCGGCCGCGATCACGCCGCTGACCCACATGCTGGCGGCTGCGGCGCTGTCGGCGGTGATCTCGATCGCGCTGTGGCAGTCGCGCGACGGCCTGACCATTGGCACCTTCGCCTCCTTCATCACCGCCATGCTGATGCTGATCGCGCCGATCAAGCGGCTGTCGGAAGCGGCCAGCCCGATCGCGCGCGGACTGGCGGGCGTGCAGCGCGCCATCGACCTGATCGAGCACACCCCCGCCGAATCCGGCGGCACGCACGCGCCCGGCCGCGCGCTCGGGCGCATCGAATTGCGCGACGTCACGGTCCGCTACCGCGGCGACGCCGCGCCCGCGCTGGACCGCATCAGCCTGGTGCTGGAGCCCGGCCGGACCGTGGCGCTGGTGGGGCCTTCCGGCTCGGGCAAGACCACCCTGGCCAACCTGCTGCCGCGCTTCGTGGTGCCCGACGGCGGCGCGGTGCTGCTGGACGGCGAGGACGTGGCGCACTGGCAGCTGCAGGCGCTGCGCGACCAGTTCGCACTGGTCAGCCAGGACGTGGTGATGTTCAACGGCAGCCTGGCCAGCAACATCACCATGGACGCGCCGGTCGATCCACGGCGGCTGCAGCGCTGCGTGGAAGGCGCCAACCTCGCCGAGCTGGTCGACTCCCTGCCGCAAGGACTGGACACCGTCACCGGCCACAACGCCACCGAGCTGTCGGGCGGCCAGCGCCAGCGGCTGGCCATTGCCCGCGCGCTGTACAAGGATGCGCCCATCCTGATCCTGGACGAAGCCACCTCGGCGCTGGATGCAGCCTCCGAGCGCCTGGTGCAGGAGGCGCTGCAGCGGTTGATGGCCGGGCGCACCACCGTCGTCATCGCCCACCGGCTCTCCACCATCGAGCACGCCGACCAGGTCGTGGTGCTGGAGCAGGGACGCGTAGCCGAAACCGGTACGCACCTGGAGCTGCTGGCGCGCGGCGGACTGTACGCGCACCTGCATGCGCTGCAGCAGGGAGCCGGGTGAGCGGGCCGCCATGAACAGCATCCTGGTCGTCGCGACGCGCCAGATCGGCGACGTGCTGCTGACCACCCCGCTGATCCGCGCCGCCCGCACCCGCTGGCCGCGGGCGTGCATCGACGTGATCGGCTTCGCCGGCACGCTGGGGATGCTGCGCGGCAACCCCGACCTGAACCAGCTGATCGAGACGCCCGCCAGGCTGGGTCTGGCCGGATTCGCCCGGCTGGCAGGCCGCCTCTGGCGCCGCTACGACCTGGCGCTGGTCACCCAGGCATCGGACCGCGCGCACCTGATCGCCTGCCTCGCCGCCCGCGAGCGCAGCGGCCTGCTGCCCCCGCGGCACGCCAGCAACTGGTGGAAGCGCCTGCTGCTGGGCCATGCAGTCGTCAGCCAGGGCGACCTCGCCAGCGAGCACGTGGTGGACGAGAAGCTGCGCCTGCTGGCGCCCTGGACAGCCAGCGGCAGCGGCCCGGTGAAGGTGATACCGCCGCCGGCCACTCCCCTGCCGGACGACATCGAGCGGCTGCTGCGCCCGGACGCAGTGGTGATCCACGCCCCTTCGATGTGGCCGTACAAGCAATGGGCACCGGAGAAATTCGCGGAGCTGGCCCGTGCCCTGCTGGCACGCGGCCATCAGGTGGTGCTGACCGGCAGCGGCGGCGCGCGCGACCAGGCATGCATCGCGCCCTTGCGCGAACTGGCGCCCCCGCCGCACCTGCTGGACGTGTCGGGCCGGCTCGACTTCAACCAGCTGGCCGGCCTGCTGGCCCGCGCGGCGCTGTACATCGGCCCCGACACCTCCGTGTCGCACCTCGCGGCCGCGACCGGCGTGCCGACCCTGGCCGTCTTCGGCCCCACCAATCCGCAGCGCTGGGCGCCCTGGCCGGCCACGGCGTCCGAGGCGCCCGTGCAGTTCCTGCGCCGGGCCCCGGTCCAGTCGCAAGGCAACGTCACCCTGATCCAGGCCGAGCTGCCCTGCGTGCCCTGCGGTCGGGCCGGCTGCGAGAACCACCTGCAGAGCCGCAGCGATTGCCTGCTGGCGATCACCTCCGGGCAGGTGCTGGCGCAGGCGCTGCGGCTGCTCACCGGAAGCCGCAGGAGCAACGGGTAGACTACCGGGCGCGCAATCACCCGTTTTCCATGTCTTCGAGCCCGCACGCGCGAGCCGATTCCGGCTTCCCGCCGTTCGCCGCAGATCCTCCCAGCCTCCCCGACCGCCTGTTCCTGGCCTTGCCGGCCCTGGCCGTCGGCGGCTACTTCGTGCTGCGCGGCTGGCTCAACGCCCTCCTGGTCGTGGCGGGCATCGTGGCCCTGGTCCACTGTGTCAGGCACCCGCAGGCCGTGCGGTCCCTGCTGCGCCAGGCCGACGTGCGCTGGATGCTGCTCGCGCTGGCATCGCCCCTGGTCGCGGTGCTGATCGTGGCCGCGAGCCACCAGGAGCTGGTGCCGCGGTACTTCGATGGCCCGGTGCGGATGCTCCTGGCCTTCGCGGTCCTCCTGTACCTGGCGAGCCGGCGCCTCGATGCCGCACCCGTGCTGGCGCTGGCCGTCCCGGTGGCGGTGCTGTCCTGCGCGGCCATGATCTTCCTCGTGCCGGCCTCCCGGCAATACTTCTGGGACGTGGACCGGTTCGCCACCTACTTCATCGATCCGCTGTTCCTGTCGCAGCACATCATGATCGCGGGGTTCCTGTGCCTCTACTCCCTCCATGCGTGGGGGCGGGATCCGCTCGCACTGCAGTGGCTGAAGCTGGTGGCCCTGGGCGCGGCCCTGGCCATCTCGGTGGGCACCGAATCGCGCACCGGCTGGGTCATGGCCCCGGTGCTGCTGGTCCTGTGGCTGGTGGGAATGCGCCATCGCGGGTCCGCCCGCAGCATGGCCGGGGCGATTGCGGTCGTGGCGCTCGCCTGCCTTGCCGTCTACCTGGCCTCGGACACGGTCCGGATCCGGATCGATGAGATCGGCAGGGACATCCGCAGCTACCTGGACGGCAGCTCGCGGGACAGCTCGGTCGGACTGAGGATTTCCCTGTTCCGTGCCAACTGGGCTCTCTTCCTGCAGCATCCGTGGACCGGCTGGGGTTACGAGAGCCTGCCCGACCTGAAGACGGTGGCGGCGGTCGCCCCCTTCTACACGCCGCTCCTCGATCATTATTTCGTCCAGAGCGGCGGCCACAACGAGTTCCTGCAGGCCATGATGAGGATGGGCGTGGTGGGACTGGCCTCCCGCCTGCTCCTGTTCCTGGTGCCGCTCTGGATCTTCGCGCGTGCCGCCCATTCGGCCGACCGCGGGCGCCGCATCAACGGCTACTTCGGACTGGTGGTGGTCATCGGCTACCTCACGGCCAGCGCGAGCACCGAGGTGATCAACCTGATCCATGCCGCCTCGTTCTACGCGCTGCTGGTGGCGGTGTTCGCGGCCGGTGCCATCCGCCGGGATGACCCATGAGCACACCGACCGTGGCCGTCACCTTCGCCTGCTACAACCAGGTCGGTTACACGCGCCAGTGCGTCGACAGCCTGGTGCGCACCGGCTTCGACCTGAAGCGGCTGGTGGTGATCGACAACGGATCCACCGACGGCACGCGCGACTACCTGGCCGGCCTGCCGCTGGGCGCGCTCGTGCTCAACAGACAGAACCTGGGCTGCGGCGTCGCCTGGAACCAGGGCGCGCTGGCGCTGCAGGCCGACTGGACCGTGGTGATGAACAACGACGTCGTGGTCACGCCGGGCTGGCTCGACGGCCTGCTGGAGGCGGCCGGGCGCGAGGACCTGAAGGTGGTCTCGCCGGCCCTCATCGAGGGCGCGCTCGACTATGACCTGGAAGCGTTTGTCGCCGGCACCGGTGCCCGCATGCGCAGCGCGGTGCGCCATGGCGCCCGGCACGCCGTCTGCATGGCCATCCACCGCTGCGTGTGGGACCAGGTGGGCTACTTCCGCGCCACGCCCAGGCTCTGGGGCTACGAGGACACCCTGTTCTTCCACGAGCTGGCTCTGGCCGGCATCCGCACCGGCGTGGTCGGCTCGTCCTGGCTGCACCACTTCGGCTCCATCACGCTCACCGCGCTCAAACGCGAGCGCGGCCTGTCGCAGAAGCAGGGGCTCAGCGCGCGCGACAGCTACAAGCTGCTGGGGCAGTCCTTCCTCGGGCGCAAGCTGGCGAAGGTGCGGCGCAGGAAACAGGAGGCCGCCTGGCGCGAGCAGGAACTGGCACGCTTCGGCGCCACGCTGCACGGCGAGCGGGTGGACGGGGAGTTCCGCTGGCGCTAGCCGCGGGTGGCCCACCCACGGTCACAGCAGCACGATGTCGTACTGCTCCTGCCCCATGCTGCTCTCGCTCTGCAGCGAGATCGGCTTGCCGATGAAGTCCGACAGGCCCGCCAGGTGCTGGCTTTCCTCGTCCAGGAACAGCTCCACCACCTTGGGCGAGGCGACGATGCGATATTCGCGCGGGTTGAACTGGCGCGCTTCCCGGAGGATCTCGCGCAGGATGTCGTAGGCGACGGTGCGCGCGGTGCGCACCTGGCCGGCGCCCTGGCACGACAGGCAGGGCTCGCACAGCATGTGCGCCAGCGACTCGCGGGTGCGCTTGCGCGTCATCTCCACCAGGCCCAGCTGCGAGAAGCCGCCCGACATGGTCTTGACCCGGTCGCGCGCGAGCTGCTTGCGGAACTCGGCCAGCACGGCGTCGCGATGGTCCTCGCGCTGCATGTCGATGAAGTCGACGATGATGATGCCCCCGAGGTTGCGCAGGCGCAGTTGCCGCGCGATGGCATGCGCGGCCTCCAGGTTGGTCTTGAAGATGGTGTCGTCGAAGTTGCGCGCGCCGACGAAGCCGCCGGTGTTGACGTCCACCGTGGTCAGCGCCTCGGTCTGGTCGACGATCAGGTAGCCGCCCGACTTCAGGTCGACCCGGCGGCCCAGCGCGCGGGTGACTTCCTCGTCGATGTTGAACAGGTCGAAGATCGGCCGCTCGCCCTTGTACAGCTGCAGGCGTTCGGCCGCCTGCGGCATGAACTCGCGGCCGAAGGCCTGCAGCAGCGCGAACTGCTCGCGCGAATCGATGCGGATGGTCTGGGTTTCCTCGGTCACCAGGTCGCGCAGCACGCGTTGCAGCAGGCTCAGGTCCTGGTGCAGCAGCGAGCCGGGCGGTTGCCGGGTGGCGGCCTCGCGGATGCGCGACCAGGTCTTGCGCAGGTAGGCGATGTCGTCCGCCAGCTCGGCATCGCTGGCGTCCTCGCCGTTGGTGCGCAGGATGAAGCCTCCGCCGCCTCCGGTGGCCGGCGTGCCCACCAGTGCCTGCAGGCGGCTGCGCAACGCATCGCGCTGCTCGTGCGGGATCTTCTGCGACACGCCCACGTGTTCGTCCTGCGGCAGGAACACCAGCAGGCGGCCGGCAATGCTGATCTGGGTGGACAGGCGCGCGCCCTTGGTCCCGATCGGGTCCTTGATCACCTGCACCATCAGGGGCTGGCCCTCGAACACCCGCTTCTCGATCGGGACCGGCGGCTGGCCCTGGCGGCCGTTGCCGTGCTCCTCGTGCGGGCGCGAGCCGTGCAGGTCGGCCACGTGCAGGAAGGCGGCGCGCTCCAGGCCGATGTCGATGAAGGCCGACTGCATGCCGGGCAGCACGCGCGCCACCTTGCCCAGGTAGACGTTGCCGACCAGCCCGCGCTCCAGCGTGCGCTCGACGTGCAGTTCCTGCACCGCGCCGCTCTCGACGACGGCGACGCGGGTCTCCTGCGGGGACCAGTTGATCAGGATGTCCTGCTGCATGCGGTGGGGCTAGGGGCTGGGCGGCGGGGTCAGATGGGGTAGCCGAAGGCGCGGAGGAGGACGGCGGTCTCATGCATCGGCAGCCCCATGATGCCGGAGTAGCTGCCGCTGATGCGGGAAATATAAGCGGAGGCCCGGCCCTGGATGGCGTAGGCGCCTGCCTTGCCCATGGGCTCGCCGGTGGCAACGTAGTCGCGGATCCGTCGCGGCGAAAGGGCCGCGAAGGTCACGCGCGAATCACTGAGCGCTTCGCGCACCGTGCGTCCCTGCCGGATGGCCACTGCGGTGAGGACACGATGGGTGCTGCCGGACAGCTCGCGCAGCATGCGGGCGGCATCGGCTTCGTCGGCCGGCTTGCCGTAGATCGTGCGCCCGAGGGCCACCGTGGTGTCGGCGCACAGCACTGGCGCCGCCGGCAGGCCGCGGCGCTGCAGCCGCTGCAGGGCGGCATCGAGCTTGAGGGCGGTGACCCGGCGAACATAGTGCGCCGGCGCCTCGTTCGGCAACACGGCTTCGATCGACTCGGTGTCTTCGTCCGGGTCGGGCAAGAGGAGCTCGTGCGCGACGCCGAGTTGGCCGAGCAACTGGCGGCGGCGCGGGCTCTGGGAGGCGAGGTAGATGAAGGCAGTCACGGCCCGGCTCGGGTCATTGCGGGCTGGATCGGCCATCGATCCCCCGGCGCCGGAGCAACCAGGGAGCGTATGCAGAGGGCGGGTGATGGATCCCGGCTTTCGCCGGGATGACATGAGTGCGCCGGGATGACATGAGTGCGCCGGGATGGCATGAGTGCGCCGGGATGGCATGAGTGCGCCGGGATGACCGGAGCCCGCACGGGACGAACCCCTACTCACGGTGGTACGGGTGCCCGGCATTGACGGACCAGGCCCGATACAGCTGCTCGACCAGCAGCACCCGCACCATCGCATGCGGCAGGGTCAGGTCCGACAGGCGGATGCGCTCATGGGCGGCGGCCCGGAAGTCGGGGGCCAGGCCGTCCGGCCCTCCGATCACCAGCGCGACGTCGGCCGCGTCGAGTTGCCAGCCTTTCAGCCGGGCCGCCAGTGCCTGGGTCGAGAGCGCCGTCCCCCGCTCGTCGAGCGCCACCACGCGGGCCCCGCGCGGGATCGCCGCCGCGATGCGATCGCGCTCGGCGGCCTGCAGCTGGTCCACGTTGCGCAAGCCGCGCGGCTCGGCCTTGACGGCCTTCAGCTCCACGCGCAATTCAGGCGGAAAGCGCTTGGCGTAGTCGTCCCAGGCCGCGGCCGCCCAGTCGGGCACGCGCTGGCCCACGGCGACCACCAGCAGCCTCATGCCTTGCGGGCGGGCGACCGGGCAGCCGACTTGCGGGCGGGAGTCTTGCCGGCCGCCTTGCGCGGCGTGGCGGATGCGGACTTGGCCGCGGACCGCGTGGGCGCCTTTGCGGGCGTGGCCCGGCCAGTTGCCGTCTTGCCGGCGGCGGACCGGGCGGAAGCCGGTTGCGGCGCCGCCTTCCCTGCTGCTGCTGCAGCCCTGGCGCCAGCCGGCCTGGCCGTGGCCTTCTTCGCCGGTGCAGCCTTGCCGTCGAGCTTGGCGGCCTGCGCCGCACCCGCCCTGGCGGCGCTGCTGCGCCTGAGGCTCGCCGGCGCAGCCGCCTCCTTGCGCGGCGCCGGTGCCGCCGCGGCCGGCTTGGGCGCGCCCAGCCTCAGCCGCACCGGCTTCTCGCCCCAGATCTCCTCGAGGTGGTAGTAGTTGCGGATGGCCGGCTGCATGATGTGGGCGACGGCGGGTCCGCAGTCGACGATGATCCACTCGCCGTTTTCCTCCCCCTCCACCCGCGGCTTGGGAAAGCCGGCCTCGCGCACCGCATCGCGCACGCTGGCGGCCAGTGCCTTGGTCTGCCGGTTGGAGGTGCCCGAAGCCACGATCACCCGCTCGAAGAGTGGCGAGAGGTGCTCGGTGTCGAAGACCAGGATGTCCTGACCCTTCACGTCTTCCAGGCCATCGACGATGGCACGCTGGAGCCGCTGGGTGTCCTTCTTGGCGCTGCTGGCTTGGGTCATCAGGTCCTGGAGTAGAGGTGGTGCCGGGCAATATAACTTGCGACGCCCGCCGGAACCAGCTGGGCGATGTCCTGCCCGGCCTGCACGCGCGCGCGGATCTGCGTGGCGCTGACCGGCATGGCCGGAAGCTCGACGGCCACGTGGCGGCCGCCCGGCAGGGTCGAGGCGTCGAACGGCGGCGCATCCGGGTCCGGCCGCGCGCGGGCGGCCACCGCCAGCGTGGCCAGGCGGATGATGTCATCGCTGTTCCGCCAGCTATGCAGGGCCTCGGCCTGGTCGGCGCCGATCACCAGCAGCAGCTCGGCCTGCGGGTGCTCCGCACGCAGCTGCCGCAGCGTGTCGACGGTGTAGGTGGGCCCTGCGCGGCGCAGTTCGCGGTCGTCGACCACGGCCTGCGGCAGCCCGCCGAATGCCTCTCGCGCCATCGCCAGCCGGTGTTCGCCGGCCGACAGGGCGCGCGACTTGTGCCAGGCCTGCCCGGTCGGGAACACCCGCAACTCGTCCAGGCGAAGCTGGTCGATGGCGGCGCGCGCCAGCGCGACGTGCGCGAGGTGCGGCGGATCGAAGGCGCCGCCGAACACGCCCAGGCGGCGGGCAGCCGTGGTCAAACCCACTCCCGCGGCGGCAGGAACCGGGTGTAGAGCTCGGCCTCGGGGCTGCCCGGCTCGGGCTCGTGCCGGTAGGCCCAGCTGCACTGCGGCGGCATGGACAGCAGGATGGACTCGGTGCGCCCGCCCGATTGCAGCCCGAAGTGGGTGCCGCGATCCCAGACCAGGTTGAACTCCACGTAGCGCCCGCGGCGGTACAGCTGGAAGGCGCGCTCGCGCTCGCCATGCGGCGTGTCCTTGCGCCGCTGCAGGATGGGCAGGTACGCATCGAGGAAGGCGTCCCCCACCGAGCGGACCAGCGCGAAGCCGCCGCCGAAGCCGAGGTCCGACACGTCGTCGAAGAAGATGCCGCCGATGCCGCGGGCCTCGTTGCGGTGCTTCAGGAAGAAGTATTCGTCGCACCACTGCTTGTAGCGCGGATAGCGGTCGGCGCCGAACGGCTCCAGCGACTGCCTGCACACGCGATGGAAGTGCACCGCATCCTCCTCGAACCCGTAGCTGGGCGTGAGGTCCATGCCGCCGCCGAACCAGAAGGCCGGCGCCGCGCCGGCAGGGGCCGCGGAGATCATCCGGACGTTCATGTGCACGGTCGGCGCATACGGGTTGCGCGGGTGGAACACGAGCGATACGCCCAGCGCCTCGAACGGAGCCCCGGCCAGGTCGGGGCGATGCTGGGTGGCCGAGGGTGGCAGGCGCGTCCCGCGCACGTGCGAGAAGCCGCAGCCGGCGCGCTCGAGCACCGGACCCTGCTCCAGGATCTTCGTCAGCCCATTGCCCTGCAGCGGCTCGCCGGGCGCCTTCTCCCAGGCATCGGCCAGGAAAGGCGTGCCGTCGATGGCCGTGCAGGCTTCGGTGATGCGCTGCTGCAGGTCGAGCAGGTAGCTGCGGACGGTGTCTATGGCTTGCATCAGGCGTGGGCGGCGCGGTGGCCGATGTCGCGGCGGTACTGGGCGCCCTCGAAGCGGATGCCCTGCACGGCCTGGTAGGCGCGCTGCTGCGCCGCCCGGACGCTGTCGGCCAGCGCCGTGACGCACAGCACCCGGCCGCCGCTGGTGACCAGCCGGCCATCCTTCATCGCAGTGCCGGCGTGGAACACCATGGTGTCGGCGGTCTCGCGCGGCAGGCCGCTGATGGCATCGCCCTTGCGCGGGTCCAGCGGGTAGCCGCCGGCCGCCATCACCACCCCCAGGGCGGTGCGGCGGTCCCATTGCAGATCGACCTGGTCCAGCGTTCCGCCGGTCGCGGCCATCAGCACCTCGTACAGGTCGGACTTCAACCGCATCAGGATGGGCTGTGTCTCGGGGTCGCCCATGCGGCAGTTGAACTCCAGCGTCCTGATCCGCCCTTCCCGGTCGACCATCAGGCCGGCGTACAGGAAGCCGGTGTAGGGAACGCCGTCGGCCGCCATGCCGCGCACCGTGGGCAGGATGACCTCGCGCATCGCGCGCGCATGGACCGCCGGCGTGACCACCGGCGCCGGCGAGTAGGCGCCCATGCCGCCGGTGTTCGGGCCGGCGTCGCCGTCGAGCAGGCGCTTGTGGTCCTGGCTGCTGGCCAGCGGCGTGACGTTGCGGCCATCGCACAGCACGATGAAACTGGCTTCCTCGCCGGTCAGGAACTCCTCGATCACCACCCGGGCGCCGCCCTCGTTGTGGCTCACGCCCAGCCGGTTGTCCAGCAGCATGAAGTCGATCGCCTCGTGCGCTTCGGCGGCGGTCATCGCCACCACCACGCCCTTGCCGGCGGCCAGGCCGTCGGCCTTGACCACGATGGGCGCTCCGGTGCGGTCGACGTACGCATGGGCGGCGGCGGCATCGCTGAACGCCTGGTACGCAGCGGTGGGAATGCCGTGGCGCTGCATGAAGGCCTTGGAGAAGGCTTTCGAGCTTTCCAGCTGCGCCGCCGCTTTCGTGGGCCCGAACACGCGCAGCCCGTGGGCGCGGAATTCGTCGACCACCCCGGCGGCCAGCGGCGCCTCGGGGCCGACCACGGTCAGCGCGATCTTCTGCGCCAGCGCCCAGTCGCGCAGCGCGGCGATGTCGGTGACGGGCACGTTCTCCAGTCGCGGATCGAGCGCCGTGCCGCCGTTGCCGGGCGCCACGTAGACCGCCTGCAGCCGGGGCGACTGCGCCAGCTTCCAGGCCAGCGCGTGCTCGCGGCCGCCGCCGCCGATGACCAGGACTTTCATTCGGAGGGCAGCGACGCGTTGTGGAACACATCCTGCACGTCGTCCAGGTCCTCCAGCATGTCCAGCAGCTTCTGCATGCGGGCGGCGTCCTCGCCGTCGAGCTCGATCGTGTTCTCCGGCCGCAGGGTGACTTCGGCCACCTCCGGCTTCAGCCCGGCGGCTTCCAGCGCCGCCTTGACCGCCTCGAAGTCGGCCGGCGCGGTGAGCACCTCGATGGCGCCGTCCTCCTCGCTGATCACGTCCTCGGCGCCGGCTTCCAGCGCCGCTTCCATGACCTTGTCCTCGCTGGTGCCGGGCGCCAGGATGAGCTGGCCGACGTTGCGGAACTGGAACGCGACCGATCCTTCCGAGCCCAGGTTGCCGCCGCACTTGCTGAACACGTGCCGGACCTCGGCCACGGTGCGGACCTTGTTGTCGGTCATGGTGTCCACGATCACGGCGGCCCCGCCGATGCCGTAGCCCTCGTAGCGGATCTCCTCGTAGCTCACCCCCTCGAGGTTGCCGGTGGCCTTGTCGATGTTGCGCTTGATGGTGTCGGCCGGCATGTTGGCAGCCTTGGCCTTGTCGACCGCCAGCCGCAGGCGCGGGTTGGCGTTGAGGTCACCGCCGCCCTGGCGGGCGGCGACCATGATCTCGCGGATCACCCGGGTCCAGACCCGGCCGCGTTTTTCGTCCTGCCGGCCCTTGCGGTGCTGGATGTTCGCCCATTTGCTGTGTCCGGCCACTTGGCTTCCTTCTTTCGGTCCCCGCAACGCGCGACGCGTTGCTATATTGCTGCAGTCCCCATTCTACTTTTGACCTATGGCCGAACCCTTGATGCTCGCCAAGCACGGCGACACCGAATGCTTCCTGCTGCCGGGCCTGGCCAACCGCCATGGCCTGGTCACCGGGGCCACCGGCACGGGCAAGACCGTGACGCTGCAGACGCTGGCCGAGAGCTTCTCGCGCATCGGCGTGCCGGTGTTCCTGGCGGACGTCAAAGGCGACCTCACCGGCATCAGCCAGGCCGGCGCCATGCCCGCGAAGATGGCCCAGGTGGTGCAGGAGCGCGGCCTGCCCATGCCCGAGCCGGCCGCCTGCCCGGCGACGCTGTGGGACGTGTTCGGCGAGCAGGGGCATCCGGTGCGCGCCACCGTGTCCGACATGGGGCCGCTGCTGCTGGCGCGCATGCTGGACCTGAACGACACCCAGGCCGGCGTGCTCAACATCGTCTTCAGGATCGCCGACGACAACGGCCTGCTGCTGCTGGACCTGAAGGACCTGCGCGCCATGCTGCAGCACGTGGGCGACAACGCGGCGCAGTTCCGCACCGAGTACGGCAACATCAGCGCCGCCAGCGTGGGCGCCATCCAGCGCGGCCTGCTGCAGATCGAGTCGCAGGGCGGCGACCGCTTCTTCGGCGAGCCGATGCTGGACATCGCCGACTTCATGCAGACGGTAGGCGGCAAGGGGGTGGTGAACATCCTCGCGGCCGACAAGCTGCTGAGTTCGCCCCGGCTGTACGCCACCTTCCTGCTGTGGATGCTGTCCGAGCTGTTCGAGACGCTGCCCGAGATCGGCGATCCCGAGAAGCCCAAGCTGGTGTTCTTCTTCGACGAAGCGCACCTCCTGTTCAAGGACGCGCCGGCCGTGCTGGTCGAACGCATCGAACTGGTCGTTCGGCTGGTGCGCTCCAAGGGCGTGGGCGTGTATTTCGTGACGCAGAACCCGATCGACATCCCGGACAGCGTGCTCGCGCAGCTGGGCAACCGGGTCCAGCACGCGCTGCGCGCCTACACCCCGCGCGACCAGAAGGCCGTCCGCGCCACCGCCGAGACCATGCGGCCCAAGCCGGGGCTGGACATCGAGGCCGCGATCACCGAGCTGGCGGTTGGAGAAGCGCTGGTCAGCCTGCTGGACGCGAAGGGCCGGCCCAGCCTCACCGAGCGCGTGTACGTGATCCCGCCGGGCAGCCAGATCGGGCCGATCACGCCGCAGCAGCGCCAGGCGCTGCTCGCCAGCTCGCTGGTGGCCGGCAGCTACGACCAGACGCAGGACCGCGAATCCGCCCACGAGAAGCTCAAGGCCAGGGCCGAACAGGCGCCCTCCCCGGCTTCGTCGGCCGGCGGCGGCGCCACCGACAAGGCCACCGGCAGCGGCATGGGCGGGCTGGGCGACATCCTGTTCGGCTCCACCGGGCCGCGCGGCGGGCGGCGCGAGGGCATGGTGGAAGCCATGGCCAAGTCTGCGGTGCGCACCATGGGCAGCACCGTCGGCCGCGAAATCATCCGCGGCGTGCTGGGCGGCCTGCTGGGCGGCCGCAGACGCTAGAGCTGCGCCGCCGCGCGGCGGATGGCCGCACGCGGCCCACGGCACCGGCAGCGCGGGCTACAGTCGCCTCTTTGAGGAGCCCGCCATGTCGCCCCACAGCCCATCGCCGCGGCACATCCGCCTGACCTCGCACGCCGGTGGCGCCGGCGCCCCCGCCATCCGGTGGGGTGCCGCCAATCCGGCCGAGCGCGGCCCGGTCGTGGGCACCACCAGTTCGCGCACGCACCGCAACGCGATCGGCACCCACAGTGGCTCGTACAGCGTGTACCGCGCACTGGCGGTGGCGGCAGGCGCCCTCTCCCGCGGCCATCGGGCCGACCTCACCAATACCGCGCCCACCGACACGATCGGTCCCTACCCGCAGTGGAGCGATCCGGGCCGCATCGTCAGCCTCGACCCGTGGGGCGCGCGGGTGGCGGAAGTGTTCGCCGAGGAGATCGGCCTGGGCCTGGACATCCGACCCACCATCGCCATCACGAAGGCGCACGTGATCCTGCCGGAGATCATCGAGGCCGTGCACAAGGGCCGCCTGGCGCCCGACGGCCGGCTGCTGCTGCCCACCGGCGCCGCCATGGTCACCAAGGCCGCGGTCGAGCCGGTCTGGCACCTGCCCGGCGTGGCGCGGCGCTTCGGCTGCACCGAGGCCGAACTGCGCCGCGTGCTGTTCGAGGAAACCGGCGGCATGTACCCGGAACTGGTCACGCGCGGCGACCTGGACGTGTTCCTGCCCCCCATCGGCGGGCAGACCCTCTACATCTTCGGCAACCCGCGCGACCTGGCCGACCCGGGGGTGGAACTCACCGCACGGGTGCACGACGAGTGCAACGGCTCCGATGTGTTCGGCTCCGACATCTGCACCTGCCGGCCGTACCTGACGCATGCCATCGAGGAGTGCGTGCGGGGCGCGCAGCCGAAGGAGGCCGGCGGGCGCGGCGGCGTGGGCCTGATCGCCTACTCGCGCAAGGAAGGCCGCGCGCTGGGCGAGGTGACCAAGTTCCTCGTCTACAACGCGCGCAAGCGCCAGCTGGGCGGCGACACCGCCGACCAGTACTTCGCGCGCACCGAGTGCGTGGCCGGCGTGCAGGACATGCGCTTCCAGGAGCTGATGCCCGACGTGCTGCACTGGCTGGGCGTACGCCGCATCCACCGGCTGGTCTCCATGAGCCACATGAAGTTCGACGCCATCACCGGCTCGGGCATCGAGGTGGGGGAGCGCGTGAACATCCCGGACGAGCTGATCCCGGCCGACGCCCGGGTGGAGAGGGACGCCAAGATGGCGGCCGGCTACTTCACCCCCGGCCTCGTGCCCGACGCGCAGCAGCTGAAGGCCACCCGCGGGAGGGGCCTGGAATGAGCGCCGAGAACGAGTTCGTCCAGCAGCGCTCGCAGGCCGAGGTCGCGGCTTCCATCCTGCGTTCCACCGTCACCGTCCGGGAGCGCTGTGGCCAGTTGCTGGACCGCGCGCGGATCGGCCAGTCCGACTGGTTCACCGTCGACGAAGGACGCCTGCGGGCCGCCGCCGCCGAGGTGGCCGCCGTGACGCGCCGGCGCTATCCGAAGCTGCACGTGCCGCTGCACAGCCGCTGGCGCCACCTGGAGGCCGGCGGCGTCGACCGGCGCCGCCAGCTGGAGGAACGGCTCGCGGACGCGCCCGAGGCCACCCGCGCGCGCGCGCTGATCGACCTGACGGTGGTCAGCGTGCTGCTCGATGCCGGGGCCGGCGGCGACTGGCGCTACACGGACCCCTCCGACGGGCGGGCCTATGCCCGCTCCGAAGGACTGGCCGTGGCCAGCTTCCATGCCTTCATGGGCGGCATGTTCTCCAGCGACACGCTGCACCCGCTGCAGGCCGATTCCGAGGGGCTGAGGTCGCTGGTGACCGACCGGCTGGCCCAGGTGCTGCAGGTGAGCGAGGCCAACCCGCTGGTCGGGCTGGAGGGGCGCGCCGTGCTGCTGCGGCGGCTGGGCGAGGCGCTGCGCGAACAGCCCGAGGTATTCGGCGACCCGGGTCGACCGTCCGGCCTGTTCGACTGGTTCATCGGCGCGGAGGGCGGCATCGCCCCTTCCGCCGACCTGGAGGTGCACGACCTGCTGTCGCAGATCCTGCAGACCCTGTCGGGCATCTGGCCGCTGGGCACGAGCATCGGCGGCGTGCCGCTGGGCGACGTCTGGCAGCACCACGCGGTGCGCGGCGACGCGCTCTCCGATGGCTGGGTGCCGTTCCACAAGTTGTCGCAGTGGCTCACCTACTCGCTGCTGGAACCCTTCCACTGGGCAGGGGTCAAGCTGCGCGGCATCGAGAAACTCACCGCCCTGCCCGAGTACCGCAACGGCGGGCTGCTGCTCGACACCGGCGTGCTGCGGCTGCGCGAGCCCGACGCGGCGCACCCGCTCTGGCATCCCGGCGACGAGATCATCGTCGAGTGGCGCGCGCTGACGGTGGCGCTGATCGACGAGCTGGCGGGGCTGGTGCGCTCGGAGTTGTCCTTGCCGGAAGAGCAGATGCCGCTGGCCGCCGTGCTGGAGGGCGGTACCTGGGCTGCCGGCCGCGAACTCGCCCAGCGCGCCCGCAACGGCCAGCCGCCGCTGCTGGTGCACAGCGACGGGACGGTGTTCTGACGCTTCACCACCCGCGCGCGCAGGCCGGGGTCCGGCGCAACGCGCCCGCCGCCTGCCGGCGCGCCCCGCATCGCTATATTCGGCAATCCCCCGAACACGCCTCGCCATGTCCCAAGTCCACCTGATCGACCACCCGCTCGTCCAGCACAAGTTGACCCTGATGCGCAAGAAGGAGGCCAGCACCAACAGCTTCCGGCGCCTGCTGGGCGAGCTGGCTTCGCTGATGGCCTACGAGGTCACGCGCGACATGCCGATGCAGGAGATCGAAGTCGAAACGCCCCTGGAGAAGATGACCGGAAAAGTCATCGACGGCAAGAAGCTGGTGTTCGTGTCCATCCTGCGCGCCGGCAGCGGCATCCTGGACGGCATGCTCAACGTGGTGCCCGGCGCGCGCGTGGGCCACATCGGCCTGTACCGCGACCCCAAGACGCTGGTCGCCGTCGAGTACTACTTCAAGATGCCGCAGGACATGCACGAGCGCGACGTGGTCGTGGTGGACCCCATGCTGGCCACCGGCAACTCCGCCATCGCGGCGGTGGAGCGGCTCAAGGAGCTCAAGCCCCGATCGATCAAGTTCGTCTGCCTGCTGACCTGCCCCGAGGGCGTGCAGGCCATGCAGCGCGCCCACCCGGACGTGCCCATCTACACCGCCGCGATCGACCGCCAGCTCAACGAGCACGGCTACATCCTGCCGGGCCTGGGCGACGCGGGGGACCGCATTTTCGGGACGAAGTGACGAGGCGAGGCCAAGCCGAACCTCGTCGTCCGCCCTCGCGCCGCTCCCCCGCTCGCTGACCCAAGGGAAATTCCGGGGTCGGCCCGGCCGGGATCGGACCCATCCGTGCTTACCATCCCCGAAGCATTCGCCTCCAGGGCGCGGATGCCCGAACCAACAAGCCATCGAAGGAGAACAGTTCATGCAGAAGTCCCGCCGAATCGCCGTGGTCTTCGGTCTCGTGGCGGCGCTGGCCGCCGGCGCAGGCCTGGCGCAGCAGCAGAAGTTCGTCAACGTCCTCACCGGCGGCCAGAGCGGCGTCTATTACCCGCTGGGCGTCGCGCTCTCGCAGATCTATGCCAAGGCGATCCCGAACGCCAAGGCCACCGCGCAGGTGACCAAGGCTTCGGCCGAGAACCTCAACCTGCTGCAGGCCGGCCGCGGCGAACTGGCCTTCACCCTGGCCGACGCCCTGTCCGACGCCTACAAGGGCAACGCCGAGGCCGGCTTCAACACGCCGCTGACCAAGCTGCGCGGCCTCTCGGCCACCTACAACAACTACATCCAGATCGTCGCCAGCGCCGACTCGGGCATCAAGACACTGGCCGACCTGAAGGGCAAGCGGGTCTCGGTGGGCGCCGCCAAGTCCGGCACCGAACTGAACGCGCGCACCATCTTCAAGGCTGCCGGCCTGGACTACAAGGACCTGGCGAAGGTGGAGTACCTGCCGTTCGGCGAGTCGGTCGAGCTGATCAAGAACCGCCAGCTCGACGCCACGCTGCAATCGGCCGGCCTGGGCGTGGCCTCCATCCGCGACCTGGCCTCCTCGCAGCAGATCGTGGTGGTGCCGGTGCCCGCCGATGTGGTGGCCAAGGTGGGCGACGAGGCCTACCAGCCCGCCGTCATTCCGGCCAACACCTATACCGGCCAGGCCAAGGATGTGCCCACTGCGGCCATCCCCAACTTCCTGGTCACCCACTCCGGCGTGTCCGACGACGTCGCCTACCAGATGACCAAGGCGCTGTACGACAACCTCGACACGCTGCACGCGGCCCACAACGCGGCCAAGGCGATCAAGCGCGAGAACGCGGTCAAGGGCATGCCGGTGCCGCTGCACCCGGGCGCGCAGCGGTACTACCGCGAAGTCGGCCTGGTCAAGTAGGGAGCCGCCCCGCCGATGTCCGCCGCCGACGAGCAGCCGCAGGCGCTGCGCGGCGCGATCTTCTGGGTCGCGCTGCTGTTCTCCTCGTTCCAGATCATCACCGCGGCCTTCAGCCCGCTGTCCAGCCAGGTGGTGCGGGCCATCCACGTCGGCTTCGTGCTGCTGATGGTGTTCGCGCTGTACCCGGGCTGGCGCGGCGGCACGGACGGCTGGCGCCCGCTCGGCTGGGCGCTCGGCCTGGCGGGCTTCGCCGCCAGCTTCTACCACTGGATCTTCGAGGCCGACCTCACGCTGCGCGCCGGCGAGCTGAACCGCTGGGACTGGGTGGTGGGCGTGGTCTCGCTGGTGCTGGTGTTCGAGGCCGCGCGGCGCATGATGGGCTGGGCGCTGCCGCTGATCTGCGGCATCTTCCTGGCCTACGGTGCCTTCGGCGAATACCTGCCGGGCCCGCTGGCGCACCGCGGATTCGGGCTCGACCAGATCGTCAGCACGCTCTCGTTCGGCACCGAGGGCATCTACGGCACGCCCACCTACGTGTCGTCCACCTACATCTTCCTGTTCATCCTGTTCGGCGCCTTCCTCGAGCAGGCCGGCATGATCGCCCTGTTCACCGATTTCTCGCTGGGCACCGTGGGCCACACACGCGGCGGGCCGGCCAAGGTGGCGGTGATCTCCTCGGGGCTGATGGGCACGATCAACGGCTCGGGCGTGGCCAACGTGGTGACCACCGGGCAGTTCACCATCCCGCTGATGAAGCGCTTCGGCTACTCCAGCGCCTTCGCCGGCGGCGTGGAAGCCACCTCCAGCATGGGCGGGCAGATCATGCCGCCGGTCATGGGCGCGGTCGCGTTCATCATGGCCGAGACGCTGAACATCCCCTACATCGAGGTCTGCAAGGCCGCCGTCATCCCGGCCCTGCTGTACTTCATCACGGCATTCTGGATGGTTCACCTGGAGGCCGGGCGCAAGTCGCTGCTCGGCCTGGCGAAGGAGGACTGCCCCAACCCCTGGGCCGCAGTGCGGCAGCGCTGGTACCTGCTGCTGCCGCTAGTCGGGCTGGTGGCCCTGCTGTTCTCGGGCTACACGCCGCTGTTCTCGGGCACCGTGGGGCTGGGCCTGACGGTGATCCTGATCTTCGGCGCAGCCGTGCTCACCGGCGTGCGCAGCCTGGGCCTGCGCATGCTGTTCTGGGTGCTGCTGGCCATCGCCTGCGGCGGCTTCTTCCAGTTCGGCGTCGGCACCTTCTTCGTCCTCGCGGCCCTGCTGGTGGCGGCCACCTACGCCCGGCGCACCGGGCAGGACGCGCGCCGCGTGGCCCTGGCGGCGCTCGCCGACGGTGCACGGCATTCGCTGCCGGTGGCGATCGCCTGCGCGCTGGTGGGCGTGATCATCGGCATCATCAACCTCACCGGCGTGGCAGCCGAGATGGGCGGCTATGTCATCGGCCTGGGCGAGAAGAGCCTGCTGCTGGCGCTGGTACTGACCATGCTCACCTGCCTGGTGCTGGGCATGGGCATCCCGACGATACCCAACTACATCATCACCAGCTCGCTGGCCGCGCCGGTGCTGCTCAAGCTGGGCGTGCCGCTGATCGTGTCGCACATGTTCGTCTTCTACTTCGGCATCATGGCCGACCTCACGCCGCCGGTGGCCCTGGCCGCCTTCGCCGCAGCGCCGATCGCGCGCGAGGGCGGCCTGAAGATCGGACTGCATGCGGTACGGATCGCCATCGCCGGGTTCATCGTCCCCTACATGGCCGTCTATGACCCTGCCTTGATGCTGCAGGGCGGCGGGGTGCTGGCGGTGGCCTGGATCGTGTTCAAGGCGCTGGTGGCCATCGGGCTGTGGGGGGCCGGCGCCATCGGCTACCTGTTCGCGCCCCTGAACTGGCTGGAGCGGGCAGCCTGCATCGGTTCGGCCTGCTTCCTGGTGGCGGCTGCACCCTGGACCGACCAGGTCGGCCTGGTGCTCACCGGGCTGATCCTGGCCTGGCATGGGTGGCGGACCCGCGCCGGCCGCACGCGCCCGGTGGGCAGCAGCCGCGCAGCCTGATGTCCGCCGTGCTCGCCGGCGTCTGCCTGGCGCTTGCGGCCTCGACGGCCGACCCGGTGCAGGTGCCGGCCACGCGTTTCACCCTGGCCTGGACCCATTCCATCGAAAAGACGCGCTGGGAGGAGGACTACGCCGTCGAGCGCACGCCGCGAGGCCTGCGCCTGCTCGCACGCGACGCGCGCATCCGTGGCTCGGGTGCCGGCATGGAACCGCCGGCCGGCGCGGTGCTGCGGGATGGCTGGTACGTGTATCGCCCCTCCACGCCGCCGCTGGAAGAGCTGCACCTGACGCGCTCGCCCTTCGCGGCCGACTACGACTGGTGCGTCGATGGCCGCTGCCGCCCACTGCAGGACCTGCTTGCGGCCGATGGCGGCGTCACCCGGCTTTGGCCCTGCGAGATGCCCGCCCAGCCAGGGCGCCTGCGCTAGCAAACTCGGCCTGGACGTGCCGCTCACCCGCTTGCGTGCGCGGCTACAGGCGATCCGCGCGCGCGGCATCGATCCGGCCCACACGCGCAATCCGCGCCGACCTGATCCTGCGCACGACATCGGACTTATTGGCCGTGCTGATGCCGGCGGAGGACCCGCTCCAGGACACGGCGAGTCCACAGCCCCGGGGCTGAGACCTGGCCGACCGGCAGCGCCCGCGCCGCTCAACGTCGTGATCGGCCCAGCCGATCGCACATCCTGCCCGGCGGCCATCACCAAAGGCTCATCCAGGCACCACCAAGCGGAGCCTGGATGGCCGGCCTCAGTGCGGCACGCCTGCTCCCGCGAGCGCTGCCCCGAATGCCCCGTCTCCTGCGACAGGCACCATCAGGCGGTGCGTCGCCCGAGTCGCTGCCACGTAGAACAGCAGGGCCTCGTCCTCGACTTCCATGTTCGCGTATGGCATCCGCCCGACCCCCGAAAGAGCCACGACCGGGAACTCCAATCCCTTGCTGGCATGCATGGTCATCACCTTGACCGAATCGGCCAATGGATCGAAGTCGCTTCGGCTCTTGCGCACCTGGTGCGGCACCCTGCGCGACGCCAGTGACCTGCCGCAACTCTCGACACCGTGCTTGTCGCGACACAGCACGGCCATGTCGCCCCAGGCATGGCCCTCCTGGTGGGCCGCGGTCAACCATTGCGCGAGCGTCGCCGGCTCATCGCGCGGACTGGGCAGGCGCACGACCAGCGCTTCCTGCCCGTCTCGTCCGCAGCTCACCGGCTGCACCAGCGGCACGCCGTCCTCGTCCTGGGCTTCCGGCTGCAGGAATTCGGCGGCAACCAGGTTCGCGGTCCGAAGGATCTGGCGGGTGTTGCGGTAATTGATGCGCAGGATGGTGGTGCGCCCGGCAGCCTGGATACCGACGCTCTTGAAGCTGAACCCCTTGGCCTTGCGCTTCTGGTAGATGTTCTGGGCGCTGTCGTAGAGCACCAGCAGGCTGTTGGTCTGCGGGTCGACCATCTGGACCACCAGCTTGAACCACTCGGGCCGGAAGTCGTGGCCCTCGTCGATCAGCACGGCCTGGTACTGTCCCGAAGGAATCTGGCGGCGCTCGACACCTGGCCCGACGCGCTGTCGATGATTTCCCAATACTGCCGGGTAGCCTTCCTGACGGTCTCCAGCCGCCAATCCTTGGCTTCCAGTATCAGGACACCGCGCCGAGGATGGATGACGACGAAGTCGGGATAGGTCTGCTTCGGTCCGACCGGGACGTCGTACCAGAGCAGGTAGTCGTCGTCCAGCTTCTGTTCGAGCCGCTCCGCCAGCCGCCTTTCACCGGACGTCATGCGCGACACGCACGCGCCCAGTGCGGGTATGAGTACTGCCACTGCCTTGCCTCTCCTTGCTGCGCATCATCGAAGATGTGTGCAGTTGTGACAAGGCGGATCCCCCCATGGGCAACACCGGTAAGCGAGAGGCCGCCTGTTGCGGCCTCAATGCCGGTCCGCGAACGGCAGGTAGCGCAGCATCTTCGGCGGCACCTCGCGCCCGGTGGCGGCACGGGCGACGGCGAGGGTGCCGAGCACCGAGCCGGCCAGCCGCACGGCCAACGAGCGGTGGCGGCGCGTCGCCAGCCAGGTGGCGATGCCGGCCGCGAGCACCAGCCAGTGCTCGCCGGTGAAGCCGGAGCGGTTCTCGTCATAGCGCTTCCAGCGCTGCAGCAGGGTGTCGTTCACGTGGGTTCCGATCGGTTGGAAGTCGCGGGCATCCTAGTGCGCGGGATGCGCGCCGCGCGTCATCGAATGCCGACGGCGAAAGCCGGTGACGGGCTGCCCGGGTCAGCGCCGGCGCAGCACCTTGCCGTGCAGCAGCAGATAGGCGCCAAGGCCCATCAGCGTCCAGCCCAGCATGATCAGCCCGAGGTTGGTCTGGCCCTCGTTGGGCACCAGGCCGACGATGAAGCCGCCGAACGCGCCCAGCATTTGCTGCGACACGCCCGCGACCGCAGCGGCCGAGCCGGCGAGCGCGGGGATCAGGCCCACGGTGCCGATCAGCGTGGGCGGCACCAGCAGCCCGTGGCCGACACCCAGCAGCAGCAGGGGCAGCGCGAGGGCCAGCGGATGGCGCACGCCGGCCAGGCCCAGGCCCACGACGATCAACAGGCCGGCGATGGTCAGCGCCTGGCCCCACCCCACGATGAAAGCGTCGCTGCTGCGGTGGGCCAGGCGGGTGGTGATCAGGTTGCCGAAGATGTAGGCGACGGGAATGACGCCGATGTACCAGCCGAGCTGTTCGGGCGGAACGCCGTAGGCCTTGAGCACCAGCGGCGTGCCGCCCAGGAAGGTGTAGAAGGTCGCCGCCGCCGAGGAGAGCAGCATCACATGGAGCAGGAACGCCGGCTGGCGCGCCAGTTCGACATAGCCGGCAAGCAGCTGGCGCAGCGCACCGGTCGACGTTCCGGCTTGCGGCGCACGGCCGGGCAGGCCGCGCCAGGCCGCGACCATCAACACCAGCGCCAGCAGGACGAGCAGCACGAAGTTGGCCTGCCAGCCGACCTGCACGTGCAACTGCCCGCCCACCAGCGTGGACAGCGGCGGTACCACGCCCATGCTCATGCCGATGAAGGCCATGGCACGCGTGCGCTCGACGCCTTCGAACAGGTCCTGCACCATGGCGCGGCCGGTGACCATGCCGGCGGCGCTGCCGGCGCCCTGCAGCACGCGGCCGATCGTCAGCACGGTCAGGTCGGGCGCGACCGCCGCAATCAGCGAGCCCACCAGCGCGACCGACAGTCCGATCAGCAGGACCGGCTTGCGGCCCATGCGGTCGGATACCGGGCCGTAGACCAGCTGCATGCCGCCGTAGGCCGCCACGAAGCCGCTGAAGGTGAGCTGCACCGCCGCCTGGCTGGCGCCGAACGTCGCCGGCCAGTCCTGCATCGAAGGCAGGCAGATCGTCATGGCGAGCAGACCGAAGGCCAGCTGCGCCACCAGGATGGCCATCAGGACCAGCGGGCTCCTGCGCGGTGCTGCGGCGGCGGTCGTCCGGTCCTGCATCAGCTGTTCACCTGGGCCCACACCTTCTCCATCCGCTTGACGCTCACCGGCTGCGGCGTGCGCAGTTCCTGGGCGAACAGGCTGACGCGCAGCTCCTCCAGCAGCCAGCGGAAATCCTGCATGCGCTCGTCGACCTGGCCCTTGCGCTCGGCCACCAGGCGCCAGTAGCGCTGCTCCTGCGGCTTGATGTCGGCCATGCGGGCGGCGTCGCGGGTCGGGTCGGTCCGCAGCTTGTCCAGGCGCAGCACGATGGCCTTGAGGTAGCGCGGGAGGTGCTGCAGCGCCGGCCAGGGGGTGTCCTGCAGGAAGCGTTTGGGCACCAGGCGCTGCAGCTGCTGCGTGGCGTCGGCGGTGGCATCCGGATGGCCCCGGGTGTCCTTGATCTTGCGGGCGGCCGCGGTGTACTCGGCAAGGATGGCGCCGGCCAGCCGGGCCACCTCGTTGGCGATCAGCGTCAGCCGTCCGCGGCCCTCCTCCGCCCGGCGCCGGAAGGTGGCTTCGTCGCCGGGCAGCGGGTCGAGCAGGAAGGCGCGGTCCAGTGCCACGTCGATGATCTGCCGGCGCAGCTCTTCCTGCGTGCCCAGCGGCATGTAGGCCACGGCCGTCTTCTGCAGGTCGGGAAGGTTCTTCTCCAGGTACCTGAGGGCGTCCTTCAGTTGCAGCGCGAACAGGCGGCGCAAGCCGATGCGGTGCTTCGCGGCAGCGACCTCGGGCTCGTCGAAAACCTCGATGGCGACGGCGTCGCCTTCGTCGACCAGCGCGGGGAAGCCGATCAGGGTGGTGGCGCCCTTGCGCACCTCCATCAGCTCGGGGAGCTCGCCGAAGGACCAGCTGGTGTGGCGGTGGGCCGCGTCGGCCTGTTGGCGGGCGCCCTGAGGGCTGGACCGAGGGGCATTGGCGTGCACCGATTCCCCCCTGCCCTGGCCTGTCCCGCCGGCGGCAGCGGGCGACTGCCCGGCGACGGCAGGAGCGGCGGGCTTCAACCCCGCCAGCGCCTGGAAGGCTCCCCTGGCCTGCACACCCCACTCCGCCTTCAAGGCCCCGAGGTTGCGGCCCATGCCCAGTTGCCGCCCGTGCTCGTCCACCACGCGCACGTTCATGAACAGGTGCGCCGGCACCATGTCCAGCTTGAAGTCGGTGCGCCGGACGTCCAGCGAGGTGCGCTCGCGCACCATCTTCAGCAGCGCATCCAGCAGCGAACCGACGGCCCAGCGCTCGGGGGTGGACAGTTCCGCCGCGAGCTGCGCCGCCGACTCCGGCAGCGGCACGAAACGCGAGCGCGGTTTCTGCGGCAGGCTTTTCAGCAGGGCCTGCAGCTTGTCCTTCAGCATGCCGGGCACCAGCCACTCGGCGCGCTCCTCGCTCACCTGGTTCAGCACGAACAGCGGCACCGTCACCGTCAGGCCGTCGCGCGCGTCGCCCGGCTCGTGCAGGTAGGCGGCCGCGCAGTCCACGCCGCCCAGCCGGATCACCTTGGGGAAGGCGTCGGTGGTGATGCCCGCCGCCTCGTGCCGCATCAGCTCCTCGCGGGTCAGCCGCAGCAGGTTGGGGTTGGCGCGGCCCTGCGTCCGGTACCAGCCCTCGAAGGTGTGGCCGTTGTAGACGTCGGCAGGCAGCTGCTGGTCATAGAAGGCGTAGATCAGCTCCTCGTCCACCAGCACGTCCTGCCGCCGCGACTTGTGCTCCAGCTCCTGCACCTGGCGCACCAGCTTCTGGTTGGCGGCCAGGAACGGCAGCCGGGTGTCCCACTGGCCCGCGACCAGGGCCTCGCGGATGAAGACCTCGCGCGCGCCCTGCTGGTCGACCCGCGCGAAGGGCACGCGGCGGCCGCTGTAGATCACCAGCCCGTACAGCGTGGCGCGCTCCAGCGCCATCACCTCTGCGGCCTTGCGCTCCCAGTGCGGATCCAGCAACTGCTTGCGCAGCAGGTGCCCGGCCACCTCCTCGATCCACTGCGGCTCGATGTTGGCGATGCCGCGGCCGAACAGGCGGGTGGTTTCCACCAGCTCGGCGCAGACGATCCAGCGGCCGGGGCGCTTCTTCAGGTGGGCGCCCGGGTGGCGATGGAACTTGATGCCGCGCGCGCCCAGGTACTCCGACTGCGCCGGCCCGCCGCGCGCGCCGGTGGACGGGTTGGCCGCGCCGTCCTCCATCTTCCAGCCGATGTTGCCCAGCAGGCCGGCCAGCATCGACTTGTGCACCGCCTCGTAGCCGGCTGGCTGCGCATCGAGCCGCCACTTGTGCTCGGCGACGACGGTGTGCAGCTGCGTGTGGATGTCCTTCCACTCGCGCACCCGGCGCACGTTGATGAAGTTCTGGCGCAGCAGGGATTCGTACTGGCGGTTGGAGAGCTTGTGGGCGGGTCCGGCGGCCCCGTCCGCGCCCCCGCCCCGGGCCGCATGGATCCACTCCCACAGGCGCAGGTAGCCGGAGAACTCGCTTTTCTCGTCGTCGAACTTCGCGTGCTGCTGGTCGGCCTGGGCCTGCAGCTCCAGCGGGCGGTCGCGCACGTCCTGCACCGACAGCGCCGAGGCGATCACCAGCACCTCGGCCAGCGCGCCGCGCTCGCGCGCCTCCAGGATCATCCGGCCCACGCGCGGGTCCAGCGGCAGGCGCGCCAGCTCGCTGCCGACCCGGGTCAGCTCGTTGCTGTCGTCCACGGCGCCCAGCTCGCCCAGCAGCTGGTAGCCGTCGGTGATGGCGCGCCGCGGCGGCGGCTCGATGAAGGGGAAGTCCTCCACGTTGCCCAGGTGCAGCGCCTTCATGCGCAGGATCACTCCGGCCAGCGAGGAGCGCAGGATCTCCGGGTCGGTGAAGCGCGGGCGCTTCAGGAAGTCCGGCTCGTCGTACAGGCGGATGCAGATGCCGTTGGCCACCCGGCCGCACCGGCCGGCGCGCTGGTTGGCCGCCGCCTGGCTGACCGGCTCCACCAGCAGCTGCTCCACCTTGCTGCGGTAGCTGTAGCGCTTGACGCGGGCGGTGCCGGCGTCGATCACGTAGCGGATGCCCGGCACCGTGAGCGAGGTCTCGGCCACGTTGGTGGCCAGCACGATGCGGCGCCCGGCGTGGGGTTCGAAGATGCGGTCCTGCTCGGCCTGCGACAGCCGCGAGAACAGCGGCAGTACCTCGGCGTTGCGCGTCAAGGGGCTGTGCGACAGGTGCTTGCGCAGGTGGTCGGCGGCCTCGCGGATCTCGCGCTCGCCGGGCAGGAAGACCAGGATGTCGCCCGCCAGTCCTGGCCCCCACGCGGCGCGCTGCGCGTCGCCGCTGCCCCCCGAGGGGGCCCCGTCCGGCTTGGGGCGGCCCGGCGCCGGACGGCCCTGCCACAGTTCATCGACCGCATCCGCGATGGCCTCGTCCAGCCCGTACTCGCGCGTCTCCTCGAAGGGCCGGTAGCGTTGCTCCACCGGGTACATGCGGCCGGAGACGTAGATCACCGGCGCCTTGCCCTTCGCCGAAGCGAAGTGCTCGGCGAAGCGCTCGGCGTCGATGGTGGCGGAGGTCACCACCACTTTCAGGCCGGGCCGGCGCGGCAGCAGCTGCTTGAGGTAGCCGAGCAGGAAGTCGATGTTCAGGCTGCGTTCGTGCGCCTCGTCGATGATCAGCGTGTCGTACGCCTGCAGCAGCGGGTCGGTCTGGGTCTCGGCCAGCAGGATGCCGTCGGTCATCAGCTTGACCGAGGCGTCGCGCGACAGCCGGTCCTGGAAGCGGACCTTGTAGCCGACCACCTCGCCCAGCGGCGTCTCCAGCTCCTCGGCGATGCGCCGGGCCACGCTGGAGGCGGCGATACGGCGCGGCTGCGTGTGGCCGATCAGCCGGCCCTTCTCGCCCGGTTTCGCATTCAGGCCCCCCCGGCCCATGGCCAGGGCGATCTTGGGCAGCTGCGTCGTCTTGCCCGAACCGGTCTCGCCGCACACGATCACCACCTGGTGCGCAGCCATCGCCCGCGCGATCTCGTCGCGCTTGCCCGACACGGGCAGCGATTCGGGAAAGGTGATGCGGGGGGTGGCTGACAAGGGCAGGCTCTGCGCGCGGCGGCGCAAAGCCCGCAATTATCGGCCGGCGCGTACCGTACACTTTCCCGCTACCCCGCCGCCCGCGCCCCGTCCGCCCCGAGCCGATGTCCACCGTCTTCAATTTCACCTTCGTGCCCTGGTTCCGCTCGGTCGCGCCCTACATCCACATGCACCGCGGCAAGACCTTCGTGGTCGGCATCGCGGGCGAGGCGATCGCGTCGGGCAAGCTGCAGGCGATCGCGCAGGACCTGGCGCTGATCCAGAGCATGGGCGTCAAGCTGGTGCTGGTGCACGGTTTCCGGCCGCAGGTCAACGAACAGCTCAAGGCCAAGGGCCACGCCGCGCGCTACTCGCACGGCATGCGCATCACCGACGGCGTGGCGCTCGACAGCGCCCAGGAGGCCGCCGGCCAGCTGCGCTTCGAGATCGAGGCGGCGTTCAGCCAGGGGCTGCCCAACACCCCGATGGCCGGTGCCACCGTGCGCGTGATCTCCGGCAACTTCATCACGGCCCGCCCGGTCGGCATCGTCGACGGGGTGGACTTCCAGCACACCGGGCTGGTGCGCAAGGTCGACGTGGCCGGCATCCACCGATCGCTCGACCTCGGCGCGCTGGTGCTGATCTCGCCGTTCGGCTTCTCGCTGACCGGGGAAGCGTTCAACCTGAACATGGAGGAAGTCGCCACCAGCGTGGCCATCGCGCTGCAGGCCGACAAGCTGCTGTTCCTCTCCGAGATCCCCGGCATCCGCATCCGTCCCGGCGAGCCGGAGGCCGAGGACAACCCGATCGACACCGAGCTGCCGCTGGCAGCCGCCGAGCAGTTGCTGGCGGCGCTGCCCAATGCGCAGCAGCCCACCGACACCGCGTTCTACCTGCAGCACTGCGTCAAGGCCTGCAAGGCGGGCGTCGAGCGCAGCCACATCCTGCCGTTCGCGGTGGACGGCTCGCTGCTGCTGGAGATCTACGTGCACGACGGCATCGGCACCATGGTGATCGACGAGAAGCTGGAGAGCCTGCGCGAGGCCACCGCCGACGACGTCGGCGGCATCCTGCAGCTGATCGAGCCCTTCGAGCGCGACGGCACCCTGGTGCGCCGCGAGCGCAACGAGATCGAACGCGACATCGCCAACTACAGCCTGATCGAGCACGACGGCGTGATCTTTGCCTGCGCGGCGCTCTACCCCTACCCCGAGGCGCGCACCGGCGAGATGGCGGCGCTGACCGTGTCGCCGCAGAGCCAGGGCCAGGGCGACGGCGAGAAGATCCTCAAGCGCATCGAGCAGCGCGCCCGCGCCATGGGCCTGGAGAGCATCTTCGTGCTCACCACCCGCACCATGCACTGGTTCCTCAAGCGCGGCTTCGTGCAGGTCGAGCCCGACTGGCTGCCGGACGCGCGCAAGCGCAAGTACAACTGGGACCGGCGCTCGATGGTGTTCGTGAAGCGGCTCACCTGAAAAACGCTGTCTTCTCCTAGGCCGCCGCCAGCCGCGGTCCGCGCAGCGAGCGCACGATCAGCCCCAGGAACACCAGCGCGAACGCCACGAAGGCCACGAACGACCAGTTGGCGATGGAGCCGCCCAGGAAGGTCCAGTCGATCTTGGTGCAGTCGCCGCTGCCGCGGAAGATCATGGGCACGGCGCGCTTGAGCGGGAAGGTCTCGATCATCCCGTAGAAGTCGCGCCCGCAGGACACGATCTCGGGCGGGTACCACTGCAGCCAGCTTTGCCGCGCCGCCACGAAGGCGCCGAAGCCGGCCGCCAGCAGGCCCAGCACGCTGCCCGCGATCCAGGCTCCGCGCCGCGGGATGGCGGCCGCCACGCCGGCGCACAGGCCGACGGCAATCAGCGCATAGCGCTGCACGATGCACATCGGACAGGGCTCCAGCCCGACGACGTGCTGCAGGTACAGCGCGAATCCCAGCATGGCGGCACAGGCGGCGAACACCAGGGCCAGGGTGCGGCGCGGCGCCGCGAACAACCAATCGAACACGACTCTTCTCCTGAGCGGGGCGCCGGGCCCCTTGCCTCAGGCCGCGCCTTCCACGAACACCCGGGCCCGGCGCGGCGTCACGACCAGCGTGTCGCCCTCCTTGAAGCCCGACTCCCTGAATTGTTGCGCAGGAATCTGCGCCTCGATCACCGCGTCCTGGCGGACGAGGGTGCCTGCTTGGGTTTCCTCGGACGGCGTTAGTTCCAGCCGCGCGATCGGACCGACCACGATGGCTCGCGTGAGCTCGGCCACGATGCCGCGAGCGCCCGGCACGTAGCGCTGCACGTCCAGGTCGTGCGGCCGCACATAGGCGAACGCCTTGGCGTTCTGGGCGTCGGCGTGCTCGGGCGAAGGCAGCTGCAGCCCCTCCAGGTGCACCTTGCCCTGGTGGGCGCGGCCGTGGAAGGTGTTGACGTCGCCCAGGAAGCCATAGACGAAGGGGCTGGCCGGGTGGTCCCAGACCTCCTGCGGCGAGCCGACCTGCTCGACCTGGCCGGCGTTCATCAGCACCACCCGGTCGGCCACCTCCAGCGCCTCTTCCTGGTCGTGGGTGACGAAGATGCTGGTCACGTGCAGCTCGTCGTGCAGCCGGCGCAGCCAGCGGCGCAGTTCCTTGCGCACCTTGGCGTCCAGCGCGCCGAAGGGCTCGTCCAGCAGCAGCACCTTGGGCTCCACCGCCAGTGCGCGCGCCAGCGCGATGCGTTGGCGCTGGCCGCCCGACAGCTGCGCCGGGAAGCGATCGGCCAGCCAGTCGAGCTGCACCAGTCCCAGCAGCTCGTGCACCTTCTGCCGGATCTGCGCCTCGCCCGGGCGCTGGCTGCGCGGCTTGACGCGCAGGCCGAAGGCCACGTTCTCGAACACGGTCATGTGCCGGAACAGCGCGTAGTGCTGGAACACGAAGCCGACCTGCCGCTCGCGCACGTGCACGTCGGTCGTGTCCTCGCCGGCGAACAGGATGCTGCCCGCGTCGGCCGTTTCCAGCCCGGCGATGATGCGCAGCAGGGTGGTCTTGCCGCAGCCGGACGGGCCCAGCAGCGCGATCAGCTCGCCGGACTCGATGTCCAGCGACACGTCGCGCAGCGCCTGGAAGGCGCCGAACTGCTTGCTGACGTTGCGGATTTCGATGCTCATGGCTTCAGTCTTTCGGGGATCGCTGCGCTGGCCGGTCCGTCCAGGGTGGCCGATGCCACCGTCCTGCCCTTCAGCGCGGAATAGGGTTCGCAAAGTCTCAGGCTCCGGTTGGCCGCTCGGGCGGCAGTTCAGCGGTGGCGGCCATGGCGCGCTCCTGGCGCCACTCGGCCACGCTCTTGATCACCAGCGTGACCAGCGCCAGCAGCGCCAGCAGCGACGCCACCGAGAACGCCGCGACCGACTGGTATTCGTTGTAGAGGATCTCCACGTGCAGCGGCATGGTGTTGGTCTGGCCGCGGATGTGGCCCGACACCACCGAGACCGCCCCGAACTCGCCCATGGCCCGCGCATTGCACAGGATCACGCCGTAGATCAACCCCCACTTGATGTTGGGTAGCGTCACGTGCCAGAAGGTCTGCCAGCCGTTCGCGCCCAGCACGATGGCGGCCTGCTCCTCCTCGTTGCCCTGGGCCTGCATCAGCGGGATCAGTTCGCGGGCGATGAACGGGAAGGTGACGAAGATGGTTGCCAGCACGATGCCGGGCACCGCGAAGATGACCTTGATGCCGTGCGTCTCCAGCCACGGGCCCAGCCAGCCCTGCGCGCCGAACACCAGCACGTAGGTCAGGCCGGCCACCACCGGCGACACGGAGAACGGCAGGTCCACCAGCGTGGTGAGGAAGGCCTTGCCGCGGAATTCGTACTTGGCGATGCACCAGGCGGCCGCGATGCCGAACGCCAGGTTCAGGGGCACGGCGATCGCGGCGGTGATCAGCGTCAGCCGGATCGCAGACCAGGCGGCCGGATCGGCCAGGCCTTCGAGGTAGGCGCCCCAGCCCTTGCGAAGGGCCTCGGTGAAGACGGCCGCGAGCGGCAGCACCAGGAACAGGAACAGGAAGGCCAGCGCGCCGGCGATCAGGGCCCGTCGCACCCAGTTCGCCTCGGTGGTGATGACGCGGCGGTTGGTCAGGGCCGTCATTTCACTGGCCCCCCGCCCGCTTGCGCTGCCACGACTGCAGGGCGTTGATGACCAGCAGCAGCAGGAAGGACATCACCAGCATCACGGTGGCGACCGCGGTGGCGCCGGCATAGTCGTATTGCTCCAGCTTGCCGATGATCACCAGCGGCGTGATCTCCGACACCATGGGCATGTTGCCGGCGATGAAGATGACCGAGCCGTACTCGCCGATCGCGCGCGCGAAGGCCATCGCGAAGCCGGTCAGCAGCGCCGGCAGGATCGACGGCAGGATCACCTTGGCGAAGGTCTGCCAGCGCGTCGCGCCGAGGCACATGGCGGCCTCCTCCAGCTCGTGCTCCGTGTCTTCCAGCACCGGCTGCACGGTGCGCACCACGAACGGCAGGCCGATGAAGATCAGCGCGATCACGACGCCGTTGGGGTTGAAGGCGAGCTGGATGCCCAGCGGCTCCAGGTACTGTCCGATCCAGCCATTGCCGGCCAGCAGCGCGGTGAGCGCGATGCCGGCCACGGCGGTGGGCAGCGCGAACGGCAGGTCGACCAGCGCATCGACGATCTTCTTGCCGGGGAAGGAATAACGCACCAGCACCCAGGCGACGAGCAAGCCGAACACCACGTTGATCGCGGCGGCCAGGAAGGACGCCCCGAAGGTCAGCCGGTAGGACGCCAGCACGCGGGGCGAAGTCACGGCGGCCCAGAACGCCTCCCCGCTCATGCCGAAGGTCTTGATCACCAGCGCCGACAGCGGGATCAGGACGATCAGGCTCAGGTACAGCAGCGTGTAGCCGAGCGTGAGGTTGAAGCCGGGCAGCACACGCTGCGCTCTGCGGCGCGATGACGAATGACGAACGACCCCGCTGTGCCCGAAGCCCGGGCGGCCAGCGCCGCCATTCGTCATCCCGGCCGCGCCAGCGGCCAAGTCATTCGTCATCTGACCGTGTAGATCTTGTCGAACTGGCCGCCGTCGTTGAAGTGCACCTTCTGGGCTTCGGACAGGGACCCGAACAGCTCCTGCACCGAGAACAGCTTGACCGGCTTGAAGGTCTGGGCGTGCCGCTGCAGCACCTTCTCGTTGCGCGGGCGGATCGAGTGCTTGGCCGCGATCTCCTGCGCCTCTTCGGTGTACAGGAAGTTCAGGTAGGCCTTGGCTAGGTCGGCGGTGCCCTTCTTGGCGACGGTGCGCTCGACCACCGCCACCGGGTTCTCGGCAATGATGCTGATCGACGGATAGACCACGTCCACCTTGCCCTTGCCGAACTCGCGGTTCACGGACTCGACTTCGGACTCGAAGGTGATCAGCACATCGCCGGTGTTGCGCTGCAGGAAGGCGCTGGTGGCGTCGCGGCCGCCGCGCGCCAGCACCGGCACGTTCTTGTACAGCTTCGACAGGAACTCCTGCGCCTGGGCGTCGGTACCGCCCTTCTTCTTCACGTAGCCCCAGGCCGCCAGGTAGGCGTAGCGGCCGTTGCCGCCGGTCTTGGGATTGACCACGATGACCTTGACGTCGGGACGCAGCAGGTCGTCCCAGTCCTTGATGCCCTTGGGATTGCCCTCGCGCACCAGGAACAGCATGGTCGACGAGGTCGGCGCGGCGTTGTCCGGGAAGCGCTTGGCCCAGTCCTTGGCGACCACGCCGCGCTCGGCCAGGAACTCGATGTCGGTGGTGGTGTTCATGGTCACCACGTCGGCCGCCAGGCCGTCGGCCACGGCACGCGCCTGCGCGCTGGAGCCGGCGTGCGACTGCTCGACCTTGACGTCCTGGCCGGTCTGCTTCTTGTAGTACGGCACGAAGGCGGCGTTGATGTCCTTGTAGAACTCGCGCGCCACGTCATAGGAGACGTTCAGCAGGGATTGTTGGGCGGCAGCGAACCCGCTGGCCGCCAGGGCCAGAACGGCCACTGCGGTCTTGAGAGATTTCATGGGAAGGATGCGGGACCGGTTCGGCCCCGCTGGAAGGAAAAACGATGGGGAGGTCAGCGGTTCGGTTGCGGCGTCAGGCGCAGGTAGGGCTTGACCGTGCGGTAGCCCTTGGGAAAGCGCCGCGCAATCTCGGCCGGGTCCTGCAGGCTGGGCACGATGACGACCTCGTCGCCGTCCTGCCAGTTCACCGGGGTGGCGACCTTGTGGTTGTCGGTCAGTTGCAGCGAATCGATCACGCGCAGGATCTCGTCGAAATTGCGCCCGGTGCTGGCCGGGTAGGTGATGGTGGCGCGGATCGTCTTCTTCGGGTCGATGATGAAGACGCTGCGCACCGTCGCGTTGGCCGACGCGTTGGGGTGGATCATGTCGTACAGCGTCGCCACCTTGCGGTCGGCGTCGGCCAGGATCGGGAAGTTGACCGTGCAGTTCTGGGTCTCGTTGATGTCCTTGACCCAACCGTGGTGGGAGTCGATCGGGTCCACGCTGACCGCGATGGCCTTGGCACCGCGTTGGGCGAAATCCTTCTCCAGCGCCGCGGTCTTGCCGAGTTCCGTGGTGCACACCGGCGTGAAATCGGCCGGGTGCGAGAACAGCACCACCCACGCGTCGCCCGCCCATTGGTAGAAATCGATCGGGCCCTCGGTGGAGTCCTGCCGGAAATCGGGGGCCGTATCGCCCAGTCGCAGCGTCGTCATGGCTTCTCCGTTCGTATAAGGGGAAGCTAAATTGTGGTGGTTGGGTTATGAAAACCCAACGAATCTCTTGTTGTTTGCATATGAGCGGCCGCCCCCATGCCTGCACGCGCGGCAGTGGGATCAGACCAGCGGCCGGGCTTCCCGCGCCCCCTCCTGCAGCAGCGGCAGCATCTCGCGGCCGAATGACGGCTGCAGCACGCGCTCGCGCCGGGTCACCACGTTGAGGGCGCCGACCACCACGCCCTCCAGGTTGCGCAGCGGCACCGCGGCGGCGTGCACGCCCAGCTCGTGCTCCTCGCTGGCCACGCACCAGTCCTGCTGGCGCACCAGCTCGATGATCTGCCGCAACTTCCTGGGCTCGACCACGGTATTGGCGGTCAGGCGCGGCAGCTCCCGGCCCTTGAGCCACGCGGCGAATTCGGCGCGTCGCTTGGCCGCCAGCAGCACGCGGCCGGTCGAGGTGGCATGGGCCGGCAGCCGCGCGCCCAGGTGCAGGCCGTAGGCCAGCAGGCGAGTCGGCCCGCTGCGCGCGACGATCACCACCTGGTCGCCATCGAGCACCACCACCGAGAACGCCTCGCCGGTGCGCGCGGCCAGCTTGTCCAGGGTCGGCTGCACGGCCCGCGGCAGCCGTGCCGAGGCCAGGTAGCTGCCGGAAAAGCGCAACACCTTGGGCGCCAGCCAGAACCAGCTCCCATCGGTTTCCAGGTAGCCCAGGTGGGCCAGGGTCAGCAGGTGGCGCCGGGCCGCCGCCCGCGTCAGCCCGGCGCGCTGGGCCGCCAGGGTCGCGTTCAGGCGCTGGCGTTCGGTGTCGAAGCTTTCCAGCACGGCCATGCCCTTGGCCATGCCTTCGATGAAATCGGCGCGGGCGATCACGGGGGCGGCACTCCGGATGGCTGCGCGATCATCGCGCAGTGCGCGCAATGATCGCACAAAGGCGGCGCTGCGCCCCTGCCCCTGCCGCCGCCGCGGGCCTAAGCTGCGCCCCGTTCTCCTTGACAAATATCAGCCATGAAGAAAACCCAGGTCGCGATCATCGGTGCGGGTCCCTCGGGCCTGCTGCTCGGCCAGCTGCTGCACAAGGCCGGCATAGACAACATCATCCTCGAGCGCCACACCGGCGAGTACGTGCTCGGCCGCATCCGCGCCGGCATCCTCGAGCAGGTCTGCATCGACCTGATGGACGAAGCGGGCGTCGGCGAGCGCATGCACCGCGAAGGGCTGGTGCACGGCGGCATCGACCTGCTGTTCCAGGGCGAGCGCCACCGCATCGACATGAACTGGCTCACCGGCGGCAAGAACGTGATGGTCTATGGCCAGACCGAGCTCACCCGCGACCTGATGGACGCCCGCAAGGCCGAGGGCCTGGAGACGGTCTACGAAGCGCTGGACGTCGCCGTGCACGACTTCGACACCAAGCGCCCGCGCGTCACCTACCGCCACGGTGGCCAGACGCACGAGATCCAGTGCGACTTCATCGCCGGCTGCGACGGCTTCCACGGCGTGTGCCGCGCCTCGGTGCCGCGCAAGGCCATCCAGGAGTTCGAGAAGGTCTATCCCTTCGGCTGGCTGGGCGTGCTGTCCGAAACGCCGCCCGTGCACGAGGAGCTGATCTACGTGAACAGCCCGCGCGGCTTCGCGCTGTGCTCGATGCGCAGCCACACGCGCAGCCGCTACTACCTGCAGGTGCCGCTGACCGACAAGGTCGAGGAGTGGTCCGACCAGGCGTTCTGGGACGAGCTCAGGCTGCGGCTGGATCCGCAGGCGCGCGAACAGCTGGTCACCGGCCCCAGCATCGAGAAGAGCATTGCGCCGCTGCGCAGTTTCGTGACCGAACCGCTGCGCTTCGGGCGCCTGTTCCTGGCCGGCGACGCCGGCCACATCGTGCCGCCCACCGGCGCCAAGGGCCTGAACCTGGCCGCCACCGACGTCAAGTACCTGTCGGGCGCGTTCATCGAGTACTACCGCGACAAGAGCGAGGCCGGCATCGACGGCTACTCCGAACGCTGCCTGCGCCGCATCTGGCGTGCCGAGCGCTTCTCCTGGTGGTTCACCAGCCTGATGCACCGCTTCCCCGAGCAGGGCGAGATCGGCCAGAAGCTGCAGGAAGCCGAGCTGGACTACCTGGTGCACAGCGAGGCCGGCTCGCGCACCATCGCCGAGAACTACGTCGGACTGCCACTGGATTTCGCCGATCGATAGCCGGGGGCGCCGCCGCCGGCTCTGCTAGCCTCGCGGCATGACCGCCCGCCCCCGCCCGCTCGCGCAAGTCCGCATCCTCAGCCTCGCGCTCAACCTGCCCGGCCCGGCCGCGCTGATGCGCTGCCGACGCATGGGCGCAGGCTGCACCAAGATCGAACCGCCTTCGGGCGACCCGATGCGGCACTATGACCGAGCGGCCTACGACGAATTGCACGAGGGCGTGAAGCTGCTGGAGGCCGACCTCAAGACCGGCGAGGGCCAGGCGGTGGTCCACCGCGAACTGGCCAGGGCCGACGTGCTGCTCACGTCCTTCCGGCCCTCGGCGATGAAGAAGCTGGGGCTGGACTGGCCGCAGCTGCAGGCGCGCTACCCCTCGCTGTGCCAGGTCGCCATCGTCGGCGGCCCGGGGGCCGCCGCCGAGGTGCCGGGCCACGACCTGACCTACCTCGCCGAGAACGGCCTGGTCACCGGCACCGCCCTGCCCGCCACCCTGTTCGCCGACATGGCCGGCTCCCTCATGGCCAGCGAAGCCGTGCTGCAAGCGGCGTTGCTGCAGGCCGAGCGCTACGCCGGCTCGGGCGACGTGCACCCGCGGGGCCGTTACTTCGAAGTCGCCTTGGCGGATGCGGCCGGCTACCTGGCGCTGCCGCGGCGATGGGGGCTGACGCAGCCGACCGGTGCGGTCGGCGGCGCGCACGCGGGCTATCGCGTCTATCCCTGCGCCGACGGCCGCGTGGCGGTGGCGGCGCTGGAGCCGCACTTCGCGGCGGCGCTGTGCGCCGTGGCCGGGGTGGGCGTGTCGGACATGAAGGCCATGTTCGCACCGGCCACGCACGAGGCGATCGCCCGGTTCCTGGCGGGCCAGACCCGCGAGCAACTGGACCGGCTGGCCACCGAGCACGACCTGCCGCTGCACACGCTGGCGCCGGCGTAGCGGCGGCGGCCACCAAGGCCGATCAGGCCGCGGCTTCGCCCTCCAAGGCCGGCAGCAGCAGGTGGATGGTGGCCCCCTCGCCCGGCCGGCTGTCGATATCGACCTGGCCGTCCAGCTGCTGCAGCAGGGCCGTAGACCTGCGGCAGGCCCCGCCCGGTGCCGGCCGCCATCGCCGTGGCCCGCCAGCGCGCCAGCAGCTCGTCCCGGTCGACCGCCCGCGCGATCACCAGGGGTGCCTCGCGGACGCTGGCATAGCTCACGAGCCGGCCCGGGACGAAGCCGATCGCGGACTCGGCGACGAAGTCGCCGTTGTCGCGCTCCCGCAGGTACTCGGTGGGTGACGCTCAAGGCGGAGGTCGGTGGCAGCTCCGCCGATGGTACGTGCGCAAGCGCCAGTCAGCCAGTACCGCCTTGGACCGTGCGCCTACTGTTCGCGGGGCGGCTTGCCGCGTGCGGCGTCCAGCTCCCAGGGGCTGGTTTCGACGTTGGGACCGTCCGGGTAGCTCTGCGGCCCCTTTGCGACACCGGGCCTGGGCTTGCCGCCCTTGACGCCCGCCGGCACGTCGGGCGCAGCCTGGTCGAGCAGGTCGGAACCGGCGGGGGCCTGCTGCTGGTTGGCGTCCTCACCCAGGGTCCTGTGGGTCGGATCGGCTTCGTGGTTCTCGTTGCTGCCGTGGGCCGGGCCGCGGCCGATGCTGGTGCTGCTCATGGGCGTTCCTGTTGCGGTGGTCCGGCCCACTCTAGGAGCCCGCAACCGCACAGGGTGTAGGCCCGGGCCGATACCATGGCCCGCATGACCGCTGCACTCGCCGCCATCGCCAGCCCTGCCGAGGTGGTCGGGTTCTGGCGTGCCGCCGGCCCGGACCGCTGGTTCCGCAAGGACGAGGCCTTCGACCGCGCATTCCGCGAGCGCTTCCTGGCCTCGCACGAGGCCGCGGCGCGCGGCGAACTCAGGCACTGGCGCGCCACCGCCGAAGGCTCGCTGGCGCTGCTGGTGCTGCTGGACCAGTTCCCGCGCAACGCCTTCCGCGGCAGCGCGCGCATGTACGCGACCGACGCGCTGGCGCGCACGGTGGCCCACCAGGCGCTGGCGGGCGGCCAGGACCGGGAGGTGGCCGACCTGGGATTGCGCAACTTCTTCTACCTGCCCTACATGCACTCCGAGTGGCTGCCGGACCAGCTGCGCGCGATGGCGCTGGCGCGCGGCACCCATGCCGAGCCGCACGCCTGCGAGCACCACGACATCGTGGCCCGCTTCGGCCGCTTCCCGCACCGCAATCCGCTGCTGGGCCGGCCCAGCACGCACGAGGAGCTGGCGTTCCTGGACGGCGGCGGCTTCGCGGGCTGAGCGGCCGGGAGGCGGCTTCGGGGTGGGCCTGTCACTGCGGATGGGCGGCCGCCCCCTGCACGCCGACGTTGAAGGCGCCCGCCTGGCGCACCAGCACGGCGGCCCGCTCGGCCAGGTCCGCGTCGGGGGTGCGTGCCACCAGCACCGTCGCGCCGCGCTCCATCGCCTCGGTCACGACATCCATCTGGTGGTGGTTCACGGTGTTGCGCACCAGGTCCGCGAATACCCCGCCCAGCGCCTTGAGGAAGGACTCGTCGCCTTCCTTGTGGGCGCGCTCGGCCGTCTTCAGGCGCTCCAGGTCGTGCTCGATGTGGATGTCGTCGCGGGCGATGCCATGGCGCGCGAGTTCGTGCAGGGCGAGCTGCGCGGAATGACGGTCGTCGAAGGCTGCGAGGATGGTCGGCATGCGAATCTCCTTGGCTCAGGGGGATCGGTCGTCCTGGCGCGCACCCGGCGCGGTCGGCACGAGGTCCAGCCGCACCCAGGCCGGCGCGTGGTCGCTCGCGCGCGGGCGGCCGCGCACCCAGGTGTCCACGCCGGCTTCGGCCAGCGCCGGCGCCAGCACGCGATTGAGCAACAGGTGGTCGATGCGCAGGCCGGCGTTGCGTTCCCAGTGCTGGCGAAAATAGTCCCAGAACGTGAACACCGGCTGGCCGGGGTGCCGGTGCCGGATCGCATCGGTCCAGCCCTGGCCCAGCAGGCGCTCGTAGCAGGCCCGCGTCTGCGGCTGCAGCAGCGCATCCTTGCGCCAGGAGCGCGGGTCGTAGATGTCGAAGTCGGTCGGCACCACGTTGTAGTCGCCCGCGACCAGCACCGGGTGTTCGCCGCCCACCAGGCCGGCGGCATGCGCGATCAGCCGCTCGAACCAGGCCAGCTTGTAGTCGAACTTGGGGCCGGGCTGCGGGTTGCCGTTGGGCAGGTACAGGCAGGCGATCACCAGCCCGTCCACGGCCGCTTCCAGGTAGCGGCTCTGTTCATCGGCGGGGTCGCCCGGGAGCTCGCGGCGGATCTCCAGCGCCGGCGTGCGGCTGAGGATGGCCACGCCGTTCCACGAACGCTGCCCCCTCCACAGGGCGTGGTAGCCGGCCTCCCGGACGGCGGCCGCGGGAAACGCTTCGTCCGGCGCCTTGAGTTCCTGCAGGCAGGCCACGTCGGGCCGTTCACGGTCCAGCCACTCCAGCAGGTTGGCCAGCCGGCTCTTGATGCCGTTGACGTTGTACGTGGCGATCTTCATCGCAAGGGCTTGCGATGATGGCGCGCAGGCCCCTGCGCGGCCGTAGGACCGCGCCTTGAGGAAGGGCGGCGTCCTACTGCGCGCCGCAGCGCCTCGGCCTAGAGTGGCGGCGACTACGGGAGACACCCATGGCTGAACCCAAGCAACCGCGCGAAAGCGTCCCTTCGGCGCAGGACGACCTGCTCGGCGAAGCGGCCCGCAACGACGGCACGATGGAAGGGCTGGACCCGCGAGTGGGCGCCGACGGCACCCCGCGCGACCGCTCGGACCCGGACCGACCCGCCACGGATCGCGCCACGGCCGAAGGCGAAGCGCGCCCCGGCAAGGACGAGAACCAGGCGGGCTTCGTCAAGGATCCGGACCAGCGCTCCCGGCCGTGAGCGCGGCGGCCGAGGCGCCGGGAGGCCTTCAGCGCACGGCCGGCTTGCGCTGGCCGCGCCGGTACGCCTCGGCGCCACCGCTGCCGCCGCCGTCCGGGAAGTCGTGAGGATCGAGGCGGTTGCGGTCCGGCCCCTGTGGCGCTTCGATGAGGGTGCTGGCACTGTTCTCGCCGGCGTCCGGCCGGGCCGGCGGCGTGTCGCAGCCGCGGCTGCCCAGCTTGGCGCGCGTGGGGCTGGTGTCCTTGCGGCGAAACCATCGCATGCCGGCCATGGTGCACGCCGGGCCACGACAAGGCAGTAGGCAGCGCCAGCGCCCTCGCGTAGGAGGGTGCGGCAGAACCCACCGGCACGGCGCGCGCTCCAATCCGGACCGTGAGCCCCGTCCTGCTGCTGGCCCTGGCCGCCCTCGCCTTTCCGGGCGCGGGGGCCGCCTTGGCCGCCGATCCGCTCAAATCGTTTGCCTGCGGCCGCAGCCTGGCGGCCCTGCAGGCAGCGCGTGCCACCGCGGGCCGGGACGACGTGGAAGCGATCCGGCGCGAGGCCGCGCAGGCCTGCCTGGGCGGCCAGGGCGAGGCGCAGCGACCGGCGCCGACGGCCCAGCCGCCCCTGGTGGTGCCGCCACCCGTGGTCGAGCCGCCCGTGCCGCCCCCCGCAGCCGTTGCCGCGCCAGCGCCGCCACCAGTGGCCATCGAGCAGCCGCCGGTGGTGACCTCCTGCGATGCGGCGGGCTGCTGGACCAGCGAGGGCACCCGGCTGAACCGGTCCGGTCCGCTGCTGATCGGACCGGGGGGCGCCTGCGTCACCAGCGGCCACGTGGTGCGCTGCCCCTGAGCGGCGCACGGCAGCGGCGGCTGACAGCGATCGCAAGAACAGGCCTACGCGCAAAGCGCGGCCGGCATGGCGCAATGGGAGCGTTGCGCCCGCCAAGGAGCCCATCCATGGGAAAGAAGATCGTGACCGAAGCCGACCGCCGCGCCACGCCGCCGCCGCCCGCCAGCGCCGGCTACACGCCGCCCAAACGGGGGATCGGCCAGAAGGTCAGCCTGGAGCGCGGCACCCGCACGCGCAACAAGAAGAATCCCGGCAAGCGGCCGCACCAGGGCGGCTGAGCCGTCGACAGCGAGAAGGAGACCCCATGAAACTGGACATCTACCGCCGGCCCGAGCCGGAGCACAAGCTTTCCTTCATGGCCGTGCCGGCGGGGCAGATGATCCCGCAGGAAGTCACCAACGTGGACTGGCGCGTGGTGGCCAACAACCTGGAACTGGATGCCGAGTCGTCCTGCATCGCCGAGTACCAGATCGAGCACCCGGGCCGGCAGATCCGCGAGAAAGGCTACGCGATCACCAGCGTCCAGCACCAGCTGGAAGCCAGCGACTGAGGCCCCGCAGCAGCCGGGGCCAGCCCGACGCAGGCGGCGTTACGCCCAGGCCGCCCGGGGCACGACCAGCACGTCGGCTTGCGCGTGCGCCAGTGCCCACGCCGTGACGCTGCCCAGGAACAGGTCACCGAGCCGCGACTGCCCCTGCTTGCCCAGCGCGATCACTTCGCAGCCGTGGTCGCGGGCCGCGTCCAGCATCACCACGCGGATGTCGCCGGGGCACACGGCGGTGGTGGTGCGCGTGGCGCTGCCCAGTTCGAGCTGCAGGACATCCATGGCTGCCTGGGCCTCGTCGCGGGCACGTGCCCGGTGCGCGACGATCGCGTCGTCGCTGACGCCGGCCGTCAGCAGCTTGCCTTCTTCCGCCAGGTCGAAGGCATGCAGCAGGTGCAAGGTGGCGCCGGGCGCGAAACGCTGCGCAGCCCGCACGGCCTCGCGCGAGGACTCGGAGAAGTCCACCGGTACCAGCACGTCGGCGTAGTCGGCGGCGGGCTCGTTGCGCACCACCAGCAGCGGCCGCTCGGCGCCGCGCGACAGGCGGTCCGCCAGGGTGCCGAGCGCCAGTTCGCGGAAGGCATGGCTGCCGCGGGCGCCGACCGCCAGCAGGTCGGCTGCCGCGGCCTGCTGCTTCACCTCCTGGAGCGGATCGCCTTCGCGCAGGTGCTGGTGAACCGCCACGCCGTGCCCCTCGTCCACGATCTGCCCGGCTTGCACGGCCAGCTGGATCCGCGCCTGCTCGACCACGGCTTCGTGCAGATCGCGCTTCATCGCCAGCAGGTCGCGCAGCCCGCTCCAGATGCCGGTATCCACCACGTGCAGCAGTCCGAACGCGGCACCCTGCGCCGCGGCGATCCGGGCCGCGCGCCGGGCCGCCAGCCGGCTGTCGTGCGAGAAGTCGGTTGCGGCCAGCACCTGGGCGATGGCATCCATGATTCGGTTCTCCGGTGAGGGGTGCCGGGCAGGCCGCATGCCGCCGCGTCGACGCACCGCTGCCGATTGTTCCCGCAAAGGACCCGGCCGGGGCCGGCGCCGGTCAGGGCGCGTCCTCGCGCTGGCCCAGCGGCGGCGGCAGGTCGTCACCGGCGCGCCGCTGCCGGAACAGCGACGCGCGGGCCAGCAGCACGGTGGTGACCGGCGCCGTGATCGACAACAGGATGACCACCACCCAGACGTGCAGCGACAGGCGCCCTTCGCCGAAGCTGAAGTGCAGGACGCAGGCCAGCGCCACCGCCCAGCTGCCCAGCGTGTAGGCCAGCGACGGCGCGTGCATGCGCAGGAAGCAGTCGCGCAGCCGCAGCAGGCCCAGCGCGCCGACCAGCGTCACCGCGCCGCTGGCCAGCAGCAGCAGGGCCACGAGGGCCTCGATCACGCTCATTCGATCACCTCCCCGCGCAGCAGGAACTTGGCCATCGCGGCCGAGCTGGCGAAGCCGAACAGGGCCATCAGCAGCGCGGCCTCGAAGTACATGCTGCTGTCGTAGCGGATGGCCAGCACCAGCATGGCCAGCGTCGCCACCACGTAGATGAAGTCCAGTGCCAGCACCCGGTCCTGCGCGCGCGGGCCGCGGGCCAGGCGCAGCGAAGCGACCACGATGGCCAGCGCGTACAGGACCAGGGTCGCGCCGATCGCCAGTGCAAACAGGCTGCTCATCCGAAGATCTCCTTGAGCGGGCGCTCGTAGCGGTCCTTGTAGAACGCGACGAATTCGGCCTCGTCGGGCAGGTCGAAGACGTGCAGGCGCAGGGTCCTGTTGTCGGAGGCCAGTTCCGACCACACGGTCCCGGGCACCACGGTGGTGATCATGGACAGCGCCGCCAGCCCGAACGGGTCGCGCAGGTCCAGCGGAATCGTCGCGAAGCCGCCGCGCGGCGGCCGCCGGCGCGATCGCAGCACGCCGCCGGCCACCTCCAGCGCCGACCGGACCACGTCGTGGCCGACGGTGAGGATCAGCCGGGCAAGCACCAGCGGCTTGCGCAGCGGACCGCCGGCGGGCTTGAGCGGCGCCACCAGCACCGGCACGGCGAGCCCGATGACCAGCCCGAGCAGCAGGTGTCCCGGGCCGGCGCTCTCGTTGAGCACCAGCCAGAGCGCCCACAGCGCCGCGGACAGCAGCAGCGACGGGAACCAGCGCCTCACGAGCCGCCCTCCCGCGCCGGCGCCGGACGCCGCGACTGCCACCCGAGCGGTTCGCCGGGGCCTCGCACCTGGCGCGCCGACTGCACCGCCGAGATGTAGCGCTGCGGCTCGTGCAGGTCGGCCGCCGTGGCGCGCATGTAGGCCAGTGCGGGCTCGGCGCGCACCACCAGCGCGACGGCGCCGCCCAGCAGCAGCGCGACCGGCAGCGCCTCGGCCAGCCGCAGCTGCGGTGGCCGGCGCCCCTGCGGTGCCCAGAGGTGGCCGATGAAGGCTCGGGTCAGCGCGATCGCGGCGAACAGTCCCGAGACGAACAGCAGGCCGAACAGCGTCCAGCCGGCCGCCGGGCCGGAGCCCACGACCGGACCGTCCTCCAGCAGCGCGGACAGCATCGCCATCTTGCCGACGAAGCCGGACAGGGGCGGCAGTCCGGCCAGCGCCAGGGTGCACAGCAGGAAGGCCAGGCCGAGGAACGCCACGGCAGCCGGCATCACGCGGCCGATCAGCGCCACCTGTTCGTCGTCCAGGTTGACGTCCTGGGGCGGCTCGGCCCCGAACATGGGCAGCCGCCCCACCAGGGTGTCGGCGCGGGGGGGATCGACCTCGGCCTCGCGCGCCCGTTCGACCAGCTCGCCCAGCAGGAACAAGGCGGCGCCGGCCAGCACCGAACTGGCCAGGTAGAACAGGGCGCCGCCGGTCAGCGCCGGCCGGTCGAAGCCGATCGCCGCCAGCACCGTGCCGGACGACGCGACCACCGAGTAGCCGGCCAGCCGGCCGAGCTGGTGCGAGGCCAGCATGCCGAACGCACCGAAGCCGACGGTCGCCAGTCCGCCCCAGATCAGCACGCTGCCGCCGAAGTGGGCCGACTCGCCCGCGCCGGCCGGGAAGCACAGCGTCCACAGCCGCAGCACCGCGTACACGCCGACCTTGGTGAGGATGGCGAACATGGCCGCGGCCGGCGCACTGGCCGCGGAATAGGCCGGCGGCAGCCAGAAGTTCAGGGGCCACTGGGCGGCCTTGGCCAGGAAGGCCACCGCCAGCAGCGCAGCGCCGGCATGCAGCAGTCCGCGGTCGGATGCCGGCACCGAGGGCAGCTTGCTGGCGATGTCGGCCATGTTCAGCGTGCCGGTCACGCCGTAGACCAGCGCCACCCCGACCAGGAACAGCAGCGAGGCCAGCAGGTTGACGGCGATGTAATGCAGCCCGGCGCGCACGCGCAGGCCGCCGCCGCCGTGCAGCAGCAGGCCATAGGAGGCGGCCAGCAGCACCTCGAAGAACACGAACAGGTTGAACAGGTCGGCGGTCAGGAAGGCCCCGTTCAGGCCCATCAGCTGCAGTTGCAGCAGTGGGTGGAACCAGACGCCGGCGCGGTGCCAGCGCGCCAGCGAAAACAGCAGCGACGCCAGCCCCGCGCAGGCGGCCAGCACCAGCAGCAGGCCGGACAGGCGGTCCAGCATCAGCACGATGCCGAAGGGCACCGGCCAGTTACCGGGCAGGTACACGCCGGACGCGCCGGGCCGGCCGTCGGCGTGCAGCCACGCCAGCAGCCAGACCGCCAGCCCGAGGCTGGCCAGCATCGAGACGACGTTGAGCCCGGCCTTGAACATCCAGCGGCGCTCGCCGATGCCCACCATCAGCGCCGCCGTCAGCAGCGGCAGCAGGATCGGCGCTGCCACCAGGTGGGCCGGCTCCGGCAGGTTCATCGGGAAGCCTCCGAGCCGCGCACCGCGGCGCGGGCGCCTCCGCCGGGCGGCCGGGCGGTCATGGGCGCTCCTCCTGCCCGTCGACATGGTCGCTGTCGGTCAGCCCGCGCAGCGCCAGCAGCACCACCAGGAACAGCGCGGTGGTGGCGAAACCGATCACGATCGCCGTGAGCACCAGCGCCTGCGGCACCGGGTCGGTGTAGTGCAGCAGGTCGGCCGGCACGCCCGGCTTGACGATCGGCTCCCGGTCGAGCGACAGGCTGCCCACGCTGAAGATGAACAGGTTGGTGGCATAGGACAGCAGCGACAGCCCGATCAGCACCTGGTAGGTGCGCGGGCGCAGCACCAGCCAGACGCCGGCCGAGACCAGCACGCCGATGGCCAGCGAGACGACGACTTCCATCAGGCGGCCTCCTCCCGGTCGGCGGCGCGGGCCGGCCGGCGCCGCGCGCGCAGCGACTGGTGGGCCAGCGCCGTGAGCAGCAGCAGGGTCGAGCCGACCACCACGGCCAGCACGCCCAGGTCGAACAGCGTCGCGCTGGGGAAATGCACCTCGCCCACCAGCGGCAGGTGCACGTGCGCAGTGTGCGTGGTCAGGAACGGGTAGCCGAAGCCGAGCGAGCCCAGCCCGGTCGCGACGGCCAGCAGCAGTCCCCACGCGATCCAGCGCGGCGGCCGCAGGTTGACGCGCTCCTCGACCCACTGGGTGCCGCCGACCATGTACTGCACGATGAAGGCGATGGCCACCACCAGGCCGGCGACGAACCCCCCGCCCGGCTGGTTGTGCCCGCGCAGGAACAGGTGCACCGCCACCACGATGGCGATCGGCAGCACCAGCCGCACCAGCACCGCGGGCACCAGCAGGTAGCCGTGCGGGTTGCCGTCCTCGTCGGGCGGCGCCACGTGCAGGTCGGTGGCCGGCGCCGCCCGCGCCGCCTGCTGCTGCGGCGGCAGCTCGCTGACCTCGCGCGGGGGCCGGAACCGCCGCAGCAGCGCGAACACCGTCAGCCCGACGATGCCCAGCACGGTGATCTCGCCCAGCGTGTCGAAGGCGCGGAAGTCCACCAGCATCACGTTGACCACGTTGGTGCCGCCGCCTTCCGGCAGCGACCGGGCGAGGAAGAAGGGCGAGATGCTCTGCGGGGCGCTGCGCGTGAGCATGGCATACGACAGGGCCGCCAGGCCCGCGCCGGCCAGCACCGCCAGCACGAAGTCGCGCCGGCGCCGCCACTGGGCGCGCCAGCGCGTGCGCGGGTCGTCCAGCGCGATGCGCTTGGGCATCCAGCGCAGGCCGAGCAGGAACAGCACCGCGGTGACCGCCTCCACCGCCAGCTGCGTGAGCGCGAGGTCGGGCGCGGAGAACCACGCGAAGGTCAGGCACAGCACCAGGCCCACCAGGCTGAGCAGCATCAGCGCGACCAGCCGGTGGAACTTGGCCTGCCAGGCCGCGCCCACCGCGGCCGCGGCGCCGATGGACCACAGCACGACGAACTCCGGCGTGGCCGGCACGCGCTCGCGAAAGCCCCACTCCAGCGGCACCAGCAGGGTGGACCCCAGGCCGGCGGCGCCTGCGATCACCAGCATCCAGAGCACCTGCGTCTGCAGGTGGCGGCTGCTGGTCAGCCGGATCGCGCGCCGCGCCGCCTGGGTGAGCTGGGCCAGCACCACCTCGAACAGGCGCTTGCCGTCCAGCGCGCCGATCAGCGGCGCCCGGCGCGAGCCACGCTGCTTGAAGCGCTGGGCGAACGCCAGGTACACCGCGATGCCGCCCAGCATGGCCGCCAGGCTCATGGCCAGCGGCGCCGTGAAGCCGTGCCAGATCGCCAGGCTGAAGGCGGGCAGCTTGCCGCCCACCACCGGGTCGGCCGCCGCGCGCAGCACGTCGCCGATGGCCCAGTTGGGCAGGATGCCCACCGTCAGGCAGGCCAGCACCAGCAGCTCGATCGGCGCCCGCATCCAGCGCACCGGCTCCTCCGGCACCCGCGGGCAGTTCGGCGGCGGCCCGAAGAACACGTCGTGGCCGAAGCGCAGCGAATAGACCACCGCGAACACGCCGTAGAGGGTGGCCGCGACCGGCAGCGCGCTCTCGACCCAGGGCTGGCCCTGGACGAACACGGTCTCGGCGAAGAACATCTCCTTGGACAGGAAGCCGTTGAGCAGCGGGACGCCGGCCATCGCGGCACAGGCCACCATGGCCAGCGTGGCGGTGCCCGGCATGTAGCGGTACAGGCCGTCCAGCCGGCGCATGTCGCGGGTGCCGGTCTCGTGGTCGATGATGCCCACGGCCATGAACAGCGAGGCCTTGAAGGTGGCGTGGTTCATCATGTGGAACACCGCCGCGACGGCTGCCAGGGTGCTGTTGAGGCCGAGCAGCAGCGTGATCAGGCCCAGGTGGCTGATGGTCGAGTAGGCCAGCAATCCCTTCAGGTCGTTCTGGAACATGGCCGCATACGCGCCCAGCAGCAGGGTGACGACGCCGGCGCCGCCCACGATCCAGAACCACGTGTCGGTCCCGGCGAGCACCGGCCACAACCGGGCCATCAGGAACACGCCGGCCTTCACCATCGTGGCCGAGTGCAGGTAGGCCGACACGGGCGTGGGCGCCGCCATCGCGTGCGGCAGCCAGAAGTGGAAGGGGAACTGCGCGCTCTTGGTCAGCGCACCCAGCAGGACCAGGGTGACCGCAAGCGGGTACCACTCGTGCGCGCGGATCCGCTCGCCGGCCAGCAGCACCTCGTCCAGCTCGTAGCTGCCGACGACCTGCCCGATCAGCAGCACGCCGGCCAGCAGCGCCAGCCCGCCGGTGGCGGTGACCACGAACGCGATGCGCGCGCCGCGCCGCGCCTCCTTGCGGTGGTGCCAGTAGCCGATCAGCAGGAAGGAGAACAGGCTGGTCAGCTCCCAGAACACCACCAGCTGCACCAGGTTGCCCGAGAGCACCACGCCCAGCATGGAGCCCATGAAGGCGAGCAGCAGCGAATAGAAGCGGGCCGCCGGATCGTCGGCCGAGAGGTAGTAGCGCGCATACACCACCACCAGCGCGCCGATGACGGTGACCAGCATCGCGAACATCCAGGCGAAGCCGTCGACCCGGATCAGCAGGTCCATCCCGAGGCTGGGGATCCAGGCGATCCGCTGGCTGACGACGCCGCCGTCGGCCACCTGCGGGAACAGCATCGCCAGCGGCAATGCGGTGGCCAGCGCCACCGCGGCGGCGAGCAGCGACTCCTGGTTGCGCGCGCGGGTGGGCAGCACGGCGGCCACCGCACTGCCGACGAACGGAAGCAGAAGCACCCACCCCAAGGACATCCATTCGAGTGTAGTGGACGGTGGTGATGGCGCCGGGAGCGGCCGCGAGGCACGGTGGATGGCGGGCCATGGGCATGGCCACCGATTGCTACCATCCGGCTCCCATGCAGTACACCGTCGCGGTCCGGACCCTGTGCGAGTTCACGGCCAAGGCGGGCGACCTGGACCTGCGGTTCACGCCGGCGCCGACCGCGCTGGAGGGCATCGCCGGCCATGCGGCGGTCACCCGCGCGCGCGGCGCCGGCTACGAGCGGGAGGTCGCGCTGGAGGGCTCGTTCGCCCGGCTGCGGGTGCGCGGCCGCGCCGACGGCTACGACCCGGCGCGCAACCGGCTGGAGGAAATCAAGACCTGCCGCGGCGACCTGGCGCGCCAGCCGGCCAACCACCGGCAACTGCACTGGGCGCAGGCACGCGTCTACGGCTGGCTGCTGTGCGAGGCGCGCGGCATCGAATCGCTGGACATCGCGCTGGTCTATTACGACGTGGGGCGGCAGCAGGAAACGCGAATCGAGGCGCGGCACCACCGCGATGAGCTGCGCGCCTTCGCCGAGGACCTGTGCGCGCGCTTCCTGGCCTGGGCCGACCAGGAAGTGGCGCACCGCGAAGGCCGCGATGCCGCCCTGGCCGCCCTCGCCTTCCCGCACGAGGTGTTCCGACCCGGCCAGCGCGAGCTGGCCGAAGCCGCCTACCGCGTGGCCACGAACGGCCGCTGCCTGCTGGCGCAGGCGCCGACCGGCATCGGCAAGACCGTGGGCACCCTGTTCCCCGTGCTCAAGGCGATGCCGGGTGCGCGCATCGACAAGCTGTTCTTCCTGGCGGCCAAGACACCGGGCCGGCAACTGGCCCTGCACGCGCTGGAGGGCATCGCCGGCACGGGTGCGGGGGCGCCCCTGCGCGTGCTGGAACTGGTCGCGCGCGACAAGGCCTGCGAGCACCCGGACAAGGCCTGCCACGGCGAATCGTGTCCGCTGGCCCGGGGTTTCTACGACCGGCTGCCGGCCGCGCGGGCCGCGGCACTGGCCGGCGGCCCGATGGCGCACCCGCCGCTGCGCGAGCTCGCCCTGGCCCACTCGGTGTGCCCCTACTACCTCTCGCAGGAGCTGGCGCGCTGGGCCGACGTGGTGGTGGGCGACTACAACTACTGGTTCGACGGGTCCGCGCTGCTGCATGCCCTGGCGCAGGAGCAGGGCTGGCGGGCCGCGCTGCTGGTCGACGAGGCGCACAACCTGGTCGAGCGCGGGCGCGAGATGTATTCCGCCCGGATGGACCCGGCCGACCTGCAGGCGTTGCGGCCGAAGGCGCCGCCGAGGGTCAGGCGCGCGCTCGGCCGGCTGGCGCGCGCATGGGATGCCCTCGCCAGTTCGCAGCAGGAGCCCTATGCGGTGCACGAGGCGCTGCCGGACGACTGGTTCGATGCGCTGCAGGACACTTCGGCCGCGATCGCCGACCACCTGGCCGAGGCGCCGCATGAGCCGGCGCCGCGCCTGCAGCAGTTCTGGTTCGATGCGCTCGCGATGCTGCGGCTGGCCGAGACGTTCGGCGAGCACTCGGTGTTCGACCTGACGCTGCGGCCCGGACCGCGCGGGCCGCAGGCCCTGCCCTGCATCCGCAACCTGGTGCCGGCACCCTTCCTCGGCCCCCGCTTTCGCGACGCCCAGTCGGCCGTGCTGTTCTCGGCCACCCTCGCGCCGGACGCCTTCTATCGCGACATGCTCGGCCTGCCCGACACGGCCGCCTGGATCGACGTGCCCTCGCCCTTCGCGGCCGAGCAGCTGAGCGTGCGGCTGGTGCGCGGCATCTCCACCCGCTGGCAGCACCGCGAGCGCTCGGTGGAGCCGATCGCCGACCTGATCGCGCGCCAATGGCTGGCCCAGCCCGGCAACTGGCTGGCCTTCTTCAGCAGCTTCGACTACATGGGCCGGGTAGCCGCGGCGGTGCGCGAACGGCAGCCGCGCTGGCCGCTGTTCGAGCAGTCGCCGTCCATGCCCGAAGCGCAGCGGCGCGAGTTCCTGGATCGCTTCGTGCCGGGCGGGCAGGCGCTGGGCTTCGCGGTGCTGGGCGGCAGCTTCGGCGAGGGCATCGACCTGCCCGGCGACCGGCTGGTCGGCGCCTTCATCGCCACGCTGGGCTTGCCGCAGGTGAATCCGGTCAACGAAGAGATGCGCCGCCGCATGCAACGCCGCTTCGGCGCCGGCTGGGACTACGCCTACCTGTACCCCGGCTTGCGCAAGGTGGTGCAGGCCGCCGGCCGCGTGATCCGCACCCGCGAGGACCGCGGGACCGTGGTGCTGATCGACGATCGCTTCGCCCGGCCGGAAGTGCGCGCCCTGCTGCCGGCGTGGTGGCGGGTGTCGCTCGAGCCCGCCTGAGGTTGCCGGGCCGCCGCGATCGGCGATGGGAAACAAGGCAGCCGTCCTACAGGCCGGCGCGGCAGCCCGGCCAAAGATCGTGGCTTTGCCGGACCCCAAGGATTCCCTCCATGCAAGCCACCCTCCCCGGACTCAATCGCACCGGCGCCACCGCTTCGGCGCAAGGCACCCAGGCGATGACCGATGCCGTCAATGAACTGATGCCGCCGGTGCCGATCGACACCGGCGCGGCCGAGGCCGAGCGCCTGTTGTACATCCACCAGTCGGAGCCGCTGGGATCGATCCCGCCGCCGGTGGGCCTGGACGGCAAGCCGAAGGCGGCGCTGGGACGGCTCAAGGGCGGGTCGCCCGGCCTGCTGATGGACAAGGTGGGGGAACGCATCGCGTTCGAGCGCGCCGGCGTGCGCCTGTACGAGGCGCTGCTGGCCAAGTACGAAGCGGCTGCACAGCAGGCCGGCGATGTCCTGCCTCCGGCCGAGAAGGTGCACGAGGTCGCCCATGCGCAGGGCATGGCGGTGCTCGCGCCGGTCCTGGGCGAAGCGCCGGCGCAGACGCTGCAGCGCATCCGCTCCGAGGAGCTGGAGCATTTCCGGCTGCTGTGCGTCGCGATGCAGGAGATCGGCGGCGACCCGACGGCGCAGACACCGTGCGCCGACGTGATCGCCACGGCTTCGATGGGGCTGATGCAGGTGATGACCGACCCGCGCACGACGCTGGCGCAGTGCCTGAACGCGATGCTCAGCGCGGAGCTGACCGACAACGCCGGCTGGGAACTGCTGATCCAGCTGGCCGAGCAGACCGGCCAGTCGGAGCTGGCCGGCCGCTTCCTGGGCGCGCTGGCGCAGGAGCAGGAGCACCTGGTCACGATCCGCGGCTGGCTGGCCTCCCTGCTGGCCGAAGGTGCCGGGACACCGGCCGTTTGACGGGCAGGAAAGGATTCGCCATGGCCATCGACCTCCTGAAGGACAAGGGCACGCCGCTGCAGCGCCAGCGAATGAGCTGGAAAGACATGGTCGGCCAGCCGATCAGCAAGCTGGACGACGACGCATTCACCCGCGTGCGCATCATCCTGATGAACGGGCTGGAGCTGGATTCGCTGCGCACCAAGCAGGTCGGCATCCGCTGCCAGGACGGCGCCGCGCGGCCACTGCTGGCCGAGCTGATGCGGGTGGAGCAGCACCAGGCCACCACCATCAACTGGCTGATCGGCGCCGACCACTCGCCGATCGAGACCACCATCGGCTACGAGCAGACCGCGATCGAGGTCACGGCCTCGGTGGCCCAGCTGGAGCCGGACCCCTACCTGGCCCAGGGCTACCGCTACGCACTGCTGGAGGACTTCGACCACCTGTACCGCTACAGCGCCCTGCTGGACCGGCTGGAGGGCAAGGACGCCAACAACATCACCCAGGGCTACACCGACATCGTGCCGGCGCGCGCGACGCTGTTCCACCACCGCGCGCCCGAGCACGAGCTGCTGGAGCCCTATGGCGCCGACGCGGAACTGGCGACCAAGCTGCACGCGCTGACCCTCACCGGCGGCGAGTACCAGACCCACGACTACTACATGAACATCGGGCCGGTGTTCGCCGATCCGCTGGCGCGCCAGCTCTATGCCGAGATCGCCAGCGTGGAGTCGCAGCACATCACCCACTACGGCTCCATGCTGAACCCGAACGAAACGCCGCTGGAGAAGCTGGTGCTGGGCGAAGTCTGCGAAGTCTGGAACTACGCCGCCTGCCTGCAGCAGGAGGGCAATCCGCGCGTCAAGGCGCTGTGGGAGCGGTTCCTGGACTACGAGCTGGGCCACCTGCAGGCGGCACTGCGCCTGTTCGAGGACACCGAGCGGCGCGACGCCGCCGAACTGCTGCGCGACGGCCGGCTGCCGCCCTTCATCCAGTTCAGCAGCCAGCGCGAATTCGTGCGGCAGGTGGTCGAGAGCGAGACCCAGCTGCGCAAGCGCGGCACCGAATTCGTCGACGAATCGCAGGAGGGCCGCTCCTCGCTCGACTACCGCAAGGCGGTGAATGCGGGCGGGTCGCCCTCCGAGACGGTGGCGGCGACCTGGAGCTGGACGCCGGGCACCGAGCTGATGCGCGAACCGGTCGGGACGTGATGGCCTGATCGGGCCATCGGCGGCGCGGCCACGGTGGTGCAGGCCAGGGTAAGGTTGCGGAACGGCCCGCGCCGCCCCGGCTGCGCGGGCGGGTTCTTGCCGGACACCCTGCCGTGGACATGCCCCGTCGCACCCTCACCGCCCTGCTGCTCTCCGGCCTTTTCGGTCGCGCCCCGGCCGTGCCCGCGCAGCCGACCGCCGTCGCCGATCCGGCCCACCGGATCGGCATCGTGCTGCTGCACGGGATCGGCGCCACCGGCGAGAGCATGGCGGCGCTGGCCGCGCGGCTGCGCCAGCCCGGCTGGCGCGTGCTCACGCCCGACCTGCCCTACGGCGGACCGCGTGCGTTCAGCCGGCCGGTGGCGGCCGCCGAGCGCACCGTACAGGACGCGCTGGAATCACTGCGGCGCGACGGCGCCACCCGGCTGGTCGTGGCCGGCTTCAGCCTGGGCGGCTTCTTCGCGGCCCACATGGCGGGACGCGTGCCGGTCGACGCCCTGGTGGCGATCGCGCCCAATGGCGGCAGCGACATGAAGCCGCTCGCCGACCAGCTGGCCCGGGCCCGCGAACGGATCGCCGCCGGGCGCGGCGACGAGCCGATGGTGCTGCAGGACTCGGACGTGGTGAGCCCGGCCCGCTACGACCTGCCGCACGCCGTGCCGTCCGCCTACGTCAGCTGGTTCGACCCGGAGGGTGCGATGAACTGGCGTGCCGTCTGGCGGCGCCTGCGGCCGGGCACGCCGGTGCTGCTGGCGGTCCCCACGCGCGACCTGGCCAACCTGCGCAAGGTCAAGCGTGAACTGTGGGAAGGCTTGCCGCCGCATCCGGCCAACCGCCTGTACGAGCCGCGCGCCGACCACCTGGGCGCGCCCATGGCCTGCGCGGACGAAGCGGTGCGCTGGATCCGGGCGACGGTCGAGGCCGCGGCGGTCCGCTGAGCGGCCGTTGTAGGCCTGCACGGACGCGTTCGCCCGCCCTGCTCTTGCTTGCGCCGCGCCCTGGTCGGCTTACCGTGCTGGCCTCCACTGCACGGAAGGAGTCCGCCATGAAGAAGGACCAGGTCAAGGGCAAGCTGAAGGAAGCGGCCGGTGAAACCCAGGAGCAGGCCGGGCGCCTGCGCGGCGACCGCGAGCAGGAAGCGCGCGGCCATGCGCGCGAACAGGAAGGCAAGGTCCAGAAGAAGGTCGGCGACCTGAAGGAAGGCGTCGACCAGATCGTGCGCAAGCCCTAGGGCACGCCGGCACAGCCCCTACACGGCGCCGCCGAGTTCGCCCAGCACGCGCAGGCCGAGCCGCTCCAGCAGCCCGGCGAGGGCGGCGGTGGCGTCGGCTTCGCTGCCCTCGACGCGCAGCCGTGGCCACAACGCCTGCAGCGCCTGCTGCTCGGCGCCCACCGCCGCGTCGACCTTGGTGCGCCAGAGATCCGGCTCGGCCGCCGCGCGGCCGCGGTGCGCCACGTCCAGGTAGCGCAGCAGCACGGCCCTGGCCAGGGCCTGCAGCATCTCGTCGCTCAGGGCCACCGTGGACTGCCCGGGCGCCTGCGCACCTCGGTTCTTCCACGCGGCCGCCACCAGCGCGGCGCCGCCGCCCACGAGCGCGCCGAGCGCGCTGGCCGCGCCCAGGGTCAGCCCGCCCGTCATCAGGTCCACCGCGGCGCCCATCGCGGCGCCGCTGGCGGCGCCGGCCAGGCCGGCCTGGGGTTCGTGCACGGGTTGCTCGATGCGAAAACGCTCCGGCAACTCGTGCGGCTCCGGCGACGATGCGCCTGCGGCGTCCACCCCGTGCAGCTCGCGCAGGCGCGCGTCGCCGCCCGCCTGCCGTTCGCGCACCCGCGCCAGCAGCGCGGCCATCGCCTGCCGGCGGGCCGCCTGCCCGGCTTCGCGCTCCTCCCGCACCACCAGCTGGCGCACGCCCGTCGGCCGCGTGCCCAGTTCCTCGCTGTCGCGCGCGGCCTGTGCGACTTCCGCCGCCAGCAGGCGCATGGATTCGACCAGCCTCGCATGGGCGCGCTCTTCCCACACCACCCACAGCCGCTGCGCGCCGGCCGCCTTCCAGGGCGGCAGCAGCCGCTCGATCGCGGCCCGCAGCCGGGCGTCCTCGCGCCAGGTGGGCAGGGCCGCCAGCGGCAGCGTCTCGCCGCCGGCGGGGGCGCGGCGCAGCAGCGCGGCACAGGCCGACTCGCAGCCCTCGGCGGCCAGCAGCAGCGCCGGCGACGAGCCGTGCTGCAGCCAGGCGGTCCACGCGTCCAGCTCGCCGGGCTGCCCGCAGGCCAGCAGCAGCACGTCCGCGCGTGTCGCCGCCGGGGCGCCCGCCAGCACCAGGGCGGCCTGC
>NZ_JAKFCM010000100.1:0-7797 GCF_036676645.1 Ramlibacter sp.
GGCGCTGAACACGGGTTGTCCACCGCGGCGTGCGTTCGTCGCAAGCGACGCCCGCCGCCGTGGACAACCCTGCATCGCGGTTGCACCCTCATCACGGAAGTGAGGGTAGGCCAGTGAGCGCCGCCCGGTCGCCCCAAGGCGCCCGCAGCGCGGTGCGCAGCGCGGAGGCCTTCCCGTGAGCGCGGTCGACGTCAAGGCCTTCGGCAAGGTCGCCGTCCTGATGGGCGGGCGCTCGGCCGAGCGCGAGGTGTCGCTGATGTCCGGCAGCGGCGTGCTCAGGGCCCTGCAGTCGCGCGGCGTCAACGCGCATGCATTCGATCCGGCCGAGCGCGGGCTGGCCGAACTCAAGCGCAAGGGGTTCAGGCGCTGCTTCATCGCGCTGCACGGGCGCTTCGGCGAGGACGGCACCGTGCAGGGCGCGCTGGAACTGCTGGGCATTCCCTACACCGGCTCGGGCGTGATGGCGTCCGCCGTGTCCATCGACAAGGTGATGACCAAGCGCATCTGGCTGGCCGAAGGCCTGCCGACGCCGGGCTGGCGGCTGCTGCAGCGCGGCGCCTTCACCCGCGAGCAGGTGCGCGAGATCCCCGATGCGCTCGGCCTGCCGCTGATCGTCAAGCCCTCGCGCGAGGGTTCGTCCATCGGCTTGGCCAAGGTGCAGGGCTACTCCGAGATGCAGCAGGCGGTGGAGGCCGCCGCCGCGCTGGACCGGGACGTGCTGTGCGAGCAGTTCATCGCCGGCGACGAGGTCACCTGCCCGGTGATCGGCACCGGCGACTCGGCCCGCGCGCTGCCGGTGATCCGGATCGTCGCGCCCGGGGGCAACTACGACTACCAGAACAAGTATTTCACCGACGACACCCAGTACCTGGTGCCCTGCGGCCTGCCCGGAGGCGAGGAAGCCGCCATCCAGGAGCTGGTGCTCAAGGCCTACCGGGTGCTGGGCTGCCGCGGCTGGGGCCGCATCGACGTGATGATCGACGCCGCCACCCGCAAGCCCTGGCTGCTGGAGATCAACACCTCGCCCGGCATGACCGGCCATTCGCTGGTGCCGATGTCGGCGCGCGCCGCCGGCATCAGCTACGAGGACCTGTGCCTGCAGCTGCTCGCCTCGGCGGCGCTCGACAACGAGCGCGCCGGCGGTGGCGGCGGCGCCGCGGGCAACGGCGGGGAGGGCGCCACGGCATGAGCGCCGCGCTGCAGCAGCCTTTCGACGTGCGGCTGATGAACGGCACCGCCACGGTGCTGTTCGCGGCGGCCGCCGCGCTGCTGCTGGCCGGACTGTGCCTGTGGGCGCTGCGCCATCCGCTGTTCGCGCTGGGCGGCATCACGGTGGAGGGTGGCGTGACGCACAACAGCGTGGCCACGCTGCGCGCCAACGTGGCGCCGCGGCTGGCGGGCAACTTCTTCACCGTCGACCTGGCGGCCGCCCGGCGCACCTTCGAGGCCGTGCCGTGGGTGCGGCAGGCGGTGGTGCGGCGCGAGTTCCCCAACCGGCTGCGGGTGGTGCTGCAGGAGCACCAGGCGGTGGCCTTCTGGGGCGAGGAAGGCGGCTCGCGGCTGGTCAACGGATTCGGCGAGCTGTTCGAGGCCAATGCCGGCGAGGTCGAGCAGGACGACCTGCCGCTGCTGGCCGGGCCGGAGGGCCAGTCGCAGCAGGTGCTGGCCATGTACCGGGCGATCGCGCCGCTGCTGCAGCCGCTGGCGCTGGCGCCGGCGCGGCTGGAGCTGACCGGCCGCGGCAGCTGGCAGCTGGAGCTGGACACCGGCGCGGTGCTGGAGCTGGGGCGCGGCGAAGCGGCCGACGTGCTGCCGCGGCTGCAGCGGCTGGCCGGCACGCTGGTGCAGGTGGCCTCGCGCTACGGGCGCCAGCCCGAGGCGCTGCTGTCGGCCGACCTGAGGTACGGGGACGGGTACGCGATCCGGCTGCGCGGCGTCGGCACCGTGGCGGCGGACGCGAAGACGAAGGGGCAGCCGCCGGCAGCGGCCGCGCCCCGCTGAGGGAACGAGGGGAACATGGCAAAGGAATACAAGGACCTGGTCGTCGGCCTTGACATAGGCACCGCCAAGGTGATGGCGGTGGTGGCCGAGGTCCTGCCCGAGGGCGAGCTGAAGCTGGCTGGGCTGGGCGTGGCGCCGTCGGGCGGGCTCAAGCGCGGCGTGGTGGTGAACATCGACGCCACGGTGCAGAGCATCCAGCAGGCGCTCAAGGAGGCCGAGCTGATGGCCGACTGCAAGATCTCGCGGGTCTACACCGGCATCACCGGCAGCCACATCCGCGGCATCAATTCCAGCGGCATGGTGGCGGTGAAGGACCGCGAGGTGACCCCGGCCGACGTGGCCCGCGTGGTGGAGACGGCGCGCGCGATCAACATCTCCACCGACCAGCGCCTGCTGCTGGTGGAGCCGCAGGAGTTCGTGATCGACGGCCAGGACGTGCGCGAGCCGATCGGCATGAGCGGCATCCGGCTGGAGGCCAAGATCCACATCGTGACCGGCGCCCAGAGCGCGGCCGAGAACATCATCAAGTGCGTGCGCCGCTGCGGGCTGGAAGTGGAGCAGCTGCTGCTCAACCCGCTGGCCTCCAGCCATGCCGTGCTGACCTCCGACGAGAAGGAGCTGGGCGTGGCGCTGGTGGACATCGGCGCCGGCACCACCGACGTGGCCATCTTCACCGGCGGCGCGATCCGCCACACCTCGGTGATCCCGATCGCCGGCGACCTGGTCACCAGCGATATCGCGATGGCGCTGCGCACGCCGACCAAGGACGCCGAGGACATCAAGGTCGAGAGCGGCTGCGCCAAGCAGTTGCTGGCCGACCCCGAGCAGCAGGTCGAGGTGCCCGGGCTGGGCGACCGCGGCCCGCGCATGCTGTCGCGCCAGGCGCTGGCCGGGGTGATCGAGCCGCGCGTGGAGGAGATCTACCAGCTGGTGCAGCAGGTGATCCGCGAATCGGGCTACGAGGAGGTGCTGTCCTCGGGCGTGGTGATCACCGGCGGCAGCGCCGTCATGCCGGGCATGGTGGAGCTGGGCGAGGACATCTTCCTCAAGCCGGTGCGCCGCGGCATCCCCCAATACACCGGCGCGCTGGCCGACATGGTGGCGCAGCCGCGCGCCGCCACCGTGATGGGGCAACTGGAGGAAGCGCGGCTGGCGCGCGTGCGCGGCCAGAAGGTGGCGCAGAAGAACGGCTCGATGAAGACGGCCTTCTCGCGCATGCGCGACTTCATCGTGGGGAATTTCTGATGGACGCCGAACTGCGCGCCGGCTGCCGGCGGCGACGACGATGGCGGTGCACCGATCCGCCCTCCTGAACGTTCTGGTTCTTTCACATCCGACAACGACTCAATACGGCAACTGCAAGGAATAGGAGAAACGAGATGCCCATCGAAATGATCGAGGAAGAAGACGGCTTCCACCTGGGCACGCAGATCAAGGTGATCGGCGTGGGCGGCGGCGGCGGCAATGCCGTCGAGCACATGATCGAGCGCGCGGTGCAGGGCGTGGAGTTCATCACGGCCAACACCGACGCCCAGGCGCTGGTGCGCAGCGCGGCGCACAAGACCATCCAGCTGGGCGGCAACGGGCTGGGCGCCGGTGGCAAGCCCGATCGCGGGCGCGACGCCGCCGAGGCCGCCGAGCACGCCATCCGCGAGGCGATCGACGGCGCGCACATGCTGTTCATCACCGCCGGCATGGGCGGCGGCACCGGCACCGGCGCGGCCCCCGTGATCGCGCGCGTCGCCAAGGAAATGGGCATCCTCACCGTGGGCGTGGTGACCAAGCCGTTCGACTGGGAAGGCGGCCGCCGCATGACCAACGCCGAGCAGGGGCTGGCCGAACTGGAGGCCAACGTCGACTCGCTGATCGTGGTGCTCAACGAGAAGCTGCAGGAAGTGCTGGGCGACGACGTCACCCAGGACGAGGCCTTCGCCCACGCCAACGACGTGCTGAAGAACGCGGTGGGCGGCATCGCCGAGATCATCAACGTGCCCGGCCACGTCAATGTCGACTTCGAGGACGTGCGCACCGTGATGGGCGAGCCCGGCAAGGCGATGATGGGCACGGCGGTGGCCTCCGGGCCCGACCGCGCCCGCATCGCCGCCGAGCAGGCGGTGGCCTGCCCGCTGCTGGATGGCATCGACCTGTCGGGCGCCAAGGGCGTGCTGGTGCTGATCACCGCGGCGCGCGAGAACCTGAAGCTGTCCGAGTCGCGCGAGGCGATGAACACCATCCGCGCCTACGCCTCGGCCGACGCGCACGTGATCTTCGGCACCGCCTACGATCCCAGCCTGGGCGACGAGATGCGGGTGACCGTGGTCGCCACCGGGCTGTCGCGCCATGGCCAGCAGCGCCGCACGGCGCCGCCGCTGCAGGTGCTGCGCACCGGCACCGACAACCTGCCGATGCAGGTGCCCACGATGCACAGCATGGTCGGCAGCACCGGCGTGGGCTCGGCGCAGGTGCCCGGCGTGGCCGTGCCCGCGCCCGACCTGTCGGTGCCCAGCGTCTGGCGCAACAGCCGCGCGCAGGCCTCGTCCAAGGTCGAGGCCCTGAGCGCCGGTGGCATGGACGACTTCGAGATCCCGGCGTTCCTGCGGCGCCAGGCCGACTGAGGGGCCAGGAGCCGGGGGCCAGGAGGATTGGGGCCAGGAGTTTCTCCTGCCGTGCCGCAGGCGCGAAATCCCCGGTCCCTCGGCCCCAGCCCCCAGTCCCTAGAATTCCCTCCATGCTCCCGCAGCGAACCCTCAAGAGCCTCACCCGTGCGGTCGGCGTGGGCCTGCACGGCGGGCAGCGGGTGGAGCTGACCCTGCGGCCGGCCCAGCCGGACACCGGCATCGTGTTCCGGCGGGTGGACCTGCCCGAGCCGGTGGACATCCCGGTGTCGGCGCAGGCCGTGACCGATACGCGGCTGGCCTCGACCATCTCCAATGGCAGCGTCAAGGTGCACACGGTCGAACACCTGATGTCGGCCTGCGCCGGGCTCGGCCTGGACAACCTCTACATCGACATCACCGCCGAAGAGGTGCCGATCCTGGACGGCTCCTCCTCGTCCTTCGTGTTCCTGCTGCAGAGTGCCGGCATCGTGGCGCAGAACGCGCCGCGCCGCTTCATCCGCGTGCTGCAGCCGGTCGAGGTGCGCGAGGGCGAGGGCGACGCGCTCAAGTGGGCGCGCCTGGTGCCCTACCACGGCTACAAGCTCAGCTTCGAGATCGACTTCGACCACCGGGTGGTCGACTCCACCGGCCAGCGCGTGGAGTTCGACCTCGGCCGCGGCAACTACCAGCGCGACATCGCGCGCGCCCGCACCTTCGGCTTCACCAAGGACGTGGAGATGATGCGGGCCAGCGGGCTGGCGCTGGGCGGCGGCATGGACAACGCGATCGTGATGGACGACTACCGCGTCCTCAACACCGAAGGCCTGCGCTACGAGGACGAGTTCGTCAAGCACAAGATCCTCGACGCGATGGGCGACCTGTACCTGCTGGGCAAGCCGCTGCTGGCGTCGTACGGCGCCTTTCGCTCCGGCCACGCCCTGAACAACAAGCTGCTGCGCACGCTGCTGGCGCAGCAGGACGCCTGGGAACTGGTGACCTTCCCGGACGAGCGCCAGGCCCCGGCCGGCTTCGCGCAACTCGCCCGCGCCTGGTAGCGCGGCATGCTGGTCTTCCGCTGGGCCCTGCTGCTGCTCCTGCTGGGCGCCGGCGTCTGTTTCGCGTTCTATGCCGCCACCGGGCAGCCGCGCTATCGCCGCTGGGGTCTGGTCACGCTCAAGTGGACCCTGCTGGCGGCCTTCGGCTTCTTCGCCGTGCTGGTCGCCGAGCGGCTGGCCTGATGCGGGGCGCAGGCAACGGGGTCTGCGCCACCTTCCCCTCGCGCCTGTTCCTAGTACGTCCGCCCTGCCTTGTACATCCCGGTGCTGCGCCGCGAAGTGGACGTGGCCTGCGCGATGCGGGCCATGGCCTGGCCGGCGTGCGCGTGGGTGATCGCCAGGCCCAGCGCGTCGGCGGCATCCTTGCCGGGCAGGCCGGGCAGCTTCAGCAGCCGCCTGACCATCTCCTGTACCTCGGCCTTGCCGGCCTTGCCGTAGCCGGCGACCGCCTGCTTCATCTGCAGCGCGGTGTACTCGGCAACGGCCAGGTCGCAGGCCACCAGCGCCGTCACGCAGGCGCCGCGCGCCTGCCCCAGCAGCAGCGTCGCCTGCGGGTTGGCGTTGACGAACACGATCTCGACGGCTGCGGCGTCGGGCCGGTACTGCTCGCGCACCTGGGCAATGCCCTGGAACAGCACCTTCAGGCGCGCCGGCAGGTCCCCGCGCGGCAGGTGCGTGGTGGTGATGGTGCCGCTGGCGACGTAGTGAAGCCCGTGTCCCTGGGCGTCGAGCACGCCGAAGCCGGTGGTCTGCAGGCCGGGGTCGATGCCGAGGATTCGCATGGGCGCCGCCGAGTCTACTGCCGCCGCGCCACGCGCCCATGACCGAGGCGCCAAAGCGAATTCCATCGCCGCGCCGCCGCGGCCCAGTCCTACAGGGCCGCCCGCAGCCCGGCGGCAAATTGGGCCTTTCGCAGCGAAAGGAGTAGCCCGAATGAAAACCTTGCTGATCGCACCGATGGCCGCATTGGCGCTGGCCGGCTGTGCCGGCTTCCAGTATGGCGAGCCGGGGGCCGGCGGCACGCGCACCGCGGGCCAGGCAGTCGACGACGCCACCATAGGCACCCGGCTGAAGGCCGCGCTGGCGGCGGACCCGGAACTGAGCGCGCTGAAGATCAACGTCGACACCCTGCAGGGCAACGTCAAGCTCAAGGGCCAGGTCAAGAGCATGAAGGAATGGCGCAAGGCCGGCGAGCTGGCCCGCAGCATCGACGGGGTGAAGTCGGTCGACAACCAGCTGGTGATCTCGGGCTGACGCCCGGACAATGGCTGGACGCGAGGGCTCCGCCCCGCGGTGGCGGCGCGCAGGTATGCCGTACAGCATGCGCCGGCTTGCCTACTGGCCCGCCCTCGCCATTGCGTGGCTGCCCGCCGCCGCCTCGGCACCGGAGCCGCTGCTGCAGCCGCTGCAGCGGGCCCGCCAGCAATGCGGCGCCGCCGGGCCGGCGCTGCGCCCGCAGGCGCAGCTGGAAGAGGCTGCGCGCCGCCTTGCGCGCGGGGCTCGGCTGGAAGAAGCGCTGCAGGCCAGCGGCTATCGCGCGCAGCGCAGCTTCCAGTGGACCTTGCGCGGCTACCGTTCGCCCCAGGCCGCCGTGCAGGCACTGGTGCCGCAGCACTGCCGGGCGCTGGCCGATCCCTCGCTGCGCGAGGTCGGCATCCAGCGCTCGGGAAGCGGCTGGTGGGTGATCGCCGCGGCGCCGTTCGACCCGCCTGCGGCGGCGCAGGCCCCCGACGTGGCGGGCCGCGTGCTCGCACTGGTCAACCAGGCGCGCGCGCAGCCGCGCCGCTGTGGCAGCCAGTCGTTCGGCGCTGCCGCCCCGCTGGCCCTGCATGGCCTGCTCGGACGGGCTGCGGCCGCGCACGCGGACTCGATGGCACGCCACGGCTACCTGGACCACCAGGGGCGCGACGGCAGCACCCCGGCCGACCGGGTCGGCCGCACCGGCTACCGCTGGCGCAGCGTCGGCGAGAACATCGCGGCCGGCCAGACCACCGCCGGCCAGGTCGTGCAGGGCTGGTTGGCCAGTCCCGAGCACTGCGCCAACATCATGGAGCCGCGCTTCAACGAGATGGGCGTGGCCTATGCCGTCAATGCCGGCAGCGAGGGCGGGATCTACTGGGCGCAGGTGTTCGGGCGGAGGTGAG
>NZ_JAKFCM010000101.1:0-7109 GCF_036676645.1 Ramlibacter sp.
CACCGACGCGATTGCCAGTTGGCGTCGAGTGCGCCATCGGCTGGCGGAGCCGCCGCGCCGACGATCGCTGCAACGGGTCAGCATTCGAATTGCTTTAGGTTAGCGCTGATGGGCGTTCGCCGGGATGACAAAGTCCTGTGTCATTGCGGGCTTGACGGAGCCTGCCCCGGACTTGATCCGGGGCAATCCATCACCCGACGCTTGAACACCGCCAGCGCCGTGCAGTCCACGGGAGATGGATCCCGCGTTCGCCGGGGTGACATACGACGGTTCGCCGGGGTGACATACAACGGTTCGCCGGGATGACATGCGACGGTTCGCCGGGACAACGTGCAATAGCCGCCATTTGCAACCTTCCATGGTGCAATCCACCTCGATGAGCGACCTCCCCTCCGACCTGCTTCCTACCCTCCAGTCCGTCGGGGGCGCGGTGGCGAGCGGGTTGCTGGTGGGCCTGCAGCGCGGATGGCAGGCGCGCGATCGGCCGGAGGGCGGCCGCGTGGCGGGCCTGCGCACATTCGCATTGATCGGCCTCCTGGGCGGCCTGCTCGGCTGGGGCTGGCCGGGCTCGCCCGGGCCGATCGCCGCCGGCCTGCTGGCCACCGGCGCGCTGTTCGTGATCTCGTGGCAGCGCACCGCCTCCAGCACCGGCAGCCTGAGCATCACGACCGCGATCGCGGCGCTGGTCACCTTCGTGCTCGGCGCCGCATCCGGCCAGGGCTACCCGCTGCCCGCGGTCGGCGCCGCCGTGCTGGTGGCGCTGCTGCTGGACCTCAAGGGACCGCTGCACCGCGGCCTGCGCCGCATGCAGGCCGCCGAACTCGATGCCGTGCTGCAACTCGGCGTGCTCAGCGCCGTCATCCTGCCGCTGCTGCCCAACGAGGGCTTCGGCCCCTACGACGCCATCAATCCCTTCCAGTTGTGGCTGGCGGTGATCTTCATCGCGGCGCTGTCGCTGCTGGGGCATGCGGCCAGCCGCTGGCAAGGCGTCCAGCACGGCCTGTTGTGGGTGGGCTTGCTGGGCGGACTGGCGTCGTCCACCGCCGCCACGCTGGCCCTGTCCCGTTCGGCCGGCGCCACGCCGGCCCTGGCCCGGGCGGCCGCCGCAGCCGTGGTCGCCGCCAACGGGATGATGTTCCTGCGCATGGCCGTGGTGGTCACGCTGCTGCAGGCGGGGACCGCGTTGCGGCTGGGCGGACTGCTGGTGGCCATGGGCGTGGCGAGCTTCGCGGCCGCTGCGCTGCTGTGGTGGCGGCGCGCATCGGCGCAGGACGGCCGGGTCACCGGCGAAGCCAAGCTGTTCGACCTGGGCACGGCTTTCGGCTTCGCGCTGGCGCTGGGGGTGGTCTCGGTGCTGGTGCACGCCGCGCAGGACCTGCTGGGCACCCGCGGGGTGTACGCAGTGGCTTTCGTCTCCGGCGCCGTGGACGTGGACGCGATCGTGATCTCCAGCGTGCAGATGCTGGGCAGCGGCGCGCTCGCGGCCGAGGCCACCGCGACCGCGATCGTGCTGGCGGCGGTGGCGAACATGCTGGTGAAGTCCGGCATGGCCGCTGCGCTCGGGGGCCGCGCTCTCGCCGGGCGCGTGGCGGCCGGCTACCTGGCTGCTGCGGCCGCCGGCGGCGCGATCACCGTGGCGGCGGCGCTGGTCTGACAGGGCCGCGTGGACTATCCCAGGATCGAGGGGTACAGGTCGCGCCAGTCCGGATTGCTGCGCTCGATCAGCTCGATCTTCCAGGCGCGCTTCCAGTCCTTCAGCTGCTTTTCCCGGGCGATGGCGGCGAGGACGTCGCCGGTGGAATCGAACCACACCAGGCGCTTGATGCCGTAGCGCCTGGTGAAGCCATCCGCGAGGCCCTCGCGGTGCTCGTACATGCGGCGCACAAGGCCCCTGGTGACGCCGACATACAGCGCGCCGTTGCGGCGGTTGGCGAGCAGGTAGACGTAGTAGTTCACCGGCGGATGCTCGCGCGCCGGTGCGTTCTCGGCATCCTTCGGGGTGAGGACCTGGAGCGGCCCGCAAGGGCACCTGACTTTGTCATCCTGGCGAACGCCGGGATCCATCTCCTGCGGACTGCATGGCGCCGGCGGTGTTCAACGGTCGGGTGATGGATTGCGGGTCACGCCCGCAATGACACGGGACTTTGTCATCCCGGCGCAGCCAGGCTTGTCATCCCGGCGAACGCCGGGATCCATCTCCTGCGGGCTGCATGGCGCCGGCGGTGTTCAACGGTCGGGTGATGGGTTGCGGGTCACGCCCGCAATGACACGGGACTTTGTCATCCCGGCGCAGCCAGGCTTGTCATCCCGGCGAACGCCGGGATCCATCTCCTGCGGGCTGCATGGCGCCGGCGGTGTTCAACAGTCGGGTGATGGATTGCGGGTCACGCCCGCAATGACACCTTTGGGCCGCAATGACACCTTTGGGCTGCAATGGGACCCGGCCTCAAGCCGGCGGATAGCCCGCCTCCGCCAGCGCGGCGGCGAACTTCTCCTTCGGCTGGGTCGACTCCACCGTGGCCCGCTTGCGGTCCAGGTCGACCTGCACTCGGGCTTGCGGGTCGACCTCGTGCGCGGCCTCGGTGACGGCCTTGACGCAGTGGCCGCAGCTCATGTCGGGCAGCTTGAATTCATGCATGGAGAACTCCTGTAGGAACGAATCGCCACTCTGGAGCTTGCCACGGTGGCAAGGTCAAGGCCGCCCGAGCCGCGAGCCGGCAAGTCGGCCAAGGCCGGCGGGCCGGCGCCCCACCCTGAGCCGGTCATTGAATCCAGCCCGCTTGACCTTACCATGATGGAAAGGTTCAGACTGCCTGCATGACGACCGCCACCCTCCCCCTCCCACCCTCCTCGCCGCCGGTGCGGCTGCAGATCGAGGGCATGACCTGCGCCTCCTGCGTCAACCGGGTGGAGAAGGCCCTGAAGAAAGTACCCGGCGTCGCCACCGCCGAGGTCAACCTCGCCACCGAAACCGCCGAGGTGTGCCTGCTCGATCCCGGCACCGACGTGTCCACGCTGTCCGCCGCCGTCGCGAAGGCCGGCTACCAGGCCCACGTGCTGCAGGAGGACGAAGCGCCCGCCGAGCCGACCGACAGCGTGCTGCACAGCGCCTGGCCGGTGATCGCCGCGGCGATCCTGTCGCTGCCGCTGGTGGCACAAATGGTCCCCATGGCCACCGGCAGCGACTGGATGCTGCCGGGCTGGCTGCAATGGGCACTGGCCACCCCGGTGCAGTTCTGGCTGGGCGCGCGCTTCTACCGCGCCGGCTGGGCCGCGGTGCGCGCCGGCAGCGGCAACATGGACCTGCTGGTGGCGATCGGCACCTCGGCCGCCTACGGCCTGAGCGTCTGGCAGCTGTTCAGCCACGCCGGCCACGGCGGCATGTCGCACCTGTACTTCGAAGCGTCGGCGGTGGTGATCACGCTGGTGCTGCTGGGCAAGTGGCTGGAAGGCCGCGCCAAGCGCCAGACCACCGCGGCGATCCGCGCGCTCCATGCGCTGCGCCCCGACGTGGCGCGCGTGCAGCGCGACGGACGCGAAATCGAGCTGCCGGTGGCGCAGCTCGCGCTGGGCGACCGCCTGGTGGTGCGCCCCGGCGAGCGGGTGCCGGCCGACGGCGAAGTGCTGGAGGGCAGCAGCCACCTGGACGAATCCATGATCACCGGCGAGAGCCTGCCGGTGGCCAAGCACGCGGGCGACCGCGTCACCGGCGGCTCGGTCAACGCCGAAGGCCTGCTGCTGGTGAAGGCCACCGCGCTGGGCGCCGAGAGCACGCTGGCGCGCATCGTGCGGCTGGTCGAATCGGCGCAGGCGAAGAAGGCGCCGATCCAGCGGCTGGTTGACCAGGTCAGCGCGGTGTTCGTGCCGGTGGTGCTGGTGCTGGCGCTGCTCACGCTCGCGGGCTGGGGCCTGGCCAGCGGCAACTGGGAGGCGGCCATCCTGAACGCGGTGGCGGTGCTGGTGATCGCCTGCCCCTGTGCGCTGGGCCTGGCCACGCCCGCGGCGATCATGGCCGGCACCGGCGTGGCGGCGCGGCGCGGCATCCTGATCAAGGACGCCGAGGCGCTGGAGGTGGCGCACAAGGTCGACGTGGTCGCCTTCGACAAGACCGGCACGCTGACCGAGGGCAAGCCGCGCCTGGTCGCGGCTGAACCGGCCGGCATCGAGCGCGAGCAACTGCTGCGCCTGGCCGCCGCGCTGCAGGCCGGCAGCGAGCACCCGCTGGCGCGCGCGGTGGTGAACGCCGCGCAGGAGCAATCGATCGCGCCGCCGGCCGCCGAGGGCGTGCAGGCCGTGGCCGGCCGCGGCATCGCCGGCCGGGTCGACGGGCGCGAGCTGCGCCTGGGCAGCACCCGCTGGCTGAACGAGCTGGGCATCGCGGCCGGGCCGCTGGCCGACGCCGCGGCGCAGGCGCAGTCCTCCGGCCAGACCGTGTCGTGGCTGGTGGAAGTGGGCGCCGCCCCTCGCCTGCTGGGCCTGCTGGCTTTCGGCGACACGCTCAAGGCCAGCGCCGCCGACGCGGTCGCGCTGCTGCACCGCCAGGGCGTGCGCACCGCCCTGGTGTCCGGCGACAACGCCGGGGCGGCGGGCTCCGTGGCGAAGCAACTCGGCATGGACGACGTGCGCGCCGAGGTGCTGCCGCAGGACAAGGCGCGCATCATCGGCGAGCTCAAGGCCGCCAGCGGCACGGTGGCGATGGTGGGCGACGGCATCAACGACGCGCCCGCGCTGGCTGCCGCCGACGTCGGCATCGCGATGTCCACCGGCACCGACGTCGCCATGCACGCGGCCGGCATCACGCTGATGCGCGGCGACCCGGCGCTGGTGGCCGATGCGATCGACATCTCGCGCCGCACCTATTCGAAGATCCGGCAGAACCTGTTCTGGGCCTTCATCTACAACGTGGTCGGCATCCCGCTGGCCGCCTTCGGCCTGCTCAGCCCGGTGATCGCCGGCGCCGCGATGGCCTTCAGCAGCGTCAGCGTGGTGACCAATGCGCTGCTGCTGCGCCGCTGGAAGGGAGCGCGATGAAAGCGCGCTGGAGGAACTGAAATGAACGACCGCGTCGCCTCCGTGGGCCCCTGGAACATCGGCGAGGCCGCGCGCCGCTCGGGCGTGTCGGCCAAGATGGTGCGCCACTACGAGTCGCTGGGGCTGCTGCCGGCGGTGCACCGCACCGACTCCGGCTACCGCCAATACGGCGAGCGCGAGGTGCACACGCTGCGCTTCATCCGCCGCTCGCGCGACCTGGGCTTCTCGATGGCCGAGATCGCCGAGCTGGTCAAGCTGTGGCAGAACCGCCGCCGCTCCAGCCACGAGGTGCATCGCATCGCCAGCCGGCATGTCGAGGAGCTGACGCGCAAGCTGGAGGAGATGGAAGCGATGCGCCGCACGCTGCAGCACCTGGTCGACTGCTGCCACGGCGACGAGCGGCCGGACTGCCCCATCCTGGACGAGTTGGAGAGTGGCGGGCACGAGTGCCGCGAGCATGGGCAGTTGGCGCCGCCGCGGGGCGTCATGAAGAAGGGCAAAGCCGTGCTGCGGGCATTGGCTGAATGAGTCCACCCTGCGTACCACGCAGGGCATAACGCACGTTATGACCTTGCCCCAGGAGCCAGCCATGCATGTGCTGAAACTGACCCAGATCGGCAACTCGGTCGGAGTGATCCTGCCCGAAGTGCTGGCCAAGCTCAAGCTGGAGAAGGGGCAGACGGTCTTCGTCACCGAAACCAGCGAGGGCGGCAGCGGGTGAGATCAGCGAACCCGAGTTTGCGACCTGGCTACGCGAGCACGCCGTACCGAAGGGCGCCTGAATGGCGCACGCACTCACCCGTGCGTCAGTTTGAGCCCCACGATCCCCGCCAGGATCAGCCCCACGCACACCAGCCGCGCCACGGTGGCCGGCTCGCCGAACAGGACGATGCCCAGGATCACCGTGCCCATGGCGCCGATGCCGGTCCACACCGCGTAGGAAGTGCCCACCGGCAGCGTGCGCATCGCCCAGCCCAGCAGCACCACGCTGATCGTCATCGCGGCCACCGTGCCCACGGTGGGCCACAGGCGCGTGAAGCCCTCGGTGTATTTCAGGCCGATCGCCCAGCCGACCTCGAACAAGCCGGCGACGACGAGGATCACCCATGCCATGTGTGCCCCAGGAGTGCAAAGCGGGCGAGCCTAGCACCGGATGGGAGGTAGTTCTCCTTTCCTTCCGGGGGAAGTCCGGGATGGGGCCTCGGGCGCTGGGCAGTGGCGGCCGTGCGTGCCCCCACTCCGACCCTCCCCCAGAGGGGGAGGGAGAAAGCCAGGATCCCTAATCCTTGACCAGTTCCGCGAAGGTCTTGCGGAACTTGGCCACCTTGGGCGCGGCCACGGCGACGCAGTAGCCCTGGTAGGGGTTCTTCTCGAAGAAGTCCTGGTGGTAGTCCTCGGCCGGCCAGTAGTTGGCCAGTGGCTGGACCTCGGTGACGATGGGCCGGTCGTACAGATGGTCCCGGCTCATCTCGCGGATCATGTCCTCGGCGACCTGGCGCTGCTCGTCGGTGGTGAAGTAGATGCCGCTGCGGTACTGGGTGCCGGTGTCGTTGCCCTGCCGGTTGAGCTGGGTGGGGTCGTGCACCACGAAGAAGATCTCGAGGATCTGGCGCGTGCTGATCTGCTGCGGGTCGTAGGTGAGCTTGACGACTTCGGCGTGGCCGGTGCTGCCGCTGCAGACCTGCTCGTAGCTGGGGCGCTGCGCCGTGCCGTTGCTGTAGCCGGATTCGACGTCGGTCACGCCGCGCACCTTCACGTACACCGCCTCGGTGCACCAGAAGCAGCCGCCGGCGAGGACGATGGTTTGGGGAGCGGTCATGGGGGGCTTTCGGGGGAGGAAGAGGAAAGAAGAGAAAGGAAGAGACGAGCAAATGGGAGCGGCAGAGGGTTCACTTTAGCCTGTCATCCCGGGGCGCGCAGGCAGGTCATCCCGGCGAACGCCGACAGATGTCATTCCGGCGAACGCCCATCAGCGCTAACCTAAAGCAATTCGAATGCTGACCCGTTGCAGCGATCGTCGGCGCGGCGGCTCCGCCAGCCGATGGCGCACTCGACGCCAACTGGCAATCGCGTCGGTG
>NZ_JAKFCM010000102.1:0-1806 GCF_036676645.1 Ramlibacter sp.
TTCACGCTCGCCCAGCTTGAGCCGCTGCACCACCGCCGCTTTGTCGCCCGGCAGCACCTCGGCAATCACCTCGCCCGCCTCGGCCCGCAGTCCCAGGGTCTTGGCCATGGCCAGGGCCGCGCCCCGGTTGTCGCCGGACACCATGAACAGGCGCAGGCCCTGCGCCCGCAGCCCGGCCAGCGCCGCGGCCGCGCCGGGTTTGGGTTCGTCGGCGAACGCCAGCAGGGCCAGCGGCGCCCACAGCTTCGCGCCGTCCGGGCCGCCGTCGCCCTGCGCCGCGAGCACCGACACCGTGGCGCCTTCGGCCTGCAACACCTGCGCGCGCTCGGCCAGCGGGCCCAGGCTGGCGCCGAGTTCGCCCATCCAGCGCAGGCTGCCCAGCGCCAGCGGCGCGCCCTGCACCATGCCCCGACTGCCGCGCCCGGCCACCGCCTGCACGTCCTGCGCCGCGTCGGGCGACACCACCAGCCCCCGCGACACGGCGGCCTCCAGCACGGCCCGGGCCAGCGGGTGCGCGCTGTGCGCCTGCAGGGCCGAGGCCGCCCGCAGCACCGCCAGCTCGTCCACCCCCGCAGCCGCCTCGATCACCCGAAGCCGCGGGTGGCCCACGGTCAGCGTGCCGGTCTTGTCGAAGGCCACGGTGTCCACGCGGTGCGCGATCTCCAGCGCCTGCGCGTCCTTGATCAGAATGCCGTGCTGCGCCGCCACGCCGGTGCCGGCCATGATGGCCGCGGGCGTGGCCAGGCCCAGCGCGCAGGGGCAGGCGATCACCAGCACCGCCACCGCGTGCAGCAGCGCCTCTTCCGCCGACGCGCCGGCGTAGAGCCAGCCGCCCAGCGTGACCAGCGCGATCACCAGCACCACCGGCACGAACACCGCCGCCACCTGGTCCACCATGCGCTGCACCGGCGCCTTGGCGGCCTGCGCGTCCTGCACCAGCGCGATGATCTGCGCCAGCACGCTCTGCGCCCCCACGGCGCGCACCCGCAGCTCCAGCGAGCCTTCGCCGTTGAGCGAACCGCCGGTGACGAAATCGCCCACATCCTTGGTCACCGGCATGGCCTCGCCGGTCAACATGGATTCGTCGGCCTGCGAATGGCCCAGCAGCACCTCGCCGTCGGCGGCGAAACGTTCGCCGGGCAACACGCGGATCAGGTCGCCGGGCAGCAGCTCTTCCACCGGCACGTCGGTCAACTCGGTGCGCTGGATGCCGTCGGGTAACAGGTGCGCTCGCTCGGGGCGCAGCGCGTGCAGCGCGCGGATCGCGCTCGTGGTCTGGCGCTTGGCGCGCGCTTCGAGCCATTTGCCCAGCAGCACCAGGGTGATCACCACCGCCGAGGCCTCGTAATACAGGTGCACCATCTCGCCCGGCTCGGCGCGCCACCACAGCCAGGTGGACAGCGCCCAGCCCGCCGTGGTGCCAATGGCCACCAGCAGCTCCATGTTGCCGGTGAGCGCCTTGAGCGCGTGCCAGCCGACCTTGTAGAAACGCGCGCCCAGCCAGAACTGCACCGGCGTGGCCAGCGCGAACTGCACCCACGAGGGCAGCATCCAGTGCCGGCCAAACAGGTCGCCCACCATGGGCAGGGCCAGCGGCGCCGAGAGCAACAGGCCCGCGAGCACCGGCAGCAGGTCCAGCGGAATGCCCATCCAGCGCTCACCGACGCCGTCGTCCATGGCCTCCAGGGCGCGCGGCTCGTAGCCCGCGTCGCGCACCGCGCGGCGGATGCGCGCCACGGTCTCGGCGTCCTGCGCACCGCTCAGGGTGACGCGCGCCGACTCGGTGGCCAGGTTCACGCTGGCGGC
>NZ_JAKFCM010000103.1:0-2207 GCF_036676645.1 Ramlibacter sp.
GTGACGTCGCCGCCCTTGCGGAACACCGCGCTCATGATGCGCGTCAGGGCCACGATCCACTGGAAGTGGTCCATGTTCTTGGAATTGATGAAGACCTCGAACGGGCGCCGCAGCTCGTGCTCGCTGCCCTGGTTGAGGACGATGTCGTTGATCGTCACGTACATCGCGTGTTCGACCAGCGGCGACTTGATCTTGTAGGTGGAGCCGATCAGCACTTCCGGGCGCTCGACCTTCTCGTGCATCTGCACGATGTTGGATTCGGGCACGGCCACCGCGACGGGCGCGATGCTGGCGACGGACGCCTCGCGCTTCGCGTCTTCCGGCTTCTGGACGCTGTAACCCTTGATTTTCTTGCTGATCTTGATGGCCATCGGTGCTTTGTCTGTGCGTGCCGCTTCAGGGGGGACCGTGCCCGGAGCCCCCCGCCGCGCGGGCGGGGGGACGGGTACGACAATCGGGACAGCCTTCGGTCTTAACGCTTCCGTGCAACCTTTCGGGCGGTCGTCTTGCGGGCCGCGGCCTTCTTTGCCGGAGCCTTCTTCGCCGGAGCCTTGCGGGCGGCCGACTTCTTCGCGGGGGCCTTGCGGGCCGCGGTCTTCTTCGTCGCGCGCTTGGCGGCGCCCTTCTTGGCGGCAGCCGAGCGCTTGGCCGTGGCGGCCTTGCGGGTCGTGGCGCCCTTCTTGGCGGCGACCGAACGCTTGGCCTTCTTGACCGCGCGGGTGGCAGCGCCCTTCTTGGCCGCGACCGAACGCTTGGCCGTCTTCACGGCCTTGGTCACCGTGCGCTTGGTCTTGGCGACCGTCTTCTTGACGGCCTTGACGGCCTTCTTGGCGGCGCGGGTGTTGGCACCCTTCTTGGCGGCCGCGCTGCGCGCCTTCTTGGTCGCCGGCTTCTTGGCGGCGGCCTTCTTGCGGGCCGGCGTCTTCTTCTTCAGCCCGACCGCCTCGGCCGCGGCCGCGACCGCCTTGCCGGCGCTCGCCGCCGCCTTCGACACGGCCTTGCCCGCGCCGGTCTTGCTGGCGCGCTTGACCTGCTTCTTGGCCGCCGCGACGGCCATGTTGGCGCCGCCCGCGATCACGCTGCCGACTTCGGAGGCTTTTTCGCCCACCGTTTCCGCGGCGCTGGAAATCGCCGCCGTCACACCATTGCCATTGCTCATTACCGCTCTCCTCGTCTGGAAAACGCGGCGATTGCCGCGGGCCTAACTTAGCGCGAATTTTTCTGAATCTCCCGTGATGGCGGCGGCCGCCTCCGCGGCGGCCGGCACGCCCCAGGGGGCCGATGGATCAGAACTTCCCGTAGTAGCCTTCCTTCAACGCGTCGAACAGGTTGGCGGCCGAGTGCAGCTCGCCGTCGTACTCGATTTCCTCGTTGCCGCGCGCCTCGACGACGGTGCCGTCCTCGAGCTCGAAGCGGTACGTGGTGTTCTCCAGGTCCGCCTCCTTGACCAGCACGCCCTGGAAGGCGGCCGGGTTGAAGCGGAAGGTCGTGCAGCCCTTCAGCCCCATCTTGTGGGCGTACATGTAGATGTCCTTGAAGTCCTCGTACGGGTAGTCCGTCGGGACGTTCGCGGTCTTGGAGATGGAGCTGTCGACCCACTTCTGGCTGGCGGCCTGGATGTCGACGTGCGCCTTGGGGGTGATGTCGTCGGCCGAGATGAAGTAGTCCGGCAGCTGGGTCGAACCCTCGGTCGCGAACGGCATCGCCGCCGGGTTCACCAGGGTGCGGTAGGCCAGCAGCTCGAAGCTGAAGACCTCGACCTTTTCCTTGGACTTCTTGCCTTCGCGGATCACGTTGCGGCTGTAGTGGTGCGCGAACGACGGCTCGATGCCGTTGCTGGCGTTGTTGGCCAGGCTCAGGCTGATCGTGCCGGTCGGGGCGATCGAGCTGTGGTGGGTGAAGCGGGCGCCGTGTTCGGCCAGCTCGCCGACCAGCTCCGGGGCCACCGTCGCCAGGCGCTGCATGTAGCGCGAGTACTGGGCGTGCAGCTGCCGGCCCTTGATCTTCTGGCCGACCTTCCAGCCGTCCTTCTTCATCTCCGGGCGCTTGCGCAGCATCTCGGCGGTGACCTTGAACTCCTCGTCCATGATCGGCGCCGGGCCCTTTTCCTTGCCCAGCGTCAGCGCCACTTCCCAGCCGGCGACGGCCATCTCGCGGCTCACCTGCTCGGTGAACGCGACCGACTCGGGCTCGCCGTACTTCATCTT